>JADYXW010000001.1 GCA_020853975.1 Phycisphaerales bacterium
CGGACCCACGCCCAGCGGGCGGACGGGGCGGTTCTCGGTCGAGTTCGACCAGCCGCAGGTCGCGGTTGCACCCGGGCAGGCCGTGGTGCTGTATGACGCGGCGGACCCGGACCTGGTGCTGGGGGGCGGGTGGATCGAGCGGGCTGCCGGCGTCGCGTAGGAGCCGTGCGGGCGTGCGGCCCGCCTACGGGCACCCACCCCCGCCCACGATGTTGATGACGGCGGAGACGTCGTCCTGGTCCGCGTTGCCGTCGTTGTTCACGTCGAGCAGCGTGGAGATTTGGCCCGCCGGGTCTTGGAGGCCAAGCCCGGCGAGGTAGTTGACGAGGCCCTGGTAGCAGCCGCTGGTGACATCGCCGCCGACGAGGCCGGTGAAGCACGAGATGTCATCCTGGTCGACGTTGCCGTCGAGGGTGTAGTCGCCGTCGCACTGGTTGCAGTCGTCGATCCGGCCGTCATGGGGCCAGATGTCCAGCACCGGGTCCGCGGCGATGTCGGCGGTGTCGTCCACGCCGTTGCGGTTGCAGTCGGACCACAGCTTGAACAGGTACGCGAAGTCGGCGACGGGCGTCGCGGGCGCGGCGTCGAAGAGTCCATCGCAGAGCATTGGGTACGCCCCGGCCCGGCGCGGCTTCACGATGTACGTGCCCACAGGCAGCAGCACGCCCGGACGGCCCTTCACCACGACGGCTCTTGACAGCGGGCCGCCTGTGCCGCGCGTCACCGTGACATCAAGATCGCGGGCGTAGTCGTAGCCGGTTGTGTCCGAGATCGAGACGACCGAGATCGGGGTCTCTTCGTCGTCGGGCACCTCGGGCAACATGGGCCAGGTGCGCACCGGGCCGTAGAAATCAAGCGTGATGCTGGCGAGGTCGTAGGGCTCGCCGGAGCCGGTGGAGGGCAACTGGCAGAACGCCGCGTTCGAGAACGTGCGGCCCTCGATGTCCTCGGTCAGCGGCGGGTCGCAGGCGAGGTCGTGGAGGTGGAACGGGACCTGGCCGATGGCCCCGCCCCCGAGGTCGAGGGGGAGGCGGTCGTAGTAGGGTGCGTAATCGAGCTCGGTGCCGGGATCGCGCGCGGGCCGGCTGAGCTTGTACCAAATGGGCGGGGGTCCCGGATCGGCCATCACATCAACATTGTGCCACCAGCCGACGTCCTGAAACTCGCCTGAGGGCGCCTCGCAGCCACCCCCGTTTGTGCCTGCCGCACCATGGGCGTTGATCGTGATCTGGCCGTGCAGGCCGCCCGCCTCGGACACGTAGAGACGCCCTGTACTGGTGTTGCCCTCCAACCCGAGTGAGCAACCGATGCGCAGGTTCTGGGACTCGTCCAGCGAGAGCAGGTACAGACTCGCGAGCAGTCGATGCTCGATGTCTAACCGGTCGAAGCTGGCAACAAAGAGAGCGGTGTCGTATACAGGGGCCCCGCCGGAGTAGATGCGGCCCCACGCGTCCTCGATCTCGGCGTCGCCCAGCACCACGTAGGAGGCCGGGTCCGTTGGGTCGGCGCCGCACCGAACTCCGAAGAAGGTGTCGGTGGAGCACGCACACGGCGTCGGGCCTTGATGACACTCATTCGGGTATGTGGGCGTGCAGTCCGACCGCACACCCGACCAGATCACGCCGCGGTCCATGAGGCCGATCCGCAGCACGTCGATCTGGGGCGCCTCGACCAGCGGCGGCACGATCTTGTTTGCCTCGACCATCCGCTTGATGAAGAGGTAGCCGATGGACGTCGCCGCCCGGATGAGCGAAGGCGGCTCGTTGACCACCACCCGGAAATGCGAGCAGTCAAAGGGCGCGAGGACCGACGGGTCCCAGTCAGGCTTGGCATAGCCGGCGATGAACCCGCTGCCCCAGAACTGGTTCACGCCGGGCAGGGTCCCCGAGTGCGGTTCGGTGCCGACAGCGAGCGAGACAATGCCGCCCGAGGTGGCCACGATCTCGCCCTTGAGGTACGTCTCGATGGTGATCGGCCCGTTGAACTGCGCCGCACGCATGGATGAAACGAGAACTCCCTGGCGAAGCGTGACCGCGGCGTTGACGTCGCCGGCAACAAAGATGCCAAAAGAGTTGCCGTTCGGGTTCGAGTATTCGTACCCTCCCGGCGACCCGTCGCCCGACACTGGGAAAGGCCTCAGGATGTTGGCCTCGATCGAGCCGTTGAGGTCGCCGCTCACTCGGATGTTCCTGATCCAGCCGAGCGTGTCGTAGGTCGCGTCGGTCAGCGTGGCGCGATAGTTGGTCCGGATGTGGGCGTGTACGTCCCGGGCGGCGGTCTGCTGGTTCACAAGTGCGCTGCATGTGAGGTTCGTCAGGCCGTAGCCGGCGTTGATCTTCACGGGGATGTGCGCGGTGCCGATGTCCCCGGCGGACTCCATGTTGCGGACGTGCCCGCCGTAGGCGTAGATGTCGCCTCGGATGCCCTGGGTAGTTTCTTCGTAGCCGACGCCGACGCGGATGTTGCGGATCGAGCAGTAGACAGGGAGCGGGTTGGCGGGCGGTCCGATCTCGTCGCCCGCGATAATGCGCCCCGTGATGGCCTTGGCCTCGATGTGCTCGATGGCGTACGACAGGCTGGTGTCGGTGTCGAGCTCGGGGGACCCCGATGGCCACGTGGCCCGCACGTCGTCCGCGATCACACCGTTGGTGACCTGCAATCGGAAGACCTGACCCGTTGACACCTTCCCCGTGAGGTCGCCGCTGATTGCCGCGGCAAGGATCACCTTTGTGCCCTCGGGGACCGTGTTCTCCACCACAAACGCGTCGTCGGAGCCGCCCGGCGTCAGCGGCAGGCCCCAGTGACGGC
>JADYXW010000002.1 GCA_020853975.1 Phycisphaerales bacterium
CTCCCCGACCAGGACTCGAACCTGGAACCTACCGGTTAACAGCCGGTCGCTCTACCATTGAGCTATCAGGGAATCGCAGATTGTCGCCGCTGGCCAAGTCGCCCCGGTCCGCGGCTGGGCGGAACGATACGCCGCCAGTGCTATCGGTCAAGCACCGCCACCTCTGAAGTCCGCTTCGACCCTCTGCCGCGAGCCGCCCTCCGCCGCGGGTGCCCGCCCACGCCCAGCCTCATCCCCTGCCGCCCGCCGGCGGAATCCGCTTCCCGTGCGGGTCCACCGCCTCCGGGGTCATCTCGCCCAGGGCCTCCATGGCCTGCGGCGTCAGGAAGTGCTCCGCCCGGTGCGCGGGTTCGTGCAGATGGTCCGCCGGCAGCGGCAGGTTTCGCGCGAGATAGCTCTCCCACAACCGATGCCCCCGGATCACTTCCCGCGCCCGGCCGAGACCCGCGGCGGTCGCGATCAGCCCCTCGCGCCCAGCGTCTACCAGGCCGGCCACCCGCAGCCCGCGCGTCGCCAGCCGAGCCACCACGCCGCCTCCCACGGCTCGCCACGCGTCGGCTTCCGCCAGCGGCTCGACGGCGCCCCCCGTCGCGAGCGCCGCCTCATGCCGCCGATACAGCAGCCCCAGCAGGTCCTCGCGCGCGATTCTCAGCGAAAGCGCGTACCGCCTTCCAAGCCTCGGCAGCCAGCCATGCGCCGGGGCCAGGAGCGCCGCCAGCACGTACAGCACCAGCGACGCCGTCGCAATCATCCCCGCGACCGAGGTGTTCAGCGCCAGCGCCGCCCCATAGCCCAGCGCCGCCGCCAGCGCCGCGACCCCCGCCGCGATCCACAGCATCCGGTGCAGCCGGTCCGTCATGAGCTGCGCCGCCGCACCCGGCGCCACCAGCATCGCGACCACCAGGATCGACCCCACGGCCTCGAACGACACGACCGTCGTCGCTGCGACCACACCCATCAGCCCATAGTGCATCGCCGCGGCACTGATCCCCATGGTCGTCGCCAGCGCAGGGTCAAACGCCGTGATCCTCAGCTCCTTGAAGAACACCACGATCAGCGTCACCGAGACCACCAGCATCACGCCGATCCCGACAAGCGACCGGGGCACGTCAAGGCCCGCCACATTCACTCGGTCAAAGGGCACGAACTCGATGAGCCCGTAGAGCACGCACCCTGGGTCCAGGTCCACGTCCCGCGCTACCCAAGTGACCATCAGCACGCCCAGGGCGAACAGCGACGAGAACACCACGCCCAGCGACGAGTCCTCAGAAACCCGGCCCCACCTGCTGAGCCCCGCGGACAAAAACCCCGTTAGCAGGCCGACCACGAGCGCCCCGGCCAGCATCGGAACTGTGCCCCGCGATTGGGTGATCAGGAACGCGGCCGCCAGCCCAGGCAGCACGGCGTGCGAGATCGCGTCCCCCAGGAGGGAGAGCCTCCGGAGCACGAGAAAGCACCCGACCACCCCGCACCCTACGGCACACAGCACCGCGGTCGCGAGCGTCCAGGCCTCTGTGGCACCCAGGCCCAGCGAGAGCGCTCCGCCCCACGCCGCCTGCACCTGATCGCAGTGGGGGAGAGTCATGGGCCTGCCACCTCCGCGTCGCGCGGCGCCGGCGTCGTTTCATGTGGGGATCGGGGAACCCCCGCGGGTAACCGGCCTTCCGCCGCGAGCCTCGCCTCCAACTGCGCGAGTAGCTCCGGCGAGAGGTGGTGTTCGATCTCGTCCGCGTCGCGGTCCACGTGGTCCGTCGGGAGGCTTGCCCCACTGATGAGAAACATCTCCCACAGTCGGTGCGCTCTCACCACCCGCGCCGCCGCCGCCCGGCCGGCCCTCGTGAGAACCAGCCCGCCTCCCACGGGCTCCACGAACCCCGCGCGCTTCGCGGCGGGCAGGCACCGAGCCGACGCGCTGTTCAGCACCTCCGGCGTCCACGCACCGCCCAGGTCTCCTCCCCGCTCCAGGTGCTCGTACACGCTCCGCAGCAGGTTCTGGCTCGCGATGCGCCGGCGGAGTTTCCATCTCCGCAGCGCCACCGCCACGACGCCCCGCTCCGGCGCGAGCAGCAGGGAGAAGACGAAAATCGCGGTTCCCACGAGCGTGATGACCGGCCCCGTGGGCCAGCCCCGCGAGAGCCCGCCCTCGGGAGCGGGCAGCGTGGCGCTGAGGGCTGTCCCCAACAGGCCGCACATGCCCCCGATCACCCCCGCGATCAGCACCATGGGGGTCAGTCGTTCGGTCCAGAACCGCGCCGCCGCCGCGGGAATCACGATGAGCGAGACCATGAGCACCACGCCCACCGCGGGCAGTCCCGCCACGGTGCAGACGCAGACGAGCCCCATGAGCAGCAGGTCGATCCTCAGTGTGGGCCAGCCCTGGCCGGAAGCAAACTCCCGGTCAAAGCACACCATGCGGAACTCCTTGAACATCAGCCCGCACCCGAGCAGAACGACCGCCGCGACGACGCCTATCAGCATGGCGTCGGTGCTGACCATGCTCGCCGCCTTGCCGAAGATGAAGCCGTCCAGCCCCGCCTTCGTACCTCCGGGCGTGGATTGGATGATCCGCGAGAGCGCGATTCCAAGCCCGAAGAAGCCGCCCACGGCAAGCCCGATCGCCGCGTCCTCCTTCGTTCGTGTCGCGGCCCTCACAAACGCGATGAAGCCCCCCGCGAGCAGCCCCATCGCGATCGCCCCCAGCATGAACCCCGCGAAGCTGCGGTCCCCGATCACCAGGTACGCCACGCACACGCCCGGCAGCGACGCGTGCGCCACAGCGTCGGCGACCAACGACCGCTTCCTCAGCACGGCAAAGACGCCCACCACGCCCGAGGCGACCCCCAGCAGCGTGGTTCCGAGCAGCACCGTTCGCGTGTTCGCGTCCTGCAGCGTCAGCAGACGGATCAACTGGTCCAACGCCTAGTGCTCCGCGACCGTTCCCGTGCGTATGGCCTCCGCCGCCTGGTCCAGCAGCGTGAGCCGACCTCCGTACGTCGATTGCAGGTTCGCGCCCGTGAACGTGGCGCCGACCGGCCCCGCCGCGACCAGCCGCAGGTTGAGCATGATCACGTGGTCGAAGTACTCCGGTACGGTTTGCAGATCATGATGCACCGCGACGACGGTCCGGCCGATGTCCCGCAACCCCCGCAGCACGTCCACGATCACCCGCTCGGTCGCCGCATCGACTCCCGCGAACGGCTCGTCCATCAGGTAGAGGTCCGCGTCCTGTGCCAGCGCCCGCGCCAGAAAGACCCGCTGCTGCTGCCCCCCCGAGAGCTGGCTGATCTGCCGCTCACCCATCGCCTCCATCCCGACCTTCGCCAGGCACTCCCGCGCGATCTCGCGGTCCGCAGCTCCGGGCCGCCTTACCCAACCCAGCCGGCCGTACCGGCCCATCTGCACCACCTCCGAGACCGTGATCGGAAAGTCCCAATCCACCGCCTCCCGCTGGGGCACGTACCCCACGCGCCGCCGAACGCTCCGCAAAGTTCCACCGAACACCGTGACGTGCCCGCTCGCCAGGGGCACGAGCCCCAGCACGGCCTTCAGCAAAGTCGACTTGCCCGCGCCGTTGGGTCCCACGATCGCCACCAGCTTCCCGGCGGGCACCTGCACGTCAATGTCCCACAGCACCGGGCGCCTGTGGTACGCCACCGTGACGTCGTGCACGTCGACGACCGGCGTTTGCGGCGTCGCGCTCGAGCCCGCCAATGCACTCATCCCGGTCCACCCCCCTTCCCGCCCCTCGCCCCCAGGTACTCCGCCAGGACGCCCGGCCTCGATTCCGGGACACGCCCCCCGAGTGCTCGCGTCACGGTCTCCACGTTGTGCACAAACGCCCCGACGTACGTTCCCTCGGGCGTGCCCGCGCTCCCCAGGGCATCGCTGTACAACTCGCCGCCGATCGCCAGCCGGTGCCCGTGGGCGGCGCACCCCTCGACCAGCGCGTCAATCGTCTTCCGGGGCACGCTGCTCTCCACGAACACCGCGGGGATCTTCCGAGTCGTCAGCGTGTCCACCAGATGGTTGATGTCCCGCAGGCTCGCCTCGCTGTCCGTCGAGATGCCCTGGATCGCGAGAACCTCCACGCCATAGGCCCGGCCGAAGTACCCGAACGCGTCGTGGGCCGTCACCATCACTCTCGACTCTTGCGGCACGCTTCCCAGGCACGCGCGAGCATACCCGTCGAGTGCACGCAGCACTCCCTCGTAGGCCCCGGCACGAGCCTTGAACTCGCCCGCGCGGGCCGGGTCGAGCCCCTCGAGCGCACGCCGCGTCACGTCGATCCCGCGGGCCCACAGCGCCGCGTCGAACCACACGTGCGGGTCCGGGTGCTCGCCCGACGCCTCGGTGTGCCTCAACGACTCCGCCGGAATGGTCTCCGCGACCGCGATCGTCGGCTTCTCCTTCCCAAGCCCCGCCAGCAGGTCCCCCATCCTCCCCTCGAGGTGCAGCCCGCTGTAGAGCACAAGCCTGGCATCCGAGAGCAGGCGCACGTCGCCGGGCGAGGCTTTGTACAGGTGCGGGTCCACCCCTTCTCCCATCAGCGCCGTCACCCGCACCTGCTCCCCCCCGATCTCCCGCGCCAGGTCGCCCACCATGCCGGTAGTCGCCACGACCAGGGGCGGCCCGCCCGGGGCCGCGGGCTTGCCGCAGCCCGCCCAGGGCAGCGTCGCCATGAGCATCGCGATGACCACCAATGCTCTGCTCATCCTGGCCTCCGGGGTCCCCGTCAGCGGGGGTGCTACACTCTCACTGCATTCAAAGTACAATGTTTGACGGCTCAAACATTAGTCGGGGCCACGGACCCCGTCAACAGCCCACCCTCATGCCCAGCGAACCCGTCGAGAACTACCTCAAGGCAATCTTCTCCCTGGGCCTGGAAACCGGATCCGGAGAGGCCAGCGTCGGCCGCCTTGCCGCCAGCGTGGGCGTCACAGCGGGCACGGCTACCTCCATGGTTCGGCGCCTCGCACGCGAGGGGCTTGCCACATACCGCCGCTACGGCGGGGTCAGGCTCACCCCGCGGGGCCGCCGCGCCGCCGCCGACGTCATCCGTCGGCACAGGGTCATCGAGACTTTCCTCGTCTGCATCGTCGGCATGGATTGGGCCGAGGTGCACGAGGAGGCTGAACGGCTGGAGCACGCCGTCTCCGCCCGCCTCATCGAACGGCTCGACCACATGCTGGGCCGACCCCGCTCTGACCCGCACGGCGATCCCATCCCCGACGCGGAGGGGGTTGTGCTTCCGGGAGGCGGCACACCCCTCGCATCCTGCAAGGCGGGCGATCAGGTTCGCCTGGTCCGCATCGCCGACCAGCGCGCCGACATCCTCCGCTTCCTCGCGCGCGCCGGGCTCGTCCCCGGGGCCGCCATCAGCATCCGCTCCATCCAGCCGGGGGCGGACGCCATCACGGTTCGGGCGGGCCGAAAGAGCCCTGTCTCCCTCTCCATGGCCGCCGCGGGTCGCATCATCGTGGAGGCAGACGCCTCACGCCCTCGCCGCGGGCCCCGAGCCTCGCATCCCTCTCGACGCTGACCCGCAGCCCGCGATGGTCGATGCTCCACGCCGTCACGCCCGCGCCCGCAGGCCCCTCGCGCCGCGCGAGCAAGCGCTCCAACGTCTCGCGGTCGGCGCGCGACCGCGCGATCAACAGCACGTATCCGCCCCCGCCGGCGCCCGGCGTGCACCAGCCCGAGAGCAGCGGTCTCACCTCGCCCAGCAACGCGCGGATGTTCGCCGTCGTTGTCCCCGGGTCCAGCAGACATTTCAGCTCCAGGGCGCGCGTCAGGCACGCGACGGCGAGCTCGGGCTCATCCCTCCGCAGCGCCGTACTCAGCCTGCGCGCCTCCGCCTTGATCTCCACCAACAGTCGCAGGGCCGCCGGGTCTTCGTCCACGAACCGCCCAACGACGGACCGCAGAATGTCCCGCGCCAGCCTCTGTTCCCCCGTGTAGTAGAGCACCCCGCGCTCCGAGAGCAGCCTCTCAAATCCCGGCGACCGGACTCGTTCGATCCGGGGCGCCTGCCCCGTCCCCGGCGTGGTCGTCACAACCTTGATTCCCCCAAGCAGCCCGCCCGCCTGATCCTGCCAGCCCCCGCCGGTCGTGATCAGTTGCTCCAGGCGGCTGGTCGCGCTGAGAAGCGCCCCGGCCCGCTGGCCCCTCCCGTCCAGAGCAGCGACCGCCGCCAGGATCGTCGCGCCGAGAATGGAGCTCGTCCCAAGCCCTGAGCCCTTGGGCACCCTCGAGTGCATCGTGATCTCCACGCCGCCCCGATCCCGGAGCCACTCTCTCAGCGTCGGCCCTCCCCGGGGCGGACACATCCCGGACAGCACTACCGCCCCGCGGGCGAGCGCTGTCCAATCCCTCGGGTCGTCAAACCTGCGCAGCGCCGCAGCCGTGCGGATCGCCCGCACGCGGCCCAGATCGATGCTCCGCACGCGCACCTGCGGCTCTTCAAGCCGGGTGCAGGTCACTTCCATCGCGTGCCCGCCGTTCAGGCCTATCGCCGCATTGACCACCAGCCCGCCGAATCGGTGGCACATCGGGGGCGTGTCCGACCAGCCTCCCGCAAGGTCGACCCGCGCCGGGGCGGTCGCGACCACTCGAACGCCGGACCGTCGCGCAGCACCGGATACCTTCACCCGCCGCGGCTCTGAATACTCCCGCGCGATCGACTCGAACACCCGCCCCTCGCACCGTGCGGCGCGTCCCCGCAGAGCGGGCCACCTCTCGTACGCGAGTTGGGCGATCCGCCACCATCGGGCCCGCCCGTCCCGCGCCGCCCTCTGGGCGTGCGCCTCCGCCGCAGCCGCGACCCGCCTCGCCTCTCTGGCGCTGCCCGCCAACCCCGCGATGGTGGGGGCGGGCAGTGCCCACACCGTTGCCCGCGGCCCAAGGTCCCGCAGCAGACCTTCGCGGTCCGCCTCTCTCAACGCCTCCGCCAGCCTCGCTCCATTGACACGCCGCACAAGGTCGGACAGCGCCATCCTCCCGCCTTGCGAAGGCCGGGGAAGCCTCCCCGCGCACAGCCCCGCCGCGATGCGGAGCATTTCGCGCCGGCTCCCCGTCCGCCAGATCCGGGCGCTCCACAGGGTGTGGTCCGCCCCTCTGGGCCACAGCCCGCCATCATCCCACGAGGCCAGGGGCCGTCCCAGCAGCGTCCCGCCTGCCTCGCACGACGCCTTGAAGTCGTCATCAACGCCGAAGGTCAGCGCCGCCCAACGGCGAGCGCCCACAGGCAGCACCGCCAGGCCGGTCTTCACGGGCAACCAGCCGGGGATTCGGTCCAAGCCAACGACCATCCTCTCGCGGCGGTCGCGCAGCACGCGCCAATCCCCCGCCGCGCGCGCGAAGCCCTCCGGCAGCCCCGTGCGGAGCAGCCGTTCCGGGAGCGCCAGCAGCTCTCTCGTCGTGCCCACGTGCAGGAACTCGCACCGGGGCAGAACGCTCACCGAGAAGGGCGTTCCCCGCAGCGCCCCGCGCAGCCGGTCCTCGCCATGCCGCGCGAGCGCCGCCGTCGGGATGTCCTGATACAAGTCCAACGCCGGCGCCTCGCCCCTGGCGATCTTGCCAAGCGTGCCCTCTCGCTCGGCCGAGGGCCCCGCTCCCAGCCCGCGCAGCACACGGAGGCTCGCCTCTGGCGCAAAGCTGAACACCCCGGAATCGACGAGAAACTTGCCCCCGCGCCCAGCGCCCGCTGCCTCCCGTCGGCCGGGCTTCTGCAACACCCGCGTCACCTTCCCCGACCCGTCCACCACAAACACGCCATGCCTCGCCGCCACCCGGAAGGGCGCGCGGAACGCCGCACACCGGACTCCCTCGCCCGAAAGGCTGACTCCGGCCGTCCCCATGCCCAGGTATACATCGCCGCACGCCACGACCAGCCGCGCCTCTTTCGCCCCCAGCCCGCCCCGCGCCGCCTCGCACAAGTCCCGCAGGATCAGGTCCATCAACGCCGCCGGCCTTCCCCTCGCGTCGCGCACCGGCAGCGGGACAAACGCCTTGCCCAACGCAGCAAACGCGGGGAGGCGCCTGCTGTCCCCGCCGGAGTGCAGCACAAGCACCCGCGCCCGCCGCACGAACGCCGCGCCGCCCCGCCCTCTCGCCAGCGCCCGCAGCGCCAGAAAGGTCGCCGCTCCCGACCCCACGCGCCGCCCGCCGGGGTCTTCCATGACGTGCCACGCGCCGATCCCCCGCAGCCCTCCCTCGGCTTCCCGCTCCGCGAGCTGCCGCCGATACGCCCGCGCCTGCGCCGGGTTCGACGCCGTCAGCACCAGATGGTCAAACACCGGGTCCATGGGTCATCCGCGAGAGATCGCCCGCACCCGGTCGATCGCGACCGCCGCGATGATCAGGTGCCCAACCAGCATGTCCTGCACGAAGTTCGGCCAGCCCAGCGCCGCGCACCGATTCCGCAGATACGCCATCATCACCGCGCCGATCACCGTGCCAAGGATCGACCCCGTCCCCCCCGTGAGCGCCGCGCCGCCGATCACCGCCGCCGCGATCGCCTCAAGCTCCAGCCCCGCGTTCAGCGTGGGGTCGCCCACCGTGATCCGTCCAAACTGCAGGCACGCCGCAACACCCACCAGCAGCCCGCAGAGCACGTATGCCGCCATCGCGGTCCGTCGCACCGGCACGCCCGCGACCCGCGCCGCCTCGCTGTTCCCGCCCATCGCCAGGATGTGCCGCCCGAGCACAGTCCGCCCCAAAACCAGCCCGAACACAACCGCCAGCGCCACAAGCACCCACACCCCGGGCGCCACCACCCACGCCCCGTTCCGCGGCACAGGCTGCATCACCTCTTCGAGCCCAAGCGTCGGCGCGACCACCGTGCGGCTGCCCGACACCCACTTCGCAACACCCCTGAAGAGCCCCAGCGTCCCGAGCGTCACGATGAACGCCGGCAGCCTCAGCAGCCAGATCAAGCCCGCGTTGTACAGCCCGCACAGAACGCCGCACGCCACCCCCGCCAGCAGCACCACCACCAGCGGCGCGCCCGCCTTCGCCGCGAGCGCCGCCACCACCCCGCACAGCGACACCGCCGATCCCACCGACAGGTCGATCCCGCCCGCCGCGATCACCAGCGTCAGCCCGATCCCCACGATCCCCACCAGCACCGCGTGCACCGCCACCGTCCGCAGGTCCGCGATCGTGGGCAGCGTGTGGGGGGGCAGCGCCACGAAGACGCACGCCACCAGCGCCAGCCCCAGCAGCGACCGAGTTGCAGCAGGGATCTTCATCCGTGTCAGCCGCTCAACCACCCAGCAGCGCCTTCAGGTCCGGCGACAGCAGGTCCCGCGCTTCCCGCGAGTCCATGTTCGAGGGCGTCACCAGCATGGCCCCGGTGTCGATCACCGCCGCCACCGGCTTGCCCGCAAGGTGGTCGAGCGCCGCCTCGACCCCCAGCCTCCCCATGCGGATGGGGTTCTGCACCACGATCCCCTGCACGTGCCCCGCCCGCATCCCCTCGACCGCCGCCTCGCTCGAATCAAAGCCCACGAACTTCACCTTCCCGGCCAGCCCGCGAGACTTCAGCGCCAGCAGCATCCCGAAGGTCGTCGGCTCGTTAGGGCAGAAGACCGCGTCGAACGAAGGGGTCGCCGCGATCAGGTTTTCCGCCGCTTCCTGCGCCTGGGCCCGCGTCGCCCCCGCGTACCGACCCGGGTCGATCACCTCGATGCCCGCCCCCTCCCTCAGCGCCGCGATGCAGCCCTCCTCGCGCTGGGTCGTGCTCTGCGACCCCTCAAGGTACCGCAGCACCAGCACCTTCCCGCCCCCCGCAAGCAGCGACCTCAGATGCTCGCCCGCCAGCCGCCCGGCGTTCGTGTTGTCCGTCGCCACCATTCCCACAAAGTCCACCCCTGCCTTGGCGTCCAGCCCCGAGTCGATGATCACCACGGGGATTCCCGCTCGCGTCGCCTCACGCACCGGCCCCGCCAGCGCCGCGTGGTCCAGCGGCGCCAGCACGATGGCGCTCGGCCTGCTCGCAATCGTGTTCTGCACCAGCGCGATCTGCTGCTCGCGGTCGTCCTCACGCTCAGGGCCCCGGAACGTCACCTCCACGCCCCGCGCCGCCCCCGCCTGCTTCGCGCCCGCATGCACCGACTGCCAGAACTCGTGCGTCGTACCCTTCGGAATCACCGCGACCCGCACCGACGAGCCGCCCACTGCGGCCGCCGGCTTCCCGGGCGAACGCTCGCACCCCACCACGCAGGCCAGCAGCACACAGAATGCGGACATGACGGCATGCTTCATGACGTGTTCCCTGATCCTCTCTCCCCCGACCTCCCACGAGCCCCGAGACAGTGCCCGCCCCATCGTACCGAAGGACATCGCATGACGACCGAGCACGCGCGCACCCGCTCTTTCGCCCAGGCCCTCGACCTCAAGGACGGCCCCGGTGTCGTCGACGCCTACCTCGCCCACCACCGCGCCGTCTGGCCCGAAGTCGTCGCCGCTCTCCGCGCCTGCGGCGTGCGGCGCATGAAGATCTACCTCCTCGGTCGCCGGCTCTTCATGTACTTCGAGGCCCCCGAAGGATTCGAACCCGCCCGGGATTACCAGGCCTATGCGTCCAACCCCGCCTGCGCCCGCTGGGATTCGCTCATGCGTGAGCTCCAGACCCCCGCGCCGGGCCAGGGCCCGGGCGACTGGTGGACGCAGATGACCGAGGTCTTCGATCTGGAGGCTCAGTGAACGCCCCGCCCACCCGCCTTCCAAGGGCCGTTCTCGCGCTCCTGCTCCTCCTCGCCGGAGCCCTCCCAGGCGCCTGCTCCTCACCACCCCTGGAGCGCCACGAGTTCAGCCGCCTCTGCATGGGTGTGCAAGCCCGCATCGTCGTCTACGCGCCCGGCGCAGAGCCCGCGACCCTCGCGGCCCAGGCCGCGTTCGCGGAACTCGCCCGCCTCGACGCGATGATGAGCGACTACCAGCCCGCGAGCGAGCTCAGCCGCCTTCCCGCGAGGAGCCACACCACCCCAGTCCAGGTGAGCGACGACCTCTACATGGTCCTCGCCCGTGCGAGGGAGGTTTCCGAACTTACGCGCGGGGCGTTTGACGTGACGCTCGGCCCCCTCACCCGACTCTGGCGAGAGTCCCGCCGCTCCGGCACGCTCCCCGAGGCCTCCGCCCTCGCAGACGCCCGGGCCCGGTCGGGCTTTCGCCTGCTCGAACTCCAGCACGGCACCGTGCGCGCGGCTCGGGCCGACATGCAGCTCGATCTCGGGGGCATCGCCAAGGGCTTCGCCGCGCAGCGCGCGGTCGGCGTGCTCCGATCGCACAACCTCCCCGTCTCACTCGTCTCGCTCGCCGGCGACGTCTACGCCGGTGACCCTCCCCCCGGGGCCGAGGGGTGGCGCATCGAAATCCGAGGCGACCGCTCGGGCGACGACTCGGCCCCGATCGGTACGCTCTGGCTCACCCGCGCGGGCGTTTCGACCTCGGGCGATGCAACCCAGCACGTGGTGGTGGGGGGGAGGCGCTACTCGCACATCCTCGACCCACGCACCGGTCTGGGCGTCCAGTCCAGCCGGACCGTCTTGGTCCTCTCGCCCCGCGGGATGGACGCAGACGCCCTCTCCACCGCTCTCTCCGTCCTCGACACCGACGACGCCGATGCCCTCCTCACACGCTGTCACGCCGCCGCCCTCATCGCCGAAGAGTCCGGCGCGACTCAGATCATCGACCCCTTCCGGCAGTTTCGCTGGCACACCCCGCCCGCTCTCAGATAGACTCCACGCCCCCGGACACACCACATGAAACAGCCACCACCACGCCGACGCTCTTCGCCCGCGGACCGCCCCGCCCCGAGCCTCCAACGCCGCGACGTGCTCGCGGGCGCCGTGGGCTTGGCCGCCACAGCCGTCGGCGCCGCAGCTCTCCAGCCCGGCGTTTCCAAGCCTCTCAACCCCGCCAAGCCCGCGCCGGGCGACGTCGTCGGCACCCTGGTCCGCAAGGGCCGAATCCGCCACTCGGTCTGCCGCTGGTGCTATGGCGGCATCAAGCTCGACGACCTCTGCGCCCGCTCCGCGGAGATGGGCATCACCTCCGTCGAGCTTCTGGGCCCCGACGAATGGCCCACCGCCGCCAGGCACGGCCTCACCTGCGCCGTCGCGACAAACGTGCCTTCCAACCCCATCCCGAGGGGCTTCAACCGCGCCGAGAATCACGACGCCATCATCAAGGACCTCGAGCAACGCCTTCCTCTGGTCGCACAGGCGGGCATCCCCTCGCAGATCGTCTTCTCCGGCAACCGCGCCGGCCTCTCCGACGCGGACGGCCTGCGTGCTTGCGCCGCCGGCCTGAAACGCATCACCCCTCTCGCCGAAAGGCTCGGCGTCACGCTCGTGATGGAACTGCTCAACAGCAAGGTCGATCACAAGGACTACCAGTGCGACCGCACGCCCTGGGGCGTTGAGCTCGTGAACCAGGTCGCTTCCGACCGCTTCAGACTCCTCTACGACATCTACCACATGCAGATCATGGAGGGGGACGTGATCCGCACGATCCGCGATCACCACTCAGCGATCGGGCACTACCACACCGGGGGCAACCCGGGCCGGCGCGAGATCGACGAGACACAGGAGCTCTACTACCCCGCCATCTGCCGCGCCATCGCGGAGACCGGCTACACCGGCTTCGTCGGGCAGGAGTTCATCCCCAGCAAGGACCCGTTCGTCTCGCTGCAGCGAGCCATCGAGCTCTGCGACGTCTGACCGCCGCCGGCGCCCGCACTGCTCCGATCAGCTCCGGGCGCCCGCCGCCGCTGGCTCCGCAGGCCCGGCCACCGCCCCACCGGGCCGATGCCCGCGCAGCGCCAGCGCCGCCACGCCCAGCCCGGCGAGAGTGAGCGCCGCGCCGATGAAAAACGGCGCACCCGCCAGCTTGAACGGCGCCCGCTCCGAGATGAAGTACGCGAACGCCGATCCGCAGATCGCCGGGCCCACGATCTGCGCCCCGCTCTGCAGGCTCGAGAGCGCCCCCTGCACCGCGCCCTGCTCCTCGGGTTTCACCGCCCGGGTGATCAGAGACTGCGCCGCGGGCATCCCGATGCCGCCGAGGCTCGCCACCGCGACGATCGCGTAGATCATCCAGCCCTGGGTCGCCAGCCCATACCCCGTGAACGCCGCGACCGCGAGCATCAGCGAAACCAGCAGCGACCTCCGCTCTCCCACCACGGGCACGATCTTCCTCGCAAGCCCCCCCTGCACCACCGCGGCGCCGATCCCCACGATGAAGAGCGACAGCCCCACCTGGAACGTCGTCCACCCGAACCGGTGCGACATCGCCAGCACCCACGTCACGTGCAGACCGAACTGCGCGATGTTCACCAGTGTCAGCGCCACGCTCAGCTTGGCCACCAGCGGGTAGCGAGCCAGCGTCGGGATCGTCGCCACCGGGTTCACCCGCGCCAGCGAGAACGCGGACCTCCGCTCCCTGGGCAGCGATTCCGGCACCACGAGCAGCCCGTACAGCCAGTTCAGGAGCGTCACCACGCCCGCCACGTAGAACGGCAGGTGGATGTTCTTCTGCCCCAGCCAGCCCCCAAGCAGCGGCCCCAGCACAAAGCCCAGACCGAACGCGGCCCCGATCATCCCGAACGCACCCGCCCGCTTCTCGGGGGGCGTCACATCCGCGATGTACGCCGACGCCGCCGTCATGCTCGCCCCCGAGATGCCGTTGATCGCCCGCGTGACGAACAGCCACGACAGCGAGGGCGACAGCGCCATCGCGAAGTAATCCAGCCCCGAGCCCAGCAGCGAGCACAGCAGCACCGGGCGGCGTCCCACCACGTCCGACAACGCACCCAGCACCGGCGCAAACACAAACTGCATCGCCGCGTACGTCACCGTCAGCAGCCAGTACGCGTGCGCCCCCTCGGACTCCGTCCCCCCCTGCAACTGCTCCACGAGCTTCGGAGCGACCGGGATCAGCAGCCCGAACCCAAGCACGTCCAGCAGCAGCGTCACGAAGATGAATCCGACTGCCGGGCCCCGCTTTGTCACCTGTAGTCCTCGTTCGCGCGGGCAAGGCCCCGAGCCCGGGAGGATAGGGGCGCCCCCCCTCCCGCCCACCCCGTGTCGTCTCTCGCCAGTCGTCCTTACCAGCGCTCCCGCTATCCTCGCCCCAACCCAGCCGGCGAGGCCGCAGCCGCCCGCCGCCCCCGGAGCCCCCATGAAGAAGCCCCTCGGCGCCATCTGTGTCTTCTGCGGAGCCAGCCACGGCGCTCGCCCAGAGTACCCCGCCGCCGCCTTTGAACTGGGCCGCACCATCGCCCGGCATGGCCTCACCCTGGTCTACGGCGGGGGCCGCGCCGGCCTCATGGGCGCAGTCGCCGACGCCGCCCTCGGTGCCGGGGGCCGTGTTATCGGCGTCATCACCAAGCTCCTCGAAAGCCGCGAGCTTGCCCACACCGGCATCTCCGAACTCCGCGTGGTCGAGTCCATGCACGAGCGCAAGATGATGATGGCCGAGCTCTCCGATGCATTCGTTGCCCTCCCCGGTGGCCTCGGCACACTCGATGAGCTCTTTGAGATCCTCGCCTGGGCACAGCTCGGCATCCACAGCAAGCCCGTCGGTCTTCTGAATACCGCCGGCTACTACGACCCAGTCATGGTCTTCCTCGATCAGGTCGAGCGTGAGAAGTTCCTCCGCCTCAATCACCGCACCGAGATTGTCTTCGAGGCCTCGGTCGATCGCATGCTCGAGCGGCTCGGCAGCGGCAGTGGGGGCCCCGTCGGTCCTCGGTTTCCATCAGCCGACGCCGCTCAGCTCAAGCACCCCTGACGAGCCCCCCGGCCGCTCCCCGATTCCTTTGACTAGCACCCCCTCCGCAGCCGTCCGGGGCCCGCTTCTCCCCAGGTTCTCGCAATGAACTTGCCATTTTGGTGGCATCACGCGCCGGCGTGTGGCATACTTCATTCGTGGGTGCCCAACCGTGGGGCGCCCGCCACCCCGGAGGGTTGAACCCATGTCTTTGTGTTCTCGAGACGTGCTCGTGCTCGCCGCCCTCGGTCTCGCCCCGCTGGGCGCGGCCCTCGCCCAGACCGTTGCCGTCGACGCCCGCTCCTCCGTCTTTGACGCAGGCCGTGCCGCAGTCATCGGCTCCTCCGTGCCCGCCTTTGTGCCGCTGCCCGAAGGGTGCATCCGCTACGTCGAAGTCCCGGTGGTTTCAGGCGAGGTGAGAGCCTTCGTCACCTCCTTCCCGGGCGGCCCGGACGGCAACGCCAACTACCCGACCGTCAGCACCGACATCAACGCGGGGCAGGGTGTCTCCGCGGCGCGCCACCCCCGCGTCATGGCCCTCCTTGGAGTCTTCACCGCCGACGCGGAACCCCAGAACCCCAGCCCGCAGGCCGTCGACTTCCGCACCTTCGGCGTCGACTTCGCCCAAATCACACCCGAACTCCACCAGGTCTTCTGGATCGGGGATGGCCGCACTAGCGCCGACGCCGTGCAGCGCTTCGCTGTCCCCGAGGGCGCCACGCGCCTCTACCTTGGCTTCGCCGACGCTCCGAACTTCCGTGGAGACCCGACGCCCGGCGCCTACGCCGATAACTCCGGCGAACTCTCCGTCACACTGGCCCCGGTCGTGGTGCAGCCGCTCCCCACCATCGGCGTTCAGCCCGGAGACTTCGAGGTCTGCCCCGGAACGAGCATCCTGCTCCAGTGCAACGGCCTCGAAGGCGGGCCGTGGGGGTACCAGTGGCGGAAGAACGGCCAGAACATTGAGGGCGCCACCACCGAAGAGCTCCGCATCGATTCCGCAGTCCCCTCGGACTCCGGGGACTATGACTGTCTTGTGGGCAACAGTTGCCGCGTTGTCACAAGCCGCCTCGCATCCGTCTTGGTCTACGACTGCTGCCCGGACCTGAACGCCGACGGCAATGTCGATCAGGACGATGTGCTCTACCTCGCCAACGTCATCGCGGGCGGTGAAAACCCCCAGGGCATTGATCCGGACTTCAATCTGGACGGCAACGCCGACCAGGACGACCTTCTGGCCCTCATCAACACGGTCGGTGGCGGCGGCTGCCCATGACCCGCCCGCGTTCCGGATCGGTGTGAGGTGGTTTTCTCAACCCGTCGGCACCAAACCGGCTTCTGGCATGTAGAGAGCCGCCTGACGTGCCCCAGGAGATCGCTTCCCCAGCCGTTGGCCGCGAACCCTGTTGACTGGTCTGCCGCATCCGTGTACATTCGATGCATGCACCGCGGGCCTCGCCCGTTGTGCGGGGGCAGGCTGACCACGGGATCGCCCGTGCGCAATGGAGTGTCCCCGCATGCCGGATGCAACGGTGATGGGTCGCGCCGCGCCCGCTCTTCCCAACCCAACTGAAGCCCCTCCCGCGGAGCATCGCGCGCCCGCGGATCCCCCGATGGCCCGTCGGGCGCTTTTTCGATTCGGGGCGCTCGCCGCCGCGTGGAGCTCCGCGAAGGCCATGGCGACCCCACCCCAGGTCCCGGCGGATGTCGAGCCCAACAGCCTGCTCGTGAGGCTTGTCTCGCGCCTGACCATGGGCCTCACGACCGAGGAACTCGCCCTCGCCAACTCGCTCGGCTATCAGGGCTATCTCGAGTATCACCTCAACCACACCGCCATCGCCGACACCGCGCTCGACACCATGCTCGCGGATCAGGTCCGTTTCTCGACGCTGCCGATGACCTACGAGCAGATGCTGCAGGTCGCCGCCGGTCAGGTCGCCAATGAGTGCATCGAGGCCGCTGTCTTCCGCAACGTCTTCAGCAAGCGCCAGTTCTTCGAACGCATGGTCGAGTTCTGGAGCGACCATTTCAACATAGACATCGCGGGCGAGCGAACCAGCCGACTGAAGCCGATCGACGACCGGGACGTCATCCGCCCCGGCGCGCTCGGCAACTTCCGCACGCTCCTCGACGCGAGCGCGCACAGCCCCGCGATGCTCTACTACCTCAACAACGACATCTCCGTCGCGGGCAACCCCAACGAGAACTACGCACGCGAGCTTCTCGAGCTCCACACCATGGGCGCCGACGGCGGGTACTCGCAGCAGGACGTCGCCGAGGTCGCCCGTTGCTTCACCGGATGGACCTTCTGGCGCGACGCCTCCGGCGCCACCGCCGGAACCTTCCGATACAACCAGGTCGTCCACGACACGGGCCAGAAGGTCGTGCTCGGGCACGTCATCCCCGCCCGCTCCGCCGCCGCCGGCATCCAGGACGGCCTCGACGTCCTGAACATCCTCCTCGATCACCCCAGCACCGCCAACTACGTCTCAAAGAAACTCTGCTCGTGGCTCCTGGGGCGCAGCACGCCCCAGGCCACCATCAGCGCCGTCGCGGGCGTCTACGCCGCATCCGCAGGCGACATCAAGGCCATGATCCGCGAGGCGCTCAGCGCGAACAACCTCGCCGCCGCCGAGATGAAGTTCAAGCGCCCCTGGCACCTCTTCATCCACTGCATGCGCGTCGTGCCCACCACCATCACCAACACATCGCAGCTCCGCTCACGCCTCATCACCGCCGGCCAGCCCCGCTTCGGCTGGCCCACGCCCGACGGCTACCCGGATCACGTCGACTACTGGGTCGGAAACATCATGCCGCGCTGGAACTTCGGCGCCGACCTCATGAACTCCAATCAGCCCATCGGCGGCATCTCCGTCAACACCACCGGCTACTTCGCCGGGCTCACCACCGCGCCCCAGGTTGTGGGCCGCGTGAACGATGCGCTCGAGGGAGGCGAGATGCCGCAGGGCGAGCGAACGCTCCTCGAGAACTACCTGCAGCCCACCCCAACCAGCGTCACCCAGCAGCGAGAAGTCCTCGGCCTCGCCATGTCGTCCCCAAGCTTCCAGTGGTACTAGCTCCGCAAGGAACCCATCCATGACCGGCCCATCCCACCCCGAGGCGGCCCGGGGCTGCCCCGAGTACGCGGAACTCTCGCGCAGAGGGTTCCTCGCCGCCTCCGGCCTCGCCGCCGCAGCGGTCGCCGCCCCGGCCTGGCTCCCACGCGTCGCCTTCGCCAAGGACTACCGATCCTCGATGCGCGATGTCATCATCTCCATCTATCTCCGCGGCGCCTCCGACGGCCTCACCATGTGCGTCCCCTACGCCGACAACGCCTACTACACCCTCCGCCCGACGCTCGCCATCGCACGCCCCGACAGCGCCGCCACCGACAAGGCCACGGACCTCGATGGGTTCTTCGGCCTTCCGCCGGCCATGCTCCCTCTCCTCCCCGCCTACCAGGCCCAGCGCCTCGCCATCGTTCACGCCTGCGGCTCCACGGACCCCTCGCGATCCCACTTCGACGCCCAGCGATTCATGGAAGTCGGCAAGCCCGACGACCCCACGCTCCTCACCGGCTGGCTCGGTCGCCACATCGCCAACATCCCGCCGATGAACCCCTCCGCCGTCCTCCGCGGCGTCGGCCTCTCCACCGGCCTCGCGAGAACCCTCGTCGGTGCACCGGACACCCTTCCCATCGTCAATCTCTCCGGCTTCAACCTCGCCGGCGCCCAGACCTCCCGCACCGCACGGCGCATGGTGATCGACAGCATGTACAACGGCACCGTCGATCCGCTCAAGGCCGCCGGTCTCACCACGCTCCAGACCATCGACACCCTCGCCAATATCTCCTTTACCACCTACCAGCCCGCGGGCGGTGCGAACTACGGCACCAGCAGCTACGGCACGAGCATGAAGAGCGTCGCCGCGCTCCTCAAGGCCCAGGTCGGCGTCGAGGCCGTCGCCATCGATGTCAATGGCTGGGACACCCACACCAACCAGGGCAATGTCTCGGGCACCATGGCCGCGCTCATGGCCAACATCGCCCAGGTGCTCGCCGCCTTCGACACCGACATGACCGCCGGAGCAACCCAGCCCTCCTACGTCGTCGTTGTCATGAGCGAGTTCGGCCGCCGCGCCCAGGAGAACGGCAGCGCCGGCACCGACCACGGCCACGGCAACTGCATGCTCGTCCTCGGCTCCGCCGTGCAGGGCGGACAGGTCGTCTCCCAGTGGCCGGGCCTGGCCCCGGGCCAGCTCTTCGAGGGCCTCGACCTCGACGTCACCATCGACTACCGCGACATCCTCGCGGAGATCTGCGCGCAGCGCCTTGGCGCGCCCGACCTGTCCGTCATCTTCCCCGCCTTCACGCCCACGTTCCGGAACATCGTCGCCTGAAGCGCCGCAGGACACACCCATGCGAACCACCCTCGCCCTTTCCATCGTTGCCGCCGCCGCCGGCTCTGCCGGTGCACAGGCGCTGTTCAGCAACGCCGGCCCCACGCCCGACTCGCCCGCGCTCGCTCCCTCCGGTGCATCCCTCAGCGGCGTCACCGCCCCCCCGGGCGGCGCGTGGAGTGAGCTCCAGACCAGCGTGACCGGCGAGTGCAACGCCACAGCAGGCTTCTCCGTTCACTCCGCGGGTGAAGAGGGCCTCTACCGCCTCGCCGACGACTTCGAGGTCCCCGCGGATTCCCTCTGGCAGCTCGACACCCTCCGCGTCTACGCGTTCGTGCCGGGGCACGCCGGAGGCTCCCCCTTCGGCGGCATCTCTGTCAGGGTCTGGCTCGGTCAGCCCGGCACCGCCGACGCCGTCGTCATCGCCGGAGACTCCGACGCGAACGTCCTCTCGACCGCCGCTGCCACGGGCGTCTACCGCGTGTTCAACACCCTGCGCGCGCCCCTCCCGCCAGCCCCGGACACATCCCGCGCCATCTGGTCCGTGGATGCCTCGCTCGCGGGCACCGTGCTGGGTCCCGGACGCTACTGGATCGACTGGCAACTCACCTGCGCCAACCCCGACAACCCCGCATTCTCCCCTTCCGCCTCGCTCGCATCCTCCCGCGCCACTCTCGGCTCCAACGCGCTGCAGTTCCGCTCCGAACCGGGTCCCGCGCTCGGCCAGTGGACGCCCATCCGTGATTCCGGAAAGCCCGCAGCCACCCCGGACGTCGCCCAGGACCTTCCCTTCATCCTCCTTGGCTTTGCCCTTCCAAACTGCGACCCCGACTTCAACCAGGACGGCAACGCCGATCAGGACGACGTGGGATACCTCACCAACGTGATCGCGGGCGGCGAAAACCCGGCCGGCCGGGATCCGGACTTCAACCGCGACGGCAACGTCGATCAGGACGACGTCCTGGCCCTCGTTGACGTCATCGCGGGCGGGGCCTGCCCCTGAGTTGATAGGTCTTTGAGCGGGTCTTGCCGGTTTTTCTTGCCCTGCCGGCCCCCCGTCCTATACTTCCAGCGTGACGTGCCCGGTCGGGGCGCGACACCGATGGCGAGGATTGTCCTCGGCCACACGATCACGAGCAGGAACGGGCCGTCCGTCGGCCCATCGCAAGCGCCCTAGCGCGTGCCGAGGCAGCCGCGGCCCAGCCGCCATGCCTACCGACCCGTGCACGCGGGTGTCGCTCAAAAGAGTCCCTCCCATGGCAAACACTCTCGTCCAGGACCTCGTCGAATCCGGAATCCACTTCGGCCAGCGCGCCAGCGGGTGGAACCCCAAGATGCAGCCGTACATCTACGGCAAGCGCAACGGGATCCACATCATCGACATCAAGGAGACCATCAAGGGCCTCCTCCTCGCCAAGAAGTTCATCTCCAAGGTCGTCGCGGACGGCAAGGACGTCTGCTTCGTCGGCACCAAGCGCCAGGCCAAGAACGTCATCGAGACACGCGTTCCCGACGTCAAGATGCACTTCGTCACCGAGCGCTGGCTGGGCGGCACGCTCACCAACTTCCGCACCATCCGCCAGCGCCTCCGCCGCCTCGAAGAGCTCGAGACCATCGAGAAGAACGACAACTTCGCCAGCTACTCCAAGAAGATGGAGTCCCAGCTCAAGCGCGAGCAGAAGAAGATCTTCCGGAACCTCAACGGCATCCGCAAGATGGACAAGCTCCCCGGCGCCATGATCGTCGTCGACGTCAAGTCCGAGATCACCGCCCTCAAGGAAGCCCGCAAGCTCAATATCCCCACCATCTGCCTCATCGACACCGATGGCGACCCCTCCCTCGCGGACATCGCCATCCCCGGCAACGACGACTCGATGCGCGCCATCGACGTGATCATCCGCGAGCTCTGCCTCGCCGTCGCCGCAGGCGTCGAGCAGCGCGGTGCCACCGCGCTCTCGGGCGAGGCCGCCCCAGCCGAGCAGGCCGCCCCCGCCGGTCCCCGGCGCAGCCGCCGCGCCCAGTTCCGCGCCGAAGATGCGGGCGGCGAGCCCGGCCGTGTCGAGACCTCCACCGAGCCCTCCGCAGGCGTCCCTTCCTGACCCCCGCGGAGACAGCCCCCAAGCCCTTTCAGATCATCTAGCCCCGCCCACGCGGGCGGGCCCGGAGACAGACCCGTGAGCCAGATCAGCGCCAAAGACGTCACCAACCTCCGCAACCGCACCGGCCTCCCCATGATGGCCTGCAAGGCCGCTCTCCAGGAGGCCGGCGGCGATGTGGACAAGGCCGAGGAGCTTCTGCGCAAGCAGCTCAAGGGCAAGATGGACACCAAGATGGACCGCACCGCCGGCGAAGGCCGGGTCGCCATCTTCCGCACCCGCGAGGCCGCCACCATCGTCGAGCTTCGCGCGGAGACCGACTTCACCGCCAAGAACGAGAAGTTCGTCGCCGCCGCCGCCGCCTGCGCCGAGCTCGCCAACGAGGCGCACGCGGGCGCCGTCGCCGCCACCCCCGCCATGAGCAAGGTCATCGACGAGCTCCGCATCTCCACGGGCGAGAACATCTCTCTCGCCCGCGCCCACAAGCTCGTCCAGGACCCCGGCAGCGGCGCCTTCGGTTACTACGTCCACCACGACGGCAAGACCGGCGTGCTCGTCCAGGCCGAGGGATCCGTCTCCGACGAGACCCTCCGCCAGATCTGCATGCACGTCACCGCCGCCGTGCCCCGCCCCCAGGGCGTCTCGGCCCAGGACGTCCCCGCCAACATCGTCGAGAAGGAACGCCGCTTCCGCATCGAGCAGGCGATGGAGTCCGGCAAGCCCAAGGAAATCGCCGAGAAGATGGTCGAGGGCGGCATGCGCAAGTTCTTCGAGGAGATCGCCCTCCTCGAACAGCCCTTCGTCATGGACCCCACCAAGAAGATCAAGGACATCATCGGTCCCAAGGTCACCATCGTCGCGTTCCTGCGCTGGCAGGTCGGCGAGCAGGCCTGACGCCCGCCGCCATCCCCGGAGGTTCCGCCATGTGGCACGCGCACGCCCAGGCCTACATGGCCCAGCGATCCATCGACGGCTGGCTGGTCCACGACTTCCGGGGCAGCAACCCGGTCCTCGCCCAACTCCTCCCGGGCAAACGCACCACCACCCGCAGGGCCGACCTCTGGCTGCCGGCCTCCGGTCCACCCGTGATCCTCGCCCACGTGCTCGACGCGGCCCAGTTCCGCTCCGCCGGCCTGCGCGTCGACACCTACACCTCGTGGGATAACTACGCCGCGTGGTTCAAGGCCACGCTGTCCGGCGCCCGCCACGTCGCCATGGAGTACTCCCCGGGCTGCGCACTCCCCGTGGTCGCGACCGTCGACGCCGGCACTGTCGAGTACGTTCGCTCCCTCGGCCCCGAGGTTGTCACCTCCGCGGACCTCATCCAGGTCGCCATCGCACAGTGGAGCCCGGAAGCCATCCGAGTGCACGAGCGATCCGCCGCCGGCACCCAAGAGGCCATGGTCGACGCGTGGGGCTTCATCCGATCCTCGCTCCGCGCGGGTTCGCGCATCACCGAGCACGACGTGCAGAGCCGCATCGTCGCCACCTTCCACCGCCTCGGCCTTGAGTTCCCCGATCCGCCCATCGTCGGCGTCAACGCCCACAGCGGCGATCCGCACTTCGAAGTCTCCGCGACGAATCCCTCCCCCATCCGCCCCGGCGACTGGGTCCTTATCGACCTCTGGGCCCGCGTCCCGGGCGACCACAACGTCTACTCCGACATCACCTGGACCGGCTTCTGCGGCAGCAAGGCTCCCGAAGAACACCAGCGCGTCTTCGACGCCGTCCGCGACGCCCGGGATGCGTGCGTCGCCCTCGCGGTCAGCGCCTTCAGGTCCCGCACCCGCATCGAGGGCTGGCAGCTCGACGACGCCGCACGCAACGTCATCATCGGCGCCGGCTTCGGCCACGCCATCAAGCACCGCACGGGCCACAGCCTGAGCGCCGGTCCCCGTGTCCACGGCGTGGGTGTGAACATCGACAACACCGAGACCCACGACACCCGCGAGGTCCTCCCCGGAATCGGCTTCACCGTCGAGCCCGGCATCTACCTCCCTCACTTCGGCGTCCGCAACGAGATCGACGTCTACGTCGACCCGGTCAAGGGCCCCGTCATCACCAGTTGCAGGCAGGACTCGCCGGAACTCGTCGGCTGATGGCCGGCCCCGAGCCCATCACCCCGGGGCGGCTGCTGAGCGCCCTTCAGTGGCGCTACGCCACGCAGCGATTTGATCCATCCCGCCCCATCCCCGCCGCCGCCTGGTCCGCGATCCTCGAATCGCTCCGGCTCGCGCCCTCCGGCTTCGGGCTCCAGCCCTGGCGGATTGTCAGCGTCGAGTCCCCGGCCCTCCGAAGGGCGCTCTCCGCCGCCTCCTGGAACCAGCCCCAGGTGCTCGAAGCCCCGAGGCTCCTCGTCCTCTGCCGTCGCGACCGCGTGGAATCCCTCGATGTCGAGCGGCTGATTGCGCTCGCCCGTGGGCAACGCGCGATCTCTGACGAGGAAGCCGCTCGTTGGCGCGCGGGCCTCGCCTCGTTCGTCGAGTCCGGTGCCGCCACCGACCAGTGGGCGGCACGTCAGGTCTACCTCGCTCTCGGAGTGCTCGTCGCCGCGGCCGCCGTCCTTGGCGTGGACGCCTGCCCGCTGGAGGGCATCGACCCCCCCGCGTACGACCGTGAACTCGGCCTGGCCGGAACGGGATACCAGACGGTTGTCGCCGTGGCGCTGGGCTACCGGGCCGCAGGCGACCCCGCCGCCACAGCCGACAAGCTCCGCTTCCCCGAGGCGGAGGTCTTCACGCGGGCCTGATCGCCCCGCTCAGCGCTTCTCGATCGGCGTGTACGCGACGTTGTGCGGCCCGGTGTAGTCCACCGACGGGCGGTACAGCCGGTTGTTCGCGAGCTGCTCCAGCGCGTGCGCCGACCAGCCGCCCACTCGCCCGATCACGAACATCGGCGTGAACAGGTCCAGCGGCAGGCCGATGCAGTGGTACGTGGTGGCGCTGTAGAAGTCCACGTTCGGGTAGATGCCCTTGGCAGCCTTCTCGCGGTTCATCACCGCCTCGATGGCGCTGCTCTTCTCGAACAGGTCCATGTTGCCCGTGTCCTGCGCGAGCTGCTTCGCCAGCACCTTCAGGTGGCTGGCGCGTGGGTCATACGCCTTGTACACGCGGTGCCCGAACCCCGGGATCTTGTCCTTCTTCGCGAGCTTGTCCTGGATGAACGCCTCGCACGCCGCGACGCTCGGGATCTGGTTCAGCATCCGCATCACGCCCTCGTTCGCGCCGCCGTGCAGCGGGCCGCGTAGGCTCCCGACGGCGCCCGTGAGGGCCGAGTACAGGTCGCTCTCCGTCGAGATGATCACGCGCGTTGCAAACGTCGAGTTGTTCAGCCCGTGATCCGTGTGCAGGACCAGGCACACGTCCAGCGCCTTGGTCATGGCGGGCGTCGGCGCCGCGCCGTTCAGCATGTACAGGAAGTTCTCGCACAGGCTCTTGCTGCTGTCGGGCCTCACCAGGGGCTTGCCCTGGCGGTGCCGGTGGAAGTACGCCAGCAGCGTGGGAGTCTGCGCGAGAATGTTCAGCGCCTTCTCACGCACCGTGGGTACATCGATCGCGTTCGGCTTCGGGTCGTGCAGCCCCAGCGCCGAGACCAGCGTCCGAACCGCGTGCATCGGCTCCGCCGACGCGGGGATCGTCGCCAGCAGCGCCTCGACGCCCTTGGGAACCTCGTACCGCGCCCTGATCGACGCCACGAACGCGCCGAGCTCCGCCTTCGTCGGCAGCTTCCCGTGCCACAGGAAGTACACCGTCTCTTCGAACGTGCTGTGCGACGCCAGCTCCCCGATCGGGATCCCGATGTACTCCAGGATCCCCTTCTCGCCGTCGATGAACGACAGCTTCGAGTCCGTTGCGATCACTCCCTCGAGGCCCTTGGAATACGTCGTCATGGCGTTCTGTTCCTGCGTGGCGATGGTCATGGTGTTCTCGCGGCCCGACTATAGCGGGTGCTAACGCCGCCCCTCCACATTCCCGCGGCTCTTTGCCCCACTTTCCGCCCAGCGAAAGCACCGGTCGGCCCGCGGTCCCCGACGCCTACCGTCGTCCATGCCCAGGACCCGCATCAAAGTCTGCGGCATCCGCGACGAGGACGCCCTCTTCGCCGCCGCCGACTCAGGCGCCGACGCCGTCGGCTTCATGTTCGTCCCCTCCTCCCCGCGATTCATCTCCCCCGACGACGCCTTCGCCCTGATGTCCCGCCTCCCGCCCCTCGTCGCCTCCGTCGGGGTCTTCGCCGACCATTCCGCCGACGACTTCGCCGACGTCGAGCAGGTCTGCCCGACTTCCTACTCCCAGCTCCACGGCTGCGAAGACCCAAAGCTCGTGCGCGCCTGCGGCCCGGACGTCATCAAGGCCGTCCGCTTCGACCCAGCCTCCATCGCCGCCGACCTCCAGCGGTGGGGGGACATGGAAGAGGTCGCCGCCATTCTTATCGATGGATCCTCGGGGGGGCTCGGCGTCGCCTTCGACTGGACGGCCCTCGCCCCTCACCTTGAATCCTGCTCCAAGGAGATCATCCTCGCCGGCGGGCTCACGCCCCAGAACGTCGGCGAAGCCATCCGCGCCTGTCGCCCCTGGGCCGTGGACGTCTCCAGCGGCGTCGAACGCGAGAAGGGCGTCAAGGACCCGGCCCTCATCGAGGCCTTCTGCGACGCTGTGCGCGAAGCCGATCGGGGTTAGCCCCAGTCCATCTGAACCCACGCCTCGCCGATCTCATCCGCGATCTGCTCCGGCGTCTTGCCCTCGGCGTCGATCACGTGGCTCGCGAGCGCCCGGTACAGCGGATCCCGCTGCGCGTGCAGCATGCCGACCTCCCCGACCGTGCCCATCGCGGTCAGGGCCGGCCGGTCTTCCGCGTTCAGCCCAAGGAGCCGTTGCTCGAGCGCCCCCGGACTGAGCGCGAGATACACGACCAACCACCTCGGCCCGCTCGAACTCTCCCGGATCATCGCGGCCGCCCCGGGTGCGGTCGGGGTCCCGCCACCCAGCGCCACCACCGAGTCCCCCTCCTCGTCCAGCGCCCCCCGCAGCGCTTGCACCTCCGCCGCTCGGAAACTGGCCTCGCCCCGCGACCGGAGTCCGTCCCCCGCCGACGCGACCCCCAGTACCCCCGCCGTCCGGTCGTCAAGGTCCACCAGCGGAAAGCCCCACCTTCGCGAGAGCACCCGCCCAACCGTAGATTTTCCCGACGCCCGCATGCCGATGAGAAGCACTTTCACCGCCCCATCGTACAACGTGAGGCCCCGAGCGGGTTTTCACACGGCCCGAACGCACCCCCTCGCATCCCGCGTCCAACAATCGTCCTTTCGCGGAGACCGACGCATGCCACACGACCGACGCCAGTTCATGCAGCGAGGGGCGGCGTTTGCCCTCGGGTTCGCGGGCCTCCGCTCCCTCCTTGCGCACGCCGGATCGCCGACGCACGCGCTCTCTTTCGCCGCCTACGGCCCGCTCGTCCCGGACCCCGCCAAGCTGCTCGACCTCCCGGCAGGCTTCGAGTACGTCGTTCTCTCCCGGACCGGCGAAGAGATGGACGACGGCCTGCTCGTCCCCGGGCAGCACGACGGCATGGCCGCCTTCCCGGGCACCGACGGTCGCGTGGTCCTCGTCCGCAACCACGAGGTGCACATGGGCATCGAGGGTCGGGGCGCCTTCGGCCCCGCCAACGAGCGACTCGCGAAGATCCCCGCCGGCCGCCTCTACGACCCGGGCGCCGCCAAAGGCCCCAGCCGGGGCGGCACCACCACCCTCGTCTACAACCCCATCACGCGGAAGCTCGAACGGCACTTCCTCAGCCTCGCGGGCACCGAGTACAACTGCGCGGGCGGCCCCACCCCGTGGGGCACCTGGCTCACGTGCGAAGAGACCGTCTCCCTCACCAGTGAGAACTTCGCCCGCGATCACGGCTTCGTCTTCGAGGTCACCCCCTCCGAAGCCCCCGGCCTCGCCGACCCCGTCCCCCTCACGGCCATGGGCCGCTTCCGCCACGAGGCCGTCGCCGTCGACCCCGCCAGCGGCTGTGTCTACCTCACCGAAGATGTCGCGGGCGGCGCCCTCTACCGCTTCATCCCCACCGTGCCCGGCAAGCTCGCACTCGGAGGCCGCCTCCAGGCCCTCGCCGTCAACGACCGCTGGAGCCTCGACACCAAGAACTGGGAGCCGCCCTCCGCCATCCCCGTCGGCTCCCGGTTCCCCGTGCGCTGGATTGACCTCGAGGACGTGCTGTCCCCCAAGGACACCCTGCGCATCCAGGCCGCCGAGAAAGGCGCCGCGACCTTCGCACGCTGCGAGGGCATGTGGTTCGGCCGCGGGTCCGTCTACTTCGCCGCTACCACGGGGGGCGCCGCCAAGCTCGGCCAGATCTGGAAATACACGATGAGCCCCCACGAGGGCAAGCCCGCGGAAGCGTCGATCCCCGCTGTTCTTGAGCTCTTTATCGAGCCCAACGACAGCAAGGTCTGCAACAACGCGGACAACCTCACCGTCGCGCCCTGGGGCGACCTCATCGTCTGTGAAGACGGCCCGGACCTCAACGGCCTGTTCGGCGTCACGCCCAGCGGCGAGGCCTACCGCCTCGCCTACAACCGCCACAACAAGTCCGAACTCGCGGGCGCGACCTTCTCCTCCGACGGCACCGTCCTCTTCGTCAACGTCCAGTCGCCCGGCATGACCTTCGCCATTCACGGCCCCTGGCGAAAGGCCTGACCCCGCCTCACAGGTTGCCGCGGCGGGCCTGCTCCAGCTCCAACGCCTCAAACAGCGCCCTGAAGTTGCCCTTCCCGAACGACTGGCTGCCCCGACGGCAGATGATCTCGAAGAACAGCGTGGGCCGGTCCTGCAGAGGCCTGGTGAAGAGCTGCAGCAGGTACCCCTCGTCGTCCGCGTCCACAAGAATGCCCAGGTCGTGGATCCGCTTGTGATCCTCCTTCACCTCGGGCTGCCCGTGCGACTTCAGCGTCCCGTTCACCCGCTCCCACACGTGCTCGTAGTACGTGTCCGGCAGCGTCAGGAAGTCCACGCCCCGCGAGCGCAGCGCCGCGATGGACTGCAGCTCGTCGTCGGTCCGAAGCGCCAGGTGCTGCACCCCGGGCGTGTTGCTGTGCCAGTCCAGATACTCCTGCACCTGGCTCCTGCGCTTTCCCGGCGCGGGCTCGTTGATCGGGATCTTGATCAGGTTGTTCCCGCTCGACATCACCTTGGACATCAGCGCCGAATAGTCCGTCGAGATGTCCTTGTCGTCGAAGTGCTTGAACATCTTGAACTCGAGCACTTCCTCGTAGAACTTCACCCAGTAGTTCATCTTCCCGAGCTCGACGTTCCCCACCAGATGGTCCACGTACTTCAGCCCGCACGGGTGCTTGCGATTGTGCTCGTTGATCGACAGCACCGCCGACCCCGTGCCCCCCTGGGGCCCGCATCCCGCCGCCCCGCCGCACGGTCCCCCCTCCACCCGCTGGAACCGGGGCATGAACAGCCCGCCCTGCTTCACCTTCGTCAGCTCGTACTCGCCTGTTCGCGATACGAACGTGTGCACCGCGCGCCCGAAGGTCTTGATCCCCGCCATCGTCACCGTGCCGCGCTCGTCCCTCCACGTCCGGGGCTCGTACGCCGACACCGCGCCGTTCGAGATCGCCTTCTCGTACGCCCGCTCCGCGTCAAACACCGTGAACGCGATGTCCTTCACCCCGTCCCCGTACATCGCCACTTCCATCGCCGAGGGGTGCGTCGGGGTCAGCCCGCTCGTCAGCACGAACCGGATGTTCCCCTGCGTCAGCAGGTAGTGCGCCGCCTCGCGGCTGCCCGTCGTCAGGTCGCTCACCTGCTCGATCTGAAACCCGAAGCAGTGGGCATAGAAGAACGCAGCCTGCCTCGCGTTCCCCACGTAAAACTGCACGTGGTCCACGTCGATCAGGTGAAGCGGGTCACTGCCCGGGCGGACCTGGGCGCTCGGGGCGGGCGTGAGGGTGGTCATGGCGGTTCTCCTTGCACTCCAATCCTATGAGCCTATTCCGGAGCATGCGGGCCATTGAATCGGACTACTTCGGGGTCTTCTCCGGTTCAGGTCCGGTCTTCGCCGGTGCGATCTTCGCCCGCAAGGAGGCCAGCCTCGCCGCCTGGTCAGGGGTCAGGCTCGCGCCGAAGCGATGCTCGACCTCCGCCAGCACCGCGCCCGCCCACGGCCGGTCCGCCGCAAGCGCCAGACCGTCAATCCATGCCCCCGCGTCCTTGGCATCCAGCGACGCAGCCTGTTCCAGGCGGTTCAGCGCGACCAGCGCCTCCACGTGCCTGCGGTTCAGCCCCTCGGGCACGGGCAGAGGCGGCTCCGCCGTGCCGCCCAGCGCAAAGGGCGAGTGCTCGATGGTCAGCAAAGCGCCGTCCGGCTCTCGCGACGCGAGCTGCAGGTCCGCCAGCGCCAGCACCGAGCCCGCGAGCGCCGCGTGCTGGTCCTCCCGATCGGCCGCAGCCATCTGCCGCATGTCCGCGTTGAGCAGCACGAGCATGCTCCGCCTCAGCGAGGCGTCTGGTAGCTCCGACGCCAGCGTCCACAGGTCATTCGTCGGGAGCGCCGCCGCCAGTCTCTCGATCAACGGGCGGGCGACCGCCGGTTCGGGCTGGGGCAGCGAGAGCAGCGTCCTCATGCTCGCCAGCGACGGGTCGTGGACGAGCAGCGCCCGCGACGCGACCTCGAACATGTCCGGCTCGGTCCGCGCCGCGTTCACTAGGGCCGAGGTGTACCGCTCGTCCCAGACCAGCGCCTCCGCCACCGCCAACCGCACCGACGCATTCGCGCTCTCCATCAGCGGCGCCAGCCGATCAAGGTCCCCGTCATCGCCCAGCGAAGCCAGCAGCCAGATCGAGGACGGGCCCAGCGCTTCGTCAGGCCATGCCCTCAGCAGCCTCAGCACCTCCGCCTGCTCGCCCGAGGTCAGCAGCGCCGCCCTGGCCATCGCCGCGACGCACGTCGACGCCGCCGCCGCGGCGCCGCTCCCGTTCGCGAGCCACGCCACCGAGGGCGTCACCAGGTCCCTCGAGGGCCACCTCGAGCAGGCCAGCAGCAGGGCCCCCGCCGCCCCGGGGTCCCGCTCCACCGCGAGCGCGCCCGCCAGGCCCGGGGCCGTCTCCGCCGGCGCCATCTGCCAGAGCAGAGTCGCCGCCTGCGCCCGAACCCGGGGTGAGGACGCCGAGGTAAGCGAGAGCGCCGCCGCCGCCACCGCCGGCCCCAGCGTCGACCCCGCCGTCAGTTCGCGCCCCGCCAGTTCAAACCCCAGATCCCGCACCTCCGGAGTCTCCGCCCCGAGGAACTCCGCAATCAGCGGGCTCCGCTGCTCGGGCGCCGTCGCCAGGTGCAGCCTCCGGTACGAATCGATCAGCCTCGTCACCGCCCCCTGCCGCTCCGCAGCGAGCTGATCCGCCCGCCTCGCCATCGCCGCCGCCAGCGTCAACCGCCACTGCGACTCGCTGTACTGATCGCACTCCGCCAACCACGCCGACCACGCCCCGTGCTCCGCGGGGATGTCCGCCCGTCCCGACAGCCTCACCAGCCCATCAAACGCCGCCGCCGACACCTCCGGCGCTTCCCTCGGAGACGCGTGCAGCACCAGCAGCCGCGCCGCGTCTCGCGTGTGAAACGACGACACCGCCTGCATCAGCCGGGGCAGCTCGTCCACCGGCGCCTCCGCCAGCCTCTGCGCCAGTAACGGGAAGAGCCTCAGCGGCGCGTCGGGCATCTCGCCGACCGCCCGCAGGATCATCGCCCCCGCGCCCGTCCCCGCCAGGGGCTTGGCCAGCTCCGCCCCCAGTACCTCACGCACCACAGGCTCCTCAGCCCGGCGCACCAACTCCCTCGCCGCCTTCAATCTCCTCGCGTCAGAGAGCGTCACGTCACGCAACGCCTCAAGCGCCGCATCCCGCGCAGGCGCCACCGAGGGGACGCCCTCGGTGTTCACCTGCGCCCAGGCGAGCGCGCCGCCCCACGCGCAGGCCATCCAGCCACACAGAAAGGCCGCCAGCGGCATGTGTCGCGCGTGCTTCATACGACCCCGCGGCGTGCCCCCGCCGCACGCGATGCTATCGCCCCCGCGCGCGCGTGGAAAGCCAGCCCCGCCGATTCTCTCACGCCGGCCTCCTCAGCCCTTCCGGGCAGCGCCCCCCAAGAGCCTCGTGACCTCGTCGACGTCCTTGTCACCGCGGCCAGACAGGCACACCACCAGGTTCTCGTCCGCCTTCATGGTCGGCGCCAGCCTCAGCGCCTCCGCGATCGCGTGCGACGACTCCAGCGCGGGCAGTATGCCCTCGCTCGCCGCCATCATCCCGAACGCCCCGAGCGCCTCCTCGTCCGTGCACACCACGTACGACACCCGCCCCTGCTCCTTCCAGAACGCGTGCTCCGGCCCCACGCCCGGATAGTCCAGCCCCGCCGAACACGAGTGCGCGTCCGCCGTCTGCCCCTCCTCGTCCTGCAGCACATACGTCCGCGCGCCGTGCAGCACGCCCGGAGAGCCGGCGCACAGCGACGCCGCGTGCTGCCCCGGGCCCGACCCCGCCCCGCCGGCCTCCACACCCACCAGCTTCACGCGCTTGTCGTCGACGAAGGGGAAGAACATCCCCGCCGCGTTGCTCCCCCCTCCCACGCAGGCCACGATGCACTCCGGGAGCTTGCCCAGCAGCCTCAGCGACTGCGCCATCGTCTCCCGCCCGATGATGGACTGGAAGTCCCGCACCATCATCGGGAAGGGGTGGGGGCCCACCACCGAGCCGAGCATGTAGTGCGTGTGCCCGGAGCTCCCCATCCAGTCCCGAAGCGCCGCGTTCGTCGCGTCCTTGAGCGTCCGCGAGCCGTCCGTCACCTCGTGCACCGTCGCGCCTAGCAGCTTCATCCTCGAAACGTTGAGCGACTGCCTCCGGGCGTCCTCCGCGCCCATGTAGACCTCGCACTTGAGGCCGAAGTACGCCGCCGCCGTTGCCGCCGCCACCCCGTGCTGCCCCGCCCCGGTCTCAGCGATCACCCGCACCCGCCCCAGCCGGGAGGCGAGCAGCCCCTGCCCCATCGTGTTATTGATCTTGTGCGCACCGGTGTGGCACAGGTCCTCACGCTTCAGCCAGATCGTGGCGCCCATCTCCCGCTGCGCCCGCCCGCGCGCCAGCGCCGTCAACCCGCGCGCCTTCTGCAGGGGGGTCGCCCGCCCGACAAAGTCCTTCAGGATGGTCGACAGCTCATCCCAGAACGCCGGCTCGTCGCAGGCCTTCGTGTACGCCGCCTCCAGCTCCTCCAGCGCCGCGACCAGCGTCTCGGGCACGTACCGCCCGCCGAAGGCCCCGAACCGTCCCTGCTCGTCCGGCGCCCTCGACAGCGGCGGGGGAGCCTCGGGCCGGACGATGGTGGTGTTCGCAGTGCTCATGACCCGGAGGGTATTCCGGGCCCGGGCCCGTCCCCGGCCGCCGCCGCGGCCCCGCGCTTTTCATCCACGAGCAGCGTGACGAGCAGCCCCGCCAGCACGAACCCCGCCAGCACCAGCAGCGACGCCGTCGTCCCCCAGCGGTCCTTCGCGATCGCGAACGGAATGGTCAGCACCGCCGCCAGCTTGAAGATCATCCCCCAGATGCCGAACACCTCCGCCGACTTCTCAGGAGGCGTGAGGTACCCCACAAACGCCCTGTTCGCCGACCCGAGGGACCCGAGCCCGAACCCGATCAGGTTCCCCAGCACCCACAGGGGCCACAGCGGAAAACTCGCGGGCGACGCGCTCCGCCCTCTCAGCCACGAATACCCCGCGAACGCCAGCGCCGTCATGATCCACACACCCAGCAGGACCAGCGTCGTCCGCCTGTGCCCCAGCCTGTCCTGCAGCACCGTCGTCGCGAACGTGCCCGCGACCCCCGCCACCGTAATGACCCCCACGAAGACCACGAGCTCATGGTCCCTGAACCCGAACTCCGACGCCAGGATCGACGCGAAGAAGATGATGACGTTCATCCCCGCCCCGTAGAGGAGCGAGGCCACCAGCAGCATCGCCAGGTCCCTGTGCTTCCCCGTGTTCCGCAGGCTCTTGGCCAGCCTCCTGAACCCGACCGCCCACAGGCCCCCGGGCGCCGGCGCGGGCGTCGCCCGCTCGCGCAGGAACAGCAGCGTCGGCACCGCGAACACCCCGAACCACACCCCCGCCGCCACAAAGAAGGGCCGCCACTGCTCCGGGCTCTTGAGACCCAGCGCCGTCATCGCCACCGCCGTGCCCACCAGCATCACCAGCGCCGCGCTGTACGCGACCGCCCACGAGAACCCCGACACTCGCCCGAAATCCTCCCGCCGCGCCAGCTCGGGCAGGAACGACGCCAGGAAGTTCTCCCCGATGGAGAACATGAAGTTCGCGGGGATGTACAGCGCGATCGCCAGCGCGAGCTGCCCCGGCCCCACCAGCCCCAGCGCGCACGTCAGCACCGCGCACAGCATCCCCGTGATCACCAGCGCCCGCTTCTTCCACGCCCGGTCGTCCGCCATCGCCCCCGCGATGGGCGAGGCGATCACCACCAGCAGCATGCTCGCGGCACTCACCGCCGACCACAGCGTGTCCCGCGACTCCACGCCCGTCGCCACCACGTTCCTGAAATACAGCGGGAACAGCAGCGTGTTGATCAGCAGCGTGAACGACTGGTTCGCCACGTCGAACGAAATCCACGACCACACCTGGCCCTGCCCGGGAACGCCTCTAAGTGGGTACAGCCGCATCATGCCGCAGAATGTATCGGCCCAGCCGCCCGCGTGGGCCCGACCTGTGTCCCCCAACGAAAAAGGGCCCGGCGGCGTGCCGGGCCCTGTACGCAGGTTCTCCTCACCGGGCCTGTCAGCCGCCCTTCTTCTCCTCACCCTTGGCCTTCATGGGCTCGCCGGGCGCGGGCAACTTGAACTCCTTGAGCAGCGCGTCGATCAGGGCCGCCTCCTCAGCCGGGTCCCCGCCCGGGTGAATGCCGCGGTGCCTCACGACGCCGGTCGGGTCGATGATCACCGCGTGCGGAATGCCGAACACCCCGTACGACGGGTTGAAGACGTTCTCCTCGCTGAAGGCGATGGTCCAGGTCATCTCCATGTCCTTCGCGAACCCGGGCATCAGAGACATCTCCTTCGCCGGGTCGTCCTTGCAGTCGATCCGCCGGTTCTTGGGGTCCGTCGCCTTCTGGTCGTAGTGGTTCCCCTGGATCGACGTCACGCCCACGATCGCCACGGGCAGGTCCTTGTACCGGGCCTGCAGCTCGCGGATGTTCGGGAAGCTCGCGATGCACGGCCCGCACCACGTCGCCCAGAAGTCCAGCATCACCACCTTGCCCCGCAGGTCCTCCAGCGACTTGATGGGCGAGGGCGAGTTCGACCAGATGAAGTGCAGCTCCGGCGCCGTGTGATTCACCAGCGTCTGCTTCGCGTACGCGCCGTCGAAGAACGCCGCCGCGTCCTTCAGCCGGGTCGCTGTCGCTGTCTGATCAGGGGCCACCCGCGTGCGGGCGGAGTTCACCGCCGCCAGGGCCGTCGTCCGAAGCGAGTCCAGCGATGCCTTGTCGATCCCCGACTTGGGGTCGAACCACGAAGAGAGTGCCGTCAGCCGCATCGCCGCGTCGGGCGAGACCTCGCCCCCGAGTGCCCTGGTCAGGTCCGCGACCGCCGTCGAGGTCCCGAGCTGGTCCGGGCTGACCCTTCCCAGCGAGGCGAGCACGCTGGTTGCCTTCCCCTCGCCCAGCGCCTTGCCGAACGCGGGGTGGTGCAGCGCCGCCAGGGTCGCCGTCGAAACCTGCGTCTGGTACGCCTGCATGGATTCGCGCGTGCGCTCCGTCGGCTGCGGGATCGTGCTCGCTCGAAGCGCGAGCGCCTCGCACCCGTCAACGCCCGTAGAGGCGCCAAGGCTCAGCAGCCGCTGGCCCACCGCCTCGCCCGTCGCGGGCGACACGCCCAGCAGTCCGCCCTTGAACAGCGCATCGAGCTGTGCCAGCGACGCCTCGCCCAAAGAGAGCCCGCCCAGCGCCGTCTCCGCGCCCTTGATCATCGCCGCGCGGTCATTCCGCGGGATGCTCTTGGACGCCTCCTTGTACGAGTTCACCGCCGCCTTGATCTCCTCGTCCGTGGGGGGCGCCGCGTGCGCTCCCATCACCAGCAACCCCGCCACCGCCGCCGCCGCAAGCGTCTTCGACCGCATCGTGTGCTCCTTGGCCGAGGACACCCCGGCGTGCCATCAGTCTACCAAACCTCCCACTCCGCAACCCCCCCCAACGCCGCATTTTGAATCCCCGTGCCCCTGGCTCGCCCCCCCCCTCGCGTACGCTCGGCCATGGACCCCGCCCTCGAGTCCCGATTCCAGGCCGCCATCGGCCTTGCACGTGACGCCGGACGTCTGGTGCTGGCCGCCTTCCAGAAGGGCGCCGCCCGCGCTCAGATCAAGCCCGACAGCACCCCAGTCACCGAGACCGACCGCGCCGCCGAACTCCTCCTCCGCGCCGCCATCCTCGCCCGCTACCCCGACGACTCCATCCTCGGCGAGGAACTCGGCACCACCCCGGGCCGCTCCCCCTGGGGCTGGGTGCTCGATCCAATCGACGGCACCGCCTCCTTCGTCCACGGCGTGCCCCTCTTCGGCACCATCATCGGCCTCACCTTCGAGGGCTCGCCCGTCGCCGGCGTCGTAGAACTCCCTGCCCTGGCCGAACGTCTCGCCGCCGCTACCGGCACGGGCACGCTCCACTGGAAGCCCGCCGCCTCCGATCCGTCCCCCGCCCGCGTGCGCGCCGGCCGTCCGCTCGCCGCCGCCACCGTCTGCACCACCGGCCCGGAGTACTTCCGCCGCGCCGGCTGCACGGGCCTCTGGAAAGATCTCTCCTCGTCCGCCGGACTCCTGCGGGGCTGGTCAGACTGCTACGCGGCCGTGCTCCTCGCCACAGGCCGCATCGACGCTCTCGTCGAGCCCCTCGTCAGGCCCTGGGACGTGTTCGGCCTCTGGCCCATCATCCGCGAGGCCGGAGGCAGCATCACCGACTTCCAAGGCCGCGACGACCCGCTCGCAGGCGCCATGATCGCCAGCACCGGGGGCCCGCACGACGAACTGGTCGCGCTCGCCCGCCCGCACGCGACCAACGCCGATTAGGGCCTCAGCTCCGCCTTGTGGTCCTCATCCCGGGCCACCATGTCGCTGTACGAGCAGTTGATCGCCTCCCCGATCACGGGCGAGAAGTGCTCCCGCAGCGCCGCCACCGCCTCGTGCCCCTTCGTGATGTTGTGGTCGCGGCTGATCAGCGCCTCAAACTCGATGAACGTCCCCAGCCCCTCCACCTGATCCAGGTGAATCCGCGTGTGCCCGTGCATCCACAGGTCCCTGTGCTTGCGCACCACCACCCACACCGGCAGCGGCTCACTCCCGAACCGCTCCAGCGCCTGCTCCTCGCTGTAGATCACGAAATGGCTCAGCTTCGCCGCCGCCCGGTTCGCCCGGTCGTAGTACACATACTCCGTCGGTTCCCCGGGCGTCTCCCGCTTCTTCAGCCGCCCGCTCGCCACGCGGAAGTACGTGTCAGTCTGGTCAAAGTCCAGGATCTTCCTCGCCCCCAGCACGCCGCACAGCGACCGCGCCAGATTCAGGTCCCGCAGTTCCGCCTTGAACTCCACGTTGTGCATTTCCCGCCGCCCTTCCTCGCCCCCGAGACGCCCCGCCGCTCGCCATGCTACCCGGCCCGGTCGCCGAGCTCCTTCACAAGCCGCGCCTCGTCCCACACCTCGACCCCAAGCTCCCGCGCCCTGTCCAGCTTGCTCCCCGCGTTCTCCCCCGCGATCACAAGGTGCGTCCGGTTCGAGACCGATCCGCTGCACGTTGCCCCAAGGTTCTCCAGAACCTCCTTCAGCGCTGACCGTTCCCACCGTTCGAGCGTTCCCGTCAGCACGACCGTCTTGCCCGCGAAGACACCCCCCGCGCTCGCCTCCGCGGCACCCGGAGCCTTGTACTCCTTCGACCCAAGGCCCACCCCCAGCGCGCGCAGCTCGCGGAACGTCCGCGTCGCCGCCACCGAGTGCAGGTAGTGATGCACCACCGGCGCCGTGTCCACGCCCAGGCCCGTGTCCACCTCGGGCGTCACCGGCTCCGCGTGCCCGAACAGTTCCTCCCGCTTCTTCGCCGACATCCGGTTGAACGCCGTGGGCATCAGCCCCCACACCGGCGCCGCGAGCAGCGCATCCACGCTCGGGAACGCCCTCGCCAGCAGCTTCGCCGTCGACTCTCCCACGTGGCGGATGCCCATCCCCGCCAGCACCTTGGCCATCCCCCGTCCCTTCGCCTCCTCGATGCCGCCGAGCAGATTGTCCACCTTCTTCTCCGCCATCCGCTCCAGTTCCAGCAGCGCCCCTCGGTGCTCACGCAGCCTGAAGATGTCCGCGAACTGCGCAAGCGGAATCCGCCCGCTCGCGCGGATCAGGTCGATGGTCTTCTCTCCCATCCCCTCGATGTCCATCTGCCTCCGCCCACAGAACCAGATCAGCTTCTCCCGCACCTGCGCCGGACACTCCGGGTTCACGCACCGCCTGCACGTCTCAAGCAGCGCATCTCCTCCCAGCGACGGGTCCGCATCCGAGGGCTCCACCTCCACAGGACCCTCGCACTCCGGGCACACCCCGGGCGCCTCGACCGCCCGCGCGTCCCTGGGCCGCTTCGACCGCACCACGCCCACCACATACGGGATGATCTCCCCCGCCTTCTCGATCTCCACCGTGTCCCCGATCCGGATGTCCTTCTGCCTCACCTGCCCATAGTTGTGCAGCGTCGCGTGCTGCACGGTTGTCCCCGCCAGCAGCACCGGCTTCATCACCGCCCGCGGCGTGATCTTCCCCGTCTTCCCCACCTGGTGCAGCACGTCCAGCAGCACCGTCATCGTGCGATCCGGCGGATACTTGAACGCGATGACCCACCTCGGGCTCTTCGACGTCGCGCCCAGCGCCTCCTGCTGCCCAAAGCGGTTCAGTCTCACCACCATGCCATCGGTCGCATACTCCAGCCCGCGCCGCGCCCCGCCAAACTCCACGATCGTCTTCGCCACGTCCGCGACGCGCGCGCAGACCTTCGCGTGCGGGCTCGTGGGCACCCCTAGCGCCCGCACCTTCCCCAGAAACTCGCTGTGCGACGCCGCGAAGCCCTCCGACACCTCCCCCCGTCCGTGCGCCTGGAACGACAGCCGCCTGGCCGCGATCAGGTTCGGGTCCAGATTCTTCAGCGTCCCCGCCGTCGCGTTCCTCGGGTTCGCGAGCGTGTCCTCGCCCGCCTCCTCCAACTCCATGTTGATCCGCTCGAACGTCCGCGTGGTCATGAAGACCTCGCCCCTCACTTCCAACACCGCCGGCGCCGCACCCTCAAGCTTCAGCGGGATCGCCCGGACCACGCGCGCCGCGTGCGTCACGTCGTCGCCCCTCACCCCGTCCCCCCGGGTCACCGCGTGCGCCAGCTTCCCCCGCTCATACCGCAGCGAAATCGCCACGCCGTCCACCTTCGGGTCGCAGCAGTACTCCCCAGGTCCTCCCTCCGTGCTCCACTGCCCCACGATCTCATCGCGCCGTCGGCGAAGTTCCGCCGCTCGCTCCTCGCGGGCCCGCCCGCCTCCAAAGAGCCCCCCGTGATCCCCCCCCACGAGCCCGCGCAACTCCGCGCCAATCCTCAGGAGTTCCGGATCAGTCCCCTCAAAGCACCTCTTCGCCCACTCCCACACGCTCTTCTCGTCGTACGAGTTGTCGATCGACAGCATCGGCGCCGCGTGTGCGCGCTGCTCAAACCCCTCGATCGGCTCGCCGCCCACCCGCTTCGTCGGGCTGTCCGCCTCCGCCGCTCCCGGATGCGCCGCCTCCAGCGACGCGAGTTCCCCCAGCAGCCCGTCGAACTCCGCGTCCGACATGATCGGCTTCGCGTCCACGTAGTAGGCGCGGTTCGCCCGCCTCAGCAGGTCCGTCAGCTCCTTGATCCGCTTCGTGGGCTCCACGCCCCGATCGTACCGGCAACCCCTGCCCCGCGCACGCCCTGTCGGCGCGCTCCCCCGCCCCCACGCGATACGATCCCGCGATGCCAGCCCAGATCATCGACGGCGTCGCCCTCGCCGCCACCTTCCGCCAGCGCATCTCCTCGCGCGTCGCCGCCCTCCGCGACGCCGGGCACCCCGTCCGCCTCGACGCCGTCCTCTGCGACGCGGGAGACAACGCCGCTCGCGTCTACGCCGAGAATCAGGCAAAGACCTCCGCCCAGCTCGGCATCGAGTACCGCCTCCACCGCATCACCGGAGCCGAGGGTGCCCCGCCCGGCTACGACGACATCGCGGGCCGCGTGCTCCTCCTCAGCAGCGAGGATTCCGTCACCGCCCTCATGGTCCACCTCCCGCTCCCCGAGGGCGTCGACACCTACAAGGTCCAGCGCCTCATCGCCCCAGACAAGGACGTCGAGGGCGTCAACCCCGCCAACATCGGCAACATCGTCTATGGCAGAAGCTCCCTCGCCCCCTGCACCGCTCTCGCCGTCATCAAAATGATCGAGTCCGTCGTCGCCCCGGGCCAGGAGGGCCTCGGCTCCTCCCGCGCCGCAACCCCCCTCCTCCGAGGCAAGCTCGCCGTCGTCGTCGGCGCGGGCGACGTCGTGGGCAAGCCCATCGCGGTCCTCCTCATGCGCCACGAGGCCACCGTCGTCTCCTGCAACAAGTTCACCCCCGCCCTCGCCGAGATCGCCCGCCAGGCCGACGTTCTCATCGCCGCCGCCGGCGTCCCATCACTCATCACCCCGGAGATGATCAAGCCCGGGGCCATCGTCGTCGACGTCGGCGTCAACCGCGTCCCGGGCGACGCCGGCAGGATGCGAACAGTGGGGGACGTCGCCTTTGATCAGGTCCGTGCCGTTGCCGGCTGGATCAGCCCCGTACCCGGGGGCGTGGGCCCCATGACCGTTTCCATGCTGCTCCTGAACGTGGTCGAGGCCGCCGAACGCCGGATCGGCAAGCGTTAGTACCCAACTCTGCCGCCCCCGCAATCCGCCGCCCGCGAGCCCGTTGTCCTACTATCCCGCGATTGTCCGCATCGGCGTCGGGCCCCCGCCCGGCCCCCGGAGACCTTGGATGAACACCCTCGCGTTTGTCGGCGGCCTCAACACCTGGGAGCTGCTGATCATCCTCGTCATCGCGCTCCTCCTCTTCGGAAAGCGCCTCCCCGAGGTTGGCAAGAGCCTGGGCAAGGGCATCATCGAGTTCAAGAAGGGTCTCAAGGGCGTCGAGGAAGAGATCGAAGAAACTTCCTCCCGTCCCGCCCCGCGCAACGAGAGCTCCCAGGTCTATCGCTCCGAGCTCCCCCAGAGCACCGAGGGCCGCGTCAGCCGCGCCGACAGCGCCGAAGTGTCCTCCGAGGGCAAGCCCGCGAGCCACTCCTGATCCCCGCTTCGCCCGTCACGTCAGCAGAGCCTCGATCGCACGCGTCATGTCGCGCAGCGCCGCGCCGCGATGGCTCAGCGCGTTCTTCTCCTTGGCGCGCAGCTCAGAGCTCGTCACGCCGAACGCGAACGGCTCCGCCGCCACCATGAACAGCGGGTCATACCCGAACCCGCCGGCGCCGGAGGGCACCCGGGGAGGCTCCCCGATCCGCCCCTCAAACGCCCCACGTGACGCCGCGATCACCCGCGCCGGTTCTGTTCCGCTCGCCGGCGCCGCCAGCGTCACCACGCACACGAACCGCGCCCCGCGCCGCTCCGCCGGAACCCCCCGGAGCTCCCTCAGCAGCCTCTCGTTATTCAGCCGGTCACGTTCGGCCCGCGCGAGCCCCGTTTCCATCCCATCCGTGCAGTAGTGCGACGAACTCACCCCCGGCCTCCCACCCAGCGCGTCGACCTCCAGGCCCGAGTCATCCGCCAGGCAGTGCAGCCCCGTCGCCCCCGCATACGCCAGCGCCTTGATCGCAGAGTTCTCCTCGAACGTCGCGCCCGTCTCGGGCGGCTCGGGAAACTCCCCGACCTCACGCAGCCCCAGCAGCCGCACCCGCGCGCCGAGCCGCGGCAGCAGCACCGCCCGCACCTCCTCCACTTTGTGCGCATTCCCCGTCGCGATCACCACGTCCAGCATCACGCGCCCCTCTTCCACTCCCGCCCCGCCCAAACACTACGCTCTCCCTCGTGCGAACCCGTGCAGACATCGCCCTCAGCGCCGCCGCCGCCCTCCAGACGGCCCCTCCCGCCGGGCCGGCTCTCGTCGGCTTCGATGGCTTCGTTGATTCCATTGTCCGCCTCGTCGCCTCCCGCTCCGGCATGGGACCGAGCGACTTCACCCCCATCCGCACCATCTCGGAGTTCGCCTCCCGCTGCGCCCAAGCCGCGGGCCGCAGCACCAACATCGAGCGAGTCCTCCTCGAAGACCGCTTCGGGGGCAACGGCCCGCTCCTCGCAGGAGGCCTCGCCTCCCTGGGCGTCCCGGTCACCTACATCGGCGCCGTGGGCGACGCCGCCGTCGAGCCCATCTTCCGGCCCTTCGCCGCACGCTGCCGTTGCATCATCCCCCTCGCGTCCTCCTCGCACACGCTCTGCCTGGAGTTCGACGATGGCAAGATCATGATCAACGACACCGCTAACGTGCAACGGGTTACCTGGGAGCGGCTTGTCTCCATCATCCCGACCACCGAACTCGCATCCATTGTCCAGCGATGCACCCTCCTGGGCGTTGTGAACTGGTCTCTCGTCGGCGGCGTCCCCGGCCTCCTCGAAGGCCTCCGCACCCACGTCCTGCCCGGTCTCACAGGCGAGCGCCGGCTCTTCGTCGATATCTCCGACCCCGCCAAGCGCACCGACGCCGACATCGCTTCGATGCTCGGCCTCCTCTCCTCACTCAACGCCTCCCCAGGCCTTTCCGTCACCCTCGGCCTCAACCTCAGCGAGGCCGAACGCCTCTCCCGCGTCCTCTCCCTTCCCGCGACTCCTCCGGGCTCAACCGCGGACGCCGCCCTCTCCCTCGCCTCGGTGCTCCGCGCCGCCTGCCGCCTCGACACCGTCGTCGTCCACCCGCGTGAGGGCGCCGCCGCCTCATCCGCCTCTGGCCACGCCCACTGGTTCGATGGCCCGCTCACCCGCTCACCCCGCCTCTCCACCGGCGCGGGAGACCACTTCAACGCCGGCTTCGCCTTCGCCCAGGTCCGTGGACTGCCCCTGGACGAGTGCCTCGCCGTCGGCTGCGCCGTCAGCGGCGCCTACGTCCGCGACGCCGCATCGCCCGACGCCTCCCGCCTCGTCTCGTTCCTCCAGAATCTCCCCGATCCGCAGCCCGCCGCGTGATCCGGCCTGGGCGAGCTTGCCTTGCCCGCCCCGCGTCCGCCTATCCTCACGCGATGCTCAGCGACCTGCTCTCCGCACTCGACCTCTCGGGTCACCCGCGTCTCACCAACCCGGGCGACACCAAGGGCGTCGCCACCGTCTCCAGCCCCACCACCGGCGCCCCCCTCGCCGGCGTCAAACTCGACGACGCCGACTCCTACGAGCGCACCGTCGCCGCTTCCGCCGCCGCCTTCAAAGCCTGGCGAGAAGTCCCCGCGCCCGTCCGTGGCCAGGTCGTCCGCGCCATAGGCGACGAGTTCCGCCGCCACAAGGACGCGCTTGGCGACCTCGTCTCCCTCGAAGTCGGAAAGATCCGCAGCGAGGGCCGGGGTGAAGTTCAGGAGACCATCGACATCGCCGATTTCGCCGTGGGTCTCTCCCGCCAGCTCTACGGCCTCACCATGCCCAGCGAGCGCGCACACCACACCATGAAGGAGCAGTGGCTCCCCCTCGGCCCCGTGGGCGTCATCTCCGCCTTCAACTTCCCAAACGCCGTCTGGGCTTGGAACGCCATGCTCGCCGCCGTTTGTGGCGATACCACCATCTGGAAGCCCAGCCTCCTCGCCCCACTCACCGCCATCGCCAGCCACGCCATCGCCGACCGCGTCGCCACCTCCATGGGCCACCCCGGCGTCTTCTCCCTCGTCATCGGCACCGACGACGTCGTGGGCGAACGCCTCGTCGCCGACCCCCGCATCCCCCTCATCTCCGCCACCGGCTCCTGCCGCATGGGCCGCCGCGTCGGTCAGGTCGTCGCGCAACGCTTCGGCCGCGCACTCCTCGAACTCGGCGGCAACAACGCCGCCATCGTCCACCACGACGCCGATCTCGCGATGGCCATCCCCGCCATCGTCTTCTCCGCCGTCGGCACCGCGGGCCAGCGCTGCACCACCACCCGCCGCCTCATCGTCCACGAACGCATCGCCGACGACGTCTGCAAACGCCTCGCCGCCGCCTACAAGACCATCCGCATCGGCGACCCCCTCGCCGACGGCACCCTCGTCGGCCCCCTCATCAACGCCCGCGCCGTCGAGGGCTTCCTCCACGCCGTCGAATCCGCCAGGGCCCAGGGCGGCTCGGTCCTCGTCGGTGGCCAGCGAGCCCGCGTCAGCGGCCTCTCGGGCCACTTCGTCGAGCCCACCATCATCCGCTGCAACAAGCCCATCCCCATCTCCTGCGAAGAAACGTTCGCCCCCATCCTCTACGTCTTCACCTACTCCGACATCCAGCACGCCATCGCCATGAACAACGAGGTCCCCCAGGGCCTCTCCTCCGCCGTCTTCTCCGACAGCCTCCGCATCGCCGAAGCCTTTCTCAGCCCCAGCGGCAGCGGCTCCGACTGCGGCATCGCCAATGTCAACGCCGGAACCAGCGGTGCCGAAATCGGCGGTGCCTTCGGCGGCGAAAAGGAAACCGGCGGCGGCCGCGAGTCCGGCTCGGACTCCTGGAAGGCCTACATGCGCCGCCAGACCTCTACCATCAACTGGGGTACTCAGGTTCGCCTCGCCCAGGGGATCCGCTTTGACTGAACCCGCACAAAACACCGAGCCCAGAATCCTCCCCGCGGGCGCCGACCTCCTCGCCGATCAGGCCGTCGCACCCATCGAGTCCGGAATGGTCGTCGGTCTCGGCACAGGCCGCACCGCAAACCGGGGCCTCGTCGCCCTCGCCCGCAGGGTCCGCGACGAAAAGCTCGACATCGAGTGCGTCTGCTCCAGCGCCGCCACACGCGACCTCGCCCAAAGCCTCGGCCTCAACGTCGTCAGCTTCGATGAGATGGAAGCCATCGACTACTCATTCGACGGCGCCGACGAGGTCGACCGCGAGCTCCGCATGCTCAAGGGCCACCACGGCGCCATCACCCGCCAGCGACTCGTCGCCGCCGTCAGCAAGACCAACGTCTACCTCGCCCAGGAAGACAAGATCGTCGACCACCTCGGCACCCGCGCGCTCCTCGCCGTCACCATCATCCCCTTCGGATACACCAGCACCCGAAACCGCCTCCGCGACCTCGGCCTCTCGGGCGTCGTCCGCAAGACCATGGAGGGCGAGGTCTACATCACCGAGGGGGGCGGCGTCGTCTACGACATGCGCCTCCCCGAGAACTGCGACGTCGAGCAACTCGCCCTCGCCCTCGACCACGCCCCGGGCGTCGTCGACCACGGCCTCTTCCTCACCGAGGCCGACCTCGTCCTCGTCGAGTGCAAGAAGGGCGACGTCCGCCGCATCTCCGCCCAGCACGCAGACCGCTGACCCCCAGCCGGCCGGCCGCTCGCCCCCGATCCGCCACCCCCGCGCGGCGAGTTCGCCCCGCGCGCCGACAAAGGCCCTCAACAATCCACCCGCCTACCCGCGCGAGACCAGCAGCTTGTCCACACGCACCCCGTCCATGTCCACCACCTCGATCGTGTAGCCCTCCCACGCCGTCTTCTCACCCTCGCGCGGAATACGCCCCAAAAGCGTCGTCACCAGCCCCCCGACCGTGCTCACGTCCGGCAGTTGCTCCTCCACCTCGGGCGAGAGCTCCAGCCCCATCACCAGCTCGTGCAGGGGCAGGCGGCCATCCACAAGCCACGTGCGCTCGTCGCGCCGCGTCATCGTCGCCCCCGCCACCTCGCCCTTCCTCGTGATATCCCCCACGATCGCCCGCGTCACGTCGTTCAGCGTCAACATCCCCTGCGTCGCCCCGTACTCATCGACGACAAACGCGATGTGATTCCTCGACGTCTGGAACTGGTCCAGCAGCCGAAGCGCGGGCATCGACTCCGGGATGAAATGAGGCTTGCTCGCCACCGTCGTCACCGTAAACGTTTCCCCCGCGATCAGCCCGTGCGCGATCAGGTCCTTCACGTGTACCACGCCTACCAGCGAGTCGAGATTCCCGCGGCAGATCGGAAAGTGCGAGTGCGGACTCGTCCCGACCAGCACACGCACCTCGTCCAGCGGCGTGCTCTCATCGATCCAAACAATGTCCGCCCGCGACACCATCAGGTCCCGCACCACCAGGTCGCCCGCACGCATCGTCCGTTGGAACAGCTTCAGCTCCTGAGGCGTGAAGATCCCGGTGCTCGCGGCCCGCGCGATCACCGCCCTCACGTCGTCCTCCGACACGTCATCCCCCTCCTTGGGCCTGATCCCCAGCGCCCGAAGCAGCAGCTCCGTCGACGCCGTCAGCAGCTTCACCGGCCACGCCGCGATCACCGACAGCACGTGCAGAGGCATCGAGATCGTCGACGCGATCTGCTCCGGATACGCCAGCGCAATCCGCTTCGGAACCAGCTCCCCTACCACCAGCGAAAAATACGTGATGATCAGCACCACGCCCACCAGCGAGATTGTGTCGGCATAGGGCTCAAGCACCGGCATGCGGTTCAACAGCGGCTTCAGCCTCCCCGACAGCGCATTCTCCCCGAACGCGCCCGCCAGAATCCCGATCAGCGTGATGCCCACCTGCACCGTCGACAGGAAACGCGTCGGCTCGCGAGCCAGCGACATCGCCGTCGCCGCCCCCTTGCTCCCCGCGTGCGCCGCCTGCTGCAGACGGCTCTGGCGGCTGGTCATCATCGCCAGCTCAGACATCGCGAATACGCCGTTCAGAACAAGAAGCGCCGCGAGAATCAGAATGGATACCAGCATGAGGCACCATGGTATTGCCCGCCCACGCCGGGCGAACGACTCCTATCGCAAACCCGCTTAGGCTGGCGTGGCACGACTCCCCCCTCCTGACGTGCCACTGGCGTCGCCGGGCTCTGGCGGCGTCGCCAGTGCTCCCGATCAACCAACGGCAGGCGTGGCATGACTTCCCCCGCCCCTCGCCCCCGTGCCACCGCACCGCCGTCTTCGGCGCGTGCAGTGCCAGCCGTGCAGCCCCAACGCCGCGCACGCTCCACGGCAAAGCCGCCCCCCCGCGTGTGGGCGCAAGGGGCAGCGAAGGTGATCGATGTTTGTCCCGATCAGCTCACCGAGATCTTGCAGGGCCGCGACTTCTGCGTCTTGGCGAACCGCAGCGTTAGCACGCCCTCGCGCAGCTCGGCCTGCACGCCCTCGGCCTGCACCGTTTCGGGCAGCAGCACGCGCCGCGTAAACGTCCCCGTCCGCCGCTCGCGACGATAGAACTTCTCGTTCTGCTCCTCCACAGCCTGGTTCGTGCTGGCGCCGATCGTCAGCACGCCCTCGTGCACAGAGATGTCCACGTCCTCCTTCCTGAACCCCGGCAGCGATGCGCGCACGATCACGTGCCCATCCGTCTCGGACAGGTCGAGCGCCAGCGGCACCGTCTCCGCCGTCGGCGCGACCCCCAGCCTCGCGCCAACGTCGCCCAGGAACGGATCCCCGAAGAACTGCTCGATCAGCGAAGACGCGGGCAGCGCGGCGGGATGACGATTCACAATGGTCCTCATGGCTTCTCCTTTGCCCCGATCCGGGGCGAAATATGCGGCTCAGTGCAACACAACACAACAAGGCAACCCGCGTGCCAGATGGCCCGACTCACTCCCACCCGCTCCAGCCGCTCCGCGCGCGGGACCGGGCTGCCGTTTCGTCAGTCCGTAGCGAGCCGGGTGCCCGACTGGCGGAGGGGCGAGGTCGCATGCCGTTCGCACAAACGCGTGATCGGGGCCTGCCACAGGCCCCATAGCATCCACCATGGCCACGCCCATCGACCTCCGCAGCGACACCGTCACGCGCCCCACGCCCGCCATGAAAGACGCCATGATGGCCGCCCCGCTGGGCGACGACGTGCTGGGGGATGAGCCCACCGTCGCCGCCCTCGAAGCCAAGTTCGCCGCCTGGGTCGGCAAGCCCGCCGCCTGCTTCGTCCCCACCGGCACCATGGCCAACCAGGTCGCCATCCGCGCCCACACCGAGCACGGCGACGAGATCATCTGCCACGAAGACAGCCACATCGTCCAGTACGAAACCGGCGCGCCCGCCGCCCTCTCGGGCTGCATGGTCCGCACGCTGCGAGGCCCCAAGGGCCAGTTCACCCTCGCCGACGTCGCAGCCGCCATCCGCCCACTCGGCATCCACGGCCCCCTCTCAAAGCTCGTCGTCGTTGAGAACACACAGAACCGCGGCGGCGGCTCCGTCTGGCCGCTCCAACTCTGCCGCGACATCGCGCTCCTCGCCCGCGAAAAGGGCCTCCGCGCCCATCTCGACGGCGCCCGCCTCTGGAACGCCTCCGTCGCCAGCGGCGTGCCCATGGCCGCCTTCGCCGCCGACTTCGACAGCGTCTCCTGCTGCTTCTCCAAGGGCCTCGGCGCGCCCGTCGGCTCCGCCCTCGCCGGCTCCGCCGACTTCATCGCCCGCGCCCGCCGCTTCCGCAAGATGTTCGGAGGCGGCATGCGCCAGTCGGGCGTCCTCGCCGCCGCCGCCATCTACGCGATGGACAACCACACCTCCCGCCTCGCCCAGGACCACGACAACGCCCGGCTCCTCGCCCGGGGCATCGCCGCCATCCCCGGCCTTGCTCTCGAGCCCGAACAGGCCGCCTCGGGCCCCGAGACCAACATCGTCTACTTCGACCTCGCCCCAACCCTGTCCTTCGACGGCGCGGGCCTTGTCGCGCGGCTCAAGGCCCGGGGCGTGCTCGTCCTCGCCACCGCGCCCCGCCGAGTGCGCGCGCTCACGCACCTCGACGTCACCAGAGCCCAGGTCGAGCACGCCGTGCAGGAAATCAAGGCCGCCGTCGCCGCCTAGCGCACGATTCTGAGCACACCCGGGCCTCGTTCATACCTCGGCACCGCCGGGTCCGCCTCGCGCGACCACAGCTCGATCCCTCCAAAGATCGACTTCGCCGTTCGCAGTTCATCCCGGCCGATATTCCGCAGCGCGAGCGCCGCCACCAGCGATCTTCGCCCGTGATGGCAGAGCACCAGCACTTCCTGCCCCGGCCTCGGCTCGATCTCGTCGTGCCGCGCTTCCAGCTCGTCCAGCGGCACGTGCACCGACCCGGGGATGTGCACCAGGTCCCACTCCGGCCTGGTCCGAACATCCACGATCAGCGCGCCCCCGCTCGCCGCCAGCGCCGCCGCGTCCTTGGGTAGAATCTCTTCCGGCCTCAGCCGCGCGCCGCTCACTCCGCCGTCCCTCTCGCCGGAGTTCCCACGCGCGTCGCCACTCCGGGCGTCGTCCGCCAATAGCGGTGGGGCGTGTGCCGCACCTCGTCCCAAGGCAGCGACTGATACATCCCGTAGGGCGACTTCAGCAGGTCATAGAGCGCCAGCGGCCCCGCCGCGCCAAGCTCCGCCGCCTGCATCCAGAACGTTTCGCCGCCAAGGTCCAGCGCGGACATGGGCGACACCGGCCCACCCCGCTGCCGCGAGGTCGCGTCGGTCCACCTCAGGTGCGTCGCATAGGTCGCGAACGCCCCCGTGCTGTCGTGCCCTGCTTCGATCCTCTTCTCCGCCCAGCTCGTGCGGTTCAGCCCCTGGAGCGACGGCGCATCGCTCGCGAGCGGCGCCTCGGAGCGCGACCCCGCTTCGGACACGTCCGCCAACGCCACGGATCGCTCGTCCGGTCCAAGCGTATTCCGCGCGTTCCCGTCCGCGAGGCAGCCCGCCAGCGGCAGCACCAGCGCCACGCACCCAAGCACACAAGTCTCTCGCGTCATGAACTTCTCCGGGCCAGGCCCTTGCGCCGCTGGCCGGTCATCGTACCGCTTATTCGTCCGCCGGTTCGACCGGTTCTGCCTCGGGCGGCTCTCCGAGCGCCGTTCGCGCCGCTTCCAGCGACTCCTCTTCCGAGTACCCGGCCCGCGCCAGCCCCGCCAACACCCGCCGCCAGCGCCCCGCTTCCGCCAAACCCTTCGGCAGCCTCGCCGCGAGCTGTTTGGCCAGCCCGGCGGCACGGTCCGGCGCCGCTTCCGCCGCCTCGATCGCTTCTTCCGCCTCTTCCGGGCCGATCCCGCGTGCCGCGAGCTTCTGCCGGATCGCCTCATCCGATCGCCCGAGCCCGGTCATTCGGTCCACCGCGCGCTGCGTGACCGCCTCATCGTTCAGGAATCCGGACGCCGCCACCTTCCCGACCGCCTCTTCCGCGATGGCCTCCACGAATCCGCGGTCGCGCAGCGCTTTCTTGAGCTCCGCACGCGTCCGCTCCGCGGCCCGCAGCAGCGACCCGGCCCGCCGCACCGCGCGTCTCAGCTCCATCGCGTGCGTGCACTCCGCCGCGAGTTCGGCCGTCCACGCCGCTCCGGGCCTCACGCCGAGCGATTCCGCCCGCTCCGCCGGCACATCGCCCACTCGGCGAGAGCCCACCAGCACGTGCAGCAGCGTGTGATCCCGCGAATCCGGCTTTAGCACGCTGATCGGCCTTGCGGCGTCGGGCAACAACATCGGCTGGTGGTCTCCGCTCATGGCTCGTCCTCAATCTCATCCCTGAGCGCCGAGAGCTCCGCGCCCGCGTGCCCGTCCCCGCTCGCCGCCGCCTGCTTCCGCCCGGCCTCGATCGTCCTCAGCGCGTCCGCGCGCCCGCCCATCGCGAGCTGCGCCCGCGCCTTGTGGTAGTACGCGTAGCAGTACGCCCCATCCACCGCCAGGCACCGGTCATACCACGCCACCGCCTCCGCAAACGCCCGCTGCTTCGCGTGCTCCTGCGCAATGGCGTACGGCACAAACGGGTCTCCCGGCGTCGCCTCCAACAGCCGGTGCAGGCTCTCCAGCGATGGCATGCGGCATGGTACGCGGACAGCCCGGACCCCGCGCGCGTACACTCCCCTCCCGGCCCGATCAGGGTGATCTCAGCCCCGTTTCCGCCGCCGGCGATCACGAAAGGCAGACCGATCATGACGCAACTTCCGACCAAGGTGGGTGTGCTGGGCGCGGGGCAGATGGGTGGCGGCATCGCGCAGGTCGCCGCCGTCGCGGGCCTTCAGGTCTGCGTCTACGACGCCTTCCCCGGCGCTGTCGACAAGTGCCGCGCCGTCCACAAAAAGTCCCTCGGCAAGCTCGTCGAGAAGGGGAAGATCGCCCAGGCCGACGCCGACGCCGCCCTCTCCCGCATCGAGTTCGTCTCGTCCATCGACGACCTGAAGTCCAAGGGCTGCGACTGGGTCGTCGAGGCCGTCATCGAGGACGCGAAGCTCAAGAAGGACCTGTTCGCGAAGCTCGCGGCGCTCTTCACCAATGAGAGCGTGGTGCTCGCGACCAACACCAGCAGCATCAGCATCACGGAGATCGCAACCGCCGCGGGCCCTGCGGCGAACCGCGTGGTGGGCATGCACTTCTTCAATCCCGTCCCGCTTATGCAGCTCGTGGAGGTCATCCCCGCGGTGCAGACCGCGCCGGGAGTCACGGAGCGGACCGTCGCGCTGGCGGCGAAGATGGGCAAGACGCCCCTGAAGGCCAACGACCGCGCGGGTTTCATCAGCAACCGCGTGCTCATGCCCATGCTCAACGAGGCCTTCTACGCCTGGATGGAGGGCGTCGCGGAGCCCGAGGCCATCGACGGGATCATGAAGCTCGGGTGCAACTTCCCCATGGGCCCCTTGCGGCTGGCGGACTTCATCGGGCTCGATACGTGCGTGAACATCATGAACGTGCTGGCCGACGGCCTGAACAACGACAGGTACCGGGCTTGCCCGCTGCTGAAGCAGCTTGTCGCCGCGGGGCGGCTGGGTGACAAGGCCGGGCGTGGCGTGTACGAGTATCCGGGGAAGTAGGACGTTTCGAGCGATGGCGGCCTGAGGGCCGGAGCGGGCATCCGTGGCGGGCGCGGGGCGGTCCGACTGCGCGCCGATCGGCGTGGCGTGCGGCGCTGCGGGCGTGGTGCTCGCGCGCGGCTGGGGGACGTGATCGAAGGATGAGGGGCCTGGTGGGCGAGGAGAACGCGGCACGCGCGGGCCCGTCGGTGGGGGCTGGCCCCCGGGCGGGCCTTGGGGCGGATCATCCGGCGGGTCGAGGCGCGCGGGGTCCGAGGCGCGGAGGAGCGTGGTGGCGGCGCGGCGTGCGGTTTCGTCGTCTGCTTCTGAAGAGGCGATGATGCTGAGACGGTTGATGGCGCCGA
>JADYXW010000003.1 GCA_020853975.1 Phycisphaerales bacterium
CCCTTCGAGTTCGAGAACTGGGCGGTCATCGCCCTGGGCGGCGTCCCCAACAAGGTGCAGATCGGCGACATGGGCATCGACGGGCGCATCTTCCCCGTCGGCAGCAAGCCCTCGGACAAGGACAGCATGTTCGCGGGCGACTGGTTCCCCATCCAGGTCAAGCAGATGGACAAGGTCGGCCGCCCCGACATCGACCAGTTCGAGGCCGTCATGGCCCGCGAGGAACGCGACCGCGGGTTCTTCGTCTCCTTCGGCTTCACCTCCGACGCCGAGCAGGAGTGCGCCGCCTTCCACAAGAAGACTGGCCGCCTGATCAAGCTCATCACCGTGCAGGAAATCCTCGACGAGCAGCACGTGCAGAAGATGTGAGGGCCAGGCGACCAAACTCGAAAGAAAGCTCGTTGGCTTAGAACACTTCAGGGAGTGGAGCAACTATCTGCTTGTCGCGACCGTTGCGGCGATGGGCTGGGTCGGATCGTCGAAGGATCTGTTCGCGGAGCTTCGCGCGGCGTCGCTGGTGTGCCTCGTGCTATCGCTCGCGTTCGGCATCATGTCGCTCTCGGCGGTACCGCACCTGTCAAGCCATGTCCGCGATGATGATGAGTCCATCTATCACACATGGACTGCAATCTGGATCTTTCCCTGGCAGGCTGGAGAACGTCGATTCGTTCGCCTCAAGTGGCTCTGCTGGCCTCAGCACGCGCTCTTTCTGATTGGTGCGGCGCTGTACTGCACCGGAGCGGTATTCGGCTGATCGAACGCGAGCTTGGGCACGTGGCCGGCGAGAGTTGCCGAGGGAGCCGGCAAGGTTCCCTCTGCGCCGGCGACTGCCTTTTGACTTGCTATGTACGCGCTGCTGCCACCGCCGGTCTCGATCGCTGCCTGCTGGCCGTCCACCTGCCCTTTGGATTGATCGCGGCGAGGAAGTGGGAGTCGTAGCGGCCGATGTCAAGGAAGGGCGCCAGCCGAGCGAGATGCGGCTGCCGTCGAGCCCTTCGAGGTGCGCGAACTGGACCCCGCGCGCGGGCGTCACACCACCCTGTCTTCCTTCCCGATCCCCAGCGCGGGTCTGACGTCGATCTGGACGAGCGTGGACCCGACCTTTTCCTTGTGCAGCTTCGCCGCGGTCTGCGGGTCCATGTAATCGCTGTGGCACGAGAGCTTGTCCTCTTTTCCCGGTGCCCCGTGCCCAGTGCCCAGGGCCTTCTTCGTCTTGTTCGCCAGCTTGTGGATTTCCTCGGGCGTCAGCACGCCCCGCCTGGCGAGGATTTCCTGCTGGTCCGGGGTAAGGGCGGCGGACTTGACGGCGGCCCCGGCGCGGCCGTTGGCACCCACGCGCTCGAAGCCCTCGGCCTTGCCGCTGGCGAACTCCTGGATTTCCTTGCTGATGCGGACGCTGCACCAGTCGTGGCCGCACATGGCGCAGAAGTCGGTGTCGACGTCGAGGTCTTCGTCGTGGTAGGCGCGGGCTGTGTCGGGGTCGAAGGAGAGCTCGAAGTGCTTCTCCCAGTTGAGCGCGGCGCGGGCCTTGGTCAGCTCGTCGTCGCGGTCGCGCGTACCGGGGATGCCCAGGGCAACGTCCGCGGCGTGGGCGGCGATCTTGTAGGCGATGCACCCCTGCTTCACGTCGTCCTTCTTGGGCAGGCCCAGGTGCTCCTTGGGCGTGACATAGCAGAGCATCGCGGCCCCGTGATAGGCCATCGCCGTGGCGCCGATGCAGCTTGTGATGTGGTCGTAGCCCGGGAACACGTCCGTGACCAAGGGGCCAAGGACGTAGAAGGGTGCGCCGTGGCAGAGCGTGCGCTGCACCTTCGCGTTCCACTCGATCTGGTCGAAGGGGACGTGCCCGGGCCCCTCGATCATGACCTGCACGCCCTGACGCCACGCGCGCTCGGTGAGCTCGCCCAGGGTTTCGAGCTCGGCGATCTGGGCGGCGTCGGTGGCGTCGGCGAGCCCCCCCGGGCGGAGGCCGTCGCCGATGCTGAATGTGACGTCGTACTGCCTGAGGATGAGGCAGATGTCGTCCCAGCGGTCGTACATGATGTTCTCGCGCCCGTGCACGAGCATCCACTTGGCGAGGAGCGACCCGCCCCGGCTGACGATGCCGATGAGCCGGTTCTTCACGTGCTTCAGGTGTGCGCGGCGCACGCCCGCGTGGATCGTGAAATAGTCCACGCCCTGCGCCGCCTGATGGTGCAGAGAGGCCTCGATGGTGGCCCAGTCAAGGTCCTCGATCTTCTTCCCGAGGATCATCGAGTAGATCGGGACCGTGCCGATGGGGACCGTGGAGTTACGGATGATGGCCTCGCGGCAGGCGTCGAGGTCGCCACCGGTCGAGAGGTCCATCACCGTGTCCGCGCCCCACTTCTCGGCCCACTTCAGCTTCTCCACCTCTTCGTCCGTGCCGGAGGAGACGGGCGAGGCGCCCATGTTCGCGTTCACCTTGGTGCGGCTGGCGCGGCCGATGCACATCGGGTCCAGCCGGTGCCTCAGGTGGTTGATGTTCGCGGGGATCACCATGCGGCCCGCGGCGACCTCGTCGCGCACCGCGAGCGCGGCCCTGCCCGGGTAGAGCGCCTCAAAGTGCGGCTCGCGCTCGGCGACGCGCCTCATCTGGGGCGTGATGCTGCCCAGGCGGGCGTGCTCGAGCTGTGTGATGGGCGTGAAGCCCGCGGGGAATGACACGACGCGATGCTCGCCCCGGGCCGAGACAAACGCCGCGTGATGGCACGCGCCGCAGGGCGAGGATGCAACGGGCGGAGGGAGCGGGGCGCTGGATGCGACGGTGAGCCAGCCATCGGGCAGAAAGTCCCAGGCGGTCTTGTCGCTGGGTGGGGGCATGCCCGGGGTGTCGGGGCTGGCGAACATGAGAGGCCCGCCGACATCCGGCGCGAGCGCGAAGGACCCGGGGGTGGTGACGTGCTGCGTGCCGCCGGGGTTGAGGGCCCCGTGCAGGGGAGCGGCGAAACGGTGTGGAGTCGCGGGCATAGGTCGCTTCCCTCCGCCGGTGCGAGCCGGATCAGGTTCTACGGGTGCATCTCAGCATCGACCCCGAATGGTCGTTGCGCCCCGAGCGTGTTCGCCATCATAGAGCGCCGGCGCCGCCCGTCGCGTAGGCTGGTGCATGACCCCAGCCGTCGCCCTCATCCGCGGCATCAACGTCGGGGGCAAGAACACCCTCCCCATGGCCTCGCTCCGGTGCATCTGCGAGGACCTGGGCCTGCGGAACGCGGCGACGTACATCCAGAGCGGCAACGTGGTGTTCACGGGGTCGGCAACGGCCATTGCTGCAGCGTCACGGAAGATTGCGGCAGGAATTGAGCAGTCCCACGGCTTTCGGCCGAGCGTTGTCGTCCGCACGCTGGAGGAGACACGCGCGGCACTCGCCGCGTGCCCCTTTGAGGGCGATCCGGCGCGGGTGCTTGTGATGTTTCTCGAGGGCGAAGCGGTGCGCGGCGCGGCCAAAGCGGTCGCGGCGGTGTGCACAGGTCCGGAGCGGATCGTCGTGGCCCGGGGAGAGGCGTACCTGCACTTTCCGGAGGGCGTGGGCGCCTCGAAGCTCTCGATGGCGAAGGTGGAGGCGGCGCTCGGCACGCCCGGAACCTGCCGCAACGTGCGCACGGTCGCGAAGGCCGTGGAGATGATGGAAGCGATCTCGGCCAGTTGAGACCGAACTCTCACCATCGAGTGTGGCACGGTGCATTTTTCGCCGCGTTCGGCAGGGCGGTTGCCGAGCCCGCCGCGGGTTACGACAAGACCAGAGCACCGGGTTCTGCGCCCGAGCGGAGCGGGCTCGCTATTTTTCAATCTCTTCTGAAAGTTCAGTTGCCGGCGGGCGGGCATTGCGCCCAATCACGTAGCCTGGGTACTTGGGCCGGGTTGCGCCCTCGTTCCGGCGCGATCAGGCCGATATGGTGCGGGCAGCGACTCGCATGATTGACCCCCGCGCATCCAGCCGCCGACGCTTCGAGGACTATCAGTCCTCGCGCCGCACCGACAAGCAGTGGGCCGAGCGGCCATCGCCCGGCAAGCCGGGCAAGCCAAAGCACAAGCGCTCTCGGAGCTTCTTCGAGCTGTTCGCTCTTTTTTGGGAGGTCGCGGCACCCGGCCACCGGGGGTCACTGGCCCTCGCGCTCTTCACGCTCACCATCGTCACGGGCATCGGCCTTGTGATCCCTGCGTCTACGAAGGTCGCGATCGACTATGTCCTGACGGACAGCCCGGGGCCGAGCGGCATCCCCGCCTCGGTGCGGGATGCGTTCTCCCTCCCCAGCACGCGCGAGTCGCTGCTGTGGTGGCTGGGGCTCTTCATCGTGGGAATGGCGGCCATCGGGGTGAGCATCGGCACCGTCGGTCGATGGCAGATGACGCGCGTGACCAAGCGCGTGCAGGCCCACTTCAGGCGCGTGGCCTTCGAGCACGCGGTCCGCCTCCCCCTGCACCGCATCCAGCACTACAAGAGCGGCGGCATGGCCAGCGTGCTCCGCGAGGACGCGGGCCTCGCGGGCGAGCTCCTCTTCTCCCTCGTCTACAACCCGTGGCGGGCCATCGTGCAGCTCCTGGGCACGCTGGTCATCCTCGCGTTCGTCGACTGGCGCCTGCTCGCGGGCGGCCTCATGCTCATCCCCGCCGTGTGGTTCACCCACCGCACCTGGATCAGCCGCATCAGGCCCCTCTACCGCGACGCCAACCAGGTGCGTCAGCAGATCGACGCGACGACGACGGAGGCGTTCGGCGGCATGCGCGTGGTGCGGGGCTTTGGGCGTGAGCGGGCCGAGTCGTCCCGGTTCACCGGCGCGCAGCACTTCATGACCCGTATCCAGATCATCACGTGGTGGTGGTCCAGGTGGCTGGAGATCGTCTGGGCGATCCTCATCCCGCTTGCATCGGCGGCGGTGATGATCTATGGCGGGACGCAGGTGCTGCGGGGCTCGCTCACCATCGGCGACGTCATGATGTTCTCGACGTACCTGCTGATGCTCCTGGGCCCCCTGGAGACGCTCACGTCGAGCGCCACTCAGGTGCAGAGCAACCTCGCGGCCCTCGACCGCGTGCTCGACCTGCTGGGCGAGGAGAGAGAGTTCGCGTCGCTGCCGGGGGAGGTCTCGGTGGACCGCACCACCGCCGAGGGACGGTTCGAGCTCAGGGACGTGTGGTTCACCTACCCGCGCAGCAAGCCCGCGCCGGCCGGCAACGCGGACACCAAGGGAAAGCCCGAAGAGGCCCCGGCCGACGCCGGGCCCGTAATCCGGAGCGTCACGCTCTCGGTCGAACCCGGCGAGACCATCGCGCTGGTGGGCCCCAGCGGCGCGGGCAAGACCACGCTCTGCAATCTCCTCGCACGCTTCTACGACCCCTCGGGAGGGTACATCCGGTTCGATGGTGTGGACCTGCGGAAGATCGACCCCGCCTCGTACAGGCGCCTGCTCGGCATCGTCGAGCAGGACGTCTTTCTGTTTGACGGGTCCGTGGCGGAGAACATCGCGTACGGACGGCGCGACGCGACGCCCGAGCAGATCATCGACGCCGCCAAGGTCGCCAACGCCCACGGCTTTATCACCCAGCTCGACAAGGGGTATCAGACACTGATCGGCGAGCGTGGGGTGAGGCTGAGCGGCGGGCAGAAGCAGCGCCTTGCCATCGCGCGGGCGGTGCTGGCGGACCCGCTGATCCTGATCCTCGATGAGGCCACGAGCAACCTTGACACCGAGAGTGAGGTCCTGATCCAGCACAGTCTCTTCAAGCTGATGCAGCAGAGGACGTGCTTCGTGATCGCCCACCGGCTGAGCACGATCCGCGGAGCAAGCCGCATCGTGGTGCTTCAGGAGGGCGCCGTCGCAGAGGTCGGCACGCACGAGGAACTGCTCTCGCGCGGCGGCCGCTACTCGGAACTCCTTAGATTGCAGGTGGATGGGAAACTGCCCGGACAAGTCTAGAAAAAACCCGCCCGGCCCGCAACCCGACGGTGATGGTCTCGGTAAGCAACTCGAACCCTCTTCCCTACCGCGTCGGGTCGGCTCTCGGGGACGGCCCGACGTGGTTTTTTGATCGTGCTATCATCGCCCCGCCATGGCAGCGGACTCATACAAGGCGGGGCAGCGCGTCCGGGTCACCCAGCAGGTTCCACACCTCGGCAACGCCGATCCGACGCTCGCCACGAGCATCGAGGGCACCGTCGTCGGCTTCGGGCAGGAGAAGACCGGCTCTTGGTACGCCCACAGCATGGACCACAAGCTGTGGCTCGACCGTCTCAAGCTCCGCAAGGACGACGGCGAGCTGGTCTACGTGAATCTCGACCAGTACTCCAGCGTCGAAGTCCTCGCCTGATCGGAGCACCCGTTGCCGGACTCTCTGCTCGCCCAGCTCAGGGCCCTTATCAAGGACGTGCCGGACTTTCCCAAGCCCGGGATCGTCTTCCGTGACTTCACGCCCCTGCTCGCGGACCCGGGGGCCCTGGCCCTCGCGGTCGAGCTCATGACCAACCCCTTCCGGGGCAAGGGCATCGAGGTAGTCGCGGGAGCGGAGTCGCGCGGGTTCATTTTCGGCACAGCGGTCGCCCAATCACTCTCCGCGGGGTTTGTCCCGGTCCGGAAGGCGGGCAAGCTTCCCCGCAAGGTGCACGGCGTCACCTATGCGCTCGAGTACGGCACGGATCGGGTCGAGATGCACTCCGACGCCGTCCGTCCGGGCTCGCGGGTGCTGATCGTCGACGACCTGCTGGCGACCGGGGGCACGCTCGCGGCGTGCTGCGAGCTGCTCTCGCACGCGGGGGCCACCATCGCGGGGATCTCGGTGCTCATCGAGCTCGAGTCGCTGGATGGGCGAGCCCGCGTCAAGAGCTTTGGCGACGTGCACAGCGTCATCCGCTGCTGATACTGACTCGCGGGGCGGCTCTCCTCGGCACCCTGTCGCGCAGCGCGTAGGATTCCACTTCGCACGGGCGGAGACTTCGCCCGCGCCTCTGGAGACTGCATTCATGGTCCGCACGCTCACGATCGCCGCGTTTGTCGCGTTCGCCTCCGCCTCGCATGCGCAGGTGGTTCAGTTCGAGAAGTACCAGCTGCCCAACGGATTGACGGTGATCCTGCACGAGGACCACAGCCTGCCGGTGGTCGCCATCAACACATGGTACCGGGTGGGCTCCAAGGACGAGTCCCCGGGACGCTCCGGGTTTGCCCACCTGTTCGAGCACCTGATGTTCATGGGGACGCAGCGCGTGCCCGGCAACCAGTTCGACGTGCTGATGGAGACCGGGGGCGGCTCGAACAACGCGAGCACGAACTTCGACCGGACCAACTACTTCTCCTCGGGGCCCGCGTCCCTTCTGCCGACGCTGCTGTGGCTCGACGCCGACCGGCTGGAAGACCTGGGCCGGACCATGACCCAGGAGAAGCTCGACAAGCAGCGCGACGTGGTGCGCAACGAGCGCCGCCAATCGATCGAGAACCAGCCCTACGGAAAGTCCGAGCTCAAGATCACCGAGATCATGTTCCCGGGCGATCACCCCTACCACAACGAGGTGATCGGGACGCACGGGGACCTTGAGTCGGCGCAGCTCATCGACGTGACGGACTTCTTCGCCACGTTCTACATCCCGAACAACGCGTCGCTGGTCATCGCCGGCGACTTTGACTCCGCGACGATCAAGCCGATGGTCGCGAGCCTGTTTGGCACGCTCCCCCGCGGGGCCGAGCCCGCGCACAAAGCCGCGGCGCCGGTGAAGCTGGGCACGGTCGTGCGGGCGGTGACGCTGGACCAGGTGCAGCAGCCCCGGACCTCGATGTGCTACCACAGCCCCTCGGCGTTCACCCCCGGGGACGCGGAGTGCGACCTGCTCGGCGCGGTGCTTGCGGAGGGCAAGTCCAGCCGCCTGTACCGGCGTCTTGTGGAACAGGAGAAGCTCGCGAGCGACGTGTCCTCGTACCAAGCCAGCGCCAAGGTGCAGAGCGTGTTCCGCATCGACGTGATCACCATGCCCGGCGCGGATCTGGACAGAGTGGAAGCGATCGTCGATGAGGAAGTCGCGAAGCTGCTGGAGTCCGGCCCGACGGAGGCCGAGCTGGAGCAGCGCAAGGCGACCATCGAGCTCTCGAAGGTCAGCCAGCTTCAATCCGTGCTCGCGAAGGCCGACAAGTTGAACGAGTACGAGTACAACTTCGGCACGCCCGACGGCTTCAAGCGCGATCTCGATCGGTACCGGAACGCCACGCCCGCCTCGGTGCACCGTGTGGCCCGCGCGGTGCTCACGCAGGACTCCAGGCTGATCATGCGTGTGCTGCCCTCCGAGCCGGACCGCGACGCCACACCCCGCGATGAACGCCCCGCGGACCTCGCCGCGGGCGCGTTCGATCCGCCCGCGCCGGAGACATTCACCCTCCCCAACGGCATGCCGGTGATGCTGTGGAGCAAGCCGGAGCTGCCCATCGTGGCGATGCGCGTGCTCTTCACGCCCGGGCAGCCCCTGGACACGCGTGAGACCGCCGGGCTCTCGGGCCTCGCCGCCCAGATGCTCGACGAGGGCGCGGGCGACTACAGCGCCGAACAGTTCGCGGACGCGGTGCAGTCACTGGGCGCGACTTTTGGCGCCGGGGCCGGCGGCGAGACCGCGTGGGTGAACGTGACGAGCGTGAAGCGGAACTTCGACAAGGCCGGGGCCCTGGCTGGGCTGGCCATCCGCACGCCCGCGATGAAGCAGCCCGACTGGGAGCGCGTGCAGCGCCTGCACCTTGAGGGCCTGAAGCAGGAGGACGCTCAGCCCATGGCGGTCGCGGGGCGCGTGGGCCAGCGCGTGCTCTTCGGCGATTCGTCGCCCTACGCGTGGCCCTCGTCGGGCACCGCCTCTACGGTCGCCGGGTTCACGCTGGAGCAGGTGAGGGCCCGCCAGCAGTCGCTCTTCAGCCCCGCGAGCGCCACGGTGCTCATCGCCGGCGATCTCACGAGGGCCGAGGCGGAGCGGACGCTCGCGGGCCTCTTCGCGGACTGGAAGGGGGGCACCCCCCGCGCCGCGGCCAATGTGGTGCAGCCCGCGCCATCGGACTCGATGCGCGTGGTCATCGTCCACCGCCCCAACGCGGTGCAGACCGTTGTGCGCTATCTCGCCCCCGGCATCCACGCCGCGGACGAGCGGCGCGTGCCCTACGACCTCATCAACACCATCCTGGGCGGGTCGTTCACCAGCCGCCTGAACCAGAACCTGCGCGAGAACCACGGGTACACCTACGGCGCCGGCTCGGCGTTCGTCATGCAGCCAGGCGCGGGGTACTGGATGGCCCGGGCCTCGGTGCGTGCCGACGCCACGGGCGAGTCGCTGGTGGAGTTCACCCGCGAGCTGGACCGACTCCGCGCGGGCGACATCTCGGAATCCGAGGTCGCCAAGGCCCGCGAGACCGTCCGCACCAACACCGTCGAGGCCTTCCAGGGCGTCAGCGGAGTGGTGGGCACCGGCGCCTCGCTGGTCGGGGCCGGGCTGCCCTTCTCCAGCATCGCGGGCGACCTGAAGGCCGCCACTACCCTTGACGCCAAGCAGCTCAACGCGATCGCCTCCGGGGCGATCCCGCTGGACCGGGGCGTCCTGGTGCTGGTGGGCGACAAGGGCACCATCACCTCCGACGTCGCCGCACTGGCGTCTCAGCCGGACCTGTCCGAGTCGGACCGCGCGATCGTGCAGCGCGTGCAGCGGATGATCACCTCCGCGGTGGAGTACACGCCGGCGGGCGAGCCCAAGCGCTGACCCGGCCGGGCACAAGGCCAACAATGCGGGCGTGATCACCCTCATGCTTTCGCTATGCGCACTCCCCGCGCCCCCCGAGCCGGCCTCTCTGGTCAGCACCGAGAGGCTGGTGGAGGCGATCCGGTCGCTCCCAGAGAAGCGTTCCGCACTGGGCAGCCCCGAGCACCGGGAGGGGCTGCGCAAAGCCGAGTCGATGCTCGCGGACCGGCTGCGGGCACTTGGGCTCACCCCGATCATGCACGCGTTCACATGGGGCTCGCCCGGCGCGGAGATCGACGATCCCTCGGACGCGGGCCAGATCACCTGGCACAACATCATCGTGGACCTGCCGGGCACGGACCTGAAGGACGAGGTGCTGGTGGTCGGGGCGCACTTCGACGCGGTGCCCATGGGACCCGGGGCGGATGACAACGCGACCGGGACCGCGGCGGCCCTGGAACTGGCACGCATCCTGAAGGACTACCCGACGCGCCGCACCATCCGCATCGCGTTCTTCAACCTCGAGGAGGTGGGCCTGGTCGGCTCATCCGCGTACGCGGCGGACTGGAAGAAGCACCACCAGCCCGCGCCCTCCGCCCCAGATGCGCCGCCCGCCCCCGCGGCCGTTCAGAACCCGGAGACCATTGTCGGGATGCTGAGCCTGGAGATGCTCGGGTACTTCAGCGACGAGCCGAACAGCCAGAAGAGCCCGATCCCTACTCAGCCGGGCGTCTTCGAGGCCCCAACAGTCGGTGACTCCATAGCGCTCGTGGGCATCGCGCGCGACAAGGCCTTCATCCGCGAGCTCTCGGGGGCGATGCTCGCCTCGGCGCCCGGCCTCAAGACCACGGTTGTCGACTTCGTGCCCGTGGCGCTCCCGGACATGACCCGCAGCGACCACCGCCCGTTCATGGCGATGCGGGTGCCGGCGCTGATGGTCACGGACACCGCGAACTTCCGCAACCCGCACTACCACAAGGCGACCGACACCCCGGAGACCCTCGACCTGGCCCGATTCACGCTGGTGGTGCGTGGGCTGACGGGCGCGGTGTACGAGATCGCCCGCCCCGAGCCGGGCACGAAGGCGCCGTGAGCCGCTAGCTGTTGTCGCCGTCGAGCAGGGCCCCGAGCCCGCCCAACACGCTGCCCTCGCCCCTGCGGGAGCCTCCCGCGGAAGGGGCCGCGGCGATAATGCGGTCGCACATGCGGGAGAAGGGCAGCGTCTGGAGCCAGATGGTGCCGGGGCCCGTGAGCCTGACGTAGAACAGCCCCTCGCCACCAAAGAGCTTATTCTTGATGCCGGGCACGAGCTGGATGTCGTAGTCCACGGTGCTCTCAAAGCCGACGAGGCAGCCTGTGTCGACCTTCAACGTCTCGCCCTGCGCAAGCTCGCGGCGGATGACGGTGCCCCCCGCATGCAGAAAGGCCTGACCGCGCCGATCCGGGGAAGAGAGCTTCTGAAGGATGAAGCCCTCGCCGCCGAAGAGGCCCGCGCCGATGCGCCGGGTGAAGGCGATGTCAACGCTGACACCTCTGGCGGCGCAGAGGAAGGCATCCTTCTGGCACAGGATCTCCCCCCGGTGGTCCTCGAGCTGGATGGGCACGATGTGCCCGGGGTACGGGGCGGCGAACGCCGCGTTGCGTCGCTCCCGCGCGTTGTTCGTGAAGAAAGTGATGAAGAACGAGTCACCCGTGACGGCGCGCTTGCCCGCCTCGAAGAGCCGCCCGAGGAGCCCGGGGGCGTCTTTCTTCATCGAGAGGGCGGTACCCATCTCGATGCCGTCCTCCAGGTACATCATGGCGCCGGCCTCCGCGACCACGGCCTCTCCCGGGTCGAGGGTGACGATCAGGGCCTGCATGTCCCCGCCGATGACCTGATGCTCGATGATGTCAGCGCTCATGGGAACCCCTTTGGCGGGCTGGCCGCCTGCAATGATCGCCATGTCGTTCGGACCGGGGGCGTCCTGGTTTCAGTCGAGAGCCGCCCACGGCTTTGTGTGGCCGCCCCTTACTTGGGCGCCGCCCCGGCAACGGTCACCTGGCTGCGATAGCCGTCCTTGTCGTACGCCCGCACGCCGAAGATGAAGTTGTCCTTGGAGATGGGCACCGTGAACTCGCGTACGTCGCCGCAGTCCTTGGACCCCTCCCACTGCCAGGACGTCGTGGGCCTCCAGACCAGGTCGTAGCCGGCAACGTCGGGCTCCGGGCTGGGCGACCACCGCACGGTCGTGGAGGTGGTGAGCCCCGAGGTGATCATGCGGACGTCCTTGGGAGGGCGGGGGGCGTTGGCAAAGTTCACGAGCGCCGCAACGTTGAGGCGCGCGACGTTGGCGACGTACTCGCCGTCCACGAACTCAGGGACATCGCCGTAGGGCTTGCCGTCCTTCTCGGTCACGTTCTGGTGCTGGCGGGAGTGGTCCTCGGCGGGGGTGCTGAATCGGATGGCGGCGAAGCCCGAATCGTTGAACGCGGAATGGTCGCCCCCCCGCAGGAAGCGATCCTGCCTGAAGATGATGAGCGGCTTCACCGGCGCGTCCTCGCGCATCGCGATTGTGAGCACATACCTCGCGAGCTGGCGGCTGGTGGAGTCGCTCTCGGTCCCGAGCTGGCGGATGCTGGCCAGATCCGCGGCGGAGGCGTTCCTCGGGATGCCCTCGGAGAACACGCGGACCATGTTCGTTGCGGACTGGCTCACCCAGTCATCGCCCCGCGGGTCCGCGGGGATGGTGAGCAGGGGCGAGGGGTCTCCGACGATGTCGTTGCTGAGGACCGCGACGATGTTGTCGCCCCGCGCCCGAGCCGCCTCCGCGTGGAACCTCGCTCCGACGAGCCCTTGCTCTTCGGCGCCGGTGCAGAGAAAGACGATCGTGGACTCCAGCTTGCGGCCGGCGAGAGCCCTGGCGCACTCGAGCACCACCGCGGTGCCCGAGGCGTCGTCGTTGGCTCCGGGTGCATCGCCCTTGGAGTCCATCCGGTCGCTGTTGATGGTGTCGTAGTGGCCCACGACGTAGTAGAGACGGTCCGCCGCCTCGGGCATCGAACCCTTGAGTACCCCGACGACGTTCACGATCTTGGCGCCCTCGGGCAGCCTCTGCATGGGCGGAGCGTCGAAGGTCTCGAGCCGGGCCTCGACCCCGGCCTCCTGCAACTGCGCCAGCAGCCACCGCTGCGCGGCGCCGATGCCCCTGGTATCACTCTCGGTCTCGGAGAGCGTGTGGCGGGTACCGAACGACGCGAGGGTCACGACCGAGGCCTTGGCCCGCTCGGCGCTGACCGCCGCCATGGCCTCCGATGCAAGGGGCGGTGTGGGCTGCACGGTCACGAGGAGCGCAAGGAGGTGAAGCATGGCGGGAGAATACGCGGGGACCACGTTCGGAGCCTCGATCCGCCCGTCCGACGCGCATGAAAGCGGCCCCGGAAGGCCGGGGCCGCGTGGGAGCAGGCGAACGCGGGCATTACGGGCAGCCACCCCCACCCACGGCGTTGATGAGGGCCGTCACGTCGTCCTGATCGACGTTCCCGTCCTGGTTGAAGTCAGGGTCGCGCTCTGTGGGGTTCTCACCACCCCCGATGACATTGATGAGGTAGACGACGTCGTCCTGATCGACGTTCCCGTCCTGGTTGAAGTCAGGGTCGCACGGGGGCGCCGGGGGGCTGATCTCCCGGAGATCGATCCCGAGATCGTCGATGCGCAGGGGCAGGGGCGAGTTGCTGTCCACGACGATGGACTGAAGCCTGAAGTCCGGAGGAAGAGTCATGACGAAGGACTGCCAGTCGCCGGCGGGGGGCAGGTCGGCGTTCAGCGTCATGCCGTCCACGGAAACGAGTTGCATCATGGCGCCGGGCCCGCCACCCATGTACCACAGCTCGATCATCTCCGCCTCGTAGTGGGCGGGGAAGGCGGGCGAGACGATGTACGACGCCCGGCGGAGCCTGAGGGAATGGGGCGGGCTGACGAACGTGTCCGGATCGAGCGTTGCCTCGGAGCCGCTCGGAGAAGGAAGATTGAAGGCGAAGTTGGTGAAGTCCGGGTCAGGGAAAGGGCGGTTCTCGGCGAGGTCGACGAAGTCTTCCTCGAGCCCGCCATGCTCGAAGTCGCAGTAGTCGGAGCTGTAGCCCGGGCCCTCGGCGACGGCGTGGGCGATAGTGAGGCCGGTTTCTGGCTGCTCGAAGACCGAGCGCGAGACGTGCACGCTGCCGCAGGTCTGCGTGTGGAAGAACGCGCGGTACGCGCGGAAGCGCAGCCGCCTGGGGAACGGAGGCGGGGGCGGGTAGCAGGCCTGGATGCGGAGCGTTCCCCCGGTGAGGCTCGCCTCGGGCAGGGTCATGCTGTCCATGAGCGCACCCTCGTTGGGGATCGGCCCCGCGGGCAGCGAGATGACCGCGGCGGCGGGTGCGGGGCACGTGAACGAGGGCGGGATGCCCGCCCCGGCGGAGCCCGGTGGTCTCGGTGGCCTCACCGAAACATTGGGCGGGCCGATGACGCCCGCAACGTGCTTCAGGCCGTACATGCCCCAGAGCACCGGCGCGAGCGCGCAGCCGTTGTTGCGGCTGCTGGAGGTGTAGTTGAGCGGGAAGACCACCATCGGGGCGCAGCGGGGCGTCGCGACGCGCCACGGCCCCTTGTAGAACACATCGCACGCGGGCTTGGGCGGCGCCGCCCCGCCCGGGTTGTTGAGGAACGGCCTCCACCACACACCCTTCACGGGTGCGGTGCCGGGCTGCGTGGTCTGGTACTCGAGGAAGTGATCCTCGATCTCGCCCCGGAAGGGGTGCGCGGCGGTCATGGTGGAATCCCACCAGTGCGTGATACTGGTAGGAGGGCCCCGAAATGCGGCCCCCACGGGTTCGTCGGTGACCATCACGCGAACCCAGACCGAGGCTGTGGGGTTTTCTAGCCTCATGCCCCCGGTGTTGACTCGCGCGAGCGTGCCGGGTGCGATGTACACGGGCACGTCCTGCATCACCCATTCGAGGTTCCAGGCAATGAGAGGCGTGGCGTTGAAGTACCCGTCCTGCCACTTGCCGTCGCGGTTCTGATCGATCCAGACGTTGAGATAGAGCGGATCGTCCGGGTTGTGAGCGGGCGTGCTGCTCACGGTCACTTCGAGCTGAGCGAGCGGGTTGGGGCCCGCGTTGGGGGGCGCCGGGCCATCAAAGAGGAGCACGGGGCGGCAGTCGTTCTCGGGGAGCGCCGGGTCCATCGCGCTGTCGGCTCGCACTCCCGGCGCGAGGGCACCAAGGAAGCCGGTGTAACCCGGATTGAGCCAGGCTCCCTGCGGATACTGGGGGCTGAACACTGTGTTGGTATGGCTGAAGCGCGTATTCCAGCGCGCGACCACACCCTGGTACGCGAGAATACCCTGGCCGTTGTCGCCGACCGGGGCGTCGCCATAGTCACCTGGAGGCCCCGCGTTTGCACACGAGGCGGCGAGGAATAGGGTGATCGCACAGTGCTTCATCGGGCACCTCCTTCTCACGCCGGGGGCGGGGTGCCCCCACAGCGATCTGCCTCCATTGAAGCGAAGAGCACCGGATAGGCTCACCCGAATTTGTATAAAAGTGTGAGGTTTCTAGGGCAGCACGAGCATCGCGTCGCCATAGCTGTAGAAACGGTACCCGTCGGAGAGCGCCTGTTCGTAGAGTGTTCGTAGTTCCGTCGCGCCCCCGGGGAGCATCGCCGCCACCAGCGCCATGAGCGTGGACCTGGGCAGGTGGAAGTTTGTGAGCAGCGTGCGCGTCACGCGGAATCGGTAGCCGGGGGTAATGAGAAGCCGCGTCGTGAACCACTCGCCGGGAGCGGCCCCCTGAGCAGAGGCCGCCTCGAGCGTGCGGGCCGAGGTCGTGCCTACGCACACCACGCGCGAGCCACGGGCGAGCGCCGCCTGGACCTCGCGTGCCGTCTCCACGGGCACAAGGCACCGCTCCTCGTGCATGTTGTGCTGCTCGACGAACTCGGTCTCGACGGTGCGGAAGGTGCCCGTGCCCACCTGCAGCTCGACATCCGCCACGCGCACGCCCCGGGCCACGAGCGCCGCCTCGAGGCGGGGCGTCAGGTGCAGCCCCGCGGTCGGAGCCGCGACCGACGCGGGCCGCCCCGCGGCGAACTCGGTCTGGTAGCGTGCCCGGTCAAGGTCGTCGGGGACATCCAGCCCCGAGCGCCGCCTCGCCGAGAGGATGTATGGCGGGAGCGGCGTGCGTCCGACCTCTTCCAGCAGTGCGAGCGAAGCCCGCCCACAAGGGTCGTCGACGTGCACCTCCCACGCGCCGGGCTCCTCGAGCCGGCGAATCAGCGAGAGCCGCACGCCGGTGCGTTCGCCGGTGCGAGAGACGAGCCCGAACGTCACACCCTCTCCGACGCGCCGGGTCTTGATCATCGCCGCCCAGACCCCGGGACCGATCTCTCTGAGGAACAGCCCCTCGGCCTTGGCGCCGGTATCGGGCCTGGTCCCCACGAAGCGAGCGGGCACCACGCGGGTGCGATTGCGGACCACCAGATCGCCCGGTGCCAGCAGGCCGGTCAGGTCCGGGATGCGGAGGTCGCGGATGGGTCCGGCTCCAACCACCATCAGGCGGGCGTCCTCGCGCGCCGGCGCGGGGGTCGCCGCGATAGCGGACTCAGGCAGGTCATAGTCCAGGTCGCTGGTACGGAGCACGCGAAGATCGTTGCACCCCGGAGGCGTTGACGCGAGCGGACGGCCCGACGTTGCGAATCCGCCACACAGCGTGCCGCCCGCCGTAGCCTTCGGATTCGCGGCGGGCTCCAGGACCCTTCGGCGGGTCGCTCCGCGGGTGATTATCGGGCACGGACGAGGGGCCGCCGCGCGGCACGGCTGTTGGAGTTCTGTGCCGTGCCGTGCTCGCGTCAATCACAAACTCGTGCGTCTGGCAGACGCCGCCACTCGCGACAGACCGCCGCATTGAGCCGGTGTGCGGCCCGAGCGACACCGGTGGCTGCGACCGGGGCGTGCTCCCCTACTGGGAGTACCTCGAGAAGCAGAACCGCCGCAGCGAGCGCGTGGCGCCCGCGGCGGAGACCTTCAAACCCTACAAGCCCCCCGCACGCTCGGCGATGTTCGCCTCGGAGTGGGCAACGATCGGGCTCCGGCTTGACGTGCGGGCGTGACCCTCAGGAGGAGAACACGGCGCCGGGGCTGACCCGGACCACGCGCCGGATGCTCAGCATGCTCGCGAGAAAGATCGTGAGCAGCGTGGTCACGAAGCTGCCCACGAGCAACGGCCATGGGAAGTACGTCGCGAGGTCGCCCTCGACCCGGCGGTTGATGATCGCGAACGCGCCCGCGGCGCCCGTGCCGATACCGAACCCCACCACCCCCACCACCAGCGCCTGGAGCAGGATCATCCGGACCAGCGTGCCCGAACTCGCGCCCATCGCCTTCAGCACCGCGAAGTGCCGCAGGTTCTCGAGCGTGAACTGGTAGAAGATCGACGCCGACAGCAGAAGCCCCACGACAAAGCCGAGGGCGATGGTGATCGCGAAGTTGACGCCGATGCCGGTGGCGAGCACGACAAACTCGATGGTACGGGCGCGGAACTCGGTGGTGGTGAGGGCCAGCACGTCCCCCAGCTCGTTGATGCCCCGCTTCACCATCGCGGGGTCGGCGCCGGGCTTGACCTGCACGAGGATGTAGCTGATGGACTCTCGCCCCACGGGCGAGAACCGCACCGCCTGCTCGAAGGTCGTGTAGATGATGCCGTTGCTCTCGAAGCCCCTGCGCGCCTTGCAGATGCCCACGACCAGCGCCCGCCGGTCGTTGATCTTCAGCGTGTCGCCCGGGCGGATGTTGCCCATGGCACGCGCCGTCCGCTGCTCGACGATGATGGCGTCGGGGATCCACAGGTCCTCCAGCCGGCCCTCGAGCATGACCTCGGGCCTTCCCGCGAGCGTTGCCCGCGGGATGCCCAGCACCTGCACCTTCTCGAAGTCGCCGCTCTCCAGCTCGGTCACCGCCCAGCCGTTGAAGAACGGCTCCGCCCATTCGACGCCCGGCACGGAGCGCACGCGGGAGAGCCTCTGGTCACCGAGGCTGCGGTACTCCAGCACCCACTTGATTCCCGGGTCCACGACCCACAGATCGCCCTGCTTCACGTTCTGCAGCGGGCCCGTCGCCTGGAAGAGCAGGCCCAGGAAGATCGCGCCCTGCTGGTTCATGAGGAGCGCAGCGAACGCGAGCCCCAGCACCAGCGTGAGGTACTTGGTGCGGTCGCCGAAGAGCATGCGGAGCGCGACGTGGGTCATGGAAGATTCAGCACCGTCCAGCGGACGTCAACCCCCGATCAGCCCGTGCTTCACGATGCACCACAGCGCCGCGACGCCGTCCTTCCAGCCGATCTTCTTGCCCTCTTCGTAGGTCCGGCCGGCGTAGGAGACCGCGACCTCGTAGACCCTCGCGCGGCGGAGGAGCGGGGCAGCGGTCGCGGGGTACGCGGGCGCGTCCAGCGGCGCATCGGGCACGCGGGCCCTCGCAAGCTTGGCGATCAGCTCGATCTCGATCCCGAAGCGCTCTTCCGTCAGCGTCGCGGCCCGGAGCGCGGGCGCGGTGAATGCCTTCAGGCAGCACTCCACGTCCGTGAGGTTGAGGTTTGTCACCATGTTGCAGAAGGTCGTGATGAGCTTGTTCGCCTGGTAGTGCCAGTAGTACAGCACCCGGTGCGTGTGCCCGATGAACCGCGAGCCGATGACGGCGTCGGCCCGGCCGTCAAAGACCGGCCTCAGCACCGCCGCGTGATCCTCCGGGTCGTACTCCATGTCCGCGTCGTGGACGATCACGACCTGCGCACCCTGCGCGAGCGCGAGCCCGAAGCCGGTGCGGATCGCGGCGCCCTTCCCCCGGTTCGCGGGGTGGTGGTGCGCCACAACGCCCGGCTCGCGGGCCAGCTCGTCAAGGATCTCGCGCGTGCCGTCGGTCGAGCCGTCGTTCACAAGATAGATGGTGCGCTCGCACTGCGGGTCCTCGGGCAGGCCCCGGCCCGCCCGGGGCGCGGGCGTGGCCCTGAGACGCGCGACCGACTGCCGGACCCAGCGGGCTTCGTTATACACGGGAACGACCACTGCGAACTTCATGGTCACACAGGGTAGGGCCGGGCCGGACCCTGCCCCGCCCAGGGCACGGAGCCACGAGCTTGCACCCAAGCCTCGCCCCATCTGCACAGAACGCTCACAGTCACCAGTTCGTGTTCTTGCCAGTCGGGAAGCGTGCGTGTGAAGACCACACGCACCCCCGAGCGAAGGAGCACGCATGGCCGCCAGACGCGCCGGATTCACCCTGATTGAGCTTCTCGTCGTCATCGCGATCATCGCGCTGCCGATCGGCATCCTGCTCCCCTCGCCGGGCAAGACAGGGGACAACCGGACACGCGTGAGCGGCGCCAACGCCAACATGGACGTCTTGGGCGACGCCAACGGCGAAAGCACCGTCACCTCCGCCGACCTCGGGCTCTTCTGCGTGCCCGCCTGTGCCCTCTATGTGAACCAGGACGGCAACGTCGACGATGACGACATCTCTGCTCTGATCAACGCCGTCGCCGGCGGCAGCTGTCCCTGAGGCGCCGATGCCCCTGAAAGCATGACTCCGAGCCCCCGGGCCCTTGCCGGGATTTTCATGCGCGGTCGCAAAGAACCGAGCCACTTAGAGCCGCCCGCTGTTCAGGGGCCCACCGCCGGGGTGTCCGCCTCGATTCCCATGAGGTCCGGCAGCGCAGCGAGCCCCGCGGCCTCGCGCGCAGCGTTTTGGGTCTTCAAGGCCTCGGCGAAGTCCTCGGGGTTGGAGTACCAGTCCGTGACGCCGCCCGCCCGCGTGACGGCGATAGGCTCCTCGGACCCTTGTCGTCGAACACGGACCATCACCCACAGGTCCGGATGCATCTGTGGGTCCACCCCGTGATAGGTGAACACGAAACGGCCCAGGCGGTGCGCGATGATGCGCTCCGGGAGCTTCGAACGCACGAGGTCGTGGAAGAGGGTCTTCTGCTCCTCGGTGCCCAAGTAGTAGACGCCCAGGTCTGCGCCGTAGAGACGCCCGGACGAAGCCTCGTCGGGCGCATCGCCCGTGAGTTGCTCGGGGCGGAGGCCGCCACCCACCAGCTCGATGGCGTGGAAGGGCCAGTGCCCTGCCTCCTCGCGGTGCCGGCCCAGAACCGCCTCGACCTCATCCGGGTCGGCCCCATCCTCGGACACGATGGCCGTCGGGGCGGGTGGAACGGGAGGCGGCGCGGCGTTCATGGTGTTGGCCATGTTGATCGACCAGTACATGAACCACGCAAAGCCGGCGGCCGCCGCCAGTACGACGACCCCGGGCGGGGCCAGCACGGCGAACGCGGCCCGGCCTCCGTGGACCTTCTGGCCCCGGGCGACCATGATGGTGGCGCTGACAGCCCACCAGATGAGGGCGAGGGGCCAGATGTAGAGCGAGAGGCAGGGCACCGCGCTCAGCACGTTGGCGCCGGAGGAATAGCAGATGGCCTGCGCGGTCCGCGAGATCGGGTGCGCCGACCCGCCGGTGATCCGGAGTAACCAATGGGTGACGGCGATCCACGCCAGGATTCCCACGCCCAGAAACAGCACGACAGAGGCGGCCCCGGCGCCGATGCCGCCACTGATGCCCAGCAGCGGCCGTGCGCCCCCCCCCTTCCCGCCCGCCGCGACGGTCGAGATGATGACCACAAAGATGATGAACCCGGCCCAACCCACGAGGTTGAAGATGAGATTCGTGAGGATCGCGAATCCGAAGCCCCAGCCCGAGCCGGTGGGCGTGGCCTCGATGAGGCGTCCCGGCTGGGTCATGGCCCGACCGATGGACGAGAACCACGCCTTGGCCCGCCCGAGCCTGGCCCGCGCGAGCCAGGGGTTCTCGTCCGCCCGCGTCAGTTCTTCTCTCACGCCCGCCGTGGGCAGCAGGACGCACTCGTCCATGTGCACCGGCTTGCCGCACGACACGCAGTTGAAGTACGACGGCACCAGATGGCCTCGTGCGCCGGTGCCGTAGTACTCCTGCGCGCAGTGCGGGCAGCAGAACCGCACCGCGTTGAGCGCGAACTCAAAGTCCGAGGGCTTGAAGGGGGCGCCGCACTCCGGGCACGTGCGGCTGGTGAGGTTCCAGAGCGGGTACTCGCAGGCCTTGCAGTTCATGACATTGGTCCGCGCGCCCAGCCCTGAACTTCTTCTCGGATCGCACGCCGCGAGAACCAGATGATCGCAAAGACCGGGAAGAGGCAGCCCCAGGCCACCGCGACAACCGCGCTCAGGACCCCGATGACCCCTCCAAGCCCCGCGGGGATCGGCGTGCCCTTCTCGGTCATCACCCGAAACTGCTCCAGTTGTATCAAATACGTCGCGATGGCGCCGACGAACGAAAGTACGATCGCGAGCCAGGCCCACGCCAAGACGAGCGCGCGGGCCCCGCCTCGCCTCCGATAGATCGCCACGCCCGCGATGATCTCCAGCCCGCCCCGCGCGAGCGTCGCGAGTCCGAGCACCACCATCAGCCATGCGTAGGCGGCGACGGACTCCATTCCTGAACCGCCGCCGGGCACGAGCTTCGAGATAAGCTCCGCGAACAGGGGAGAGATCGCCGACCAGAGGCCGCTGAGGATCCCCAGTGCTCCCAGCACGATCGTGATCACGCCAAGGACGCTTGGCCAGGTCGTGCGGCGGGATCCCACTGCGCCCGGCCGAGTCGGCGGGGCGGTTCCCATCGGCGGTACCTGCTCTGGCCTATGTGGCTCCACGAAATCCCCTTCCGCGCGGCCGGGCTCGTCCACCCACCGCTCCGGCCCCGATTCTACTCCGGCCCCTGGACCTGCTTCGGACTTCCGCGCCGACGGTTCCGAGCCGGCGCAACTTTCGACAGGCCCCGGCCCCCGCGTGGACACTCCGGCCCGTGCGGCGTAACGTCATCGAGTTTGCGCCGCCCGGCCCTTGCCAAAGGCCCTCTGCCCCCCTCCCGAACGGAGCCCGATGCCCAAGCGCACCGACATCAAGACCATCCTCGTCCTCGGATCCGGCCCCATTGTCATCGGCCAGGGGTGCGAGTTTGACTACTCCGGCGCCCAGGCCTGCAAGGCGCTCAAGGCCGAGGGATATCGGATCGTCCTGATCAACTCGAACCCGGCGACGATCATGACGGACCCGCAGTTCTCTGATCGCACCTACATCGAGCCCATCACGCCCGAGGCCGTCCGCAAGATCATCGAGAACGAGGCCACCAGGGGCCCCCGCATCGACGCCATCCTGCCCACGCTGGGCGGACAGACCGCCCTGAACTGCGCCTGCGCGCTCCACGACAACGGGACGCTGAAGGAGTTCGGCGTCGAGATGATCGGCGCCAGCCGCGAGGTCATCCACCGCGCCGAAGACCGCCAGACGTTCAAGGACATCGTGGAGGGCCTGGGTCTCTCGATGCCCAAGGCCAGGACGGTCAAGACCAGCGAGGAGGCCGACGAGTTTCTCAAGGAAATCGGCCTGCCGGCGATCATCCGCCCCGCGTTCACGCTCGGCGGCAGCGGAGGGGGCATCGCGTACAACCTCGAGGAGTTTCGCGACATCGTCGCCCGGGGGCTCGCCGCGTCGATGATCGGGCAGGTCCAGATCGACCAGTCGGTCATCGGCTGGAAGGAGTACGAGCTCGAAGTCGTCCGCGACACCAAGGACAACTGCATCATCGTCTGCGGCATCGAGAACCTCGACGCCATGGGCGTGCACACGGGTGACTCCATCACCGTCGCGCCCATCCTCACGCTCACCGACAAGGAATACCAGGCCATGCGCGACGGCGCGCTCGCCATCATGCGGGCCGTGGGTGTCGAGACCGGCGGGAGCAACGTGCAGTTCGCGGTCAACCCCAGCCCCAAGCCCCGGGCCGACGGCACTCGCCCCTTCGAGATGATCGTGGTGGAGATGAACCCGCGTGTCTCGCGGTCTTCGGCGCTCGCCTCCAAGGCCACGGGCTTCCCGATCGCGAAGATCGCCGCCAAGCTCGCGGTGGGCTACACGCTGGACGAGCTGAAGAACGACATCACGGGCACGACCAGCGCCTGCTTCGAACCCGCGATCGACTACGTGGTGACGAAGATTCCGCGCTGGACGTTCGAGAAGTTCCCGGAGGCGGACGAGACGCTGACCACGCAGATGAAGTCCGTGGGCGAGGTGATGGCGATCGGCCGGACGTTCAAGGAATCGTTCCAGAAGGCCATCCGCTCGCTGGACGTCAAGCGATTTGGGCTTGGCCTTGACCGCAACGACAAGTGGCTGACCGCGATGCGCGCCGTGGAGCAGGGCGACCTGGTGCTGGACGTGATGAGCCCCGCATCGGGCTCCACGGACACGGGGCTCCGCACCGCGGACGGGCAGCAGATCGAGTGGCCCATCCCTCTGGACAAGCTCAGCCGCAAGCTGAGCGTCCCATGCCAGGGGAGGCCCTACTACATCCGCTACGCCTTCAAGATGGGCTGGAGCGTGGAGCAGGTGGCGGAGCTCACTCGCATCGACCCGTTCTTCCTGGACCAGATCAAGGAGCTTGTGGAGTTCGAGGACACCCTCTGCGACTACCGGCGCGCGGAGGACGTTCCCCGCGAGGTGCTCTTCCGCGCCAAGCAGCTCGGCTACAGCGATGCGCAGCTCGCGAACCTGTACATGGGCAAGATCTCGCCCGAGACGATCCTCGCGGTGCGGGCCCAGCGCCGCAGGGCCGGGGTCGAGCCTGTGTTCAAGCTCGTGGATACGTGCGCCGCGGAGTTCGAGGCGGTCACGCCCTACTACTACTCCACGTACGAGCGAGCCCCGCTGGGTGCCTCCACCGACGACGAGGTGCGCGTCACCGGCACGCCCAAGGTCGTCATCCTGGGCGGCGGCCCCAACCGGATCGGGCAGGGCATCGAGTTCGACTACTGCTGCTGCCACGCCGCCTACGCCGCGGACGAGCTCGGCTTTGAATCGGTCATGGTCAACTCCAATCCGGAGACGGTCAGCACCGACTACGACACCAGCGACCTGCTCTTCTTCGAACCCCTCACCCTCGAGGACACGCTCAACGTCATCGAACGCCTGAACGCTCGCCCGCTGGGCGAACCCGGCAACGGGCTGGTGAAGGGCATCATCGTGCAGTTCGGCGGGCAAACGCCCCTGAACCTCGCCAAGGGCCTGGTCGCCGCGGGGGCACCGATCATCGGCACCAGCGTCGACTCCATCGACCGCGCCGAGGACCGCAACCGCTTCGACGAGGTGCTGGACAGGCTGAAGCTGCAGCGTCCGCCGGCGGGCACCGCGCGCAGCGTCGCCGAGGCACGCGAGGTCGCCTCCCGCATCGGCTACCCGGTCCTCATCCGCCCGTCGTACGTGCTGGGTGGACGGGGCATGGAGATCTGCCCGGACGAGAAGGCCCTGCTGCACTTCATCGACACGGCCCTGGAGTCCAGCGGCATGGACGAGGCCCCCGTGCTCATCGACAAGTTCCTCGCGGGCGCGACCGAGGTCGATGTCGATGTCGTCGCGGACTTCGGCGTGCCCGGGGGCGGCACGGCCCTTGTCGCGGGCGTGCTCGAGCAGATCGAGCAGGCCGGCATCCACTCCGGAGACTCGGCGTGCTCTCTCCCCACGGTCTCCCTGCCTCAGCCGCTGGTCTCACGCCTTGAGTCTCTCGCGAGGGACATGGCCCGGGAGTTGAAGGTCTGTGGCCTGATGAACATCCAACTGGCGGTGAAAGAGGGCGAGGTCTTCATCCTCGAGGTGAACCCGCGCGCCAGCCGCACAGTGCCCTTCATCAGCAAGGTCACGCACGTGCCGTGGCCCGCAATCGCCGCCAAGGCCATGATGGGCCACCCCCTGGCCCGCTCGGGCGCGCGCGAGGTCCGCCCCCGGGGCTGCTTCGCGGTCAAGGAGTCCGTGTTCCCGTTTGGCAAGTTCCCGGGCGTGGACGTGGTGCTGGGCCCGGAGATGCGCAGCACGGGCGAGGTCATGGGCATCGACACCTCGTTCCCCATCGCCTTCGCCAAGAGCCAGATGGCGGCGGGGTCCGCCCTGCCCACAGCCCCCGCCGAGGGGGGCGTGTTCATCTCGGTGCGTGAAAGCGACCGAAAGGGCATCCTCGAGCCCGCGTCCATCCTCGCGCGTCAGGGGTTCACGATCTATGCCACCTCCGGCACCGCGGCGGCGCTCCAGGAAGCGGGCATCCCGGTGACGCTGCTTCAGAAGATCGCCACGGGCGCGAGGCCGAACGTCATCGACCTCATGGCCAACAGGCAGATCGCGCTGGTGATCAACACGCCCACCCGCACGGGCTGGCAGACGGACGAGGGCCGCATCCGGTCCACCACGGTCAGGCTGAACATCCCCATGATCTCCACAACCACCGCCGCCCTCGCAGCCGCGGGGGCCATCCAGGCCATGCGCGAGCGAGACTGGAAGGTCGCGGCCCTCCAGGACTACCCGCAGGACGCGCCGTCGGTGACGATCGAGGGCACCCGGCCAGCGGCCGCCGCCGGAGCCCGTTCCTGAACCCACCCCTACCCTTGCAGGACCACACCGGCGCCGGAGGGCGCCCCCGCTGGTTCTCCACAAAGGGAGCGAGATGCCCGACACCGCAGACCTCCGTTCCAACGGTCGCGTTCTGATCCTCGGCGCCGGCCCCACCGGGCTGGGCGCCGGCTTTCGCCTGCGCGAACTGGGCCACACCAACTTCACCATCTTCGACCGTCACCCGTACGTGGGCGGGCTCTCGCACTCCTTCACGGACCCGCGGGGCTTCACCTGGGACATCGGCGGGCACGTGATGTTCAGCCACTACGCCTACTACGACCGCTGCTTTGAGGCCCTGATGGGCAGCGAGTTCACGCTCAACAACCGCGAGAGCTGGGTGCGGATGTTCGACACCTGGGTCCCCTACCCCTTCCAGAACAACGTGCGGTACCTCCCCAAGCAGGCCGCCTTTGAGTGCATCGCGGGCCTGGTGAAGGCCCAGCACGGCAGGGGCCGGGTTGCCTCCCCCGGGGCCGCCGCCAACTTCGGCGAGTTCATCGACGCGGTCTTCGGCGAAGGGATCGCCAAGCACTTCATGAGGCCCTACAACTTCAAGGTCTGGGCCTACCCGCCGGAGCGCATGAACAAGCAGTGGATCGGCGAGCGCGTCGCGGTCATCGACGTGGAGCGCGCCCTCCGCAACCTGATCCTGGGCACCGACGACTTCGGCTGGGGCCCGAACAACCAGTTCAAGTTCCCTCTCAGGGGGGGCACAGGCGAGTTCTACCGCCGCTTCGGCGTTTCGCTCGGGCTGAACGAGGACGGCGCCGAGCGCCCGGGCTCGCACATCCGGCTCAACAAGCGCGCGGCGCGCGTCGACGTCGACGACCGCACCGTGATCTTCGCGGACGGCACGACCGAGCGATACGACGTGCTGCTCTCGACCATGCCCCTGGACGTGCTGTGCCGCGACGTGCTCTCCGGGGCCGTCCCCTCGCATGTGCGAGAGCAGGCGGCGAGACTGCTGCACTCGGGCGGGTACATGGTGGGCATCGGCCTCCGCAGCCGCACACCCGGGGCCGGGACGCCCAGCACCAAGAGCTGGATGTACTTCCCCGAGGACAACTGCCCGTTCTATCGCGTGACGTACCTCTCGAACTACTCGCCCTTCATGACGCCCGACAAGGACAACTACTACTCGCTGCTGTGCGAGGTGAGCGAGTCGGACGCGAAGCCCACGCCCGGGAACATGGGTCGCTCGCCCGAGGCCGTCGTCGAGGATTGCATCCGCGGCCTGGAAAACACTGGGCTCATGGAGCCGGGGGAGAGGGCGAACATCGTCTCACGCTGGCACTACTACGCGGACTACTCCTATCCGACGCCGAGCGTGGAGCGCGACGAGGCTCTGAGCGTTGTCATCCCGTGGCTCGAATCACGCGGGATCTTCAGCCGGGGCCGCTTCGGCATGTGGAAGTACGAGGTCGCGAACACCGACCACACGCTCATGCAGGGTGTGGAGCTCGCGAACCGTCTGGTGCTGGGCGAGCCGGAAACGACGATCGGCATGGTGTATCGCGTGACCGACGACGGCAGGAACGCCGCGGACCATGAGCGCCCCGCCGTCGCCGGCTCGGGCGAAAAGCGCGTCCGTGAGGTCAAGCCCGCCGAGAACTCCCGCCCCGGAGACATCCCGGCAGGCGATATCGGCGAGGACGAGGTCGGCATCAGCGTGGGGCGGCAGGCGGGTACCCCGGAGCACTGACAAAAAAGCCCGGACCTGCTGGCCCGGGCTTCACAGATGCCCACGAGCAGGGAGTCCGTTATTCCTTCGGCTTGCCTACCTGCAGCCTCGCCCAGAGCCGCTTGAGCGCCGCCTGCTGCTGATCCTCGGGAAGCTTTTTCAGCCGCTCGCGCATGCGCTCGGGGATCCGAGGATCGTCGATGGACGTGGGCGCGGCACCCTCCATCGCCTCGGCTTCCTTCTTATCGAGCTTGCGGCCGGCACGCTCCTTCTCACGGTCTAGCTGCTTGCCGCCCTCGGCGGCCCGCTGCTCCATCTCCTTGCGCATGCGCTCGATCTCGGTCTGAACCAGGGGTCTCTGGGCCTCCGTCAGCACACCGAAGATCGCCTTGTGCGCGTCCTCCGGACGGGGTGCGGTTTCCATGAGCGTGCGGAGCTTCTCGCGTGCCTGCTCCGCGGCGGCCGCGTCGGACGTCTGCATCGTGGCGTCGTCACCTTCCGCGGGCTTGTTCGCCCGCTCGGCGTTGGGGCGCTTCACCCCCTTTCGCTGGCCCGCCGCCGGGCGCCCCGCCCCCTTCGCGCCCTCGCCCCCGCCCCGACCGGGCTGGCCCATCTGCCCCAGGAGTGCGGCGAAGCGGCGTTTGTCCTCGGGCGTGAGTTTGGACACGAGCCCGCGGATCTCCTCGCCGTGCTCGGCCCGGAATGCCTCGGCCTTTGCCTTCATGTCGCGGTCGATGCCCGCGATCTTCTCGTCCTGCTCCGCAGTCAACCTAACGGACTCCCCGGCCTTGTCGCCCCGCAGGATACCGAGGGCCTGCATGAACATCGGGTGGCGCACGGGCATCTGGGCGGCGCGCTCCTTGCGGTCGCCCCCCGGTCCGCCGAACTTCCTGGTCTCACCTGGCACGGACTTGTCGTCGCCCGAGGGGCCCTTGAGCGGGGCGGAATCCTGTGCCCACGCCGCCCCCGCACACGCGAACACCGCCGCCGCCGTCAACGCCCTGAGGAACGTCTGCATGAAGCTCTCCTTGTCGCGGCCCCGAGAGGCCCCGGGGCAGCACGTCTCTATCGGGCGAGCAGTCGAGCCGCCCGCACGCGAACACGCCTGCTCAACGCACGACCTGATGCCCCTATTGCCTCTGGCCCCGGTCTGCCTCTCCCGGTCCCCTAGAATCCCGGCCATGTCCCTCACAAAGCCTCTCGTGACAGACGCGCTCCGTGCGGTTGCCGGAGCCGCCCCCGGAACCAACCTCGTTTCCGGACACCACCTGTTGTGGGTATCCGCCTGCGATACCTACGCCAGCATCAAGCTGCAGTATCCGGCGCCCGACAAGGCAGGTTTCGATGCGCTCGCGGCCCGGGCCCACGCCGCGGTGCTCTCTGCGGCGACGCCCCTGGGCACGCGGGTCGACTCCTTCATCGTCGAGTTTGTGAACGAGTCCGGGGCAGTCGTGCACAGCCGCAGATTCGGAGGGCCGACAGGCACGCCGCAACCCGAGCCTCCCGCCCCTCCGCAGGCCGCTCAGCAGGCCGGCCACGCGCCGATCCCGGGGCTGCGGCCTCAATCGCCCGGGCTGCCCGGCGTCGCGCGCATCATCGCGGTGGGCGCCGGCAAGGGAGGCGTGGGAAAAAGCACGGTCGCAGTGAACCTTGCGGTGGGTCTGGCACGCCAGGGGCAGAGCGTCGGCCTGCTCGACGCGGACATCTATGGCCCATCACTCCCGACCATGCTCGGGCTCGACGATCAGGAAGTCGTCGTGCACGACGGGCTGTTGCAGCCCTTCCTGGCGCACGGCGCGCGCTGCATGACCATGGGCAAGCTCGTGCCCGCGGACAAGCCCCTCATCTGGCGCGGGCCCATGGCCCACGGGGCCTTCAAACAACTCACGGAACAGACCCGCTGGGGCGAACTCGACACGCTCGTCATCGATCTGCCGCCCGGCACAGGAGACGTCTCGCTCACCATGGCGCAGATGCTCCGTCTTACGGGTGCGATCGTCGTCTGCACCCCCCAGCGCGTCGCACAGGACGACGCGTCGCGCGCCATCCAGATGTTCCGGCAGTTGGGTGTGGAGATTCTGGGCGTCGTCGAGAACATGAGCACATTTGTGGGCGACGACGGCAAGGAGTACGACATCTTCGGCAAGGGCGGCGCGCAGCACATGGCCCAGCGGATGGGGGTTCCCTTCCTGGGAGCGATCCCCATCACGATGTCGCTGCGCCAGAACAGCGACGCGGGCGACCCGACGGCCAACTTCACGGGAACGGGCCGCGCGGAGCGGGCGCTCGCCCAGGCCCTGGGGGCGATGATCCGTCAGGTGGAGTCGCAAGTCGCCCTGGCCTCGCTGAAGCAGGCGCAGACGACGCCGAAGCTCACCATCTCGTGATGATGGTCAGGGGAGGACCTTGACGACGCTGATCTCTTCGGTGAGGAACTCGTACACCGTCGCGATGTCGTCCGGGAGCATGCGCACACACCCCATGGAGCGCTGCTGGCCGATGCTCTCGGGCTCGATCGTGCCGTGGAGGCCGAAGCCCTTGTAGATCGCGGCGTCTCCCACGCCCTGCCAGCCCAGCCAGCGCTCGCCGATGGGATTCTTGGGATCGTTGGCGGCGAACTTCTCGCCCGTGCGCGGGTTGACCCAGGGCGGATCGACGAGCTTGCTGTTCTTCTTGATGACAAAGGTGCCGGTGGGCGTGCCGTTGCTCTCGCCCAGGCCGACACGGAATGACTTCACGTAGGTCCAGCGGTCGGGCTCATCGGGCGAGCCCTGGAAGAGATCGAGCCTGAAATCGCTCTTGTGGACGACGGCGTGGAAAGGCCCGCGCACGAGCTTCAGCTTCTGTCCCACGCGCAGCGAGTTGGGGTCCGGCAGCTTGTTGATCCGCTGGATGAGGCGCCAGTCGGTCTCGAGAGAGCGCTTCCGCGCGATCTTGACGAGGTTGTCGTTCGCGGCAACCACGTACATCTCGGTCATGGGGTCACCCGTGGCGACCGTGGGCCCGAAGAGGAGCGTGTCGTTGAGCCGGGCCGCCTTCTCGCGAACCTCGGCCTGTTCCGTGGGGCCAGCGCCCGGGTGCGCAAGCGCCCGGCTGTACGCCGCACGAGCCACCAGGGGCTTGCCCTCGGCGTTGGCCTTGTCCGCGTCCGCGATCAGGGTTCGGACCTCGCTGGTCGAGCCCGAGGGCGCGAGGGGGTTGGTGGGCGTTGTCCCCGGCTGGCCCGTGCCCGTCGAGCTCGGGCTGGTTCCAGGGTTGGTCGTTGGCTGGGGCCTCAGGTCGGGCGAGCCGAGATCCACGGGCAGGGGCTTGGAGGGGTCGGGCTGGCCAACGGGCGAGCCGACCGTCGCGGGGCTTGCGGGCGCAGTGCCCGGGTTCGTACTCGGAGGAGTCACCACGCCCCCGCCGGTGCCCTGGCGGAGCACAACCGGGCCGGGCTCGGGCTTGGCCGGCTGGGGTTGCTGGACGGGCTGCTGGATGGGCTGGGCTGGCGCGGGGGAGGGCTTCTTGCTCGCCGCGTGGGCGAGCTTGGTCGGCTCGGCGGTGCCGGGGGTCTTCTCGCCCGAGGGCATGAAGGCCCAGAGGCCGTAGACCGCGCCCGCGGCGACCACGAGCCCGACCGCGATGAACAACGGCTTTCGGCCGTTCGCGGAGGCACGGGTCATCACGGGGCGATTGCTGGTCGAACGCTCAGATTGAGAGGGCAGCGCCATCGGTCACCTTCCATGCCTGGGCCCTGTCCGGGCCACGCTCCATCGTGCTACGAGACGTCGATCACCCCAGAGGGGCTCACGACACAGTGCATCCGTTCATCGCCCGGGTCCGTGGGCACTTGGTCGACGATCTGCTCGTCGAAGCAGAAGCCCACGCGTACCGCGCGCAGCCCCGCCAGAAACCGATCGTAGAAGCCGGCGCCCCGCCCCAGCCTCCCCCCCTCGCGGTCAAACGACAATCCGGGCACCACCACCAGGTCGATCATCCGCGGGTCCACGCTGGGGCACTCCGGTCCGGGGATCCGCACACCCCGCTCCGCGGGCAGCAGACCCAGCCCCCACCCCGGGACCGCCGCCGGCGCCATGAGCCCGGCCGACCAGTCCACCCTGGGCAGGCAGATCGTCCCCCCGAATAGCCTGGCGGCGTGCTCCGCGCTCGGCTCTCCCGCCATGGGCCAGAAGAGCATGACCGCGCGCGCCCGCCTCCATCGCTCCAGCCCGGTCAGGTGCGCGCACGCGCGCCGGGAGCCATCCTCACGCGCAGCGGAAGACAGCCCGGTGACCGCGGCGCGCATCTTCGCACGCAACGCTGACTTGGCGTTGTCGAAAGCCACTCGTCGCTCCGGGGGTGACCAGCCCATGAACATCGGCGACGCGGGGTGACCGAGGGCACATTTTGGGCACACCGGGCACCCCTCCCAAACGCCACACGGCCCGAGCGTGGGCCCCGGCCGTGCGTGTGGGTGATCAGTAGTTGTTCGTAGTCAGCCGGGCACGCGGACGCCCCGCCATTCGACCTCGGTGCTGCCGCAGTGCGACGACAGGCTCAGCCGCACCTGCATGCAGTCCACCTCCCAGGAGGGAGAGGAGACCGTCAGATATTCCGCGACGCTCCGCTCGGAGTCCTCGACCTCCGCGAGGCAGGGGCTCCAGCGGTTCTTGCGGCCCTGGTTGGCGTCGAGGGATGCGCTGATGCCGGCAAGACCGCGCGGGTCGCATGTGGTCAGCCTCACCTTGCCCTTGAGGTCGCCGCAGGAGCGGTCGAACCAAAGGGTGACCTCGGCCTCGATGCGCCGGCCGTCGATGTTGAACTCCTCGACGAGGCGGGTGACGGGGGGCTGCCAGACAGGCGTGCCGCAGAACCCGCCCCGATCGTCGCGATACCGGTCGCGATGGTCGAACCTCGCCTGCCCGCCCCCGATGACGATCGAGACTCCGCCCCCGATGCGGATGTCCGGGCCCACGTCACGCCGGTCATGGTCGCTCCGGCGGTCGTGATCGTCGCGGCGTACCTCTCGGCCCTGCCAGTGACCGGCGAACGGCGCGCGGTCTTGCGCGCCAGATCGGGGCGCCCTGGGGCCCGGGGAGACCGCCCCGATGCCGAGCGCCGATCCGGGGATGCGGGGCGCGGCCTTGCTCTCTTCTCGCTTGCCCTCTTCTCGCCCGGGCTCCTTGCGCTTCAACTCGTCGCGCTTCGCGTCCGCGGGGCTGCGCTCGGCGTTGACGCGGGCCTTTGCACCGTTGTCCCTGGCGATCTCGCGTGCGGCGGGAACCCCGCGGGACAACGTCGCGCGGGTGCCCTTCGCGTCCTTGCCGGGGTAAGACACCGCGATGGGTTGGGCGAGTCCTGCGTGGGCAAAGAGCAACATGGCCGCCATCGCGGCTGCGGTCGAACGGAACATGACTCACTCCTTTCTTCCGCACCCGCCGTCCTTCCTGACTGCTGCAGTTGTGCGGAACACACAGTCAGACCCCCCGGCCCTCGCGCGGTTCCAACGATTCGCCGCGCCCTCGTTTTGGCCCGTTTCTGCTACCATTTCGCGTTATGCGAACCGGTGCGACACTCCTGCCCGTCCTCTGCTCGCTCTCCTGGCTCCCGGTTGCCTCGGGCCAATCGGAAGACGTTGCGTCCCGCGTGACCACCATCGTGGAGCTCGGCTGCTCGGGCGCCGGAGCGGCGAAGTCCGTGACGGCGCTGTGGGGTCTGCTCGACGAACAGATCGCCTTCGCGCCGCTGGAACAGCGCCAAGCGTTCTCCTCGCCCGCGGGCTGGCTCCGAGTCTGTCGTCTCGCCGCGACCCGCAAGGCCGCGGACGAGCCCGCGACGCTCTCGATGTTCCATGAACATCCGGCGTTCGCGCTGCGCCTCGCGTTCCTGTGGCGAGCCGACGCGGAAAAGCCCGGACCCATCGTCGACCTCGCCGAGAGGCTGCTGCGCGAGCGTCCCGATCAGGTGGATCAGTTTCCCGGCTTGGCGGCTGCGGTGTGCGTCGTCTTCGACCGCGAACGCGCATGGGAGTTCGGCAAGTCCCCCGACGCGGTCGAGGTCTTTGACTACTTCTCCGCAAACGACGCACGCCTTGTTCTCTCCACGCGCGACACGCCCCCGGAACTGCTCGTGCACGTCGTAGATTCGCTCGTCGGCGCGGACCAGCTCGCCTGGGCCCTGGACCGCTACGCGGACGACCGTCAGGTCGGCAAGAGATACGCTCAGGTCACCTACGACCGCGCCCACTTCCCGGGCGGGGCCCCGCTCAAGCTCGCCTCGTCCCGGGCCACGCTCGCGGACATGCTGAAGCTCGGCGGCGTGTGCCGGCACCAGACGCACTACGCGATGCACACCGCCAAGGCCCAGGGGATCCCCAGCGCGTACGTCCGCGCCACCGGCAGCGATGTCTCGCACGCCTGGCTCGGTTTTCTTGAGATCACCGGCGACACCGCCCGCTGGAACTGCGACACGGGGCGCTTCGGCGAATACTCGCAGATGACGGGCAGCATCGCCGATCCGCAGACGGGGCGCAGCGTCGGGGACGGTCGCCTCGCGCTCGCCGCCGTCGCCGCCTCCGAGCCACCCGAGGTTCGCTGGTACGCCACGGCCCTGGTTGACGCCGCGGCCCGCCTCGCAGATACCAAGACCCCCTATCCGCCCGCGCCGCCCCGGGGCGTCACCTCCGCGCCGCGAGAGAACTCGACGGCGCTTCGCCTGACGCTGCTGGAGACCGCCGTCAACGCCTCGCCCGCGCACGCCCCGGCGTGGGACGCCGCCGCCGCCATGGCCGAGGAGGGCCTGCTCCAGCCCGACGACGCGCTGCGCTGGGCGCGGGCCGCGGTCGACCTGTGCGGGGCGGACTACCCGGACTTCGCGTTCGAGGCTCTCGGCCCGCTCATCGACTCCGTCAAGGACCCCGCGCGCGAGGACGAGATGTGGGAGTGGGTGTTCGCCCGGTTCTCGGGGGGCCCGGGCGAGCGCGGCCAATCCGGGCGCCGGCCGGCGGGCACGCCCAAGGCCAAGCAGCCACCCAGACGCGCCGACCTCGCGGCCCGCGCCCGATTCTCGCAGGGCGAGGTCTGGGAGAGAGCGGGCGACCCCGCCCGCGCGTGGGACCGTTACAGCGATGTGATCGACCGATTCGCCAACAACGGGCCGTTCGTCGTCGACGCCGCAGCCCGCTGCGAGGCGTTGCTGGCCCGGGAGGGCAAGCCGGAGTCTGACGCGGTCGCCCTCTACGCACGTGCATTCGGCAAGGTCACCAAGCCCAGCCCCGCGACCAGCCCGGAGTTTCTGGTCGCGTCCAACTACGCCCGCATCGGGGGGAGATACGCCACGCTGCTGACCAAGGCCGGCCAGGACGCGCAGGCCGCCAAGGTGCGGGCAACGCTCCCCGTGGCCCCGAAGAAGACCGGCCCCTAGGGGGCGCTACTTCTCCAGCGCCTCGCGTGCGGCTCGCTCCGCATCCTCTCGGCGCCCGGAGACCTCGATGTCCGGCTGCACGCCCTCGCCCTCGGGCCTGAAGCCCTTGATGGTGATGTAGTCGGAGATCGGGATCTGTGCCGCGAAGCCGGCGGGAAGCTCCACGTACGTCGAGACCAGCAGGGCCCCGGCGCTCCGCGACCCCACGATGAGCGAGCCCCGCAGCTCGCGCAACGCCGAAGATGTGACCTCCGATGCGCTCGCGCTCCCGCCGTCGATCAGCACCGCCAGTCGTCCGGGAAAGGGCCCGAAGACATTGGGCCCCGAGGTCATCTTCTGGGAGGTGGACCACTCGGCGACGGCCCGGGCGTCGGTCGGGTCGCCCCCGGTTTCCGCGACAAACTCCGCCGCGAGGCTGTTCGAGACGGGCGTGCCCAGGGGCGTGAACTCCGGGATGAGCAGGCCCATGAGGTGCATCAGATTCCTGACGGCCCCGCCCCCGTTGCCCCGGAGATCGATAATCAGGTTCTCGTACTCGAAGGCACGGTCGAAGAGCTCCTCGATCTCGGTGGTCTCGTAGTCCTGGGCGAAGGACCGGATGCGGATGATCGCGGTCCGGGGCGAGAGCTCATCCATCGTCGAGGCGTGGCGCATCTCCACCGCCTGCCTCTCGACGCGGAGCTCGTCCACCTGTCCGGACAGCCTGCGCACGCGCAGCCTGGCCACGCTCCCGATGGGACCCTCCAGCACCTCCGCGCTCGTCGCTCGCTTTCCGTCCACCTCGATGATGATGTCTCCCGCGCGGAGCCCCGCACGCTCCGCCGGGCTTCCCTTGCTCACGGCAAGAACCCGCAGACCGCCCTGCGCGGGCCGCACCGGCGCCCCGATCCCGATGGTCGCGCTTCGGTGCATGCCCGACGCGGCTTCGGGAGGGATGATCCCCACATGGCTGATGCCGAACTGCCTCAGCGATTGCTGGAGGGCGCCGGCGAACATCTCCTCCGTCGTCGCCCGGTTGAGCGTCTCGCGCTCGCCCTGCAGGTGCTGCCTCAGCAGCGAGAAATCAACGCCCCCGACATACGCCTGCCTCGTCAGGACTTCCTGCAGCCGGTTCACGATCTCCTGCTTGGCCTCGGGAGAGATCGGCCCCGCGCTCGCCATCGCGCCGGGGCACAGGGCCATCACCAGAGCCGCCATGAGAGCACGCGCCATCATCGGCCCCCGCTCACGAACGCCGGAACCCGGCCCGCGTGAAGACCCCGGGCGCCGGCTTCCGCAACGAACCGCCCGAGCCCCGCGCGGGCGCTCTCGCCAAGTTCATACCGCAGGCTCTCTCCCAGGTACCGCTGCGCGAGCGCGGGGGACCACCTCGTGCCGCCGCTCCTCCGGCCCGCGATCCACCCGATCCTCATCGCGTTCCGCCGGCGCTGACGGTCCAGCAGCATGCAGGCACGCCCGACGGCGGGGGAACCCTCCTCGCCCGTGCGGCAGACCCACGCCGCGTACACGAACGGCAGCCCGGTCAGCTTCTTCCACTCCTCCCCAAGGTCCATCTGGTAGGGATATCGATCCGCGGGCGGGGCGTCGCACACCACCTTGTCGCCGATCAGCAGCACGGCCTCCGGCCATGCCCCTTCGATGGGCCCCGAGGCACGCGCCTCGTCGATCGGCGCCCGCTCCCGCGCGTCAAAGTCCGTGACCCGCAACGGGCCCACGCCCATCAACGCCAGCACCACCTGCGCGAGCACGACCGACGTGTGGCTGTCAGTGTCCGCGTGAAGCTCGCGAACCTGCGCCACAGGCACCGACGAGAAGACCCGAACCGTGAGCGTCGGACCATCGCACCCGATCATCCCGACGGGCAGAACCGTCAGCCCGTCCGTGGCATCGACCACGCTGGCCAGCCCCACGTCCGCCTCTCCCCGCCTGACCAGGCCCGCGATCCGCGAGGGCACCGCGGGGATCAGCGTCACCGACGGGTCAGAGGCCAGACCTTCCACCAGCGGCGCAGTGTTCAGATACCTCACGTAGGCGATGCGGCAGACGCTCATGCCCCCATCGTATGTGCCCGGTCAGCCGATGGTTCGCGCCGGAACACCAACGACCCGCCCGCCATCCGGCACGTCACGGATGACCACCGCCCCCGCGCCCACCACGCACCCGGCGCCGATCCGCACCCCGGGCAGCACGCGGCTGCCCAGCCCCACCAGCGTGCC
>JADYXW010000004.1 GCA_020853975.1 Phycisphaerales bacterium
CGCCGCGGCTCCGGGCGAGGGCACGATGCCCACGTACGCGTCGAGAGAGCGCGTGACCTCGCGGAGCGTGATCATGGTGGCCTGGGTGCCGACGCCGACGTTGAGGCCGCTGCCGACGTGGACGTGGCCCGACATGACCATGCGGAAGGGGTCGTCGGGGCTGTTGTGCGCGTCGCGGTGGCGGGCGGCGAGGTAGGGGAGGTAGCCCGAGAGGAACGCGCCGGCGTAGTCGAAGGTGTCCGGGGTGGCCGGGTTGTACGCGGGGATGAAGGGGTTGATCTGTGACGCGGGGAGTGCGGCGGCGACGGCGTCGCGGATGTTTGTCATGGGGAGCGTGGAGAGGCGGACATCGCCTATGGGGATGCCGGTGAGGGCCTCGGTGGGGTAGCGGTTGCCGGAATAGTCCTGGGAGTAGATGGGGATGCTGCGGCCCGGGAGTTGGGTCTCGCCGGGCAGGCGGAAGCGCTGGTAGGCGGGCTCCATTTCCCAGCCGACAGAGGTGTTGGCGCGGCTGAAGGAGACGACCGCCACGGGCTTGAGTTCGTCGATCAGGCGGGCGAGGTCGGACGCGGTGTCCTGGTAGTCGACCTCGAAGTCGCCGTTGCCCTTTGGGTTTGAGCCGGTGCCGCCGGGGAACTCGGGGAAGTAGGCCTTGATGTCGTATCCCCGACCTTCCCAGTTTTCGCCGATCCAGGCGGAGGGGTTCTGGGCGGGGTTTGGGCTGAAGGCGCGGAGCATCTCGTTGGTGGGTGGCCAATAGCCTGTGACGAGGATGGTGCGGCGCTGTCCCCAGCCCGGGGGCGGGGTGGTGGCGTCGGGGCCCTGGGCGAGGGCGGGGAGCGTGGGGATGAGCAGGGCGAGGAGGTGCCGGAGGTGGCGGGGCATGGGGGGGAGCGTACCGCGCGGGTCAAGGGGGCAGGAATTGTTGGGGAGGGTCGCAACCGGGGGACCGGGTTGGCGATATACCTTGTGTCACATAGTATGTGAGCCAGCAATGAAGGCGTGGGGGCGTGGGGGCAGGGCCGCGGGGTCGATCAGGGCTAAACGGAGGTGCGGCATGCGGATCGAGCGTGAACTGATGCGGGGCGCGGGGCCGGTGGCGGTGCTGAAGCTGCTGCAGAAGGGCGAGATGTACGGGTATGAGGTGGTCGCGGCCCTGGCGGCCCGGAGCGAGGGCGTCCTCGACATGGGCCAGTCGACGCTGTACCCCATGCTGTACAACCTTGAGGCCAAGGGGCTGATCGTCGGCGCGTGGCGGGAGGCGTCTTCGGGGCGTGAGCGGAAGTACTACAGGCTGACCGCGAAGGGCCAGAAGAGGCTGGCGGCGGAGGAGAAGCAGTGGAAGTCTCTCGCGGGCGCGATGGCGAAGCTGGGCGTGCTGGATGCGCCCGCGCGGGAGGTGATGGCATGAACCAGCAAGCACATGTTGCGGGCGGGGCGGGTCGTGCGGGAAGGCAGACGGCGGCGGAAGTCATCGCGGGTGCGGGGCTGCCGCCTGAACTGGCGGGGCTGGTGGAGCGCGTGGTGAAGGGCAGCCGCCTGTGGCCCTCGGAGAGGGCGGAGGTGGCGCGGGAGCTGTGCGGGCACTTCGCGGAGGGGTTGGAGGCCGGGGAGAGTGCGGAGTCGCTGGCGCGGGAGTTCGGAGACGCGGCGCGGGCGGCGAAGTTGATCCGACGGGCGCGGGTCAGGCTGAGGCCCCTGTGGTGGCGTGCGGCGAGGAGGACGCTGCACGGCTGCATGGGGTTGCTGCTCGCGGGTGTGCTGGGATACGGGGTGCTGGCGGCGAGGTACTTTGGGGGCTCGCCCAATGTCAGCCGAAACTACATGGCGGAGTTCAACGCGCCGGTGCTGGCGATGCCCGAGGGCGAGCGTGCGTGGCCCGGGTATCTCGGGGCGATCGCGGCGTTTGGCCAGGAGCCGGCGTGGATGCAGGTTGATCCCGCGGAGCGGGATGCGGCGGCGGTGGAGGCGTGGGTGAGGTCGACGGGGCCCGCATTCGAGATGGCGCGTGGAGCGGCGGCGAAGCCGGCGCTGGGCGCGGCGCTCTCGTCAAGGTTGCAGCCGGAGTACGTCGCGGCGTTGCGGGCGTCCGGGAGGCAGGGGGTGATGGAGGAGGGGCCGGGGCCGGAGAACCCGCTCATGATGGGCGTGCTGCTGCCGCACCTGGGAGAGATGAGGCGGATCGCGCGGTACTTGAACGAGGACATGAAGCTGGCGGCGCGGGATGGCGACGCGGCGCGGTTCAAGGCGGACGTGCGGGCCATGCTGGGCATGGCGGGCCAGAACGTGCGCGAGCAGTTGATCATCAGCCAGTTGGTGGGGCTCGCGATCTTCGACCTGACGATCCGGGGCGTGGATGAGCACGCGCGCACGCCCGGCGTGCTCTCGGATTCGGACCTGCGAGACCTGGCGCACATGGTCGGCGGGTTTGAGGGCGGGCGCGTGCGGATCGACGTGACTGGCGAACGCGTGATGGTGGATGACATCATCCAGAGGTGCTACTCGGACGACGGGGATGGTGACGGTCGTGTGGTGCGAACGAACCTGGGCGAGTTCATGTACGACGATTTCGGGGTTGCCCGGCCCAAGGGGCTGCCCCTGATCACTGCGGCCCAGCCGGTGCTGACGGTGACGATGCCGGGGCGGCGGGAGGTGACGCGGCGGACGGAGCTCGCGCTGGCGGCGGCGGCGGCGGACGAGGCGATGCCCCCCTGGCGGCACGGCGAGCGCCGGTGCGACACGGGGTACCGCGACCTCTTCGAGGGCGCGATCTACAGGCTGGTGCCGGTCGCGGAGTCGCTGATGGGCGGCGCGACGGACGAGGGGCCGATGGTCAGCGCGTTCGGGTCACGGGACATCGTGGAGGCGCGGCGCGGGGCGCTCCTGGCGGGGCTTGCGTTGGAGTTGTACAGGCGAGAGACCGGGGCGTGGCCCCAGACGCTCGATGCGTTGGTGCCGCGGTACATGCCGAGCGTGCCGCTGGACCCGTTTGACGGGAAGCCGATGCGATACTCGTTGTCGGGCGGGGTTGCGACGTTGTACAGCATCGGGGCGGACGCGAAAGACGACGGGGGCGTGCCGCCGGCGACGGAGAGCGGGAAGAAGAACGTGAACAGTCTGAGGTTGTTCGTGAAGGGCCGTTCGGGCGCACCGGTGAGCGTCGAGCAGCAGCAGGCGCTGAATAAGGCGAAGGGGGACTGGGTGGTGTGGAGGGCGGGGCCGGTGCCGGGCGGTCAGTGACAGTTTCCCAGGATGCGCGTGATCTCGCGGGCGGAGGGGGTGTCGGCGCGGCGCTGGAGATACTCCCTGCCCGCGGGCGCGGCGAGGTCGCAGCGGTGGCTCCGTGTCCAGTGGACTTCCCAGAGCGTGAGGAGCGTCTGCTCGATCATGAGGGGGAGGGTTGCGGCGGTGTTGAGCCCAGGCGGGCGGGGAGCGGAGGGGTCGAGGGTTGCCTCGAACTCGTGCAGATCGTGGAGCAGGAGTTCGGCGTCGGCGGCCACGCCGGCGGGCAGGGCTGTTCCGTCCGCGAGGCCAGCGCGGTCTTCGGCGAGCAGCTTGTAGCGAGCGCGCAGCACCGCCGCCGGCGAGAATCTTCCCGGCGCAGCCCTGACGAGGTCATCGCGAAAGCGGCGTGGAAGAGCGCGGTCGTATGTGGTGTTGTTCAGGAACACATCCGGTGAGAACGAGTCGCCGGGGACGTGCGGGACCACGCACACGATGTCGAGATAGTCATCGACGCGAGGGGCGGGGGTGGATGCCATGTAGTCGTCGTGGAGCTCTTTCGTCACCCCGAAGAGGTCCATGGCGACGGGGTTGCGGCGGCCTGCGGCGGTCGCGGCGTCGTGTGCCGCTCGGAACAGCCTCTGGAGGGCCCGCAGCTCGGTGCGGCGCTCTTCGGGCGTCGGCATGGTGGATGCACGCACGTGCATCAGGGGTGCGATGCCCGCGAGCTTGTCGAAGCTGCCCGCGAGCAGGAGGGACTCGGCGGAGGGCTGGCCTTCGAGGCCGCGCAGGGCGTCCTCGCGGCACTGCTGCCGGGCATCCTCGGGCATGGGCAGGCCGGAATCGCGGGACCGCTTGACCCTGAGCCCGATGGCCTCGTTGGCCATCGTCTCACGCCACCATGGGTCGGGCAACAGGTCAAAGTGCAGACGAGCGAGGTCGATCGCCTCCTGGTCTCGGCCCGCCCTTGGCAGAACGGTGAAGGCGGCGGTGATGAGACCGGGTGACGCGGGGCTTTGCGGCCCGGCTGCTGCAAGGGTGCGGAGGAGGAGGTCGGCCTCGGCGCGTGCCTGCTCGGGGGTTGTTGTCCCGGCGCGGGTGAGCGAACGCTGGCGGAAGTCGCGGAGCACATCCTGCGGCGTGCCATCACGCACGCGGGCGCCGAGTGCGAGGGCCACGGTGAGCGCGCAGAGAGATCCGACGACGCAGAGGCGGCCGAGGCGTTCCCGGTGAAACATGAGTCCTCCCGTGGGGAACTATGGGCACCCTGGGCCACAGGGCGTTGTATCTACGAGGCACGAGCCGCACCCCGCGGCCAAGATGTCGGCTGTAACTTGGCTTTCGTCGAGGCCGCAACTAGTGATGTGCTCGCCAGGGATCGGGCAAGTCTTCCCCTCGCTGTGGGTATAGACCCTTCGGAACCGCCATTCGTGCTTTCGGGTCGCACTCCGCCCGCGCTCGACGGTGATTCCGGCCTTGGTGTTGGTGGACGTGCACCTTACGGCCTGTGCGGCACAGTCCTGCGTGACCTCCGCGTCGGCAAACCCGACTGCGGTGCGGAGGCTGATCCCGATGGCTGCGGTGTGGGTCCCGAGGCACGAAGCCGGATAGAACGTCCAGGATTCCTTCTCGGTGACGCTCGCAATGCCGCAGGAGAGGGTAGTGGTGCCGCCCGAGCACGAGCAGGGTGGATCGGTGCAGCAGAGTGGTCAGAAGGTGCAGGTGATGGGTTCGGAATCGGAGGGTGTGGGATCGCCGGCGTCGACGGTGATCTCAGAATCTCGTCGCTGGCATTCGACGGCAACAGCGTCACATCCAGGAGGTGGGTCGACGGTCACGCTGCAACCTCGGCACTGGCATTGAGACGAGTCCTCAGTGAGCCAAGGACCCCAAACCACCTGACCCATTGCCGGGGCTGAGGCGACGCCAAGAAAAGCGAGGAAGGCCGTGGCCATCGTGAGCGACCGGCTGGGTGTGGTGAGGCCGCGGGGTCGCGTGGGGGCCAACCAGATCAGCGCCCGTGCGAGACGGCAGACGGCAACATGAAAACAACCTAGCACTAATACGGGTGCTCGTCAAGCCAATCGCCGAACTCGCTACCCCTCGCGTTGGGGAGTGTGACGGCGGCGCCGAACGCGGTGTCCGTTGTTGAGCGTGCGCTACGCCAGCGCCGAGCGGACAGCCTCGATGATGCGGGCCTTGTTGGGTAGGTAGTCGGCCTCGAGGCCCTTGGCGTAGGGGGTGGGGACGTCGGCTGTGTTGACGCGGACGGGCTGGTGGTCCAGCCAGTCGAAGGCGCGCTCGACGACCTGGGTGCAGACCTCGCTGGCGACGCTGGCAAAGGGCCAGGACTGGTCGACGACGACGATGCGTCCGGTCTTCTTGACGCTCCCGATCACCGAATCGATGTCGAGCGGGCGGATGGTGCGCATGTCGAGCACGTCGCAGCGGATACCCTCGGAAGCGAGCTCGTCGGCGGCCTCGATGCAGAAGTTCACGGGGCGGCCGAAGGAGACCAGCGTGCACGCGTCGCCCTCGCGGCAGAGGCGGGCCTGGCCGAAGGGGATGTAATACTCCTCGGCGGGGACGTGGGCCTTGTCGCCCAGCATGCGTTCGGACTCGAGGAAGAAGACGGGGTCGAGCTCGCGAAGGGCGGTCTTGAGGAGGCCCTTGGCGTCGTAGGGGTTGGAGGGGATGGCGATCTTGACGCCGGGCACGTTGGCGTAGAGGCCCTCGACGCACCAGGAGTGAGTGGAGCCGAGCTGGCCTCCCGCGCCGTCGTTGCCGCGGAAGACGACCGGGCAGCCCCATTGGCCGCCGGACATGTAGAGCATCTTGGGGACGTTGTTGAGGATCTGGTCTGCGGCGACGAGGCTGAAGGACCACGACATGAACTCGATGACGGGGCGCAGGCCGTACATGGCGGCGCCGACGGCGAGGCCTGCGAAGCCGTTCTCGGAGATGGGCGCGTCGATGATGCGCTGGGGCCCGAACTCGTCGAGCATGCCCTGGGAGACCTTGTACGCGCCGTTGTACTGGGCGACTTCCTCGCCCATGAGGAACATGCGCGGGTCGCGGCGCATCTCCTCGGAGAGGGCCTCGCGGAGGGCCTCGCGGAACTGGATGACGCGGTCGCCCTCGCGGGAGGGGAGCGGGGCGTCGAAGTCGGGGAGTCGCGTTTCGAGGAGTGCAGGGGCGGCGGACATGGAGGCTCCGGTGGCGGGTGGGGCGATGCGTGGGCGGTGCGCCCGTGGGAACGCTGATGGTAGGTGCGGGAGGGAAGCGTGGGCGGGCGGTTGAGGCTCCGGGCGGGTGATCGGACGAGGCAGCGTCCCATAGGAACGGGGCGGGTGCGTAGTGTGCGGTCCTGCCGGAAATGGAGCGGAAATGTGCTTGATTCCGGCTGAAAATGGTGGATGCTAGGGGCTGGAGCACGGCCCCCCGGGCGTGGAGAGAGGCGGGCCGCGCCCGCAGGACGCGAAAGAGAGACGGACATGCTGATTGAATCGATGGCGATTGTCGCGGCCGCCGCAGTCTTTGATTCGCAGGTGATTCCCGGGCACGAGCGGCCCAACAGCGGGGTGAGGCAGCTCGCGACGCGGGCGCCCGAGCGGCCCGTGACGGGGATGCTGTGGGCGGGGCGGCTGGTGATGGGCGGGGTTGATCTGCCCGAGGCCTCGGTGACCGAGGTGGCGCACGGGGCGCACAACGCCTCAAACGCCATCGCCTACGTGCGGGTGGGCCAGCTCATGGTCGGGATCAACCCGTGGGTGGAGATGCGGGCGTCCGGGCTTGCCCACCTTGAGGCCGGGCGGCAGGAGTGGCTCGCCGAGCGAGGGTACACGGGCGCGGTGCGCACGTTCATGAACGACGCGAACTTCGTGGGCGAGCACGAGCACCTGAGGCACGCGGCGGCGCCCGAGGCACCGTCGGTGGATGGGCCGATCGTGCCCCGGGCGGTGATCGAGCTGGCTCCGGACGCGCCGAGGCACCGCAGCCGCATGCGGGTAGAGGCGCCGCGCGTGATCCGCGTGCTGCCGATGACGGAAGCCCGCGTGGCGGCCAAGTAGAGACCGACCCCAAACGCGGGGCCGGGGAAGAGGGACAGGGCGAATGGTCGCCCTGGTGCATCGCACGATCCGCCGTCCGGCGTGGGCCGGGCGGCGGTTGTCAATCCGGCGGAAGTGAACCGGCGTGGGGCGGGGGGCGTAGGGTGTGGAACGGCATTCGCCGGGGCATCCGCGGGGATGCGATCGGCGAAGGTGCTGCGTGAAACCCGACCGGGCGCCGGGCGTCTGCGGGAGGGGAGGACTCAATGCGCATTCTGGGGCTGATGCTGCTCATGGTCGTCGTGCTCGGTGTGAGCGCGGGGGTCACGTTCCGGGCGTTCTCGCAGCCGCAGAAGCCGGCACAGGGAGGGAGCGGGCAGGTGAAGGACACGGCGAAGGTAACGGGCCCGGTGTATTCGAAGTCGGGGTACGACATCACGCCGCTGAGCCAGGAGAAGATCGACGAGCTGGCGAAGAAGCTGGCGCCGGCGGAGGCGGAGGTGATTCTGGCGAAGGGCACGGAGCGGGCCTTTTGCGGGAATCTGACGGACAACAAGCTGGAGGGCGTGTACGTGTGCCGCCTGTGCGGGCTGCCCCTGTTCGAGTCGGGCGCCAAGTTTCACAGCGGGACGGGCTGGCCCAGCTTTTTCAGGCCGGTGGACGTGGCGCACGTGCGGAACGTGGAGGACAACTCGTACGGGATGGAGCGGACGGAGAACCTGTGCGCCCGCTGCGGCGCGCACCTGGGGCACGTGTTCGAGGACGGCCCGAAGCCGACCGGGCTGCGGTTCTGCGTGAACAGCGTCTCGCTGCAGTTCGTGGAGAAGGGAAAGGAACTTCCGGCGGAGTCCCGCCCGGTGAAGACCGAGCGTGCGTACTTCGCGGGCGGGTGCTTCTGGGGCGTGGAGGATCGGCTGCAGCAGGTGCCCGGGGTGATCGGGGCCGTGAGCGGCTATATGGGCGGCAGCCTGAAGAACCCGACGTACAAGGAAGTGTGCGAAGGAGACACGGGGCACGCGGAGGCGGTGGAGGTGGTCTTTGACCCGGCGCGGGTGTCGTACACGGACCTGCTGGCGGTGTTTTTCCGGATTCACGATCCGACACAGCTCAATCGGCAGGGGCCGGACTATGGCACGCAGTATCGCTCCGCGGTGTTCGCGGCGGACGAGGCGCAGCTGAAGCAGGCGGCCGAGTATGTGGAGAAGCTCCGCGGGCTACCGAAGTTTTCGGGAAAGAAGGTGGTGACGCAGCTTGTGTCCGCGAAGGACGCGGGGGTGTTCTACCCGGCAGAGGCGTATCACCAGGACTATCACCTGAAGCACGGGGGCTCGTGCCCGCTCCCGCCCGAATAGGCCCGCCGGGCGGGGCCGCGCAGCACGCTGCCCGAGTAGGGGGCGGGGCGTACTATTGAGACATCCTGTCGCCGCGGGACGGAGCCCGTGTTGGGAGCCTTTCGCGGTTGGAGAACTGAAACATGAAGGCACTCTCGCTGCTGACCCTCGTGGCCGTTTCCGGCCTGGCTTCTGTCCCTGCGCTCGCCCAGAAGAGCGGGGAAGCGGAGAAACCCGTGGTGGCGGCGGAGCCCTCGACGCTGGTGGTGGGGGACATGGCCCCGCCGCTGGCGGTGGAGTCGTTCGTGAAGGGGACTCCGATCAAGGCGATGGAAAAGGGGAAGGTGTACGTGGTGGAGTTCTGGGCCACGTGGTGCGGCCCGTGCCGCAAGGCGTTCCCGCACCTGAGCAAGCTCCAGGAGCAGTACAAGGACAAGGTGACGTTCGTGGGCGTGAACGTGTGGGAGGAGCAGTCGTACACGCCCGAGACGATCGAGAAGGTGAAGACGTTTGTGGAGGGTCAGGGCGAGAAGATGGCGTACACGGTGGCGTACGACGGGGCCGCGGGCAAGATGCGGACGACGTACATGGAGGCCGCGGGCCAGGACGGGATCCCCGCGTCGTTCATCGTGAACCAGGACGGGCGGGTGGCGTGGATCGGCAACCCCCTGGACCCCTCCTTTGACTCGCAGATCGAGGCGGTGGTGAACAAGACGCTGACGATCGACGCATCGACGGCGACCAAGGCCCGCGAGGACCTCAAGAAGCGTGCGCAGGCGCGTCCGCTGATGGAGGAGTTCTCGACGAAGATGCGCGCGGGCGAGACCGACGCGGCGATGGGGATCGCGGACAAGGTGATCGCCCTGGGCGGGGAGTACGCCGAGCAGATCGCGGGCTTCAAGTTCGGCTACCTCCTGGAGAACAAGGGCTCGAAGGAGGCGGTGGCGTTCGGGAAGACGGCGTACGAGGCGTGCGCGAAGGACAGCCCGATGCTGCTCAACCAGTTCGCATGGACGATCGTTGACCCCGAGGGCAGCGTGGTGGACAAGGACCTGGACTTCGCGCTGCAGTGCGCGAACCGGGCGGCGGAACTGACCAAGGAGAAGGACGGCGCGATCCTGGACACGCTGGCCCGCGTCCACTGGACCAAGGGCGACAAGGCCAAGGCTCTGGAGATCCAGAAGAAGGCGGTCGCGATCGCGAC
>JADYXW010000005.1 GCA_020853975.1 Phycisphaerales bacterium
GGCGCAGCGGAAGGCGTCGGATGGGGCCGGAAACGAGCAGAAACAGGGGAATGGCGCGGATCGCGCTGAAGCGCGGAACTCCGCAGATTACCGGAACTTGCGGCTAGTTTCTGCAAGTCCCGGTGTTTCAGAAGAATGGAGCCGGGGGGAATTGAACCCCCGTCCTGAGACAGTCAGCACGCCGCTTCTACGTGTGTGTCGGACGATTTGCTTTCGCTCGCTGGGCGGGCGTCCGCGCCCTACCAGACGACCAATCCCTCAGCATTTTCTCGCGGTTGACCCCTGGGGGCACAGATCTCCGCCAGCCTGATGTGTGTGAGCCCCGCCCTATCAGGCGTCAAGCAGAGCTCACGCGGCCTGGTTAGGCCGCGAGGGAGTAACTGCGGTTGGCAGTTGATGTGTTGCGTGATTTTTACGAGGCCGTCACGCCCCTCGACGCGCCACGACGAGCCTTCCCTGTCCAGTCGAAACCGATCGGCCCCGGATGTCAATGAACGCATGATTCTAGGGGGCTCGGGGGCGGCGGGTTCGCGCGGGCTCCTCGCACACCCGGGTTACTTCCGCTCCTTCTCCGCGAGCTTGTCGAAGAGGTATCGCTCGACCTGCCGGTACGCCGCGAGGCTCTCGCTGAGCGACTGCGTGAGCGGCGCGAGGTCCGGTGCGTCCGGGCGGCCCGCCTCGTGCAGGGCGGCGGCGGCCTCGAGGGATTCGGATGCGGCCTTGAGATCGCTGGCCGCTTCGGCGTACGACCGCGTCGCGTCGTAGAGCACCTGCGACTCGAACTCCTTGCTGGTGGGCTGGTGGAGGAGGCGCCAGGGCTGGCTGCGGATCTCCACCGCGGTGAGCTTGAGTTGGTCGGACATGAGCCGGAGGTTGGCGAGGGTGCGTCGGAGGTTGGGCGTCTGCTCGCCCACCACGCCGCTGACCTTGGAGACCGCCTCGCTGAAGACGTTGAGCGCCCCGCGGCCTTCCGCGAGGGCGGCGTTGAGGTCCTCGACGGTCTTCTGGTCGATCTTGGCGGCGGCGGACTCGAGGCTCTTGACGGTCTCGTTCACGCGGGCGCGGTTTTCGTCGATCATGCCCTGGATGGAGGCGACCACGCCCCGGGCGTCGTCGAGCCCGGCCTCGGCCTTGGCCATGATGGGGTCCAGCTTTGCGGAAGCGGCCTCCACGTTCGCCATGGTCGTGTCGAGCTGCTTGGACCACTCGGCGATGCTCTTCCTGAGGTCCGCGAGGACGGCCCGCGCGTCGCTCACGCTGGCCTCGACGCCGGGGCCCGTCCGTTCGATGAGGTCGTTGATCTTCTTGACGCCCGTGTCGATGCTCGCGATGGCGGACTTGATCTGCGCCGACTGCTCGGGGCCGAGGCCCGCGTCTTCGAGGAAGCCGGGCGGCGCGATACGACCCTGGATGATCTCGCCCTTCTCGATCTGAGGACCCTTGCCCGTGGCGAGGGCCTGGGGCGTCCCCACGGCGTTGATGTTGATGCTCGAGAGCGAGCCCAGCAGGGGCTTGACGAGGTTGATCGAGGCGTCCTCGTAGAGCGTGAGGTCGCTGCGGACCTCGACCAGCACGTGCACCGCCTGGGGCACGCCGTCGCCCGCGGGGGTGTCAAAGGAGACATCGAGCACGCGGCCAATTTCCTGCCCCGCGAGCATGACGGGGCTGCCCCGCTTGAGGCCCATGGCGCCCTGCGAGAGCGTGAAGCGCACGATGAAGTCGCGCGTGGATGCGTACGCGGAGCGGTCCGCGAGCAGGAAGCTCGACCAGACGGCCAGGAGCACCCCGAGCACCACGAAAACGCCGGCGATGAGGTTGTTGCGTGCCGTGCCCATAGACCCACAGGGTACCGTGGGGCGTGGCGCACCGCCGGGCCGGGCGTGCGACAGGACCTAGAGCGCCATCTCGCGTACGCCCGGTGGCACGATGATCTCCGCGGCGGTGTTGGCCTTCACCACGTCCACGGTCACGCCGGGGGCGAGCTCCTTGAGAACGAAGCGCCGGCGGGAAGGGTCCATCTCCATCACGCACAGGTCGGTGATGAGCAGGTCCACGCAGCCCCGGCCCGTGAGGGGGAGGGTGCACTGCGGGACGACCTTGGTCTGGCCCTTGGCCGTGTGCTCCATGACCACGACCACGCGCTGGACGCCCGCGACCAGATCCATGGCCCCGCCCATGCCCTTGACCATCTTTCCGGGGATCATCCAGTTCGCGAGGTCGCCCATCTGCGAGACCTGCATGGCGCCGAGGATGCAGAGGTCGATGTGCCCGCCCCGGATCATGCCGAAGGAATCGGAGGACGAGAAGAAGCTCGCGCCCGCTCGGGCGGTCACGGTCTGCTTCCCGGCGTTGATGAGGTCGGCGTCGACCTGTGCTTCGGTGGGGAAGGGGCCGATGCCCAGCAGACCGTTCTCGGACTGCAGCCACACATCCATGCCTGCGGGCACGTAGTTGGCGACCAGCGTGGGGATGCCGATCCCGAGGTTGACTATGAAGCCGTCGCGGAGTTCCTGGGCGGCGCGCTGGGCGAGTTGCTCACGGGAGAGGGGCATGGTGGGCTCCTGCAGCGCGGTCCGGCCGCGGTGAGGGAAGCGTAACCACTCCCCGATCGGGGCGTGGCCCGGTTATCCCGGGACCCGGGCGCGCCGGCGGAGAACCGAGGCGGCGACGCCGATGGTGGCCAGGCTCACGCTGCCGGGGGTGGGCAGTGCGGCGACCCCCACGTCGTCGTAGTAGACGGTGGTGGTGGTGGAGCCGTAGAGGTCAACGGCCTGCAATCTCGCGGCGCCCCCGCTGTAGCGGTTCCACGCGACCGTGGTCAGGTGCTGGTCGTTGTACCAGATGGCCTGGGAGTTGGCGGCGAGGTCGATGTCTACGCGGATGGGCACCCACTGGTCGCGCACCACGTGCAGGTTGCCGAAGCTCCCGAACAGGTTGTCCTGCACCGTGTCGTTGGACAGATCGAACCGGAGCTGCGTGGCCCAGTGCTTGGCGCCCCCGGCGGCGTAGGTGTCCATCAGAATGAAGTAGGTGTCGCCTGTGGCCCCGCTGGGGATGTACTGCCACGCGGTGAACTGCCACTGCCCGCTGGTGAGGTTGTACTCGTGCACCAGGTCGGAGGTCGCGCCCGAGGCCGAGCCCCGGATGGCGACAGAGCCGGATCCGGAGTGAGCAAAAAGGGCGGAGGTGGCTGCGCCGCTCGCGGCGTGGTTGTCCCAGCCCCGCCAGCCGTCCACGCCGTGCAACGCGGTGCCGGGCGCATACTCGTCGAACATCAGACTCTGAGCCGCGGCGATCGGGCACGCGCCGGCCAGGGCCATGGAACAGGCGATTAATCCACGCGGTGTCATGCCGACCTCCCAGAGCGGGCATCGCCCACCCGACGAGAAGGTCTGATTCAGCGGCCGCCCCGGCAACGCGAAACGCCGCGGCGGGAGGGAGATTGATGTGTATGGGACCGTCGCCCCGGAGATCGGGTCCGGGGTCTCCGGCTATCAGACGTAGCGGTATTCGATCGGTGCCTCGACCTCGGGGTGGAGGGACGCATGCACGGGGCAGGCGTGCCCGATCTTTTCAAGGCGCTCACGCATCTCCGCCGGAACCGTCGCTGGCAGCGTCACCACGACGGGGAGCCGGCCCAGGCGGCGGGGCGCCGGGGGCTGGGTCATGTGCTTCTCGACTTCGGCCCTGGCGCCCGTGATGTCCAGCCCGTGGCGCTCCGCGTACATCGCGATGGTGGTGAGGATGCAGCTCGCCAGGCCCGCCGCGACCAGGTCGGTGGGCGAGTAGGCCGAGGCGGTGCCCCCGATGTCCTTGGGGGCGTCGGTGCGGAGCCGATGCCCCTCGGTGTGCTGAAGGTCGCACTTCTTGCCGCCGATGTACGAGACGTCGATTCGGACCATGCCGAAGGGTACGCGTGGCGCCGGGCCGTGCGCGGCGCCCGCGAACGGCCGATTTCCCTACACTCAGCCCAGCTCTTCGAAAGGCGATCATGACAGACCTCAAGACCAAGCGGATTCTGTTGACGGGCGGGGCGGGCTTTCTCGGGCGGCACGTGGTGGAGCGGCTGCGTGCGCGGGGCGTGCCGGACGCGAACATCTGCATCCCACGGCGCGCGAAATGGGACCTGACCGAGCAGGCCGACGTCGCGAGGCTCTACCGGGCCGCGTTTGCCCCGCACAAGGTCGACGTGGTGATCCACCTGGCGGCGGAGGTCGGCGGGATCGGCGCGAACCAGAAGAACCCCGGACGCTACTTCTTCGCCAACATGGCCATGGCCCTGCACCTGATCGAGCAGGCCAGGCTCGACGGCCTGCACCTGCGCGACGGGCGCTTCGTCCAGACCGGAACCATCTGCGCCTACCCGAAGTTCGCGAAGGTGCCGTTCAAGGAAGACGAGGTGTGGGACGGGTACCCCGAGGAGACCAACGCGCCCTACGGCGTCGCCAAGAAGGCGGCGTGGCAGATGCTCGACGCGTACAAACTGCAGTACGGCATGAAGTCGTCGTACGTGCTCCCCGTCAATCTCTACGGGCCTTGGGACAACTTTGACCTTCAGTCCAGCCACGTCATCCCCGCGCTCATCCGCAAGTGCATCGAGGCACAGCGACGGGGTGACTCTCAGATCGTCTGCTGGGGCACCGGCTCCGCGTCGCGGGAGTTTCTGTACGTGGACGATGCCGCGGAGGGGATCGTGCGGGCCGCGGAGGTCATGGACGATCCGACGCCCATCAACCTGGGCGCGAGCTTCGAGATCACCATCAAGGACCTGGTGGAGCTGATCGTGAAGCTCACGGGCTTCGAGGGGGCTGTGGTGTGGGACAGCACCAAGCCGGACGGGCAGCCCAGGCGGTGCCTGGATACCACGCGGGCCCAGAAGCTGCTGAACTGGAAGGCGCAGGTGGGCTTCGAGGACGGGCTCAAGCGGACGATCGGGTGGTACAGGGCCCACGCCGCGGGCTGATGGCTTCTGTGCCAGCCCGGAGGGCGAGGCGGACTCTTCATGGCCAATCTGAACCCCGCCGAGTTCGAGTCGATCGTCGCCCGGGAGCGTGCCGCGTCAGGGACGGGGACAACGATCGTGGTGCCGCTGGCGGTGCGCCTGATCGCGGATCAGCTCACGCCGACGATCGCCTACCGGAGGCTCGTGGCGCCGGACGACCGCGCGGCGCCGTCGTTCCTCCTTGAATCCGTCGAAGGTGGGGAGCGGCAGGGGCGGTACTCCATCCTCGGGGCCAGGCCCCGCGACATGTTCCTCGCGAAGGAAGGTGAGGCCACGCACCGCGACCTGCGTGGGCCCGACGGCGAGCGCGCCGGCCCGTGCGAAGACCCCTTCGAGATGCTCCGGGCTTTCTCAAGAGAGCGTCGCCTGGCTCCCGCCCCCGGCACTCCCGGGTGCGTGCTAGGCGGGCTGTTCGGCTACGCGGCGTACGACAGCGTGCGCTACGCGAACCCGGGCAAACTGCCCTGGGACGCGGCTCCGCCCGACGACCTGCACCTGCCGGACCTGTGCTTCGCGTACTACGACACGCTGGTGGTCTTCGACCACGCGCAGCGGAGCGTGTACGTCATCGCGCTCGCGGACGTCGGCCCGCGGGAGGCTCCGGGCGGGGCGTACGCCGAGGCGCTGGCAAGGCTCGACGGGGTCGTCCGGATGCTCGACGAGCACAGCGAGCCCCTGCGTACAGGGTTCATGCCGGGGGTGGGTGCCGCGGGTGCGGCAACGAGCAACCTGACGCGGGCGCAGCACGCGTCGATGGTGGATGGCGCGATGGGGTACATCCGCGCTGGGGATGTCTTTCAGGTGGTGCTGGGCCAGAGGTTTGAGCGGACCAGCGACGCGGACCCCTTCGACGTGTACCGGGCGCTGCGGTGTGTCAACCCGTCGCCCTACATGGTGTACATGCAGTGCGAGGGGTGCGTGCTTGTCGCGAGCAGCCCGGAGATCCTCTGCCGCGTGAGGAGGTCCGGGGCGGGGCTTGAGGTGACGAACCGGCCCTTGGCGGGCACGCGTCGGCGGGGAAGGACCGTCGACGAGGACTCGGCGCTGGAGCGGGAACTGCTGGCGGACCCGAAGGAGCGGGCCGAGCACATCATGCTCGTCGACCTGGGGCGGAACGACGTGGGCGTCGTGGCCCAGCCGGGAACCGTCCGGCTCCCGGCAGTCATGGAAGTGGAGCGCTACAGCCACGTCATGCACATCAGCAGCACGGTCACGGGGGTGCTCCGCGACGGGCTGGACTGCTGGGACGCGCTGCGCGCGGCCCTCCCGGTGGGGACGATTTCGGGGGCGCCAAAGGTTCGTGCGATGCAGGTCATCGACGAGCTCGAGCCGGTGCGGCGTGGGCCCTATGGCGGGGGAATCGGCTACGTCGGGCTCGACGGACAGATGGACGTGGCGCTCACGCTGCGGACCATGGTGGTGCCGCTGGCCCGCGTCGCCTTCGAGCCGGGTGGCGCGAGGCGCTGGACGTACCTGCTGCAGGCGTCGGGGGGCATCGTCGCGGACTCCGACACCGAGGCGGAGTACCAGGAAACGGTCAACAAGGCGGCGGGGCTGGGGCGGGCTGTTGATGTCGCCGAGGCGGCCTTCATGCCGAACAAACCCCTGTCGTCCGGGCCCAATAACGTCTGAGAGTTTGTCGGGGAAGGAACTTGGATTGCCCCAAGGGCGAACAGGACAAGCAGATCGGATGTGGTTCTGTGGCCGGCGCGGGTCTGCGACGGTGGATGGCACTGCGGGACAAGTTTGGGCCGGGGAAGGCCGATTGGAGCGAGGTTCTGTAACAACCGGGCGGGCCTTCCGTAGGCTCATTCGGGACCACCGGGGGAATCCGCGGCGTGCGGGGCTGGAGGCTGCTTGGAGCCCTCTGGTTTGGCCATGTTCATTCTGGAAGCGGAGATCAGAGCATGACGAGGGAAGAGAAGTTCGGGGTGATCGGCTGTCTGTTGGCGGCGTGCGGCTCAGCGTTCGCTGCGCCGGAGCCCGCCGGAGACCGAGGCTCGTGGCTGTACCCGCGCGCTACGTTCGAGGATGGTCGCACGCGCGAGGTCGACGGCCGGACGGGCGCGATGCCCGACGGCACCTTCGTTGCGGGCGATCCCGAGGACTATGGGCGTCGCGAGGTGTGCTTCGACGAGGGGTACAAGCCCTCGGCGGAGGAGTGGCAGCAGATCTACGCGTCGCTGCAGAGCGGGTACCAGGACCGGTACAACATCGGCAGCCGCTGGACGTCGCAGCCCGGCAACGCTCTCTCGCTGACCTGGTCGCTCGCCCCGGACGGCGTATCGCTCCCCGGCCTGAGCGGAGGGAACTCACCAAATGTCCTCTGGTCGCGGATGGACACGCTCTTCGGGGCGGGAAACCGCGCCACGTGGATCAGCAAGATCCAGTCCGTCTTTGACCGCTGGCAGGCGATCACCGGCGTGACGTACACGCGCATCAGCATCTCGGGCCAGCAGTGGGACGACGGCGCCTCCTGGGGCACCGGCGGCCAGACAGGGCTCCGGGGCGATGTCCGCATCGGCGCTCGGGCCCTCGACGGCTCCAGCGGCGTGCTCGCCTTCAACTCGTTCCCGACGGGCGGCGACATGGTGATCGACGCGAACGAGAACTGGGCGTCGTCGGGCGGCAACTACATCTTCCTGCGGAACATCGTGGCGCACGAGCACGGGCACGGCCTGGGCCTGCCGCACGTGTGCCCCATCAGCCAGACCAAGCTCCTTGAGCCCTTCTACACCAGCGCCTTCGACGGCCCCCGCCTCGACGACATCCGGGGCGTGCAGCATATGTACGGCGACTTCTACGAGAACAACGACACCTCCGCCCTCGCGACCGACCTGGGCACTCTCGCGAACGGCACCACGACAAACCGCGGCGCCACCCCGTCGCCCCAGATCGGCGGCGGATCGATCATCAGCCTGGTGCCGAGCTCGGTCAGCGCCCCCAGCACCGAGGACGACTGGTACAAGTTCACGCTCAACGCGCCCCAGCTCGTGAACATCTCCGTGACCCCCGTAGGCACCGCGGCGTACACCGACGTTGACCAGAATGGCGACGGCTCGTGCCAGACCTCGGGTGTGACGACCGACCCGCTGCGTCAGGCCAACCTGCAGTTCACGGTGTACGGCTCCAACGGCACGACCGTGTTCCGGACGGTCACCGGCGCCGCGATCGGGGTCGCCGAGACCACCACGGGCCTGCTGCTCAACACCGGCGTGTCGTACTTCAGGGTGGACGAGGAGGCCAACTTCAGCCAGACCCAGATGTACACCATCTCGGTCACGGTGCAGAACCTGAACCTGAACCCCAGCGCGACCGACGGCACCTTCACCGACAAGGTGCGCATTACCTGGCCCGCGATCGCGGACGCCACCGGCTATCAGGTCCGCCGCGCGACGACCAACAACTCCGCTCTTTCGGGCTCGATCGGGACCGTCTCGGGCGGCACCACGCTCTTTGACGACATGACCGCCTCGCCCGGCGTCACCTACTACTACTGGGTGCAGGCGCAGCAGACCGGGTCCACCGGGTATCGCTACATGCACACCAGCGGCGAGCCCGGCAGCGCCGACGTCAGCAACATCCCGCCGGTCGCGAACGCGGGGCCGGACCAGGTGGTGACGGACCTGGACAACTCGGGCGCCGAGATCGTGGCGCTCAACGGTCTGGGAAGCACCGACGCCGACGGCACCATCACCAACTACCTCTGGACCGAGGACGCGACCACGCTCGCCAACGGCGCGTCCGCCGGCGCCAACGTCTCGCTCGCCTGGGGCGCGCACACCATCACGCTGACCGTCACCGACAACGACGGCGCGCAGCACTCCGACACCCTGGAGGTCCTCGTCAACCGCCGTCCGGTGGCCGACGCCGGCCCGGACCAGACTCTGACCGACGCCGACAACAGCGGCGCGGAGGACGTTGTTCTTGACGCCGGCTCCAGCACCGATGCCGACGGCACCATCACCAACTACCTCTGGCAGGAGGGGCCCACTACCCTCGCCAGCGGCCCGGATCCGGACGCCACGGTCCCGCTCTCCGTCGGCACCCACGCCCTCACCCTCACGGTCACCGACAACCGCGGCGCGACATCCACGGACGTGGTGGTCATCACGATCGAACCGCCCTCGGTCAACTGCGACCCCGACCTCAACCAGGACGGCAACGTCGACCAGGACGACGTCGGGTATCTCATCAACGTGGTCGGCGGCGGCGACAACCCCTCCGGCATCGACCCTGACTTCAACCAGGACGGCAACGTCGACCAGGACGACGTCTCCGCGCTCATCAACGTCGTCGCGGGCGGCCCCTGCCCGTAACACGCCCCGCACCCGCAGCACCCACCGCGGCCCGGCCGAGCGCCGGGCCGCTTTCTTTTTGAACCCCGTACGATCCCGCCTTGCTCTACTTCGACAACAACGCGACGACCATGCCCTGCGCCGAGGCGATTGAGGCTGCCGGGCTCGCCATGAACGAGCTGTGGCACAACCCCTCCAGCGTGCACAGGCCCGGGCAGGCGGCGCGGGCCGCGGTCGAGCTCGCCCGCCGGGCCCTCGCGCACCTCATCGGCGCCCAGCCCCGGGACCTCGTTCTTACGTCCTCGGGCACGGAATCGATCGACCTTGCCATCCGGGGGGTGCTCGCACGCTCGAAGCGGCGCGTGCTGGTGACCACGTCCGTGGAGCACGCCTCCGTGCGGGACCTCGCCGAACACCTGGGCCGGCAGGGAGTGGAGGTTCGCGAGCTGCCCCTCTTGCCGGGTGGCCTCGTGGACATCGCGGCGCTGCCGGGCGTCGTCGATGAGTCGGTGGCCCTGGTGAGCGTGCAGTGGGCCAACAACGAGACGGGGCTCGTCCAGCCCATCGCGGAGATCGCGGCGGCGGCGCGGGCGGCGGGCGCCGTCATGCACACCGATGGCGTGCAGTGGGTCGGGAAAGCGCCCGCCGACGTGCAGGCACTGGACATCGATCTGCTGTCGTACTCCCCGCACAAGTTCCACGGGGCGAAGGGGTGCGGGGTGCTCTGGGTCCGCCCGGGCGTTCGGCTGACGCCGACCATCTTCGGAACCCAGGAGCTGGGCCGACGGGGCGGCACGGAGGCGGTGCCCGCAATCCTCGCGGCGGGGGCGGCGGCAAAGGAGGCCAGGGCGTGGCTCGCGGAGCCGGGGGCGGCGTCGAGCGGCGCGACGAAGCGCAACGTTCTCGAGGCGTCCATCCTCACGTCCGTCCCCGATGCGGTGGTCAACGCGGGCGGGGAGCGGCTGTGGAACACGTCGAACATCGGCTTTCCGGGGCTGGAGGCGGAGGCGCTGCTCCTTCTGCTCAGCGAGCGTGGCGTGTGCGCGTCCGCGGGGGCCGCGTGCAGTTCTGGCTCTCTCGAGCCTTCGCCCGTGCTGCTGGCGATGGGCGTGCCCGCCCGGGTTGCGCACGGCTCGATCCGCCTGAGCCTCAGCCGGTACACGACGGAGCAGGAGGTCAGGGAGTGCGCCTCTGCGGTGGCGGCGTGCGTCAAGAAGTTGCGCGCGTCCGGCGGTGCCTAGCGGGCGCGAAACGCGGGGCGCGGGCTCCCAATCAGGGCTATATTCGCGCATGACACAGATTCCAACAAGCCCGCAGCCCGCAGGCACCCAGGGTGAGTTCAGCGATTTCGGGGGCAAGCAGCCCCCGGCGCCCGAGCGCACCAGCGTGATGGCGGTGCTCTCGCTGATCCTGGGAATCCTCTCCCTGCCGTGCTGCTTTCTGCCCGTGGTCGGGCCCGCGATCGGGCTGGTCGGTCTGGTCTTCGCGGTTTCCGCGATGATGATGATCGGGCGGTCCGGCGGGGCGCTGGGGGGCAAGGGCGTCGCGGTGGGCGGGCTAGTCACCTCGGTGCTGGGGATGCTCGCGGGCGTCTTTGTCCTGGTCGGGGTGGCGCAGGCCCTGGGGACATTGCACAACTACGGCCGATTCGTCGAGATCGCCCAGAGCGACGACAGGAGCGAGCTCGAAGAGATGCTGACGCAAGACGCCGCGGACAAGGCGACCAAGGCCGAGATGGACCAGTTCCGCACGAAGGTAGCCGCGGAGCTGGGAGAGTTCAGCCGTCTCACGCCGGGCATGATGCCGTTCTTCAAGAACTTCGCGAAGTTCGGAGAGATCCCGATGACGTCGATCCCCGCGGAGTACCAGCCCGGGATGGGGCAATCGTTGCTGCCTCTTCCAGGCGAGTTCGAAAAGGGCAACGCGGTGGTCGTCGTGTTCGTCTCGACGTTGGACAAGACGAATCAACTCCCGCTTGGTCGCGTGATGAATGTGGCTGTGCTGCTGCCGGACGGCACGCTGGCGTGGTTCATCGATCCGAACCGCGAGGAGCCGGCCCCCACCCCCCCCGCAGCGCCGGAGCCGGGTTCGGGTGAGCCGACGCCGGGGTAGGGCGTACTGTGGTGGGCTGAGGGGCCGCGTTCGCTCGGGGCGGGCGGGGCGACTGGAGTGGGGGCACCCTGCGAAGACCCGTGGATCAACGATTCGAGGACTTGAGATGAAGAACCTGTACGTCGGCAATCTCCCATACACCACCGGAGAGGCGGAACTGAGGCAGCTCTTTGAGCCGCACGGGCAGGTCGATCGGGCCTCGGTGGTGATCGATCGAGAGACCGGCCGCAGCCGTGGATTCGGCTTTGTCGAGATGGCCAATGATGCCGAGGCCAACGCGGCGATCGAGAAGCTGAACGGGTTCGCGTTCGGCGGGAGGCCCTTGGTCGTCAACGAGGCCAAGCCCCGCGAGGAACGCCCGGGCGGTGGCGGCGGGTTCCGTGGCGGTGGCGGTGGCGGTGGCGGTGGCTACCGGGGCGGCGGCTCGCGGGGCGGCTGGTAGGGCCCGCCCGGTTCCGAGAACTCGGCGCAGGCGAATCGTCTTGGTGGATAGGCAGGGCCTGTGTAGACTGGCCGCCGGTCCGCCAAAGGAGTGACCCCATGCGCAGCTGCATCGCCCTCGCCGCGTTCTGTGTGCTGCCCGCCGTCGCGCACGCCGACTCGTACAACTTCAGCGTCGGGGCGAGCTCGACCTCGTCGTGGAGCCTGACGGTGAACGCGCCGTTCGTGGTTTCCGGGGACCCGCGGAGCCACCTGCTGGGGAACTATGACGCCACCTCAAACCCGACCGGCACGAGGACGCTCGCGGGCCTGATCGGCACGGACAACGGGCTCAACAACGTGATCAATCTCTCCGCGGGGGGCGTCTCCGCGTCGGGTTCGTCCGGCGGATCGCCCCTCCACCCGGCGGGCGTGTTTGCGATGAACTTCGACCCGGCTCAGGGGACCGTCGTGCTGACCGGGCTCAATCTTGACCTGCTCAATGGCGGGCAGGCGGTCGTCGACGCCAGCGCCTCGGTCACCTACCCCTCGTTCCGGACGCGTCAGCCCACATGCACGGTTTTCGGCGGCTTCCCCATCAGCGTCCCTATCGGGCAGGGGCAGATCACAGGGCTGGTCGCGTCCCAGGCGGCGGAGGACGACACGGGCATCCTGACGCCCGCCGGGCCCAACCAATACACCTTCGCGATTCCGTTCACCGTCAACCTGCTTGTGACCGCTACGCTCGGGGGCGAGCCGTTTCCCGTTGACCCGCAGTCGCTGCCGGTGGTGCTCAACGGCACGGTCACGCTGTCGGGGGACAATGCGTCCATCTCTGCGACGCTCGATGTCTCGAACCAGCAGACGCAGCCCGGCCCCCTCGCGATGGACCCCATGCCATTCACCGAGCCGCTCTGCAGCGGGCAACTGGTGTTCAACCTCATCCTCGCGTCCGTGTCCACGGATGTGAGCACGCAGTCAACCCTGGTGGCGCCGGGCGTTCGGACGTGCACCGCGGTGTCGATCACCCAGCACCCGGCGAATCTCGCGGTCGATGCGGGAGACTCGGCGGAGTTCTCCGTCCTCGCCTCCGGATCCGGCACGCTCGGGTATCAGTGGAAGCGAGGACAGACGGTGCTGGTGAACGGCGGAGCGCTCTCCGGGGCCACGAGCGCGACGCTGCGCATCGACCCAGCAGCGACCACCGACGCGGGGTCGTACACGTGCACCGTGACCAACGCCTGCTCGGTGCGCGTAAGCGGCGGTGCGGCACTCACGGTCAACGACGGGCCCGCCTGCGACCCGGACTACAACCAGGACGGCAACATCGACCAGGACGATGTGCGCTACCTGGTGGGTGTGATCGCGGGTGGCGAGAACCCCACCGGGCGCGACCCCGACTTCAACCTCGACGGCAACGCAGACCAAGACGACGTGGCGGCGCTCATCAACGCGGTCGCCGGAGGCGGTTGCCCCTGACCACGAGTCGGTTGCGGTCGATCCTCCCTTCCCGGGACGTGTCCCGCGGATTGACATCTCGGTTGGCTCCGCCCTAATTGAGACTCATTCTCAGGAAAAGTTGAGATGTCAAAGCTTATCGGACTCATCGCAGCGGCGGGCTGGTGTGCGGGCGCGTGGGCGCAGCCGGTGCCTCGGACCTCGTACAACCGCGACGTGTTCGTCTCCGACACGGGGCTCGACACGGTGTACCTCTGCCGCGACCTGAATGGTGACGGCGATGCGAACGACCCCGGTGAAGCGAAGGTCTTCTTTGACAACTCCAACGCGGTGTTCTTTTCGGGCGCGGGCGCGGTGTTCACGATCGGCGTGGCGGCGGACGGGCGGGTCTTCGTGGGTGATGGAGATACGGACTCGCTCTACGCGCTCCGTGATCTGAACGACGATGGCGACGCCAACGACGAGGGCGAGGCGGCGCTCTTCTTCGCCACCGCTTCCACGCTCCAGCCCTTCCAGACGCCCGGCGGCGTGGCCTTCGGGCCCGATGGCGTGGTGTACGCGTCTACCGCCGGCGCGGGCGCGACGCTGACCGCGGACTACGTGTACCGCCTGCGGGACCTCAACGCGGATGGCGACGCCGACGATCCGTTCGAGTACTCGGTCTACATCGACCTGGGGGCTCTGGTCGCGGGGTCTTCGTGCTTTGACCTGGCAGCGAGCGGGAACAAGCTGTTCCTGGTCGATACGCGCGGGGGCGCGGAGGACGTGATCTTCGTCGCGGAGGACACGGACTCGAGCGGCACCATCGAGGCGGGCGAACTCCGGGAGTTCTACAGCACCGCGCGGCTGCTCGGGCCCGCGATCGGGCTCGGCATCGGCGTGGACGGCGACGACGTCTACGTCGTCGATTCCGCCTCGTCTATCCCCGTGCAGAAGGTCTGGCGGCTGCACGACGTTGACGGCTCCGGGCTCATCGATCAGACCTCGGAGGTCACCGAGGTGTGGTCGGAGGCGATGGTCCCCGCGGGTGTCACGCTCGGGTCCGCCTTCGACCTCGCGGTCGGGCCGCCGGGGGTGCTGGGGCTTGTGTCGTCCGGCACCGACCTGCAGGACAACGTGCTGGTGATGACGGACCTCAACGCCGATGGAGACTTCATGGACGTTGGGGAGACTTCGGCGCTGGTCGTCGGCAATGGCGCCGGCCTGTTCGCCGACAACGCGCGGGCGGTCTCGTTCGGCGTCACGCCCGTCGCGCCCTGCGACCCGGACCTCAACCAGGATGGCAACATCGATCAGGACGACGTGGCGTACCTCATCAATGTGGTTGGTGGGGGCGGTAACCCCGGCGGCATCGACCCGGACTTCAACCGCGACGGCAACGTGGACCAGGACGACGTGGCGGCGCTCATCGATGTCGTCGCCGGCGGCGACTGCCCCTGAGCGGGCCGGGCTTGATACGCTTTGACCCGGATGACACCCCAGGCCTCTCAATCCGGCCGACCCCGCGACGGGGCCCTGCGCGTCACTGTGCTGGGCCTTGGCCAGATGGGGATGGTGTGCGCGGGCGTGCTCGCGGGCAACGGGGCGAGTGTGCGGGTGTGGGGTCACAGCGAGGAAGAGTCGGGCCGCGTGGCCCAGACGCGGCGGAGCGACAAGCTCGCGGGGTTTGTGCTCCCCGAGTCGGTGATAGTGCCCCTGAGCGACCGTGGCGCGATGCGCGATGCTGACGTGGTGATCTCCGCCGTACCGGTGCAGTTCACCCGGGAGACCTGGCGGAGGCTGGCCCCTCTCATGCCGCCCGGCGCGGGCGTCGTGTCGGTGGCAAAGGGCATCGAGAACTCCACGCTGCTGAGGCCGACGCAGGTCATTGCTGACGTGCTGGGGCGGTCCGGGCGAGACGATCCGGACGCCGCGGCGAGGCGGATCGGGTGTCTCTCGGGGCCGACGATCGCGGCGGAGCTGGCGCGCTGCCTGCCCGCGGCGATGATCGCCGCCAGCGACGAACCGGAGTTTGCCCGGCAGATCCAGCTTATGTTCGGCTGCTCCTGGCTGCGTGTGTACACGAACGCGGACCTGCTGGGGGTCGAGCTCGCGGGCGCGATGAAGAACGTGATCGCCATCGCCGCGGGCATCGTCGATGGTCTGCAGGCCGGCAACAACGCCAAGAGTGCGATGTTGGCGCGGGGCCTGGCGGAGATCGCGCGCCTCGGCACCGCCATGGGCGCAAGCCCGGAGACGTTCTTTGGTATCGCGGGCGTGGGCGATCTTGCGACCAGTTGCTTCAGCCCCGAGGGCCGCAACCGCTCGTGCGGCGAGGCGCTGGGACAGGGTGAATCGCTGCAGGACTATCTGAAGCGGACGCCCTATGTCGTGGAGGGCGTCGCGACGGCGAAGGCGGTGCTTGCCCTCGCGGAGCGCTACCGCGTGGAGGTGCCGATTACCGCCGCCGTTGGCGCGGTGCTGTTCGAGGGGCTTGATCCGATCCGCGCGATCGGCCAGCTCATGATGCGAGAACCCAAGCCCGAGAGGATCGGGTGAACAGGAGCCCACGCGTGCGACCCGTGCGTGCCGATCGCGTGCCCGGTGCGATGCCCGTCGTGGTGCTCGGGGTGGTGCTGGCTGGCTGCGGCGCGGGCGGCGCGAAGCCGGCGCTGCCCGGCCCCGATGCGAGACCTGGTGCCGGCGCATGCCCGTTTGACCCTGTCGTGGCCCGGGTACACCCCCTCACGCACGTGGACGCGCGCTCGCCCGGCGTCGCGGCGGACAAGTGCCTGCTCGTGCTGCACCTGGAACTGCGCGACCAGTTCGGCGATGCGGTGAAGGGCGTGGGCGACCTCAAGGTGGAGCTCTACAAGCCCGGCCCCGGCACGAGCCCCGGCATGGAGACCCAAGCGCTGGTATGGGAAGTCCCCGCCTTCGCCCAGGCGGAGACCAACTCGGCCCGGTTCGACCCGGCCACGCGGACCTATCGCCTGCCGCTGGTCGCGGACCGCTGGGTGGCGCAGTGGCTGAGCGCCGAGGGCGGGGCGCTGCGGTCCGGAAGCCCCGCGTGGCTGAAGGTCCGCGTGGTGCTCGGGACGGGCGGGCGGCCGATGGTGGACGAGTTCGTGGTCCAGCCGTGAGGGGTGGGGTCCGCATGCCCCCACCCGTCGCGGCGGTTACCGGGCGAGAAACGGGTCGCTCGGGCTTGGCCTCGTCGCTCCACCCCCAAGAGAACCCTTGAGCCCCCTGATGGTTCTGGTACGCTCCGCGTCGGAGGTGCCCGCGCATGCTGGCACGTGAACTCTCGATCGTCGCGGCGTTCTCCATGGCCTACCTTGCCGCAGGTCAGCCTCTCACCCCTGCGTTCACCTATCAGGGCGAGCTAAGCGTCGGGGGAACGCCGCCGACGGGCACGTACGACCTCCGGTTCAGGTTCTTTGATGCACTGTCAGGAGGCGGACAGGTCGGTGCGACGCCCTGCGCCGACAACGTGGCGGTCGATGCGGGCCGGTTTGTCGCGACGCTGGACTTCGGGGCGCAGTTCACGGGCGCGCAGCGCTTTCTTGAGATCGACGTGCGGCAGGACACGGGGCTCTCGTGCGCCAACGCCGCCGGGTTCACCACACTGGGCGGTCGGCAGCCGCTGACCGCCGCGCCGTTCGCGTCGTACAGCCTGAGCGCGGGCTCGGCGACGACCTCGGCGAACAGCACCAGTCTCAACGGTCAGCCCGCGTCGTTCTATACCAACGCCGCGAACCTCAGCGCAGGGACCGTCTCCGACGCCCGGCTCTCCGCCAACGTCGCGCGGCTCTCTGCGAACGGGGTCTTCAGCGGCATCCCGGCGTTCAACGGCGGGGTGAGCGGGGCTTCTGCGCCCTTCGCCGTCGACTCCACGCTCCGCGTTGCGAACCTGAACGCGGACCTGCTCGATGGCCTGGACAGCGCCGCGTTCGCGACGGCGGCCCACGCGCACGACGCGGCGGCGGTGTCCAGCGGCACGCTTGCCGACGCGAGGCTCTCGTCCAACATCCCGCGACTGAACTCCACCGCGAACTTCCTCTTGGGCGGCTCTTTTGGGAGTGCCGTGGGGATCGGCACCTCGGCACCTTCATCACTCCTCGAAGTTCGCACCGCCGACCCGCAACTCCGCGTGAGAAACACCAACGACACCGGCGGCGGGGTGATCCTCAACACCTTCGGGTCCCTCCAGCTAGGCATGTTCAACCCCACCGCCGCGACCTGGGGCGTCGTCCCCGCCGCGGGCTACCGCGCGGTGCTGGCGCTGGACAATCAGGGCCGCGTCGGGAGCGTCACGAACACCGGCGCCGGCCCGGCGTTCAGGAATGTGCTCGATGACGGCAGCGGGCGATTCGGGATTGGGACAAGCAGTCCGGCCGCGCCGCTGGATGTCCGGGTCAACGCCACCCAGGGCCTTCAGTTGAGGCTGGATGGCGGCCTGGTGCCCGGGCTGAATGTCGTTGGAGGCGGGGGGAACGCGGGCATCCTCCGCTTCCGGAACAGTCTGGAGGTGCACGCCAGCGACGACGGCACCCGGGCCGGCTACCTCGACGTTCGGAACACCGCCGGCGCCACCACCATCGCGCTCAACGGGGCGACCGGCAACATCGCCGCGAACAACCTGAGTGCCGTCAAGGGTGTGCAGACGTTCACGGAGTCGCGAGAGACCGCCCGCGGATACGTCTCCATGGGTAACTTCGCCGTGCTCGACACCGCATCCGCAACCGCACCGGCCAACGGCTATTACCTGATCTTTGCAACCCTCACTTGCGAGATCGACGCCACCGCCGTGCTGAACGGCAAGGCTTCCATGGAACTCAAGCTCGACGAGAACACGCCCGGTCAGAGCGGCATCCTGACCAACACCCGCTTCACCTGCAAGGGCGGGGATCACGACGGCAGTTCCCTCCACATCGTGTGGTCCAAGCCCGTGACGGCGGGCACAACCTACACCTTCCAGACCTCGACCCACGTCTACCGTGACTATGGGTCGGGTCTTTGCACCGGGCACTTCTGGTCCAGCTCGCTGCACCTGCTCTTTGTGCCCAACGCGCTCCCGTAGCGGAGGCTTCATACACTCCCGCCTATGCCCTTTCACCCGCAAGGCCTGACCACCAAGTCGCCCTCCGGCAAAGTCAACCCGCACCTGGACGCCCTGGGCGGCCCCGCGCTCACCAAGCGCATCCCCTGCTGGCCCTACGCCGACCCCAAGGGCCGCCACATCGTCGGCTACGACGAGTACGTGAAGACCGGCGGCTACGCGGGCCTCAAGAAGGCGATCACGCTGAAGCCGGACGACGTGACCGAAGAGGTCAAGAAGTCTGTCCTTCGGGGGCGGGGCGGCGCGGGCTTCCCTACGGGGCTCAAGTGGACGTTCCTCCCCAAGCTCGCGGTGAGCGAAGGGCAGGAGGCCGACCCTGGCCAGCGATACCTCGCGATCAACGCGGACGAGTCCGAGCCCGGCACCTTCAAGGACCGGCTCCTGATGGACTTTGACCCGCACCTTCTCCTCGAAGGCATCGCCATCTGCTGCTACGCCTGCCGCATCAAGACCGCGTACATCTTCATCCGGGGTGAGTACCACCACCAGGCCCACGTGCTGGAGAAGGCCATCGCCGAGGCGTACGCCCACGGCATCTTCGGGGGGAAGGGGCTGCTCTCGGGCGCCCCCACCGCGCGAGGCGGCGCCTGGGCCGTGGACTGCTACGTGCACCGCGGCGCGGGCGCGTACATCTGCGGCGAGGAGACGGGGCTGCTCGAGGCCATCGAGGGCAAGCGGGGATGGCCACGCATCAAGCCCCCCTTCCCCGCCGTCAAGGGCCTCTTCGGCAAACCCACCATCATCAACAACGTCGAGACCCTCGCCCACCTCCCCAGCATCATCGAGTTTGGCGGCGAGTGGTTCACCAAGCAGGGCGTCGTGAGCAGCCTGGGCGGCAACAACCCCCCGAGCCACGGGACAAAGCTCATGGGCGTCAGCGGGCACGTCAACCGCCCGGGCGTCTACGAGTGCGAGCTGGGCATCCCGCTCCGCGTGCTCGTCGAAGAGCTCTGCGGCGGCGTCCGCAACGGCAAGAAGTTCAAGGGTGCCATCGCGGGCGGCATCTCGATGGGCATTCTGGGGCCGGACCAGTACGACGCCGAGATGGACTTTGACATCGGCCGCAAGTACAACGTGCTGGGCCTGGGCACCGCGTGCCCCACGGTCTTTGACGAAGACACGGACATGGTCGCGGTGACGCGCAACATCGCCCGGTTCTTCAAGCACGAGAGTTGCGGGCAGTGCACCCCCTGCCGCGAGGGAAGCGGCTGGCTGTACCAGCTCATGCAGCGCGTCGAGGCGGGGGATGCCAAGACCAAGGACCTGGACCTGGCGCTGGAGATCGCCACCAGCATGGGCAGCATGCCCGGCACCACGATCTGCGGCCTGGCCGACGGCAACAACTGGGCCGTGCGGACCATCATGAACAAGTACTGGCCCGAGTTTGAGAAGCGCGTCAAGCCGACCTTTGTGCCCGTGAAGGTGAGCGTGGGCGCGGGGGCGAGGTAGGCTTCGCTCCAGAGAATGGGTGTGTCACAGGTCGCTCCGGCATGGGGCGGCTTGTTTTCTTGTGCCGGGCTGCGTCCGCGCGCGCACTTTGGGACGTTGCTATCCAACTTTCCTTGCCCCGGGCCGCTTCGTGTGGTACGTTGGTTCGGGGATAGGGGAGTTTTCGGGAGGCCCCTGATGCGCGACGCCGTTCTGCCGTTCTGCCAGTGGGGCGGGCTTCCAGCCCGCCGCGTAGCCGCGCTCTCGCGGCGGGGCTGAGGGGGCTCACGCTCATGGTCGCGTCGCTCGCCGGACACGCCGCCCTCGCCCAGTCCGAGCCCGTGCCGCCGGACTCTTGGGCACGCCGTCAGGAAATCGCGCAACTCGGCGAGATCACGCCCAA
>JADYXW010000006.1 GCA_020853975.1 Phycisphaerales bacterium
CGCAACCAACGAGGAGGAGGGGCCGGGGTTGGAGTGTGGTGTCAGGAGCGTGGCTCGCCGAAGACGGCGAACCACGGCACCCGGCTCACCGGAATCACCCCATGTGCTTGATGATCGCGTCGCCAAACTCGCTGCACTTGAGCTTGGTGGCGCCTTCCATCATGCGGTGGAAGTCGTAGGTGACCGTCTTGGCGCCGATGGCGCCGTCCATCCCCTTGATGATGAGGTCTGCGGCCCTGGTCCAGTCGGCGTCGCCGCCGGAGCCCATGTAGCGGAGCATCATTTCGCCGCTGAGGATGACGGAGCCGGGGTTGACCTGGTCGAGGTTGGCGTACTTGGGGGCGGTGCCGTGGGTGGCCTCGAAGATGGCGTGGCCTGTGATGTAGTTGATGTTGGCGCCGGGGGCGATGCCGATGCCGCCGATCTGGGCGGCGAGGGCGTCGGAGAGGTAGTCGCCATTGAGGTTCATGGTGGCGATGACGGAGAAGTCCTTGGGGCGGGTGAGGACCTGCTGGAGGGTGATGTCGGCGATGGAGTCCTTGATCATGAGCATGGACTTCCACTTGCCCTGACCGTGGGTGGCCCAGAGGGACTTGAGGACGGTCTCGACCTCGGCGACGATCTTCTTTCGCTGGTCGGGGGTCATCATGTCGTAGCCGGGGTCGATCTGCTTGGCGTTGGCCTCGGCGGAGCAGTCGGCGTTGGCCTCTTTGTTGCCCAGGATCCAGGACTCGCGCTCGGTGACGCACTTGGAGCGGAAGCCGCCCTCGGCGTCGGGGGCGGTGGCGAGCTCGTAGCCCCAGTCCTTGAAGGCGCCCTCGGTGAACTTCATGATGTTGCCCTTGTGGACAAGGGTGACGGACTTGCGTTTTTCCTTGAGGGCGTATTCGATGGCGGCGTAGACGAGGCGCTGGGAGCCGAGCTTGCTGACGGGCTTGATGCCGATGCCGATCATGACCTTGTGGTCGTCGGCGGTGTCGTGGCCGTCCATCGCGGCCTTGGCGAACTCGGCGGCTTTGGCGGTGGTGCCGAAGCGGATCTTGTTGAAGTCCTTGGGGAACTCCTTAGCGATGAAGTCGAGGAGCTTCTGGGATTCGGGCGTTCCGGCGGCCCATTCGATGCCGGCGTAGATGTCCTCGGTGTTTTCGCGGAAGATGACCATGTCGCAGTCGCCGGGCTTCTTGACGGGGCTGGGGACGCCCTGGAACCAGCGGACCGGGCGGAGGCAGACGTAGAGATCGAGGAGTTGGCGGAGGGCGACGTTGAGGGAGCGGATGCCGCCGCCGATGGGGGTGGTGAGCGGGCCCTTGATGCCGACGAGGTACTTCTTGAAGTCGGTGATGGTGTCGTCGGGGAGCCAGTTGCCTGTCTTGTTGAAGGCTTTTTCGCCGGCGAGGACCTCATGCCAGTGGATTTTCTTCTTGCCGTTGGAGGCCTTGGCAACGGCGGCGTCCATGACTCGGACGGAGGCGCGCCAGATGTCGGGGCCGGTGCCGTCACCCTCGATGAAGGGGATGATGGGATCGCTGGGGACGTTGAGCTTGCCGGCGGACATGGTGATGGGGGAGGGCATTGGGGAGAACTCCGAGGGTGGGTGAGGGTTGGGAGGCGGCGGGAAGTTGAGGCCGCCGCACGCGGAGGAAGGGTAGACGCGCGGGGGTGGGGGATCATCGGCGGGAATAATGACACGGGGACTGGCGGCGCGCGGGATGCTCAAGGTGAGCGAAAGGTGATAGGCTCATGCGTCCGGGGGGGATATGGAGCCGGACTCGGTGATGCGCGGCATGGACAAGAGGGTCTGGATCGCTGTGGCGTGGGGCTGCGTAGTGCTCGCGGCGGGGTTGGCGAGCGCGCAGCCGCTGGAGGGAAGAGAGTTCGTGGTGGGGCTGTCCCAGAACTTTCGGGCGCGCGGGCTGGTGGTGGAGTTGGCGGACGGAACACGGGACGGGTTTGCGCGGCGGGTGGTGGAGGAAGTCGCGAAGGTGACGGGGCTGAAGGTACGGTTTGTGAACTTGGATGGTGAGGACCACGTGGCGGTGCTGGAGTCGGGCGAGGTGGACGTGCTGGCGTCGATCTCGGTGCAGGACCTGAGGCTGGACCGCGTGGCGTATTCGGGGCCGCTGATGGTGGCGAGAGGGGTGGCGGCGAGCCGGAAGGACGGGGCGCCGGTGGCGGCGCCCCAGGACCTGGTTGGGCGACGGCTGGCGGTGGCGACGAACGGGATCGGGCACTCGTGGTCGGTGGCGCGGGGGCTGGACCCGAAGGTGTGCGCCACCGTGAAGGAGGCGATTCTGGAAGTGAGGGATGGCAGAGCGGACCACGTGATCTCCATGGAGCCGGCGATCAGGCAGGTCTTGGAGCAGGAGCGGATCACGGGGATGCGGGTTGACCCGATAGAGGATGCGGGGTTGAGTCGCGTGTTTGCGATGGGGTGCCGGAAGAACGACACGGCGCTGCTGTCGCAGCTCAATCGGGGGCTGGGGATCATCGAGGACAACGGCGTCTTTGACGATCTGTACGCGGAGTGGGTAGAGCCGTACCAGCCGAGGCAGGCGCCGCCCCTGGTGAGGCGGGATCGGGCGCTGCGGGTGGGCGCGGTACTTCTGGGGCTGGCGCTGGTGGGGCTGGCGGCGGCCATGGTGATGCTGGTTCGGGCGAGACGGCAGGCGAACGCGGTGAGAGCGAGCGAGCAGCGGTATGCGCTGTTGGCGCACGCGATGCCGGGGCTTGTGCTGGTGGAGCTCCACCGACCGGACGGGACGCGGGAGAGCCGGTGGCGTGACCGGGGCCTGGCGGGATGGGAGAAGGACTTTCCGGGCGCCGACTTCGCGGAGCCGGGCAGCGAGGGGCTGCGGAAGTGGGTGCATCCGGAGGACGTGGAGCGGTACACGGCGGCGTCGGCGGCGGCGCTGGAGCAGGTGTCGCGGCTGGACATCGAGTTTCGGGCGCGGGACGCGAAGGGGGAGATTCACTGGGTTCACTGCGTCCGGGTGCCGGTGCGGCACGACGAGGGCGTGCTGTGGCAGACGGTGATGATGTGCGTGACGGAGCTTCGGTCTGCGGAGGCGGCGGTGCGGGAGAGCGAGGCGCGGTACCGGGCGTTTGTGAGGCAGTCCAGCGAGGGCGTGTGGCGGCTGGGGCTGAGGAGGCCGATCCAGACCCGGCTGGGAGTGGAGGAGCAGGTCGAGGAACTGCTGGACGCGGGGTACCTGGCGGAGTGCAACGACGCGATGGCGCGGGCGCACGGGTACGGCCGTGCGGAGGACCTGATCGGGGTTTCGCTGAGATCGCTGATGCCGCCCAACGTCCCGGGGAACCGGGAGTTTTTGGCGGGGTTCGTCAGGTCGAGTTACCGGCTTTCGAACGTGGACTCCCGGGAGCAGACGGCGAGCGGGGAGCTGCGGGAGTTCAGCAACTCGATGGTGGCGGAGGTCGAGGACGGGTTGCTGCAGGGCGCCTGGGCCACCCAGCGCGACATCACGGACCAGCGGGAGGCGGAGCGAGCGCGGGCGGCGAGCGAGTTCCGGCTCAGGCAGGTGCTGGACAAGGCGCCCAACGTCGCGACGCAGGGGTATGACGAGCAGGGGCGCGTGGTCTTCTGGAACAAGGCGTCGGAGCGGATGTACGGCTGGACGGAGTCGGAGGCGGTGGGGCGGGAGCTTGGGGAACTGATCCTCTCGCCCGTGGAGGCGGCGGCGTTTCTCGCGAGCCTTGCGATGCTGGGCGACGGGAGCGCTCCCACTCCTCCTGCGCAGACGCCGTTTCGGAGAAGAGACGGCACCACGGGGTGGCTGCTGTCGTCGCTGTTTGTCATCCGGCTGGCGGACGGGACGAAGCAGTTTGTGTGCATGGACGTGGATATCACGGACCGGGTGAAGGAGGCGGAGGAGAAGGCGGCGCTCGAGAGGCGGGTGCAGCAGGTGCAGCGGCTGGAGGGGCTGGGGACGCTCGCGGGCGGCATCGCGCACGACTTCAACAACCTGCTGGTGGGCATTCTCGGGGGCGCGACGGCGGCCAGGGCGTTGTCGCTCCGTGGATCGGACCAGGATCAGCTCCTAGAGACGGTGGAGGCGGCCTCGCAGCGGGCGAAAGACCTGGTGATGCAGCTCCTGGCGTACGCGGGGAAGTCCGACGCGCCGTCGGAGCCGGTGGAGGTGTGCGAGGTGGTGCGCGGGACGATGAGGCTCGCCCGCACGTCGTTCGGGCCGGGGGTGCAGATCAGGGAGCTGATCGAGCCGGGCGGCGCGTGGGTGCTGGCGTCGGGCGCGCAGGTGTTCCAGATCGCGACGAACCTGGTCACGAACGCGTACGAGGCGCTGCAGGGTCTGTCCGGGACGATCAGCGTGCGGGTGTGCGCGGAGCGGCTTTCGGCTGCGACGTTGGCACCGATGATCGGCGCTGGGGAGGCGTCGGAGGGCGAGTACGTGCGGATCGAGGTGGCGGACACCGGCAAGGGGATGGAGGCGGAGGAACTCGCGCGGATGTTCGAGCCGTTCTATTCGACGAAGCCATCGGGCCGAGGGCTGGGGCTGTCGGCGGTGCTGGGGATCGCGCGGACGCTTCGCGGGGCGATCCGGGTGGAATCTTCCCCGGGCCTGGGGACGTCGTTCTGTGTCTTCCTGCCCCTGTCGGGCGAGAGGCCGTCCAAACGCAACCTTGTGACCGACACACCGTCGGCGTCGGCGTCGGGACGACGGGTGCTGGTGGTGGACGATGAGCCGCTGGTGCGGGAGGTGGCGACGACGGCGCTGCGTCTGACGGGCTTTGAGGTGGAGAGCGTGGAATCGGGCGAGGAGGCGGAGTCGGTGGTGAGGGCGAACCCGACGCGGTTTGACGGCGTGCTCCTGGACCTGATGATGCCGGGGATTGACGGGCTGGAGACACTGAGGCGGCTGCGCGGGGTGAACCCGGACCTGGCGGTGGTGCTGACGAGCGGCGTGCCGATCCGTGGCGAGGCGGGGAACGTGCTGATGCAGCCCCGGACGTGGATGCTGCCCAAGCCCTTCGACATTGACGCGCTTGTGAACGCGATCGGGCTGGCGGCATCCGGAGTGGGGAATGGTGGTTGAGGGAGCCGTTCCGACGCTCGTGGCCGCGCTGAGGAACTGTGGCTCGTGCCGCTGACGGCCGGGCTGATCCCGGCGGGCTCGTACGTGGCGGTGTGGTGCGCGGTGCCGCCCGCGGCGCTGACGCTGTGGCGGCCGGACGGGGGGCTGGGGGCCGGGGCGGTGTTCCGCGTGGAGTTGCCCGGGGTAGCGGGGCCCGCACCGGGCCACGGCGCGACCTAAGGTCTGCGTCCAGATGTCACTCGCGCTGTTCATTCCCAAGGTGCATGAGTCGAGGTATTCGCTGCTTGGGACGATGGCGGCGGAGCTGGCGGACACCTTTGCGCGCGCGGGCTCGCACGTGAACCCGACGGAGCCTGTTTCTGTCCGAGGCGCGGTGTACCTGTTCTTGAACATGCCCTCGTCGCTGGCGCAGCTCTGGGCGTGGGCCGGGGTGGACGAGCAGAGGCGGCCCAGGCAGCGGTCGGCGCTGCTGCAGTTCTTTGTGGATCACCCCCTGGGGCTGGACCCCGCGCTGCTCGACGCGCTGTCGGGGACGCCGCACTATCGCCTGCTGATGCCCTGCGCGGACGACACGCACTGGTTCAGGCTGCGGTTTCCGGGGCTGAGGCACCTGAGGTGCCCGCACGGGGTGCCGGAGTGGGCGTTGTGCGAGGCGGGGGGCGTGGAGGCTTCGCACGCGGAGGGGCGCGAGCTGGGCGTGCTGGTGACGGGGTCGATCCACACCCGGGCGGAGCTTGTGAAGCTGCGGGAGGCGGTGCCGGGGCCGGTGCGGGGCGCATGCGAGGACCTGGTGGAGTTTCAGATGCGCCACCCGTGGGCATCGTTCGGGCAGGCGTTTGAACTGACGATGCCGCAGGGTGTGTTCGCCTCGGACCATTGGCGGCTGATGCAGGTCGTGTGGCGGTACACGACGGCGTCGCTGAACCGGGCGAGGCGGACCGCGATCGTGCGTGCGCTGCAGGGGCTGCCGGTGACGATCATCGGCTCGGAGGCGTGGAAGGAGTTTGCGACGGGGACGATCACGCATCGGGGCGAGGCGGCGTACGCGGAGTTGCCCGCGTGGTTCGCGAGGGCGAAGGTGAGCCTCGCGTGGGGGCCGACGCAGTTCGTGCACAGCTATAGCGAGCGGGTGCTGCTGGCGATGGCGGGCGGGTGCCCGTGCGTGGCGGACGATCGCGCGCTGCTGCGGGCGGAGGTGGGCGAGGTCTGCCGCGTGTTTGACGCGGCGGAACCGGGGCAGGCGGCGCAGGCGGCGGACGAACTGCTGAACGACACCGAGGCGAGGGTGAGGCTTGGGCGGGAGGGGCGAGAGCTGGTGGAGCGGGCGCACCTGTGGAAGCACCGGCTGGAGCTGCTGGTGTCGGTGGCGCTGGACGCGATGGGGATCGAGCCCGAGCCGGAGTCCGCGGCGGGGGCGTCCTGAGGGCCGGGGCTATGCTTTCGGCCATGCTGCACCTGATGCTGAGCGCGTCGCTGTGCCTTGCCGCCCCGGACCCGGACGCGGCGAGGCTGGGGATCGAATCGCAACTGCGGGTGATGGAACAGGCGATGGTGAAGGCGGACGCGCCGGCGTATCTGGCGGCGGTCTCGGAGGCCGACAGCGAGTTTCTGCACGAGCAGCGGTACTTCGCGAACGACTTTGCGAAGAAGCCGCCGGCGGAGGTGACGATCTCGCTGGGAGAACTGAAGGAAACCGACGGGGCGGCGACGGCGAGGGTGACGTGGGCGTGGACCATGCCGGGCGCGAAGGCGCGCGAGGTGGCGTTCGACGCGCGGTTCATCGAGGCGGACGGCAAGTGGCTGTACGCGGGTGAGGTGTGGGAGCGGCACGAGGCGCCGGGGGTGATGGTGCTCTTCGACCCCGGGCTGGAGGAGGTGGCGACGAACACGGTGGAGGCGTTCACGGCGGTGCGGGCCAAGGTGGAGGAGAGCTTCGGGCTCGAGAAGTCGGCGCTGCCCGCGCGGACGCAGAAGATCAAGCTGTACGGCTCGATGAAGCACCTGCAGCACTCGATCTGCCTGAGCTACACGGACGGGCTGGGCGGGTGGAACGAGCCGAAGGAGTCGGTGAAGATCCTGGCGGGGCGGAGCTCACGGGTGAACCAGTTGAAGGGGTTGCTGTCGCACGAGTACGGGCACGTGGCGACATTTGAGCTGGGGCCGAAATCGAACGTGATGCCCTGGTGGGTGCTGGAGGGCGTGGCGGAGCTGTCGTCGGAGGTCGTTGTGCACGGCAGGCGGCCCAGGGCGACCCTGGAGCGCTGGGCGAGGGCGGGGCGGATCGCGCCGTGGGACTCGCTGGCGGACTTTGAGAACTGCGAGGACAAGTGGAAGGGCCACGTGTACACGCAGGGCCACCACATGATCGGCTATATCAGCGACACGTTCGGTCGGGAGAAGCTCAACGCGTGGATGACGGAGATGTCGCGGGGGGCGACGATCGACGGGGCGAGCGTGACGGCGCTGGGGCGGCCCTTTGCGCAGCTCGCGGCGGAGTGGCGCGCGGCGTTGCCCGAGGAGGGCGCCGAGGAGCCCGCGCCGGCCGAGGAGCCGAAGAAGGAAGAGCCGAAGAAGGAGCCGGCGGCGACGGAAGAGCCGGCGGGCGCGCCCAAGTAGCGGGGTTCAGACTTTCTTGCGTGTCGCGGCGTTGGCCGCTTTCTTTGTGCGAGCCGTCCGGGCCTGCTCGGTGAGGTGGGAGGGCTCGACGCGGCTGCCCATCGGCGCGGGGCGGGTGGCGGAACGCTTCTTGCCGCCGCCGGCGCTGGGAGAGCGCTTCTTGGCGGCGGTGGCGTTGCGGAGAGTGCCCATGGGTGGTGCTCCGGGGCCGGCGCGGCGCGTGGGGTGCGCTGCGAGGGTCGGATCATGCCATGATACCGAGGTGCGATCGGGTGGCTAGTGGCCGCCCTTGGCGGGGGCCTTGGCGTGCGGGTCGGGCTTCTTGGCGCCCGGCTTTTTGGCGGCGGCTTTCTTGTCGCTGCCGTGGGAGTCGGGCTTGGCCTTGGAGTCGCCGTGCCCGGAGTCTGACTTGTGGCTGTCGGGGGCGTGCGCGTCGTTGGCGGCGTGCTCGGGCTCGGGGACGGGGGGCACCTGATCGCTGGCGAAGTCGAAGGAGCCCTGGGAGTGCGCGACCTTGGGGTCGGGGCGGAAGAACTCGATGTAGACCCAGAGGCACGCGCCGAGGAAGACGGTGTTGGCGGCGACCCAGCCCAGGGAGTCTCTGACGGCCTTGGGCTTGGAGGCGAGATGGGCGCTGAGGGGCGTGAGCACGCGCGCGAGCGCGGCGGCCAGTCGCTGGGAGAGCGGGGGGCCTGGGGGCGCGGCAGGAGCGACGGTGCTCGCGGGTGCCGGGGCTGCGGCTGCGGTGGGCTGTGCGCGTGCCGCGTCCGGCGTTGGCACGGCGGGTTCGGCGATCGAGGCAAGCGGCGCGTCGGCGGGGGGCGAGGCGGCCTCCTTGAGGAGCTCGTCGATCTGCGATGAGAGGTCGGCGCCGGCATCGGCGGGCGGAGCGGCGACGCCGGGCTCGGGGATGGCGGAGCTCGCGACGGAGTGCGCGGCCTGCGCGGGCCCGCTCGAAGGTGATGGGGCCTCGCCGGCATGGTCGGGCACCTGCGCGACTGGAGCTTGGAGCGCGCCGGCGGGGTCCGGTTGGTCGGCGGTGAGGCGTTCGGCCTCGCCCGTGGGGGCGGCGAGTTCGGCCGGGCCGGCGGGCTGGCGCGCGACCGGCCCTCTGGCGTCGGGTACGGAGGCGCCGGCTTCGCGCAGCAGGTCGTCGAGTTCCTTCTCGATCTCGGGCGCAGAGTCGGGGCCGGCCGCTTCTGTGGTCTGCGGAGATGTCAGGTTTGCGGCCTGCTCTTCGAGGCGGCCGCGGCCCAGATCGATCTCGGCGAGGAGTGAGTCGATCTGTTTGCTGAGGTCGCCCTCAGAAGGGGGCGCGGGAGGGATGGCGCCCGCCTCTGGCGGGCGCGGGTTTGTGGTCGGGGTTGGGGTCGGGAGGTCGGACATGGCTGGAGCGTGCGGCGACGCCGGTCCACATATCGTCCGGGCCGGGGCCCGGCTGCATGCGGTACCGTACCACGGCCGATCCGGGGCGGGCCTTTCAGACCCGGATAACCGGCGAGCGACCCCATGAGCACCCATCGCATCTACTTTCCGGACGTGTTGCCCGCTGTCGGGGGGCGGGTTGTGCTCTCTGGTGAGGAGGCGCAGCACGCGCACCGGGTGAAGCGGGTCGAGGCGGGCGAGGTGGTGGCGCTGCACGATGGGCGTGGGGGCGTGGCGACTGCGGAGGTGGCGCACGCCGCGAAGGTGCGCGGGGAGTGGACGCTCGAGCTGCTGGTGCGGGCCGTGGAGAAGCGGGAGGGGCCCGCGCCGCGCCTGACGGTGCTGGCCGCGGCACCAAAGGGCGACAGGCTGGAGGCGATGGTTGATGGTCTGGCGCAGGTGGGCGTGCAGAGGTTTTCGCCGCTGGTGACGGCGCGGACGGTGGTGGAGCCGCGGCAGGGGAAGCTGGAACGGCTGACGCGAGTGGCGGTGGAGGCGCTAAAGCAGAGCGGGTCGGCGCACCTGATGGAGGTTGGTGGGCCGGTGTCACTGGCGGAGGCGCTGCGGGGTGAGGGGGCGGTCGTGATGGCCGACGCGAGCGGCGAGACGTGGCGCGGGCCGGCGCCGGCGCGGGCAAGCCTGCTGGTGGGGCCGGAGGGCGGGTGGACGGCGGAGGAAGTGGAGGCGGCGCACGCCGCGGGAGTGAGGGTGGCGCGGTTCGGGGTGCTGACGATGCGCGTGGAGGTTGCGGCGGTGGTGGGGGCGGGGGTGATGATGTTGGGGGGGTAGGGGGGCACAGTCCCGCGCGAGGTACCCCCAAGCAAGCGCGCGCTGACCGACGCGCCCGGGGTCGTGGGGCACACTGCGCCGGGTGTGGTGTTAGACTTGGTCTGTGAGCTGCGGGGTGCCGGCACGCGCCGTGGCTCGGTGCACGAAGGATACTGCCGAGTGGCCGACTTCGGATCACAGGAGCCGGAATGCCCGACCACCGCGCCGCACCCACCGCCCTCATCGCCAACTTCCGCGCCCACATCAAGGCGTACAAGTCCAGGGACACCAAGGAAGCCGAGATCCGCCAGCAGTTCATCGACCCCTTCTGGCGCGCCCTGGGGTGGGATGTCGGCGACACCA
>JADYXW010000007.1 GCA_020853975.1 Phycisphaerales bacterium
GAGATGACCGGGATGCTGGACCGCGCCCGGTCCAGCCTGGGTAGGGACGCTGCCATCCCCGATGAGAACCGGCGGCTTCTGACCGGCATGTTCGACAGGATCGACGAGGTGAACAAGGCGTTCGGGGGAATCAACCCGGGAACACAGGGGAACGGGGCAGTGCCGGGGTCCGGCGCGGGCGGCTCTGGCGGTTGGATGCCGGTGCAGGTGTCGCTCACGGAACTCAAGGATGAGTCCAACAGGCCCCGCAGTTCCTGGGAGATTTCGTTCCCGCAGGGCGTGGTGTGGGCGCTCATGGGCTGCGTCACGGGGCTTGGAGTGTCGATGTCGGGCGAGCGCAGCCGCGGAACGCTGCTCAGACTGTCCGTGGCGCCGATCTCTCGGGGGCAGTTGCTGCTGGGGAAGGCGGGGGCGTGCTTCTTCGCGTGCCTGGCGGTGCAGGCGCTGCTGATCGCGCTCGCCGCGGGTGTGTTCGGCGGGGTGCTCGGCAAGTTCCGCGTAGGCAACCCGGTGATGCTCGCCGCCGCGATGGTGGTGTCTGCGATCGGCTTCACCGGGCTGATGATGCTGCTGGCGGGGCTGACGCGGACCGAAGGGGGCGCGTCGGGCCTGGGGCGCGGGCTCATCATCGTGCTGGCGATGATCGGGGGCGGCTCGATCCCGCTGTTCCTGCTCCCGGGCTGGGTGCAGACCGCGAGCAGCATAAGCCCCTTCAAGTGGGCCACGATCTCCATCGAGGGCGCGATCTGGCGCGGCTTCACCTGGGCGGACTGCGCCCTGCCTTTCGGGGTGCTGCTAGGTTGCGGCGTGCTGGGCTTCGCGATCGGCGCGAGCGCCCTTCGGCCGGCGGAACGGGCCTAGGCCCTTGTCACCTTGACGGGCTCCATGCCCAGCCAGTGGCGGATGACGCCATGGCCCAGGTAGATGACCGGGGTGATGGCAATCGCAAGCACGAACTTCAGCGTGTAGCCCGTGAGGGCGATCGGCAGAACGCGCGCAAGTGGCACGATCTCATCCGCCGGGGCGCCCGTGAGCTTCCGGCCCACGTGGAAGGCGAGGAGCGTCACGACCACGCTGTCGATGAATTGGGAGATGACGGTTGAGCCGGTCGCCCGGAGCCAGATGAGCCTCCCGCCCGTGAGGCGCTTGAAGAGGCCGAACACCGCGATGTCGGACATCTGCCCCGCAAGGTACGCGAAGAGCGAGGCGACATACATGACCTTCGCCGGGCCGAACATGCCGTTGAACACCTCGGGCTTCACGTTGAAAGGGGCGTCGAGGTAGGGCATAGCCTGAGAGACGTTGATGACGAGGAAGACGAAGATCGCCATCGCGAAGCCGATGAACGTGACGCGGCGGGCGCCCTTGGCGCCGTAGTACTCGTTGATGAGGTCGGTGAGGAGGAAAGTGACGGGGAAGGTCAGCATGCCGCAGGTGTGCTCGACGGCGGAGATCTCCCCGACCCGTGGGAGCGTGAGGCTGAACCCCAGCGGGATGCGGAAGAGCTTGATGCCCACGATGTCGGCGATGATCAGGCTGGCGCAGAAGAACGCCGTCAGCCACACGTAGAGCTTCTGAGACGTTGACAGGTCGGCCGGGTCTGTGCCGGTGGTCATGGGTGGCAGTGTACCGGCGAGCCGGGCGCTTGAACCGGCGGGAAACCGGCCAACGATCTCCCGATGGGAACCATCCCCGCGTACTTCGCCTGGGCAGTGCTCGCGCTCATCGGACTCGATGCGCTGCTGGCGGCGTGGCTGCTGCGCCGCGACCCGGCGCTGGGCAAGCCACGCTGCCGGGCCTGCTGGTACGACATGGCGGGCGCGAAGGGAAGTCGCTGCCCAGAGTGCGGCACGGAACACTCCTCGCCCCGCGACCTTCTTCGGCGTCGCCTGCGCTGGGGGCGGTTCACGCTCGCGCTGGCGCCCCTGCCCATCCTGCTGTTCGCGGCTGTCCGGCTTGGCGCGTTCGGGACGCTGTACTACGCCGTGATGCCCAAGTGGCAGAGCGTGGGCTCTCGCCAGGTCCGCGGGCACACGATCACGCACTATCGCGCAAGGAACCCGGCCTTTCCGGAAGAGCGAGTCGTGGTGCGGGGCAGGGTGAACTACGAGCTGGTCGACAGGCGGGTGTGGGCGGGCGTCACGGAGGACAGCGCCCCTCGCTCCACGAGCACGCAGCCCCTGCTGGGGGATGGCAGCCTCGACTGCACTGGGGACGGCGAGCCCGACCTTATCATCGAGGGTTTCAGCGGCGGTGCGCACTGCTGCACGACTTATGCGGTGCTGCAGCTCGGAGCGAGTGCACGCTCGCTGGGCGTCATCGAGGCAGGAAACGCGGCGTATTGGCGCGAGACGGACACGCCCGGCGTGCTGGAGATGCTCGGCGCGGACTACACGTTTGACTACTGGCTGGTGCCCCACGTGGAGTGCCCGGCGCCCGGCGTCGTGCTGCGGTGGGACGGCGCCAGGTTCACTCTCTACACGCCATCGCTGGCCAGGCCGGCGCCGAGCGATGCCGCGTTCGCGGAGATGGCCGCCATGCTCCGCGCGCTCCCTGCCCGGGCGGACTTCTCGGGGCGAACCATCCCGCCGCCCGAGCTGTGGCGCGCGATGCTCGACCTGGCGTACTCCGGGCACGAGCCGTTGGCGTGGGCGCTGTGCCAGGCCGCGTGGAACCCGTCGTGGGGAGACCGGGAGGCGTTCGAGGCCGAACTGCGGGCGCAGTGGGCCAACAGCCCGTTCCGAGCGATGATCGAGGCGTGGGGAAGGGCGGGGGAAAGCCCGGGCAGCTAGGCCGGGGTGCGGAGCCCCTCGACCGCGCCCGGCACCTGCTCGGCGAGTTCCTGGGCCAACAGCCCCGCCTGCGCTCCGTGCACGTTCGCCCACCGCTCGCCCGCAATGGCATGAGCCTCGACCCCGATGCGGGCAGCGTCGAAGAGGCTGATGGCGGGGCTTGCACCGCAGGCGAACTGCGCCGCCAAGCCCGCGATGACTCCCGAGAGCACGTCTCCGGTGCCGGCGGTGGCCAGGCAGGGGTGCCCGCGCGAGCAGGTCCAGGTTCGAAGTCCATCGGAGACGACCGTGCCCGCGCCCTTCAGTACACAGATGCAGCCGAGACGGCGGGAGAGCTCCGCCGCACCGTCGGGGCGCTGCGCCGGATCGGTGGGGTCGAGCGCGATGCGGAGGCCTGCCGCGAGGCGCCGGAACTCGCCGGGGTGGGGCGTGACGACCGCGGGCGCGTGGAAGTCGCGGAAGAGATCGGGCAGCGTCGCAAGGTTGTTGATCGCGTCCGCATCCACGACAACGGGCACGGAATCCTGCTGCACCGCGCGGAGCGAGAGCGCCCGCTCCACATCGCCCTCGCCAAGCCCCGGGCCGATGACGGCCACAGTGGCGTCGCCGAGCATGCGGTCCAGCACCTGCGGCGCGGCCTCCGCGTCCAGCCCGCCACCCTCGACCTGTGGAAGCCCCGCGCCGGTGGCGCTCGGGCAGATGGTGAGCCCCGCGGCGAGCAGGTCCGCGGGCATGACGAGCTTTGCGAGGCCGGCGCCGGAGCGGAGCGCGCCCAGGGCGGCGAGTGCCGCGGCACCAATCATGGCCCGCCCTCCGGCGTGGCAGCCGCCAACTACAACGACTGTGCCGAAGGTTCCCTTGTGTCCCTGGGCGGGGCGTTGAGGCAGGCGGGGCAGCGGCGGGGCGAGATCGCTCACATGGCGCTCACTTGACACTCTCGACCTTGATCTTCAGTCGGCCCATCGCTCCGGCGACGCTCACCATGCCGCTGGTGAGGTCACCTTCCGCGAGGGCGGAGGTGCCCAGCGTGATGTGGGTGGCGTCGAAGGGGGTCGAGGCCGGGAGCGTGGCATCGAGATCGACCCAGCGGGGCGTGCCGTCGATGGCGAGCAGGGCCTGAGCCCACATGTGATACCCGAAGATCTGCTTGGCGCCGGCGAAGCCGTCGGCGTAGACCAGGCCGCTGACGACACGGGCGGGGATGCCGTCGGCCCGCAGCACCGCCGCGAGGAGCACGCCATGCTCCGAGCAGTCGCCGGCACGGTCGCGGGCGACCTCGGAGGCCGACGCGAAGCCGACGTTCAGGTTCTTCTTGTTGATGTGCAGGTGCACGAAACGGCGGAGCATCTCGGCCCGCTTCGCCTTGTCGTCCCCCACGGCCTGGAGGGCGAGGGCCGCGAGTCGCTTCACCTGCTCGTCGTTGGAGTCGCACATCGTCGTCGCGGCGAGGTAGGCGGTGTCCTTCGTTTCGGCCTCGGGCGCGGGGTCGAAGGCGTCCGCGCGGATGGTGAGCCGGAGCGTGGTCGCGTCGACCTTCTCCACGCGCTGGGCGCCGGTGGCGGGCACCTCGGGCAGCGGCTCGTCGGGGACGCTGAGGATCAGCACCGCCTGCTTCACCTGCCGCGGGTTTTCGATGGGCTTGTCCGGGTAGATGAAGGTGCTGGTCATGACCTCGGGGGATGGGCCCTCGCCCTCGGCGGTGGCCTCTTCGCGCGTGGAGCGGGTCATGGTGACCGAGAGCCCGCCCACCAGGGTGCGGCTCTTCACAAGCTCGCCCTCGGCGTCGATGTACTCGGTCGACTTCGCGCCGGGCATCGCGCTCATCTCCACCATGGTCTTCACCACGTCCAGCTCGCGCCCCGCGACCGTGAGCTTTTCGGGCTCAAAGCCGGTGCGGACCGCGGTCACCACGCTGGGGCCGTTGGAGGGGTCCATGGTGCGGACGGTGATCTCCTTGGCGCCGGACTTGTAGCGCTGCTGCACGTACCGCTCCGCCGCGGCGGGGGCCAGCCACGTGCCCTCCGGGTTCGGGAGCGTCCGCTCGGTGGTCTCGCCCTCCTGCGTGGACCGGAGCTTGACGCCCTCGGGCGTGAAGGTGTACTCGGAGATGATCTCGTTCTTGCCGAGCTTCTGGACGGCCTTCATCGAGATGGGCTTGCCATCCTTGCCCTCGACAAACTCCGACTCGATGGTGATGGAGAGCCCCGCGCCGCCCCGGGCCAGCGAGAAGTGGGTCTTGGAGGTCGTGGTGATCGTGGTGTCGGTCTCGAGGTCGAAGGTGTGCATCCAACCCGCCTTGCCACCCATCATCTCGACGATGTACCAGCGGTCCGCGGTCTGCGCCAGCGCCGCGAGCGGAGCCAGGACATACAGCAGGATCGCGGCGGCCAGCGGGCGGTGGAGCGTCTGCATGGGGGCCTCCCGCCCGCGCCGGCGGCGGGCGCCGGCTGGGCCGCGAAGCGTAGGAGCGCCCGCCCGCGCGCCCAAAGCCGTCTGCCGCCCCACGATCACGCGGGGTCGAGCGCAATGTCAAGCTCGACCACCGCGGGCTTGCGGCACTCTCGATCCGTGCAGGCCTGGTACGCCACGGTGAGCAGCGGCCGGCCCGTCCACTCGCCCTCCCGCTCCAGCACAACCTTGAACTCCGTCTGCCCGCCGTGCACCAGCACGCGGGCATCTCCCTCGCCCATGGGTGTGCCCGGCGGATAGTCAGCGAAGGCCCGAACGCCCGTGCCCCCCACCACGCCCACGCGGAGGGGGAACATGGCCCTGGCGGCGGGGGTGTCGCCCGGCTCCGCCGACACGATGTGCCAGCCCGGCGCCACCCGCATCGCGAGGTTGAGCAGCGCGGGGCCGCCGACGGGGATCAGGACGCGGTCGGTCTCCGAGAGTACCTCGACAACACCCTGGTCGGCCGCCGTCGCGGACTCGCCGGGATCAAACTCGCCCGGGTTGACCTCCGCCGCCAGCAGCAGGCGGAGCAGCGCCCGCACGCTGTTCACGGAGCCCGTGGGGCTCTCGGTCATGGGCTCGCTGACTCCTGAGATCGCGGCGACCGCGAGCGAGGAGTACGCCCTGTCGCCGGTTGCCTCGCGGAGGTCGAGCAGCGCGTGCAGCATGAGCGAGACACCCGACGGGCAGGCTCCGTCGTGAGTGGACCTGCCCCGGACGAAGAGATCGCTGCGGCCGGCGGGGGCGTCGTGCAGCACACCCGAGGCATCGGCGAACTCGCGCATGGCGCGTGACGCGAGCGCCTTTGCCGCGTGCAGCCAATCTGGCGAGAGGCCGCGGAGGGCGACGAAGGCGGAGACAACGGCGCCGTAGTCCTCCAGGACTCCGGGGGAGGAGGCAAGGCCAGCGCGCGAGCTCCGAACGAGCGTGCCCCCGGCGGAGATCATGTGATCGCGGACGAACTCCGCGGCCCGCTTCGCCGCCGTGGCGTAGCGGGGCTCGTTCAGATCCTCGGACGCGGACATGAGGGCCGAAATCATCATGCCGTTCCAGCCGGCAAGCACCTTGTCGTCCTTGCGGGGCTGTGGACGCGCGTCGCGGCGGGCCAACAGCGCGCGGTTGATGCGCGCGAGGTCGTCCGTGAACGCGGCCTGGGACCTGCGGAGACCGGGCGCGAGCAGCTCCGGGCGGTCGGAGAGCCTGAGCACCCACGCGGGCGCGTCGGCCGGATGATGCGGATCGCGGAAGTTCGCGGGGCCAGCCAGCCCGTACACCGCGCGGGCGAGCGGAGCGTCGTCCTCTCCGACGGCGCCGGCGACCTCGGTGGGCGTCCAGAGATAGTTCACACCCTCGCGCCCGTCAACCTCGGCATCGATCGCCGAGAGGAACGCTCCCTGGGGGCTGGTCATGTCGCGCAGCACGCACTCCGCGGTGCGCCGCGCGACGTGCGCGTAGTACGGATCCGTGTAGAGCTTCGCGGCCCGGGCGTAGACACGCAGGAGCTGCGCCTGGTCGTAGAGCATCTTCTCGAAGTGGGGCACGGTCCACGTGCCGTCGACGCAGTATCGGTGAAAGCCGCCCCCGGGCTGGTCGTGCAGCCCCCCCACCGCCATGCGGTCGAGTGTCTTCCTGAGCGCGAAATCGACCGCGTCGGCGGTGGCGTCATCGCCCGCACGCACGCGCACGTCGAGCAGGAACTCGAGATAGACCGCCTGTGGGAACTTCGGCGCGGCGCCGAAGCCGCCCTCCGCCTTGTCGAGGGTGCGCAGCAGCCCAGACACCGCGTCCGCGACCTGCTTCTGCCCGAGCTCCGCGGCCCGCGCGGGCCTGGCGAGGTGCTCTTCGACGGCCCGGGCGACCTCCTCGGCCTGCTTCATGACACCCTCTCGCTGCATCCGCCACGCGCCGGACATCGCCAGCAGCACCTGCGAGAACGTGGACATGCCCGCGCGGGGCTCCTTGGGGAAGTAGGTTCCCGCCATGAACGGACGCAGATGCTGGGGCTCGAGGAACACGGACATGGGCCAGCCGCCACGGCCGGTGAGCATCACGGTCGCGGCCATGTACAGGTCGTCGATCTCCGGGTGCTCCTCGCGGTCGAGCTTGATGCACACGAACCGCTCGTTCATGAGGGAGGCGGTCTCCGCGTCCTCGAAGGACTCCCGCTCCATGACGTGGCACCAGTAGCAGGTGGAGTAGCCGATCGAGAGGAAGATGGGCACGTCGCGGCGTCTCGCCTCGGCGAAGGCCTCCTCGCCCCAGGGCCACCAGTCCACCGGGTTGTGCGCGTGCTGGAGCAGGTAGGGGCTGGTCGAGCCTTGGAGGCGGTTTGCCATGCGCGACTGTAAGGCGGGGTGGGCCGGGGCTCCCCCCTACCGCCTCGCGCCCAGCGGCTTGATGACCAGCGACAGGACGCGCCCGCCGGCGTGGGGCGGGGCCAGGGCCGTGCCCCGGGCATCGCGCGGGCGCGCCACGCTGCCCGCAGCACGGGCGGAGGACCGGAGCACCACGTCCACGCCGTGCAGCACGCCCGAGATCGTGACGGGCGTGTCGATCACGCGCACATCGTCGTCCTCGTGCCCATCGAGCACCTCGGCGCGCCTGCGCTCGAAGAGCGCCGTGTACTCCGATGCCGCGGCCTTCACTTCAGCAACGCCCGCCAGCGGGTCGTCGCATGCGCCCAGGTCCTCCATCGCATCGCGGAGGGGCTGGAGCGCGTCGTCCATGACCGCCCGGGCGTGGAGGATGCGCTCCGCGTCCGCCTGCACCAGCAGCGGGACCATGACCGTGAAGACCGGGCTGCACAAGGGCTCTTCGGCACGCTGCGCAAGGCTGGTCGCAACCGGCCGGGCGACCAGCACGCGGTGCCTGCCCGCGAAGCGGTCGACCGCGGCGGCGACGGGGATGGCGAAGCCCGGGTGCGGCCCGGCGCGGAGCAGGTCCGCAGCCAGCCGCGACAGGTACGCCCGCTCGTCGTCGCAGACGTCATCCTGGAGGAACGTGCGCAGGCAGCCGTACTCGTCCTCGCGCCGGATGGTGTCGTGGACAGCGAGCATGTCGCTGGCCGGGCCGTCGCCCCCCAGGTCGGCGCGAAGGACGCCCGCCCGCCAGAGCGGGAGCGACCACTGCCAGGATCGCGTGAACTCAACGTACGAGGGGATGCCCTCCGCTCCCGTGCGCCCGCCGGGCGCTGGCAGGAGCGTCACGACCCGGCGCGCCAGCAGCGCCGACGCCATCGCCGGCGCTTCCCGCGTGGTCAGGTGATATGGGTTCACGGCGACGATCATCAGGGGTTCCGGAGTTTGCCTCACACTATTCGGCACGCGGGGGCCGCCGGGCTGCACCGGCGACGCGGAATTCGCTCCGGTCGTCCGGCGCGGCGTTTGCGGGGGCGATCACCGCACGTACCCGCGCGGATTTGCCTGCATCCACGCCCACGCCGTGCCGATGATCTCGCGGAGGTCTGTCACCTTCGCCGACCAGCCGAGCTCCGCACGGATTCGGCCCGGGTTGTTGAAGACCGCGGGCGGGTCGCCCGCACGACGGGGCCGCTCGACCACGCTGAAGGTGCGACCCGTGACCGCCTTGACCGCGTCGATGATCTCCCGCACCGAGTAGCCCTTGCCGATGCCCACGTTGTACGCGAGCACCTCGCCATCGCGGAGGCGGCGCATGGCCAGCACGTGCGCGTCGATCAGGTCCTCCACGTGCACGTAGTCGCGGATGCACGTGCCGTCGGGCGTCGGGTAGTCCGTGCCGAAGATCCCGACCTCGGCGCGCTTGCCCATCGCCGCTTCGAGCACCACGGGGATGAGGTGCGTCTCTGGCGTGTGGTCCTCGCCCAGCAGGCCCGTGCGGTCGCACCCGCACACGTTGAAGTATCGCAGCATGGCGACACCGAACGCCCGTCCGGCCCTGCGGCAGGCCTCCGCGTAGTCCAGCAGCACGTGCTCGTCGTGCAGCTTGCTACGGCCATAGGGGCTCACCGGGTTCTGCGGGCAGTGCTCGGGAACCGGGATCATGTCTTCCGGGGGCTGTCCGTACGTCGCGCACGAGGATGAGAAGACGAAGCGCCGCACGCCCGCGCCGGCCTTCGCCGCGTCGTCGCAGGCGCCCAGAACGCTGATGAGCCCGGACACGTTGTTGTGGTAGTAGCGCAGCGGGTCGTCCACGGATTCGCCCACGTAGGCGAGGGCCGCGAAGTGCATCACGGCGTCCACCTTGTGCCGGGTCAACAGGTCCGCGACGAGCGCCCGGTTGTTGATGTCTCCTTCGACGAAGGTGAGCAGACCCGGGTGGCGGCCGTCGAGCAGCTCCATGGCGCGGCGGTGCCCACGGAAGAGGTTGTCGAGGCAGACCACGCGCACGCCGTCGACCAGCAGCCTCTGAACCGCGTGTGACCCGATGTACCCGGCGCCGCCGGTGACCAGCACTGTCATGCAAACTCCCTCGCGAAAGGCACGCCCCGTCAAAGGGTCGATTCTAGGGGTTGGGGCCGGGTGCAACCCCACGAGTGCCCGGGAATCCGTTGAAAACCCGAACCCGGGCGTGCGAGAATCGGTATCACGGGGCGATCCAGATCGAGCATGACCAACGACCACCCACTCCCGATCCTGAAGGCCACACGTCGCTCGTGGCGGCGAGGGCTGCTCGCCTGGATGCTTGTCCTCGTGGCCTACGCAACGATGGCGGTGGCTTGGGGCACGCCCGCTCGCTCCGGCGAAGACCACTGGCCCCTCCTCTCGCTCGGGGCGTTCATGGTCCGCACGTTCACGTTTCACGCCGGGCTGGCCGCGGCGGGGCTGCTGGCGTACTGCCTGGTCTTCCGGCTGAGGCGGCAGTCGCTGTCGCTGTTGCCCATCATCGGGTTCGCGCTCGTCCCGCCGCTGACTTCTTGGCTGCCCAAATCCGGCGCAGGAGGCACCGGCGCCACGTTCACGGTGCTCAATGCGAACGTGCTGCTTACGAACACGGACACAGCGCCGCTGCTCTCCCTGATCCGTGAGGTGGACCCGGACATCGTCACGATCGAGGAGTACACGCCCTCGCACCACGCCTCGCTCTCCACCTCGCTGGGCGAGAGCCATCCGCACGCGTTCCACTCGCCGCGCGACGACGCGTTCGGCATGGCGATCTACTCGAAGTTCCCGTTCGCCGAGGCTCCCAAGCCCTACCCCGTTCGCGCCCCCGGCCGCACGCAGGGCGTCGTGGGCTTCTCCGACCCTCAGGTGCGGGCGGTGGTGCTTGTAGAGGGGCGCGAGGTCGTCGTGCAGTGCGTGCACGCGGTGCCGCCGATCAACGCGGCGTACCTGCGCGAGCAGCGCGAAGTCATGGCGTGGCTGGCGGACTTTGCCCGCGCCGAGCAGAGGCCTCTGCTCGTGACGGGGGACTTCAACGCGACACCGGACGCGGCGGCCGCAACGTGGCTGCGCGAGGCCGGCCTGATCGACGCGCACAGGGCTGTGGGCAGAGGCCGGGGTTGCACCTGGCCCGCGCTCGGCCCCCTGCGGTTGGTTCCGGGCATCCGAATCGACCACCTGCTTACGGGCGGGGGACTGCGCTGCGAGAGCATCCGCGTGGGTCCGGCCATCGGCTCGGACCACCTGCCCATCATCGCGAGGCTCCGCGTTCAGGACTGACCGGCTGGCGGCCGGCGTCCTACACGGCTACGCTTGGTTCCCATGTGCCGTGCCACGACGACGACCACGCGAACGACCCACGCCTGACGGCCGGCAGGTGTGCACACTGATTCCCCACGACCCGGCCCCGAATGGCCGGGTTTTTCATTTCCGCTCCCCTCCCCCCCCACTCCGAGTATCCATCCATGGCATCGCAACCCACCTGCCTCGTCTGTCAGAAGGTCATGGTCAAGGGCTTCCTGAGCGACCTTGGCCACCTCAACAGCATCCACCTGCCCCGCTGGTGCGAGGGTGAGCCGAAGGCGTCGTGGCTTTCGGGTGAGGCCAAGTCCTCGCAGGTGGACAAGGGCGTCAAGGTCGTTGCCTATCGCTGCCCCGAGTGCGAGGCCCTGCGTCTGTACGCTCCGTCCGCCGAGTAAGCCCTGGAACTGCGCCCGGCACCCGCCGCGCGCCGCAAGCCCACCGGACCACTCCCCATGCCCACCATCACCCTTCCCGACGGCAAGACCAAGTCCTTCGACAAGCCCGTGTCCGGCCTGGAAGTCGCGGCGTCCATCGGCGCCGGCCTCGCCAAGGCGGCGCTCGCGATCAAGATCGATGGCGAGACCCGCGACCTCTCGCAGGTCATCGACCGCGACGCCTCCATCGCGATCATCACCGCCCCCAAGCCGGGCCAGGCCGCGAGCGCGGAGGCCCTGACCCTCATGCGCCACTCCGCGGCTCACGTGATGGCGGAGGCGATCCAGGACGTGGTGGGCAAGGAGGTGCAGCTCGCCTATGGCCCCCCCACCGACACCGGGTTCTTCTACGACATGTTCGTGCCCGAGGGGAAGAAGATCAGCAGCGACCACTTCGAGGCGATCAACCGGCGCATGGCAGAGATCATCAGGGAGGATCGGAAGTTCTGCAGGTATGAGATCGCGTCCGGCGAGGGACTGACCAAGCTCCGAACCGAGAGCAACAAGTACAAGATCGACAATGCCGAGCGTGCCCTGGGGCTGCCAAGCAGCGTGTACAAGTCCGCGAAGCCCGCGCCGGCCGCCGGGCCCGCGGATCGAGGCTCGGTTCTCTCCTTCTACGCCACCGGCACCCCCGGCGCCAACTGGGAGGACCTCTGCCGCGGGCCGCACGTGCCCTCCACCTCCCGCATCGGGGCGGCGTGCGTGCTCTCGCTCGCGTCGTCCTATTGGCATGGCGACGAGAACTCCGACCGGCTGATCCGCGTCTACGGCACCGCGTTCCCGACCCAGGCCGACCTCGACCAGTACCTCCGCCAGCGCGAGGAGGCGTCGAAGCGCGACCACCGGGTCATCGGCAAGGCTCTGCGCCTCTTCCACATCGACGAGACCGTGGGCCAGGGCCTGATCCTGTGGACCCCCAAGGGTGCCATCGTCCGCAAGGAGCTGCAGGCGTTCATCGGGGCGGAGCTCAAGAAGCAGGGCTACACCGAGGTCTTCACCCCGCACATCGGCTCGCTGGAGCTCTACAAGACCAGCGGGCATTTCCCGTACTACAAGGACAGTCAGTTCCCGCCAATCATCGAACGTGAGGCCCTTGACGCCCTCGCCACCTGCTCGTGCGCCGA
>JADYXW010000008.1 GCA_020853975.1 Phycisphaerales bacterium
CGCTGTACGCGCGAACAGTCGTGCATGAGCAAGCGACGGCGTGAACGTGGGCTGTTCGGGCAGCCGATCCGCGAGGCGGGCGACCAACAGATCGTGCGGATCGTGAAGCTGGCGGCGCGGCTGGCGCGCCGGCACCTGGCCGACCACGCGCACAAGTTCGCGCCCAAGAAGTTCACGCAGCCCCAGCTCTTCGCGTGCCTCATCCTCAAGGCCCACCTGGGCTGCACGTACCGCAAGACCGAGGAACTGCTGATCCTGATGCCCGCGGTGCGTGAGGCGATCGGGCTCGCCGAGGCGCCGCGCTTCACCACGCTCCAGGCTTTCGCGGATCGGCCGGAGGTCCTGGCGATCATCGACGGCGTGCTGGCGAGCATCGGGCGCGCGATCGCCAGGAACGAACCGCAGGACGCGGCGTTGGACGGCACGGGGCTGGAGGTCACCAGCGCGTCGGCGCACTTCATTTCCAGGGCCGGACGCAAGCGCACGAAGTTCGTGAAGGTGATGCTGGGCGTGCTGTGCGCGGCGGTGATCCCGGTGTCGCTGGTGGTGGACTGGGGTCCGAGCCACGACATGAAGCAGGCGTGGGTTCTGCGCGAGAAGATGAAGGCCACGTGCCGGCCGACGGTACTCTGGGGCGACGGCGCGTTCGACTGCGAGCGTTGGCACAAGGCGAACTGGGAGTCCTGGGGCGTGCCGAGTTACGCGCCGACCACAGTCCGAAGCGCCGATGGTCGCGTGAACGGCCTGTACCGGAACGCGTTCCAGACGCCGGTACACGAGTACGGCCGCCGCTGGATGTGCGAGAGCGTGAACAGCGGGATCAAGCGCGTGAGCGGGAGCACGCTGCGGAGCCACAAGGAGAACACGCTCTTCGCCGAGGCCGCGCTCAAGGTGGCCGCCTACGCCATCAGGGTGTAGCTATCCCGCGATCGATCGGAGGCTTCTGGACTGAGCACCGTGTATCTCATACACGCCGTGCCCGTATGCCGGGAACGTGTGGGTCGTCGGGTACCAGTACTGCGGTGTGGAGGAGTCGAGCGCCGTCGCGGACATGTGGTTGGAGAGCGGATGCGAGGACCCGGTGAAGCTCGAATGCCCGGAGCGTGAGCCCTGCCCGTGAGCCTGTAGCTCGTTTTCTGGAACCGGACTGCAAGCCGGAGCAGTGCCTCCGGGGTGGAGGGTCGAATCATGTGCGACTGCCAAGTTCGATTCACGTTGGCGGCGATTGCCTTGCAGGGGTCGGTCATGTGCATGCTGGCCCAGGGCCAGGGGTGTACGGCACAGGCCCGGCTCGTCGCAGCTTTCACGGAACGAGGGCCAGCATCGCCGCCAGACGCGGCGACTGCAAGGTCGCTTGTCCGGATCGCGGAAGATGGGGCCTCCGACCCGGCCTGCTCGGCGAATCGGGTGACGATCCTTGGGTTCGGCGTCGATGCTGCCCTGCTCGCTTCGGATTGGGGCCGTGCCGCGCAGTGGACGAGCGAGCTTCTTGAACTGCCGGCTCCTGCGGTTGCGGAGGGCGACGCGGGCGGGCCGATGGGGGCGGCGTGGGCTCAGAATCGGCTGGTGTGGCACCGATCGCTGGTGCAGGCTCAGTTCGCCCGGATTGAGCTTGGACAGTTGCTCCCCCGGGAAGGTGCACAGGCAGCGGATGCGTTTGTTGCTGCGATCGGAGCCGAGCGGCGCGCTGGCCGGAACGCAGGACCATGGGTCGTCTCCGGGCTCTCGACGATCATCAAGAAGGCCGAGGTCTTGCGCCGCAGCGGGGACCGCGAGGGCGCGGCGAATGCCGAGCAACAGGGTGCGCTCTGGGCTCTGAGTCTGCGGGACGAGCCTGGCTGGCCTGCGGAACTTGCGGCGGGACGCCCCGAGGAGTTTCTTCAGAGGGCCGCTCTAGACCTGGCGTTGCTCGGGCGAGCGCCAGATGCGGCGGCGGTACTCTCGGGAATCGACCTCGACCCCAGGCGGGTACGGCCGGCCGCAGCGCACGCCCGCGTTTTGGCTGTTTCTCTCGCGAAAGAAGGAAAACTCGTTCCGTTCGCGGTCGCGTGCTGGCCGGTCCTGCCGCGTGACGAGGAGGCCCTCCTTTTCGCCCGGGACCTGGCTGTGCTCGCTTGGCCGTCCTCCGATGCTGCGGTCGGGCGAATCCTGGACGCGGCGCTCGGTGCGGGGGCTTCGACGTTGGCGGCCACCGAGCAACTGCGGGATGCGCGCCCCGGCGCGCAGGGATTGGGGCCCTTGGCCGGAGAGCTGCTTGGCCATAGAGCAGTCGTTGCCGCAAGGCAGGGAGACTTCGCGACAGCGGATCGGTGCATCTTTGAGCTTCGGCAGCGTGGACTCGACGGAGAGTGGGCGCGTGGGCTACTGGCGACGGTCGAGCTGGAGCGCGCAAGGTCGCGATAGGGCAACGTCAGCAGGCCCACGCGGCGCGGGGGCACGCTTCCAGATGGTCGTTCACCACCCCCACGGCCTGCATGAAGGCATAGCAGATCGTGCTGCCGACGAACTTGAACCCGCGGCGCTGAAGGTCCTTTGAGATGGCGTCTGAGAGCGGGGTGCGTGCGGGCACATCGCGGGGCGTGCGCCGACGGACGCGGATCGGCTTGCCTTCAACCCAGCGCCAGAGGTACGCGTCAAAGGTGCCAAACTCCTTCTGCACGGCAAGGAAGGCGCGGGCGTTGGTAACCGCGGAAGCGACCTTCAGTCGGTTGCGGACGATGCCGGGGTCACGGAGCAGGGCCGCGCACTTGGCGGGCGTGAAGCGGGCGACCCGCGCGGGGTCAAAGCCGGCGAACACCTCGCGATAGCGGGCACGCTTGGTGAGGATGGTCTCCCAGCTCAGGCCCGCCTGTGCGCCCTCGAGGATCAGGAACTCGAAGAGCACGCGGTCGTCGTTTACGGGCACACCCCACTCCTCGTCGTGGTAGCGGATGGACTGCTCGGACCTGGCCCAGGGGCAGCGTCGGGGTTCTGTGGGCATATCGGGCCAGCGTATCCGCCGCGTGGCGGCGATAACCGGGACTTTTCCCCCGGGCGGTCCTGGGCCGCTGGCACGCGGGGCTCCCGTGGTGTACGTTCGTGCGTACGCCGGGAGCGACCGGATGAGCAGCGAGCGATACCAGCGCGTGACGTCGATCCTGCGCCGGGCCCAGGGCCTCACGGGTGCCGCGCGCCGCGAGGCGATCGACGCGGAGTGCGCGGGCGACCCGGCCCTGCGTGAGGAGGTCGAGAGGCTGCTCGCCTCGCAGGAGTCCGCGACGATCCCGGGGGAAGCGCCCGTGCCGGAGCGCGAGGGGCACTCGGACTCGACCCCGCCCGCGCGGGGCCGCACGCTCGGGCGGTACACCATCCTTGAGGTGCTGGGCGAGGGCGGGATGGGGATGGTCTATCTCGCGGAACAGCAGCGCCCGCACCGTGCCATCGCGCTCAAGGTGATCCGCCCGGGCCTGCTCACGCCCCGCATGCTCCGCCGCTTCGAGCACGAGTCGCAGATCCTGGGCAGGCTGCAACACCCGGGCATCGCGCAGGTGTACGAGGCCGATACCGCCGACAGCGGCAGCGGCCCCCAGCCGTTCTTTGCGATGGAGCTGGTCAAGGGTCTGCCCCTCACCGAGTACGCGTCGAGCAAGGGGCTGCCCGTGGAAGACCGGGTGGCGCTGCTCATCCGGGTCTGCGAGGCGGTGCACCATGCGCACGTGAAGGGCGTCGTGCACCGGGACCTCAAGCCCGGGAACATCCTCGTGACCGGGGAGGGCCAGCCCAAGGTCCTGGACTTCGGCGTGGCGCGCGCGACCGATTCCGACATCCAGTGCGCCACCATGCAGACGGACGCGGGCCAGCTCGTCGGCACCGTGCCCTACATGAGCCCGGAGCAGATCAGCGGCGGCGTGGATGTCGATGCCCGATCGGACGTCTACACGCTCGGCGTCATCCTCTACGAGCTTCTCGCCGGGAGGCTGCCACACGCGGTCTCGGACAAGACCATCCCCGAAGCGATCCGCATCATCGGCACGGAAGACGCTGTCCCGCTCTCCGCAGCGAATCGCAGCCTCAAGGGCGACCTCGCGACCATCGTGGACAAGGCGCTGGAGAAGGACCGGGCGAGGCGCTATCAGTCGGCGTGGGAGCTTGGCGAGGACCTGGGCAGATACCTTCGGCACGAGCCCATCGCCGCCCGCCCGCCGAGCACCGCGTACCAGCTCCGCAAGTTCGCCAGGCGCAACCGCGCGCTCGTGGGAGGCGTCGCGGTGGCATTTGTCGTGCTCGTGGGCGGCATCATCGGCGTGTCGTGGCAGGCTGCCCGGGCAGCGCGCGCCGCGGAGGTGGCCACGCAGGAGGCCGCGATCTCGCGGGAGGTCAGCGACTTCCTCGACAGCATGCTCCGGGCCGTGAGCCCCGACGAGGCCCAAGGACGCGAGCCCACGCTGCACGAGCTCATCGACACCGCGGCGGCGGGGCTTGACGCGAGAAAGGGCATGCACCCGCGCGTCGAGATGGCCCTGCGGGACACGCTCGGTCACACCTACCACGCGCTCGCCAGATATGACGAGGCACAGAAGCAGTACGAAGTGGTGCTCAACCTGGCGAGGGCAACCCTCGGCGAGCGCGACGGGCAGACCCTGAGTGCGAGCAGGAACGTGATCGGCGTGCTTGCGGACAGGGGGAAGTACGACGAGGCCGAGCCCCGCGCCAAGCAGGTCATCGACGACTGCGCCAGGTTCTTGGGCCCGCAGCACCCAGAAACGGTCTTCGCCCGCATGGACCTCGCCCGGATCCTGCAGGAGACCGGGCGCTGGGGCGAGGCGCTCCCGATGCTGGAAGACGCGGTGCGTGAGGGGCGGGTGGCGGTCGGCGAGACAGACCAGCGCTACATCACAGCCCTGCACAACATGGGCTCGGCGATCAAGGACTCCGGCCGCGCCGCGGACGCGGTGAAATACCTGCGGGAGGCGCTGCGCCTCCGCCGCGAGACGCTGGGCGACATGCACCCGGACACGCTCTACAGCCTGAACAACCTGGGGGCGGCCCTTCAGCGCTCCACCGAGCAGGCGGACCGCGACGAGGCGAAGGCTTTGCTCGAGGAGGCGGTCGAGGCCAGAACGCGGGTGCTCGGTCCGGATCACGTGGCGACCATCACGTCGGTCTCCAACCTGGCGGTGGTGCTGGTGGAGCAGGGCAAGCAGGCCGAAGCCGTGCCGATCGCCGAGCGCGTGCTGGAGGGTTGGACGCGGCTCCTGGGTCCGGAGCACCCCAAGACACTCGTCGCGATGGGCAACCTCGCGTACATGTACGAGGACCTCGGGCGGCTCGATGAGGCGGAGACACTCTATCGCAAGTCCCTGGACATCCGCCGCAAGGCCAGTGGGGGGCGCGACCCGGAGACCTGGGCGCCGATGAACAATCTAGCGATGCTCCTCCAGAAGCAGGGCGACCTCGACGAGGCCCTTCGGACCTTTGTGGAGTTGCTGGGCCTGTGCTCGCAGGTGCTCGCGTCGGACCATCCCTATGTCGGTATCTTCCGGAACAACTACGGCGACTGTCTGCTGGCCGCGGGCAGGCTCGAAGACGCCGAAACTGCTCTCCGGGAGAGCCTGGTGGTGCTTGAGTCCAAGTTCCCCGCCGGGCACGCGCGAATCGCCAAGGCGTATGGACGTCTTGCGAGGCTGTTGGACGCCAGGGGCGACAAGGCCGGGGCCGAGGCTGCTCGAGCCAAGGCCGCCCCGGGGGGTTGACGTCGTGGCCGGTGCGCGCCGGGCTACGCTTGCCCCGTGAAGTGTGACCTGTGCGAGCGAGACGCGACGGTGCGCGAGGTGACCGTGCGGAACGGTGTGCGCGTGGAGAGGCACCTGTGCGAGCGCCACGCCGCGGAGGCGGGGATCAAGGTCACCGCGTCGCAGCCGGCCCCCGGGGTGCCGACCCCGGGCGGAGCCGGGACGCAGGTCCGCAGCTCCGCGTGCCCGACCTGCCGCACCACGTTCGCGGAGTTCAAGCAGCACGGCCTGCTGGGATGCGCCGCGTGCTATCAGTTCTTCGAGAAGCAGCTCGCGCCGCTGCTGGAGCGTGCGCACGACGGGCTCTCTCAGCACCGGGGGAAGGCCCCGGCCAGGGGCGGGCGGCCCACCCCGGCGGACAGCGCCGTCGCGGAGGTCGAGGCACGCTCTGACCTGCTCAAGCGTCTGAAGTCCGAACTCGAACGGGCCGTGAAGGCCGAGCAGTACGAGCGTGCGGCCCAGGTCCGCGATGAGATCCGGCGGTTGTGCGAGGGCACGGAAGGACAGGGCGAGGGTTGCACTGGGAGGTGAGCGATGGCGAGCGAAGGGCCGGGCCGCCCGCCGAACCAGGGTGAGCCGGTGCCCGAATGGCTGAAGGCGGAAGGGGAAGCCTGCGACGTGGTGCTCTCCACGCGCGTCAGGCTGGCGCGGAACCTACGTGAGGTCCCTTTCGCGGCCAAGGCGAACAAGGACCAGCGTCGGCTGTCGCTTGATCTCTGCCGCGATCAGTTGCTCATCGCCGGAATCTCTCCCCGCATCGCCTGGCAGGAGCTGCACGAAGCCGCGGGCGTGCAGCGGGCGCTGCTCGTCGAACGTCACGTGATCTCGAAGCAGCTCAGCAAGGGCCGCGTGGGCGGGGCGGGCGTTGGTGGTGTGGATGATCCCCGGGGCGTGGCGTACTCGCTGCCCGACGAGCGCGTCGCGATCATGGTGAACGAGGAGGACCACCTCCGCATCCAGGTCATCCGCTCGGGGCTATCGCTCTCGCAGGCGTGGCAGCAGGCCAACGACATCGACGACCGCATGGAGGCAGGGCTGGCGTACGCCTATTCGGAACGCTTCGGGTACCTGACGTGCTGCCCGACGAACGTCGGGACCGGCCTGCGGATGAGCGCGATGCTGCACCTGCCCGCGCTGCGCCTCACGGGGGACATCGAGAAGGTGAAGCGTGCCGCGGGGGACATGAACCTGGCGGTGCGGGGCTTCTACGGCGAGGGCTCGGACGCGGTGGGGGACCTGTTCCAGATATCCAACCAGACCACCCTGGGCCGCTCGGAAGCCGCCATCCTCGAATCCCTCGAGGCTCAGATCCTCCCCCGGGTGATCGAGTACGAGAGACTGGCCCGCAGGGACCTGGTCGCCAAGCGCCGCACCATGCTCGAAGACCACGTGTGGCGGGCCTTTGGGGTGCTCTCCAACGCCCGCTTCATGACCACCGAAGAGGCCATGCAGTCCCTGAGCCTGCTCCGGCTTGGGGCGCTGCTGGGGGTGCTGCCCGCGACCCCTGCGCTGGACCTCCGGGCCATCAACCTGCTGCTGCTGCTCATCCAGCCCGCCCACCTGCAGCGTGCCGTAGGCCAGGAACTGGACCAGGAGCAGCGCCGTATGGCGCGGGCGACGCTCCTGCGCGATCGCGTGCGGTGCTGAAGGGCCGTGGTATCCTGCACGCGTGCCCGCACCTCCGAAGCCAGCGCGATTTCAGTGGCCCCCGAAGCCCGCCCCGGACCTGGGGCCCCCGAGCGACCCGGCCCAGTGGCGGCACCACCAGCCGGCGGTCGAGCGCGCGCGAGCGAGGGGCGAGTCGCTCGACGTGGCCTCCGGTGCCGACCTCGGCGTTGTGCACGCGATTGAGACCGCGTGGCTCGGCCTCAGCCGTGCACCGCTGGACGTGCGTGCCGCGGAGCGGGGCTGGACGCCGGATGCGGCGTCGGCGTACTGCTCGCGCTGCGGCTCTACGGTCGGAGCATTCGAGATGGATGAGCGGGGATGCACCGCGTGCCGCGGGGTCTCGCTCGCGTGGGATCGCGCGATCCGGCTCGGCGCGTACGAGGGCCTGCTGAGAGATTTGATCCACGAGCTGAAGTTCACCGCGTGGCGCCGGGTCGGGAGAGACATGGGCAGGCTGCTGGGTGAGGCGCTCCGTGAACAGGCGGCGGGGTTCGAGCCCTCGCGGGTGGTGCTGGTCCCCGTGCCGTCGACCTGGTTTCGTCGCTGGATTCGGGGCGTGGACCACAGCCTCGAGATCTGCCGCGGGGTCCAGAGCGTGACCGGGTGGCGGCTGGAGCGGTTGCTCCGCCGTGCGCATCGGCCGAGCCAGGTGGGTCTGTCAGGTTCAGGGCGGCTGAGGAATGTGCGTGGAGCATTCAAGGCGAAGGGGCGACTTGATGGGGCGGATCTGGCGGTTGTGATCGACGACGTCCGAACGACAGGAGCGACCCTGACAGAGACCTGTCGCGAGCTCCGGAATGGCGTTCTTGACGCTGGGGCGCGGGTGAGACTCTGGGTGGCAACGGTGGCGGTGACGGCGGGTCCCGGTGGGGTGGCCTTGAAACTCGAAGTGGATGGGATGTGAGAAGGTGGTGAATAGCGGGCGCAAACGCGGGGGAACGCTTGGGTTGGGGGGAAAAGTGGCAAGACAAGGGGATGAGTTGCTTGACTGGGGGGATGGGGGGTGACTATCCTCCCGCCCTGCCGATCGAGTCGGCACCGCCGGATCAAACCGGAGGGTGTCGTACCGGCGGCCTGATCTTTGAAAAGTGAACAGTTGGGTGCCGCACAGGAATGTGCCCAATGCAGCATCGGTTGCACACCGAAACCCGTCGATCCGGGGGTTGCGTTGGGGATCCATTCAAACTCGCCGCCAGGCCGTACAACCGGGCAGGCGGGGATCGGCCCTGAGGGTCACAGCTCAGGGCGGACATTCTTGGTGCAACTCGATGTTCCCCTCCACGGGGATGTCGAGCAAGAAGAATGAGCCAACCCAACCGTCGGTGTAGCCACCGACGGCGGCATCGAGATCTCGCAAGAGGTGCTCGGTGTCGAAGACCACCCCGGAGCGCGGGCCGAAAGGCCAAGCGGACGGGGCAACATGGTCAATACTTCTTTGATGAACTTCCGGGCCGCAAGGCCCGGGTCACAGGAAAATCAACTGAAGAGTTTGATCATGGCTCAGATTGAACGCTGGCGGCATGGCTAAAACATGCAAGTCGAACGTGCCCGCAAGGGCAAGTGGCGAAAGGGTTAGTAATACGATCGAATGTACCCTGAGGTGGGGGATAGGGCGGGGAAACTCGCCATAATACCCCATGATGTCGTGAGACCAAAGATTCATCGCCTTGGGAGCAGCGATCGTCCTATCAGGTAGTTGGCGGGGTAATGGCCCACCAAGCCGAAGACGGGTAGCGGGTGTGAGAGCATGGCCCGCAACATCGGAACTGAGACACTGTCCGGACTCCTACGGGAGGCTGCAGTAACGAATCTTCCGCAATGGGCGAAAGCCTGACGGAGCAATGCCGCGTGTGGGATGAAGCGTCTCTGACGTGTAAACCACTGTCAGGGGTCGGAACCAATGATTGACCCCAAAGGAAGTGGCGACTAACTCTGTGCCAGCAGTCGCGGTAATACAGAGGCCACAAGCGTTAGTCGGAATCACTGGGCTTAAAGGGTGCGTAGGCGGATCGGTAAGTGTTCTGTGAAAGCCCCCGGCTCAACCGGGGAACTGCAGGGCATACTGCCGATCTTGAGGCAGGTAGGAGTCGCGAGAACTGTAGGTGGAGCGGTGAAATGCGTAGATATCTACAGGAATGCCGATGGTGAAGACGCGCGACTGGGCCTGTCCTGACGCTGAGGCACGAAAGCGTGGGGAGCAAACAGGATTAGATACCCTGGTAGTCCACGCCGTAAACGATGCGCACTAGATCGGTGCCGCTCTGACGCGGTA
>JADYXW010000009.1 GCA_020853975.1 Phycisphaerales bacterium
TCCGCCCGTTCCAGAAGATCGTCTCCGAGCACGCCGACCTCATGGTCCAGCAGGGTGTGATGACCCGCGAAGAAGCCGTTCACTGGCTGAACATGCACTGGGAGTTGATCTGCGCCGAGCCGAAGCGCGTGGCTGGCGGGTGCGCCATCGCCGCGTACGGGCGAGAGCGGCAGACCCGGGCCGTGGTGCACGTGAAGCAGGAGTCATTCGTCGGCTACAGCCGTATCCGGCTCAAGGCCGAGACCTTCGTCCTGCCCCGCTCGGGCGCGGGAGAAGACGGGCTGGACCTGGACGACCTCACGGTCGCCGGTGTCTCGGCGCGTCGGGCCGAGGTGGCCTCGGAGCCGGTGAATCCGGAGATGGCGGGCGAGGCGCCCTCCGATGGGCTGGACCTTGAGGACTTTCCCTTCGCGGGCATCGAGGTGGAGGAGGAAGAGGGGCCCGGCCGCGCGAACCGTGAGTGGGGCGTGGGAGAGGTCTGGGTCAAGGTTGATTTCGACGATGAGTACTACGAGGCGATCCTGGAGTTCTGGGGCGTCCTGAAGGAGGAGAAGCACGCCGAGCACCTGGAGATGGCCGAGGAGGCGGCGGAGATTGTGGGCGGCGAGTCCCCCGAAGAGGAGGCCGAGCCCGGCTCCGAGGACGAGGACTACCCGGAGATCGCGCCGGGCGAGCCGTTTGGCATGGCCGGGGTGTACCGTGTCCGCGAGAAGAAGCAGGGGATCCATCAGCCGGGATCGATGAACTTCATGAAGGGCCGGAGCGTGCTCGAGCACCCGAGCCCGCAGGCGCTGATCGATCGGTGGGCGGGCACGGGCACGCCCAAGCAGGTGCACAAGAACGGCTTTGTCCAGAGGGAAGTGATCGACTGCCGCAAGGTGATTGGGATGTACTACGAGCAGGGGAGCAACCTGCCGAAGCCGACGACCCGGTTCATGATTCACTACAGCCCCAAGAACAACCAGGCCCACATCGTGCCCGCAAGGCCACGAAACACCGAAGAAGAAGACGACTGACGAGGGGAAGGGACCAACCATGCCAACCTGGACACAGGACAAGCGCAACATCGCCATCAACACCCCGCTGGGCAAGGATGTCCTGCTGCTCAAATCCTTCAACTTCAAGGACGAGATGTCGCGCCCCTTCATGTGCGACGTCGAGCTGCGCAGCCAGACCGCGGCGGTCGACTTCAACAAGATCATCGGCGAGAACGTGACCATCCGCCTCAACCTCACCGGGGGTAAGGTTCGCTACTTCAACGGCTACATCTCCCGCTTCCAGCAGGAGGGCGACCCGGTGGAGGGCGCCGCAAACCACTACCGCGCCACGATGGTGCCCTGGCTCTGGTTCCTCACGCGAACCGCCGACTGCCGCATCTTCCAGAACAAGAACGTCCCGGACATCGTGAAGGCCATGTTCGACGAGCTGGACTTCAACGACTACGAGTTCCGCCTGACCAACCAGTACAAGCCCAAGGAGTACGTGGTCCAGTATCGTGAGACCGCGTTCAACTTCGTCTCACGCCTGCTGGAGCAGGAGGGGATCTACTACTTCTTCGAGCACGAGAACGGCAAGCACCTGCTGGTGCTCACCGACTCTCCCGCCAAGCACAAGGCGGCGGAGGGGTACGCGAACGTGCAGTACAACCCGGTCACCTCAAAGAACATCGGCATGGAGCGAGTCTGGGAGTGGACCGTCGAGAAGCGCATCCAGCCGGGGGTCGTCGCGCTCGTGGACTACGACTTCAAGGCCCCCACCAAGAATCTCTACGCGGAGAAGTCCGCGCCCGCGGGCCACGCCAACGCCGGCTATCAGGTGTTCGACTATCCCGGCCTGTACATCGAGCACGCGGACGGTCAGGCCTACGCCGCCATCCGGAACGAGGAGCAGGCCGCCCAGCACGTCGCTGCCCGCGCCATCGGCGACATCCGGGGCCTTTTCGCGGGCTGCAAGTTCAAGCTGCAGGGTTACCCCCGCGCTGACCAGAACATCGAGCACATCGTTACCCTCGCGTCCATCTACGCCAGCACCGACGAGTGGGACACCAGCAAGTCCGGCACCGGAACAGAGGCCTGCAAGATCGCCTTCAGCACCCTCCCGGCCCAGACGCAGTTCCGCCCCGCACGCACCACTTCCAAGCCAAAGGTCGCGGGGCCCCAAACCGCCATCGTCGTCGGCGCCACCGGCGAAGAAATCCACACCGACCCGGACGGCTTTGGGCGCATCAAGGTGCACTTCCACTGGGATCATCGTGCCGCGGCCGACGAGAACTGCTCCTGCTGGATCCGCGTCTGCATGGGCTGGGCCGGCAAGAAGTGGGGAAACTTCTTCCTGCCCCGCACGGGCCAGGAGGTCGTGGTCGACTTCCTCGAGGGCGACCCCGACCAGCCCATCATCACCGGGCGCGTCCACAATAACGACAACATGCCCCCCTACAAGCTCCCCGACTACAAGACCATGTCCACCATGAAGAGCCTCTCCAGCAAGGGAGGGGGCGGGTTCAACGAGCTGCGCTTCGAGGACAAGAAGGGCGAGGAGCAGATCTTCGTCCACGGCGAGAAGCAGCTCGATATCCGCATCAAGCAGGACGCCTACGAGTGGATCGGCGCCACACGCCACCTCATCGTCTGCAAATCGCAGTTCGAGAACATCCACGGCGCCCGACACACCAGGGTGGGCGGAAACGACATCCGCTCCGTCGGCGGCGACGATAGCCACAAGGTCAAGGGCAAGTTCAAGGTCGAAGCCACCGGGGACGCCAGCCACTTCACCGAGGGGACCTACCGCCTCGGGGCGGACGTGGACGTGATCATCGGAGCGGCCGGGAAGATCATGATCGGTGCCGACGGTGTCCTGGTCATCGAATCCGCCGCCGGCATCTCCCTCGTCTGTGGCGGGTCGAACGTTGTGGTCGACTCCAAGGGCGTGACGCTTAAGGGGCCGCAGGTCGTCGCCGATGGGCAGCAGGTGCTTATCGCTTCCGGTCCGGGGTCGTCGCCGACGGCGTATGAGTCCAGCGACATGGATGCCGCCGACGAGCCGGGCGGCGCCCACGAGGCCGACAAGGCCGACCCGGGTGAGATGGCCAAGATCAAAGCAGAGCAGCGCCAGTCCGGCAAGGGCAAGTACGGCAAGACCAAGGTGGACCCCACGCCCGGCGGCGGGGGTGGCGGCGAGACCCCGCCCCCCGGCAAGACCTGGTACGAGTTCAAGATCACCAGCGACGACGGCACGCCCATCCCCAACGAGAAAACCAAGGTCATCCTCTCCACCGGCGCGCCGCAGGAACTCACCACAAACTCCGACGGCGTCGTCAAGGTCGAGACCGACGAGGGCGTCAGTGCCGACGCCGGATACCCCAACTACACCGATCCTGAGTGGCGCCCGCAGGGCGTCGAGGAAGTCTGATCGCCCCGGCCAACCCCACCACGAGAGTGTGAACCGATGACCAAGACCACGTCAGGACACCCGGAACGGCGCAGAGTCTCCACGCTGCTGCCTGTGCGATACCAGGTTTCCATCATCTACCTCGGAGACTCTCGTATCAGGCCGGACATGAGCAGCGACCCCGCGGCGGACATGATGATCCCCCCGCCGTACCGCTGCCGATACCGCCTGCTCGAGCACGTCGGCGCTGACGGCGCCGAGCGCAGCGTCGCGCCCCTCACGCCCATCCCGAACCAGGTCCGCGAGTTCGACACCGGCGCAACCAACGACGCAGCCGCGAAGTTCTTCAGCGCGGGCGGCACCGCCGTCAACCCCACCCGTGACGGCGTCTACAAGGTCATGGTCACGGACAACCATGGCACCCGCACCGCGGAGAACCTGGACCTGCTTGGGAACAACGGCGACACCAACTCCAACCCCGCGTACTACAAGGCGCGAGGATGGATGGGCGACGTCATCCCCGCGGTTCCCTTCCGCATCGTGGTCCGCCGGTTTATCGGCAACGACCAGTTCGACGTCCCCGCCGGCTTCAAGGCCGTGGTGCAGGTGAAGGATGCGAAGGAGGAGCTGGACCAGAACGACGGGCGCCGTCGGACGTTCCTCAACGACTTCTTCAAGAAATACAACCGCAACGACGGGCACGACACCGAGGGCGACGACAACATGCTGGCCCGCTTCGCGCAGGACTCCGAGCTCGCGCGCGAGGCCAACCAGCACGGCTACAACGCCACGAAGGTGCTCAGGAAGCTGACGTATGCATCGCAGCCGCTGATCGCGACCTCCAGCGCCACGCTGGCGCAGCAGCAGTGGTCGGACACGTCTCCTTCTCAGGCCGCGGGCTCTGAGGCCCGCGCCGCGAAGTTCGATCTCGAGCTGAAGGACGAGACGCTGCCCAACGGCACCACGGTCAAGACCGGCATCGCCGATTTTGTATTCACGCCCTGGCCCGCCGGGGGCGACAACCACCGGTTCCTCATCGGGCTCTTCAAGGGCTCCGACGACATCCGCGACACGCGCGAGCAGCGCCGCACGGTGCAGCTCACGGACGACCAGAACAGCGTCATCCGCAAGCCCCGGATGTACACCACGCCCCGGTTCGTCTTCTGGCGGCGCATCGAGTGGGCCCTGTGCGTGCTCGCGAACAACCTGGATGAGAACGCCCTGGACTGGGACGCCATCATCGCGATGTACCGCAAGTGCTTCATCGAGGTGAGCCGCCCGGCCCACTTCACGCGGCTCGCCCGCACCGCGTGGAGGCAGATGCTCCGCGACCTCATCCCGCAGAACGCCACCACCACCCCCATCTTCAACGACGACACGAAGTGGACTGACGCCGTGTACACCGAGCGGTTCTTCCCGACCGATCTGCACCCGCTCCCGGAACTGCGCGGACCCCAGGACGCGAACGGGAGGGACACGTTCGGCAACTCCATGGACATCCTCGATCAGTGCATGCGCCGCGCCATCCGCCAGGCCTGCACGGGCTTTTCCCTGCCCGACCCCGGCGCGGGCGACGCCCAGACCAAGCAGCACGACGGCAACGGTGCGTACATGTTCCTGGCCCACAACACCCGCCCCATGACGTTCCTCGGTGCATACACGGGCGACCGCATGTTCTGGTTCTCCAGGCCGCCCGATTCCCCGTCGGCCAACGCCACCAGCACCGGCGCCCACGAGTTCGCGCACCTGCGGTCCATCCGCCACTCGTTCACCCGCACCGACTCCTACTCCTTCACGGACAACGGCGGCACGAACAAGAGCATCGAGGTCATCAACCCTCGCAACGGCAACATCTTCCACCACGACCACGACGGCCACGATGCCTTCGCCTGCCTCCAGGCCTACACGCGCCCGCTCAACGCCGAGCCCTGCGGCCTGTGCGCGCTCTGCCTGCGGTTCTATGACCGCACCGTCCTGCAGCAGGCAGCCAACTACAAGCGAGAGATCGACCAACGCTACGGCACGCCCATCCTCGCCGCCGTCACAGACTCCGGCGGCAGCGCCACCAACGCCGGAGACACGCTGAACGAGTGCACGGGCGGCACGCTCAACCTCGCCATCGGGGCCACTGTCGATGTCCTTGCGCTCGGTCCCGAGTTCCGCTTCACCGACAGAGGCGGGACCGCCAGCGACGGGCGGCTCAACCTCACGTGGTACCGGCCCCAGCCGATCACCGGCAACGGCTTCGCGCACTGGTCGAAAAATAACAACCGCTGCGGCTTCGCCGTCGCGCGTGACCGCACCTCCGGCGTCTGCGTCCGTCTCACCGGCGCCTCCGCCGGTGACTGCGTCGTTTCCTGCACTTTCAACGGCACGACCGTCAGAGTGACCATCCGCGTCGCCTGACCAAGCGCCGGGAGCCCGCCGAATGCCCTCTCCACTCAAGCTCTCCATCTCCATCGCCTCCCCGGAAGTGTTCCGGGGCGAGTCAAACTTCTTCTCCGTCGTGCTGAAGAACGAGGGCGGGCAGCCCATCAACAACGCGCCCACCTTCGCCGCGGAGAACGAGGCGCTCGCGGTATGGCTCACGCCGGTGGACGCGGTCTCGTCTGTCCCGACCGAGCTCGGGCCCATCGTCGTGCCCGGCAGGCGCACCGCCAACGACAAGAGCTTCGAGTGCCGCCAGGGCATCCATCGTCACGGCACGGGCGAGGTCTCGCGCGCGCCGCTCTCTCCGGGAGGGCAATGGACCGCCAGGGCGGACCTGCTGGAGTGGTTCGGCGAGGTGCCCCCGGGCACGTACAACGTGCAGGCCGCGTACAACTCGGGGTACGACGTCATCGAGTCCGCGCCCGTGGTGCTGAAGATTCTTCCCTGGAAGCCCCTCGCCGCGGCCGCGGCCCGGCACGGGGCTCGGAGCTACTCCGCCCGCGCTACCGCCGCCGCGATGGGCTCCGGACCCCAGGGCAAGTTCATCCTCGCGCAATCGAACAGCGATGCGCTCCCCAAAGTGCCCTTCCACGCTATCCGTGTGCCCGTCGAGGCCGCAGGCCCGGTCGAACTCCGGCCCGCCACCGCCCCGACCGCCGCCGTCAACATCTGCCACGTACTCTGGTCCGAAGGCAAGCAGTGGCAGGTCGCCGCCGCCCCGCTCAACGGCGGAGCCGCGAAGGTGAGCCCGCTTCAGAACGTCATGCCGGGGACCGTTCTCGGCTCGCCGCTCACTCACTCGGACGGGGGCCTCGCGGTGCCGTTCGCCGACGCGGCCCTCGCACACCTCTACCTGCTGCGCTTCGCCGCCGATGGCAGCCTGACCTCCGCGCCGGAGCTGCCCCTTGATGTCCTGGGCCCCATCGGGCCTCACGCCTGCTGCTGGCAGAACGACGCGGTGTTCCACTTTGCGTGGTGCCGCGCAGGCGGCCGGGAAGTCCGGCTTCTCTCCCGCGAGATTGAAAACGCCGACGCGCCAGTGCAGCACCGCGTGCTCGGCACTGCACAGGGTAAAGTCCTCTGGATCGACGCCCGCATCGATGCCGACGAGGCCACCGGGTCCCGACCCATCTTCGTCGAGGCCGGGGGTGACGACCCGCGGCACCAGCAGACGCCCATCCCCCTCACCCTGAAGGCATGGGCCATCAGCGCGACCTCCTCGCTGCTCACGTGCACGGAGTTCAGTGCCGCATCCAACCGCGTGCGCACGGTTAATCTGCGCCTGCCTAGGGAACGCACGCTGGCGCCCGTCTGCTCGATCATCCGCCCCCTGGGCGACTTGGCCGCTGTCTGTGTCGACCAGGACGAAGAGCTCTGGTACGCATCTACCGCGTCCGGGATGATCTGCCCACTGCGCGAAGTCGCGCGAAAGACCATCGGCCCCTCCCAGTGCCCCTCGCTCTTCGCGGCGAGCTCGCGCGGGTCGCTCCCGTGGGTCTACCTGCGATACCTCGACGCCGCCGAAGGCCGCCTGGCCTGGGCCAAGCTCGAGCCCGTGGGCGAGACCGAGCCCTGCGAGCACGACCACGAACACTAGCCCGGGATCTGCTGCCCCATGCGCATCCTGCTCACGAACGACGACGGCATCCGCGCCCCCGGCATCGTGGCGATGCACGACGCACTCATCGATGCGCCGATCCCCGGGCTGCCACCCCACGGCGGGCCGGTGCTCGACCGCTCCCCCGGTGCCGTGACCCGCGCGCCCAGAAGCGTCGTCTTCACCGTCGCGCCGCTCACCGTCCAGTCTGCCACGAGCCATGGCGTTACCTTCCACGTGCCGCTCATGGTCAAGCACGAGCGGATCAGCGAGCGATACGCCGGGCTTGCCGTCGACGGCCGCCCGGCCGACTGCGTGAAGCTCGCCATCGCCAACCTCTGGCCCGATCACTTCGGCGCGGGTGAGCGCCCGGACCTGCTGATCAGCGGCATGAACGCGGGTGCGAACTGCGGCATCAACGTCATCTATTCCGGCACCGTCGCCGCCGCCATCGAGGCCGCGTTTCTGGGCGTGCCGTCCATCGCGGTGAGCATGACCATGGGGCACGCAGAGCCGAGGTTCGAGATCGGCGCGCACTGGGCCAGGCAGGTCATCGAGCGCATCCTCCGGGCCGGCCCCCTACGGGCCCACGAGTGCCTGAGCATCAATATCCCGCCCACCGACGACGCGCAGATCGACCGCATGCCGGGTGTCCGAGTCTGCCCGATGAACACGCACGGCCTTGTGGACCGCTACGAGAAGCGGACGAGCCCGCTGGGCGGCACCTACTACTGGGCCGCCGGCCACGGCCTGGATTTCCACCGCACCGAGAGCGGATCCGATGTGGACCTCCTCCGCCAGGGATGCATCACGGTCACCCCGCTCCAGTTCGACCTTACTCAGAATGAGCGGCTGGAGGCGTGGCGCTCCCGGCTCGGATAGTTCCGCCGCGGGCGCACGAAAAGGGCGGCCGAATGTTTCCATTCCGCCGCCCGGAGGGAGAAAGAGAGAGTCTGTTTGCCGCGCGGGACGGCGCTGCTTAGCCCCCGAGCACGCTCGCCGCGTCCTTCGCCGTGGCGGCCACCTGCGTGCGGATCTCGGCAAGCCTCTCGGAAGTGAGTTTGAGCGTGTCGAGCACCTCGGCGCTCACATCGGTCGTGAGAAGGTCCAGGCGGAAGCCCATGCCCGTCTCCGCCGCCAGGCGATCGGCGACGTAGATGACGGATGTGAGCGTGCGCAGCTCCGCCGGCAGGCCCGTCGGGTTGTGATGGTGCCCGGTGACGTACGTGAAGCTCTTGGGGAACTTCCACTTTTCGCACAGCCCGGCGCCGAAGTCCTGGTGCGTCGCTTCAAAGACCGCGAGCTCAGCCTCCAGCATGTCGCACGCGGGCACGCCCTTGCTGTCGGCGCCGGTGCGGCGGATGACCTCGGTCAGCTTGTTCCGGTCGTACTGCATCTCGATCATGATGCCGATGTCGTGCACCAACCCGGCGAGGAAGGCCTCGTCCGAGAACCCGAGCTTGAGGGAGTGGGCGATCACCTTTGCCGCAGCCGCCGTCACGTTGCTGTGGGTCCAGAGGTCGCGGGCGGAGAACGAGGGCGTGAGGTCGCCACCCCGGAAGAGCTTGGCGAGCGAGGCAGCGATCGCGATGTTCTTCACCGCGTTCAGGCCCAGCATCACGATCGCGCGATTGATCGAGCCGATCTGCCCGGGCAGGCCGTAGAACGAGGAGTTCACGACCTTGAGGATGCGGCTGCACAGCGCCGGATCGCCGGAGATCACCTTGTGCAGGTCCTGGGCGGTGCTCTTGGCGTCTTCGACCAGCTCGACCACCTTCACGGTGATCTCGGGCAGCGTCGCAATGTGGCTGATCTCACGGATCGCGTTATTGACCGACTGTTCGCGCTGCGGTGCAACGGTGCTCATCTGGTGGACTCCCTCCGGCGGTGCCGGTTGTTCCACCATCGGACGTTCGCGGGCGTTGCTTCACGCCCCGCCGTCAGTACGAGCAGACCTTCCGTCTCAGGCCGGTCGGCTCGGCCCGGGCGAGCAGCTCGGCGATGCGTTCACCCGCCCGGCCCTCCCCGTACGGGTGAGTTATTGCGGACCTGTCGATCGCCCGGGAGGCACGGACCCCGGCCCGGACCGCCCCGGGATCCGGGGTGTCGACGTCCACCACGTTCCCCGCCCGCTCTCGCCCGTGCTGCCTGGCGCCCACGTTCACCACGGGCAGATTGAGAGCCGCGGCCTCGATGAGCCCCGCGGAGCTGTTGCCCACCATGACGCCACCCCGAGCCGCGAGCGTCTTGAGCATGCCCACAAACGAGGGCCTGGCCATGTGCGCGCCGATGAACGCGCCCGCCCTGTGCTGGGCCTCCGGATGCGCGGGGATGCACGCCTCGATCGCTCGCACGATGCCGCCCCGGCCCGGATCGAGATTGGGGGGCAGGGCGAGCACGCGCTCTGCGTCAAGGCCCGCCAGCACCCCGGTCATTTCAGCCTCCTCCGCGTCGTCCTCGCGACCGACCGGGTGCATCAGCACCACCACGGTCGGCGCCCCCAGCCCCTCGAACTCGTCGGGGTCCATCGCGGGGATCGTCGCCAGGTCGTCGATCGCGGGAGAGCCCACGACGTGCACGCGCTGCGGCTGCTCGCCCATCCTCACGAGCCGTTCGCCGGACGCCCGCGTCGCCGCAAAGTGCAGGTGAGCCAGCTTGGAGATGGCGTGCCTCATCGCCTCGTCGGCGATGCCCTCGGCGCGGTCGCCGCCGTGGATGTGCGAGAGCATCCAGCCGCCCACGCTCGCCGCCGCGGCCGCCGCGAATGCCTCGATGCGGTCCCCGAGCACCACGACCCAGTCGGGATTGAGCCGGTCAAAGGCGCGGGCGAATCTCGATACTCCCGCGCCCAGCGCTTCCGCATCGTCGCGACGCGTCGTCCTGCCCGCCGCCTGCATCGGCACGCCCTCCGCGAGGTATGCACCGAACTCCGCCTTGACCTCTCTGAAGGTGGGTGAGGGCAGCACCAGGTGCGACCCCGCCGCCACTACCGAGAGTGAGAGCACCGGGTGCCTTGCCACGGCGTGCATCACGGGCCTGAGCAGGCCGAACTCCGCGCGAGAGCCGGTGACCACGCACACGTGCCTGCGATTGCTTGTGCCCGGCGCGTCCATGCAGCCCCCGCCTCTCAGGCCCGCTCCCGCCTTACGTGCAGCGAGACCTTGCGCTCCATGTCGTCGATCGGTCTCGCGACCAGGTCGTAGCCCTCGCTCTCCATCACGACGCACCGCACGAGTTCGCCCGGGCTCAGCGCGCCGCGGCTGTGCACGAACGTCACGCCGTCGATCTGCGGCGCCTGCGCAGAAGTCCGCCCCTGATAGAGCTTGCCCCCCGCCGACACGCCGCTGGTCTTCCGCCCGGTGGTCCGCAGGGCCGCGTCGATCAGCACGTCGACCTTGGTGCCGCCCGGGGCTTCCGCCATGGCGGCGTTGCGTGCGAAGACGATCTTCTGCTGGAGTTCCATGATCTCCGCGCGCCGGCGCGCCTTGTCCTCGGGGCTCACCGCCAGCCTCACGTCCTGCTCCATCGTGCCCGCCACGGTCCCCGGCTCGCGCGAGTACTCAAAGACGCCCACGTTCTCGAAGGCCATGTCGCGGACGAACTCGAGCAGCTCGCGGTGGTCCGCTTCGGTCTCTCCCGGAAAGCCCGAGATGAACGTGGTGCGGATCGCGACGCCGGGTACCGCCTCGCGGAGCGAGCGGATGAGGTCCTCCTGCTGGCGCCTGGTCACGTGTCTGCGCATGCCCTTCAGCACCGCGTCGCTGCCGTGCTGCAGCGGGATGTCGAGGTAGGGCAGCAGGCGGCCCTTGCGGGTGAGCTCGCCGAACGCCTCGATGATCGGCCTGGTAAAGGTCGTCGGGTACGCGTACATCAGCCTCAGCCAGCCGGAGCCGGCGGTTTCGGTGACCGCGTCCGAGAGCGCCCGCAGCAGCGCGGGCAGCCCGCCCGTGCCATCGGCGGACAGCCCGGCGCCGATGTCATCGCCGTAGCTTGTGGTGTCCTGCCCGATGATGTTGAGCTCGAACGCGCCGTCCGCGAGCAACTCGCGGGCCTCGGCAACGATCCGGTCCAGGGGCTTGCTCCGCATCTTGCCCCGGATGCTCGGGATCGTGCAGAAGGCGCAGTTCTGGTTGCACCCCTCCGAGACCCGCAGATAGGCGTAGTGCCTGGGCGTGAGCCTCAGCCGCGCCGAGTCGTCCTCGAAGTACCCAAGGCCCTTGCCGTCCTTTCCCTGCACGGTCAGGCCGACGGTCTGCATCCCGCGATCACGGGCCGCGGTCAGGGCGTTGGCCGACACCCAGTACGCCGGCGCTTCCTCACCCGGGTGGCGTCTCGCTGCGGCCTTCACCTCAGGGTCGCCGAACGCGGCCTCGACGATCTTGTCCCGGTCAAAGACGCCCACCATCGCGTCGATCCCGGGCGCCCATTCCAGCATCTTGGCCCGGTGCCGCTGAACCAGGCACCCCGCGACCACGACGCGGCCGATCTCCCCACGCTCCTTGGCCGCGATCGCCTCCTTGATCACCCCGAGGCTCTCGTCCTTGCTGGCCTCGAGAAAGCCGCACGTGTTCACCACCACCGCGTCCGCCCCGCCGAACGACGTGTCCTCGGGATCGTGCGACACCGGCAGCACGCCCGCCTGGGCGAGCAGCCCGAGCATCTTCTCCGAGTCCACGAGGTTCTTCGGGCACCCGAGGCTGACGAACGACACCGTCCGGGGACCGGGCTCCTCACGGCGGGGCTTGCGGCTGGGCTTTCCGGGTCGAGGGGCCATGAGGCCTAGAGCGTAGGGGTCGCCCCGCTCTCGCGCGTGCGAACGTACTCCCGGACCGCACGCGCCGCCCCAAAGCTGATCTCGCCCCGGTCCAGCAGGCCCGACAGCAGCGAGCTCAGCGGGTCGGTCGATCCTCCGCCCGTCGCCGCCCGAAGCCTCTGGATCAAGCCGTCCAGCCTCAGCCGCATGGTGGGGTACGAGACGCCATATGCCGAGGCCAGATCCTTGATCGAGCCCGAGACCAGGACAAACTGTGTCACCAGGTCGAGATCCGCGTTCGAGAGGGCGGAGATGGGGTGGTGCCTCGGGTCCACTGTAACGTTGAAGAATATCAAAGTGATCTTTTGAAAACAACTACCGAAGCTTCGTATTAACAAAGATGGCTTTAGATTATAGAAACTCTGGTCAGACAGCCGTCTCCCGGGGCAAGCCAACCGGGCCGGCCGCGCCGTTCCTCTGCTACGGTTGGCGGATGCCCCAACTGTCGGTGAACATCGATCACGTCGCCACGATCCGGCAGGCTCGGTACCGCCAATCGCAGGACTACGGCGAGCCGGACCCGCTATGGGCGGTGCACGAGGTCGAACTGGGAGGGGCGGACGGCGTGACGGTCCATCTGCGAGAGGATCGCCGGCACATCGTCGACCGCGACGTGGAGCGGATCCGGGACTCCTGCCGTGTCCGGTTCAACCTGGAAATGGCCGCCACGGACGAGATGGTGGGGGTTGCCTCGCGGGTTCGTGCCCACTCGGCGATGCTGGTCCCCGAGGGCCGCACGGAGGTCACGACCGAGGGGGGGCTGGACGTTCGGGGCCAGCGGGCGAGGTTAAAGGACGTGGTGGCGCGCCTCCGGGGCGCTGGGTGCGTGGTCTCGGCGTTCATCGACGCCGATCCGGCCCAGGTGGCAGCGGCCCGGGAGTGCGGCTTTGACGTCTGCGAGGTCCACACGGGCCCGTACGCAGCCGCGTTCATGGAGGCGGGCGGCGATTTTCGCAAGCCCAGTCTGACCAATGCGTTGCGACAAGTCCGCGACGCGGGAATCCTCATCAACGCCGCGGGCATGCGCTTCAACGCTGGTCATGCGCTGAACTATGCGAACGTCGGGCCGATCGTGGCGAGCCCGGGGATGTGCGAGCTGCACATCGGTCACGCGATCGTCAGTCGCGCCATCTTCGTGGGGCTCCGGGCCGCCACGCGCGAGATGGCGGCGCTGGTCCACACGCCCGGTATGGGGGATCCGTATGGACAGGGTTGACCACTTCCGGGCGCTCATGGCGTACGAGTCCTGGGCGACGGAGCAGGCGATCGCATCGATCGAGAGCGTGCCCGAGGCCGCGCGGACCTCGGCGTCATTCGACCGCGCGCTGAGGCTCATTCCGCACGTGCAGCTCGCCCGCGCCGTTTGGCTCCACCGCCTGAAGGGGGAGCGGTACGACAACCCGAAGGACTGGTTCCCCCGCATGGACCCCTCGGACATGCGGACCCTGAGCGCCCAGGTGGACGATCGCTGGCGAGGCTACCTGGCGCCGCTCGGCGAGGCCGATCTGGACAGGGAGTGCACCTACGCGAGCAGCGAGGGCGTCGGATACGCCAGCCGCGTGGGGGATGTCCTCTCTCACGTCTTCAACCACTCGACGTACCACCGGGGCCAGGTCGCCCGGCTGGTGGCAGAGAGCGGCGGGCAGCGCGCCGCGACCGACCAGATCATCCTCACAAGGCGCCGGCTCGATCAGCGCCCTTGACCGAGGGGCCGGTTCCGCGCAGAATGGAGAGCACGCGGGGCCTCGTCGCGCAAGCAACGGCGCGCCAAGGGTCTGTGAATCGAAAACCGACATCGCGCAGGGATGTGCGCGAATCTCTGGTAGGATGCTCCCATGCCCAGCGGCGAAGGCAAGGCCACACGCAGACGCGAGGCAGTTTCGGCGGGAAGTCAGCACGGGGGGCGGGTTGGCCCGGCGGCGGAGCCGTGCTCGGATCAGCATTCCGTGAGCGCGATCCTCGCCTCGCTCAGCAACATCGAGACCGCCAGGCCCGAGTCCCTCGACATCCCGCGCGCGTTCAACCTTGCCCGCATGCAGCGACTCATGGGGGTGCTGGGCAACCCGCAGAGTCTCATCTGCTGCGTGCACGTGGCGGGCAGCAAGGGCAAGGGAAGCGTCTGCGAGATGACCGCCTCGTGCCTGGAGGCGTGCGGCTACACCGTCGGCGTCTACACGAGCCCGCACCTGGTCGATCTTCGGGAGCGCATCCGCATCAACCGCGACATGATTTCTCGCGAGCAGTTCGCGGCGGTGATCCGGCGCGTCCACGGCGCGGCGTCGCAGCTGCCGGCGGACCTAGGGCCCGCGTCGCTCTTCGAGGTCCTGACCGCCGCCGCATTCGTGCATTTCGCCGAGATGGCGGTGGACATCGCGCTCATCGAGGTTGGGATGGGTGGGAGGCTGGACGCGACGAACATCATCCGCCCGGCGGTCTGCGCCATCTCGCAGATCCAGCTCGAGCACACCGCGGTGCTCGGAGACACGCTCGAGAAGATCGCGGCGGAGAAGGCCGGCATCATGAAGCCGGGGGTGCCCTGCGTGACAGTGCCCCAGACCGACGGGGTGATGGCGCAGCTCCGGGCCGCCGCCGCGAGCGTCGGCACCACCCTCGAGCAGGTCGGCAAGGACATCGAGTTCTCGTACCGCGTGGGGAGTTCCCCCGAGCTTGGCCCCCACGCGCGGGTCGTGCTCACGACGCAGCGCAGCAACTTTGAGCACCTGCCCGTGCCTCTGCGGGGAGAGCATCAGGCGGTGAACTGCGGGCTGGCGCTGGCGATCCTCGACAAGCTCCGCGGCGCTGGCTACGACACGCCCGAGCCCATGGTCGCCCAGGGACTGGCCCGCACGCCCGCGCGCGGGCGGCTGGAACTGATCAACGAGCGTCCACGAATACTCGTCGACGGCGCGCACACCCCGGACTCCATCGCCGCGGTCATCCGCGCCGTCAGCACTCACGTGAAGTACGACTCGCTGGTGGTGGTCTTCGGCTGCGCCGCGGACAAGGACGTGCCCCGGATGCTGGAGGCCCTCGCGACCGGCGCCGACAAGGTGTTCTTCACGCGGGCGACGGACCACGCCAGGGCCGCGGACCCGCGCGAGCTTCAACGACGCTTCGCGGAGTCGTCGTCCAAGATGACGCAGATCGCCCCGACCGTGCGCGACGCGCTCAACCTCGCGGCCCGCGCTGTGCAGCGCGATGATCTGATCCTCGTGGTCGGCTCGTTTGTCGTCGCGGGGGAGGCCAAGAGGCTGCTCGCCGAACGGAACGCCGCCCGGCGCGACGAGGCGATCCGCGAGGTCAAGCCCAGCGGCATCGCGCCCCAGCCCGGCGAGCGACGGCGCAGGCCCTGACTACGCGGCGGGCCCGCTCTTCACCAGCCTGATCTTTCTCCACGATCCGCCCAGGAACCGCACCAGCAGGAAGACGCAAAGGAGCGCGATGTAGCTCGCCGCGGCGATCCACGCGCCCAGCGACTCCAGACCCGGGGCCAGGTGCGTCAGGGCGGTGCCCCCCGCCACCAGCACGGCCCACGCGAGCACCACGGTCGCCAGCCCGGGCACGAGCGTGTCTCCCGCCCCGCGGAGCGCGCCGGAGATGGTCATGGCGACTGCGTCGAAGAGCTGGAACGCGGCGGTTGCGATCATGAACTGCTCGCCCAGCCCCACCAGCGCCCGCGCCGCCTCCGGGGGCGTGTCGCTCCGGATGAAGAGCCTCACCAGCGGCTCCCGGAACAGCACGAAGACCACAGCGCACAGGCCCATGTAGACGGTCGCGGTTCCGACCGCCAGCCACGCGCGACTGGCGGCGAGGTCGCTCCGGCCCATCCCCTGGTATTTGCCCACCAGCGCCGAGCACGCCACGGACAGGCCGACCGCCGGCATGAACGAGAGTGACATGTACTGGTGGGCGATCCACCCCGCGGTCGCGTGGTGCACGCCGAAGTGGCTTACCAGGTGCACCATGAAGTAGCCCCAGCAGATCATCTCGTTGCCGAACATCGCGGCCTGGGGCCAGCCCACGCGGAGAAGGTCGCGGATGTGCTCCGCGGAGGGGCGCCACGCGGCCCGGGTTTGCAGAGCCCGGTCCATCTTCGGGCCCAGAAAGACCGCCGCCGGGATCGCCAGCTCCAGCACCGTCGCGATGACCGTTCCCCACGCGGAGCCCGCGACACCCATCGCGGGGATGTGGAGCACGCGAGCGATCCATGCTGCCGATTCGCCGAACGCGCCGAGCTGGGGCGAGGGTATCGGCCCGAAGATCAGCACCGTGGAGAGCGCGATGTTCAGGATGTTCGCGGAGATGCCCGCGACCATCACGACGCCCGCGCGGTGCATGCCGTAGAAGAAATGCCCGACGGCCCGCGTTGAGATGTTGATGCCGGCGCCCCACAGGAGGATTCGTCCGTACTCCGCGCCCAGGGCCGCCTGCGCCTCATCCACGCCCGCGGTGCGCAGCACCCACGGGACCGCGAAGGAGTATGGGAGCAGCAGCAGGAGCCAGTAGAGCAGGCCGAGCCACAGCCCGTTCCACACGTAGGCGGGCCCACGCTCGGGCTTGCCGGCGCCCATGTTCTGCGCCACGAACGGGTTGATGACGTTGAGCAGACCGTAGGCGAGGGAGATGGGCACCCACGACGCCAGGCCCCCGTTGCCCTGCGCGCCGACGTAGATCGGCTCGGGCCCGATGAGCGAGCAGAGCCACTTGTCCGAGAAGGTCATCGCCGTGTAGCTCGACATCGTGGCCACGGTCGGCCCTGCGATGCGGAGCATCTCGGCGACGGCGGACTGTCCGGGTTCGCGGTGTGCCCTTTCCAAGCGGGCGGAGCGTAGCACGCGACGCCCGCCGCCACCCCAACACGCCCGTCCCGATCCGGATTACGCCGCCTCGCCCGCGCCGAGCATCATCCTGGCCTCCATGCCGGCCAAGGGGCAGTGCTTCTCGAGGGCCTCGCCCAGCGCGAGGGGGTCGGCGAGCACGAACTGGCAGCAGTGGCCGATCCGCCAGCCGGTGAACTTCAGCGCGCGGGGCAGGGAGTCCTGCGTCGTGCAGGCGATCAGCTCGTCGCCCTGCCACTGCAGGGGCAGCACCCGGAACTGCCACGCCTGACGCCGCGTGATGGCCTCGAGCGCGCGGGCCTGCACGGGGTAGTTCCTGGGGTCAATGTGCGGGCAGAAGTGGGAGTACTGCTCCGCCCAGGCCCGCTCCACCGCCGCGGGGCTGACCCCGAACATCTCCTCCGCCAGCACGCCGAACGGGCCTCCCCGGTCACGCTGCGCCGCGAGCACCGCGTCGCGCTGGTCCCCGGTCAGCACCCCATGCCTCACCAGCAGGTCGCCCAGTTGAACCGTCCTCATGCCACGCTCCTTCCTCACCTCGTGGTGATGGCAAGAGCATCGGAGGCCCGGCGCCCCGCGTGAAGCAGAGGACCCTCAACGGCGCACACGCCTGCGGCGGGCGGCGTCTGCACGACCTCGCGCGCGTGTGGCTGCGTTGCGAGTTGCGCCGCCCCCGATCTCGCGCCGTCTCGCCGTTTTCCTTGCCAAGCCCGGCTTCGTATGGGCGCGCGGAAAGCAGGTCCCGGAATAACAGCTCTGCAGCCTCGACCCGGCGGGTGGTGCCGGGCCGCCGCCTAGCGCCGAGCGCTGCGATACCACTCCACGGTCCGCTTCAGGCCCTCCCCCAGACTCGTGGCGGGCTCGAAGCCCAGGAGTTCGCGGGCCTTGGTTCCGTCGAGGCACCGCCGGGGTTGGCCGTCGCCCTTGGTCGTGTCCCACACCGTGCGGCCCGCGAAGCCGGCCAGACGGGACACAAGCTCCGCCAGATCGCGGATGGAAACCTCCTGCCCGCCCGTGAGATTGATCGGCGTGGGGGTGTCCACGCGCTCCGCGGCGATCAGCACGCCCCTCGCCGCATCATCTATATAGATGAAGTCTCGGGTGGGAGCTCCCGAACCCCAGTTCACCACCTGCGCGTCTCCTCTAGCCGAGGCGTCTACGTACTTGCGGACCAGGGCCCCCGCGACGTGCGAGTTCGCGGGGTCTGTGTTGTCCCCCGGGCCGAAGAAGCCCGTGGGAATCACGTACGCGCTGCGCAGCCCGTGCTCAAGGCGGTAGGCCTCGAGCATCTGCAGGGTCGCGAGCTTGGCGATGCCGTACGCCGCGATCTCGGCGTCCGGCGGCCCGCGGAAGAGGGACGATTCGCGGTAGGGAATGGGGGCGTCCGCGGGGTAGGAGCACATGGTGCCGATCTGCACGAACTTGAAGGCGGGGGTGATGAACCCCGTGCGTCGCGCCTCCTCGAGCGTGTGGAGGGCGATGGCCATGGTGTCGAAGAAGAACCGTGATGGCCACTGGCGGTTTGCGCCCAGCCCGCCCACGAACCCGGCGCAGTTGATGATCAGCGTGGGCCCCACGCCTCCCCACGGTGCGCGCAGCGCTCGGGCCGCCTGCGCGGGGTCGCGCAGGTCGTGCTCCGAAGAGCGGAAGCGCGAGATCGCGCCCTCCGGCACTCCGCGGGCCACGAGCTGCGCGTGGACCGCCCTGCCGAGGAACCCGTGCCCGCCCGTGAGCAGCACCCGTTGCGTGCGCCAGTCCAGCATCGCCCAAGCGTAGCGGACGCTCCGCCCGTACCATGGTCCGTGGGCACGCGGAAGCCAACTCGAAACCCAGGGCCGACGGTCGCCCCGCCGCTCCCGCCGCCCCCGCCGGGCCTCGCCGGGGAGATCCACAAGTCCGGCCCCTTCGCGAGCCCCGCGCAGGAGGCGTACCTGAACCTGGTCCGCACGTTCGCGGTGCTCTCGCAGGACTTTGACCGCCTGTTTCGCCGCCACGGCCTCTCGGGCTCCACGTACAACCTTCTCCGCATTCTCAGGGGTTCGGGCGACAAGGGGCGGACCTGCGGCGAGATCCGTGATCACATGGTCTGGCGCGTCCCGGACGTCACGCGGCTCGCCGACAACCTCGTGAGGCGCGGGCTTGCCTCCCGCGAGCGGGGAGAGGGCGACAAGCGCACCGTGAGGCTGTTCATCACTCCCAAGGGCTTGCGCGTCCTCGCCCGGCTGGATAAGACCGTGCTCGACCTGCACGAAGCGCAGCTGGGGCACATGCCGTTCGCAGACCTGGCCTCGCTCTCGGGGCTGCTTCACGCCGCCCGCAAACCCAACCCGGAGGCTTGATCCATGCTCATGCTCAGACCCGATCAGCAGCGGGGCTTCCGCGACTTCGGCTGGCTCCAGGCCCGTCACACGTTCAGCTTCGGGTCGTACAACGACCCCGCGCACATGGGCTACCGCACGCTGCGCGTCATCAACGAGGACCGCGTCGCGCCGGGGCAGGGCTTCGACACTCACCCGCACCGCAACATGGAGATCATCACCTATGTGGTTGAGGGGCGCCTCGCCCACAAGGACTCGACGGGCGGCGCGGGGGAGATAAGGCCGGGCCAGGTGCAGTGGATGAGCGCCGGCTCAGGCGTGCACCACAGCGAGTTCAACCCGGACGCTTCCAACCCGCTCCACCTCCTCCAGATCTGGATTATCCCGGACAAGGGGGGCTATGAACCGGCCTACGGCCAGCTCGATTTGCCGACGGGGCACGGGCTCCACGTTGCCGCATCGCCCCACGGCCGGGCCGGCGGCGTTCCCATCCGCCAGGACGCGACGCTGCTCGTGGGTCGATTCGGCGAGCGACAGGCGGCGGACATTCCCCTTGCGCCGGGGCGAGGCGCGTGGGTCCAGCTCATCCGCGGCGAGCTCTCGGTGATGGGCCAGAAGCTGCTTGCCGGTGACGGCGCCGCGATCGAGGGTGAGCCTCTGGTCGGCCTGCGGGCGGGCTCGGGCGCGGAGTTTCTGTACTTCGATCTTGCGTAGACGACGTGCCAAGCCCGCGTCCGTCGGGCTCGCTTGGCGGGTGCGTCGGGCCCCGCGTCCATACACTGGCCTCATGCCCCTGCTCCAGGCGGTCAACCTCCGAAAGACGTACGCCGGCCGCGTGGTCGTCGATGGCGTGGGTTTTCACGTCGAGCGTGCCGAGGTCGTGGGGATTCTCGGGCGCAACGGTGCGGGCAAGACCACGTCGTTCCGAATGACCATCGGGATGATCGACCCGGACGGGGCCGACAGCCGCGTGTTCTTCGATGGCAAGGACGTCTCATCGCTCGCGATGTTCGAGCGGGCGAGGCGGGGAATGGGCTACCTCTCGCAGGAGCCGAGCGTGTTTGGGCGCCTCTCGTGCGAGGACAACCTGCTCGCCATCCTGGAGACCAGGCCCTGCACGCGCGCGGAGCGAAAGGCCAGGGCCGCGGCGCTCTTGGAGCAGTTCGGCCTCGCGCACAAGGCGGCGCACCAGGCCCGCACGTGCAGCGGCGGGGAACGCCGCAAGCTGGAAATCGCCCGCGCCCTCGTCACCGAGCCCAGGCTCATCCTGCTGGACGAGCCGTTCAGCGGCGTGGACCCCATCGCGGTCCAGGACCTTCAGGCGGAGATCCGGCGCCTCGCCGACCGGGGCATCGCGTTCCTCGTTACGGATCACAACGTCCAGCAGACCCTCCGTGTGTGTGACCGCGCGTACATCGTGGAGGGCGGCAAGAAGCTCGCGGAGGGCACGCCCAAGGGCCTCATCAACGACGAGGCCGTGAAGCGTGCATACTTGGGGAACTTGTTCCGGGGCGATGAGTTCGACGACCGCTGACGGAGGGTGCCATGGCTACCACGACGCGCACAAAACGCCCCAACCTCCCCGCGCTGTGCGCACTCCTCGCGCCGCTGGTGGCGTGCGCCGGGTGCCTGGACAGGACGCTGCTCGTCACGTCCGATCCGCCGGGCGCCAGCGTCACGGTGAACGACGTGGAAGTGGGCCGCACGCCCGTAGAGGCCTCGTTCACCTACTACGGCACGTACGACGTCCTGCTCACGCTCGAGGGCCATGAGCCGCTCAGGACGAGAGCGACGGCGTCGGCGCCCTTGTACGAGTACCCGCCCTTTGACCTTGCGGCGGAGGCGCTGCCCGCTCGCATCCGCAACCAGGTCAGGTGGCACTTCACGCTGCGGCCCTCACCCGAAGCCTCCGCGCCAACCACGCAGGTGGAGGCCGACGTGGCCGAGAGGGCACGAGCGCTGCGTGAGCGACTCTCGCCCGTTGATCAATAGCAGGTGCCCACAGACCCGAACAGCCCGCACGTCCCATGCACGCCCCGGTTCCGCGGGTTGTGGCTGCCCCTGCTCATCGGGGCCGGCTTGGGGCTGCTGGGCTGCGCGGTGCTTGGGCCGGTGGTGGTGTCGCGGAGCATCTCGGCGGCGCCGGGCGAGGCACCGGTCGAATGGCGAGCGGGCGATGGCGCGCCGATCAACGGGGCGTGGGTGCTCGACGACCATCCAAAGCGAGCGCCCGCGAGAGGCATCCGCGAGATCCGGGCTGATCGACCTCTGCAACTCACCGAGCGCGTCCTTGGCGTAGCGGTCCGGCGCTCGATGATCGACCATCCGGGCGAATGGACGGCGCTCCCCGCGGGCCTCGGGTTCGCCGACGCGTTAGCGTGCGCCGCGGCCGGCGCACTTGCGGCGTGGCTGCTGAGGCTGCTCGCGGGCGTGGTGGGAAGTGTCGCGCCGGCTCCGCTTGCGCCCACCCGACCAGACGAGCGAGCGCCCGCGTGGCCGGGGATCGTGGCGGTGTTCGTTGCGGCGCTCGTGCACGGGAAGTGGGCGCTGACCAGCCCCATCATCTTTTGTCCGGATAGCATGGACTACGCCGTGCGGGCGATGGAACTTGCTGAACACGGGGACTTCCGGACCTTCGACGCGCTCCGCACGCCGGGCTTCGGTGTGGTCATCGCGGCACTCACCGCGGCGCACATGCCGCTCGCGACCTCGCTTGGCGTGCTGCACACGCTGGTGGCGGCATGCATCGCCTGGGCCGTCGCGGAACTCGCGGGGAGCATGCTCGGACCGGGCAGGCCTGCGGGGATGTTCGCGCTCGCCGCCGCCCTTGCCGCCACGCTGGACCCGGTCATGTTGCTCTGGTCGCGCCACGCCATGCCGGAGATGCTCGCGGCGGGGCTGACCACGCTTGCCGTCTGGGCCGCATGGCGGGCCAAGGGGCGCTGGGTGTGGTGGGCGGTGCTCTGCGGTGCGTTCGCGGCGGGCGCGGCCTACATGCGTGGCAACCTGCAGGTCGTCGTCGCGCTGTGCCCCTGCCTCGTGTTCCTCGTGGTTGTCCGCGCGGGCGGGCGAAGGAGGGCCCTCGCCGCCTCCGGGCTCTGCGTGCTGTGTGCTGTGCTGATCATCGCGCCCTGGGTGCTGCGCAACGCCCGCACCTATGGCGTGGCCGCGCTGGCGATCGGCACGCACTACGCACGGGTCCTCAACGCCGCCGACGCGGGCGAGCTCGACCTCAACCAGTCCGCGGCCTTCGGGCGTGACCAGGCCGCCGCGCTTTCGTCCATGGGCCCGCACTCGGGGTTCGAAGTCATCCGGCAGGTGGACGGCGCTCGCCTCGCTGCCGGGGCCGGGGGCAACTCCCAGCATCCGTGGGTTGCCAGCGAGGGCCGATTGCGGATCATCGCCGACGAATCGGCGGCGAGGTGGCCCGATCGGCGCTGGCGCGCCGCGGCGAGAGGGGCCGGGAGCCTCTCCGGGCTCTGGCCGCTGAGCGACCCCGGGTTCCGCGAGCACGAGTGGTGGGGGAGTGCATGGCGCACGCCCGGTCGCACGAACTTCTGGAACAGGCCGGGCGACTACGTCCACCTCGACGCCGCACTCACGCAACGCGTGTACGACCAGAACGTCGCGCCCGTCCAGCATCAACTCTCGGACTCCGCGTGGTCAGCGCTCGGCGGGTGGAGGTGGGCTCGTGTCGCCCTCGCACTTGCGTCGCTCGTCGCGTGCGCGTCGTTCTGCGGCGCGCGCCTGTGGGCGCAGGCGCTGATGTGCCTGCTCCCGTGGACGCACGCCATCGCGCTCGCCGCGCTGACCGGAACGGGCATCGACCGCTACCAGGCCCCGCTGGTTCCGCTGGGCACGCTCGCCGGAGTACTCGGACTCTGGTGTGTGCTCCGGGGGGTTATAAGACGCGCGAAGCAGCGCACGCCCACCCCCGCGGCCTAGCCCGCCCGATCGCGCTCCACGGCCCGCGTTGTCGGACCGATAGGCCGATGGGCGTCTTCGCGGACACCCACCGAGGATGCGCCGTGGAAAACCGACTCACAGAGCAGGTGGAAGCGCCCGTGCAGCCGACCAGATCGGCCCGGAGGGGTGTCTCGTTGGGCGTCATCAGCGTCGCCTCCGCGGCGCTCGTGCTTGGCGTCATCGCCGCCTCCGGATGGTGGACCCTTCGGACGCATCACAGGGCGGGCGTCGACGCGCGCCGGGCGCAGGTGGAGCTCGTGGGCGAGCTCATGACGCAGACGTGTGAGCGCACGCTCGGTGAAGGCGACCTTACGGCTGTGCTCTCGGGAGTGCGCGCGATGGTCGCGGAGTCTGCGGCCCGCTATACGCTGGACGAATGCCGCATCGTGCTCGGGGACGGCACCGTGCTCGCCGACAGCCAGGCTTCGCAGATCAGCCGGTCCATCCCGGATGCATGGCCCGCGATCCCCGGCGCGGACGGCGCCTCCGCGGAAGAGATCGATGGTCGCGTGGTGATCCGCCGCCCGCTCAAGGTCACCGGCAAGGGCGACGCGGTGCTCGAACTCTCCGCCGACCTGGATTCCGAGCTCTCGCAGGACTCGACGGCGATGTACGGCAGCATCGCGATCGCGCTCGGCGGCATCGGGGGGCTCCTTGCGCTCCGCCGCCTCATGGAGCGCCGGTGGAAGTCACTGGGCGCCGTTGGCGGGGTGCTCCGCCTTGCCGCTTCTGGCGGAGGCGGGCGGGGCTCGCTCCGGCTGAGCCCGTCCCTGGGCCCGGAGGCGGCGGCCCTGAACGCCATCATCGAGGAGCGGGACCGGCTGCGGGACGAGGGCGGGATCGCGCGGTGCGCGTCCGAGCTCGCCGCGGGCAGTTCCGCCGGCAGCGACCTTGGCGGTGCTCTGGAGGCGATGTGGCAGGGGGTGGTGGTCCTGGGGCACGACAGCCGGGTCATCTACGCGAATGGAGCCGCGGGCGTGCTGCTGGGCAGGCCCCGCGGCGACGCCGCGGGAGCACCCTTCTCCGACCTAACGGACGACGAGCCGCTCCGCGCTGCTGCCCAAGCCGCGTGCAGCGGGCTGAGCCGCAACCGTGCGGAGCTGGAAGTCCGCCGGCAGGCTTCGCGAGGCGAGCTCACGATTCTCAGAGCCACGGTGCGTCACCTTCCGGGCGAGCGGGCGGCGGCGCTTGTGGTGGTGGAAGACGTGACGCAGCAGCGCATGGCCGACGAGAGCCGCAATGCCTTTGTGGCCCAGACCACGCACGAACTCCGCACGCCCCTCACGAACATCCGGCTGTACGTCGAGGCGCTCGTGGACGAGGGCGATGATCCGGCGGTCCGGTCCAAGTGTCTCAACGTCATCAACACAGAGTCCCGGAGACTGGAGCGCATCGTCGGAGACATGCTGAGCGTCGCGGAAATCGAGGCTGGCGTCATGAAGCTGCACGTCGCCGAGGCAAGGCTGGACGGCGTCTTTGAGGAACTGGAGGCCGACTACCGCGCGCTCGCGCACGACAAGGAAATCACCCTCGCGTTCGAGCTGCCGCCGAAGCTCCCAGCGCTGGAGGTAGACCGCGACAAGCTCATGCTCGCACTCCACAACCTTCTTGGCAACGCCCTCAAGTACACGCCCGCGGGCGGCCGCGTCACGGTCCGAGTGGCGGACGACGGGCCCGCCCTGCGCGTGGATGTGGTGGACTCCGGCATCGGCATCAAGGCCGAGGAGCAGGAGCTGGTGTTCGAGCGGTTCTACCGCGCCAAGGACAAGCGCATCGCCGGGATCACCGGGTCGGGCATCGGCCTGGCGCTCGCCCGGCAGGTCATCCGCCTCCACGGGGGCGACATCGGCGTCCGGAGCGAGATCGACAAGGGAAGCACGTTCACCCTGACCATCCCCAAACCAGAGGCCGCGGCCCGCGCCGCCGCTTAGCCCCTTCGCGAGTCTGTCATGGAGATCGCCGAAAGCCGACAAGGCGCCGTCACCGTGCTGAAGCCAATGGGCCCGCTGGTCCAGGCGGATGCGGCGCAGTTCCGCGACGGCGTGGGCGATGCCACCGGACGCTCCATGGGGCGGCTGGTCATCGACGCCTCCCAGATCCCCTATGTCGATTCGCAGGGGCTCGAGGCCCTCCTGGCCGCGAGCGATCTGCTCGGGGCGGGCGGACGCACGCTCCGACTCTGCGGCGTTTCGGAGACCGTCCGCGAGGTGCTGGACCTCACGGGCCTGGCGGACCGGTTCGAGATCTTCGAGGATTCCACGCAGGCGGTACGGAGCTTCCTGTGAGCAGCAACCCCTTCCAGGCCGGTGCCGACGACGCCGCATGCCCCGTGCCCGGGGCCGGTGGTCGGCCCCGCGTGGGCGACGCGCTGCTGGCGGAAGGCCTGATCACCACGGAGCAGCTCGACCAGGCCCTGGCCGCGCAGCGACAGACCAGCCGCATGCTCGGCGAGTTGCTCATCGAGCAGGGCGTGGTCAGCCCCGCGGCCCTCGTGCAGACGCTCGCCCGATGCCTGGGCCTGAAGGGGTGCACGCTGCGCCACGGGCTCATCGATCCCGCGCTCGTGAAGCTGCTGGGCACGGAGGAGTGCGAGAGGCTGAAGGTCATCCCGATGTTCAAGGTGGGAGACACCCTGACCATCGCCATGGCCGAGCCCCAGAGCCTACCCGCGCTGGACAGCGTGGCCCGGGCGACGGGCCTGAAGGTGCGCCCCGTGCTGGCGCTCGAGAAGAACATCCTGGAGTTCGTCCGCAAGTACGGCTCGGGCGACGTCGACGTGGACGAGTTCCTGACAAAGCTCCAGGACAGCGCGGTCGAGGTCGTGGAGCGGGAGCAGGTGGACGAGGGCCCGTCAACGGACCTGGACCGCATGGTCGCGGGCAGCCCGATCGTGAACCTCGTGAACCTGGCGCTGGTCACCGCTGTCAAGGACCACGCCAGCGACATCCACATCGAGCCCGACAAGAAGGGCACCCGCATCCGTTACCGCATCGACGGCACGCTGCGGGACCTCATGAAGCCCCCCGCCGGGATGCACGCCGCGGTTGTTTCTCGCGTCAAGGTCATCGGCAAGATGGACATCGCGGAGAAGCGGCTGCCCCAGGAGGGCCGCGTCCGCATCATGGCCGAAGGCCGCGAGATCGACCTGCGCGTCAGCAGCATGCCCACGCTGCTGGGCGAGAAGATCGTGGTTCGAATCCTCGACAAGGCAAACCTCCGTGTGCGGCTCGAAGACCTGGGGCTGCGCCCCGCCTCGCTCGAGTCCTTCAAGCGGTTCCTCAACCAGTCCCACGGCATGGCGCTCGTCACCGGGCCCACCGGCAGCGGCAAGACCACCACGCTCTACAGCGCGCTCGACCTGCTCCGCGGGCCGGATGTCAACATCGTGACAGTCGAAGACCCCGTCGAGTACCAGCTCGACATGGTCAACCAGATCCAGGTCTCCGACGCCATCGGGCTCTCCTTCGCCCGGGCGCTCCGCAGCATCCTTCGCCAGGATCCGGACGTCATCATGGTGGGCGAGATCCGCGACCAGGACACGGCCCGGGTCGCGGTGCAGGCCGCGCTCACGGGCCACCTCGTGCTCGCGACACTCCACACCAACGACGCGCCTGGCGCGGTGGCGCGCCTCGTGGACATGGGGATCGAACCCTACCTGCTGAGCGGCGCCATCAACGGCGCCGTGGCGCAGAGGCTGGCGCGAACCATCTGCTCCGCGTGCGCCACCAAGTACTACCCGGCGGAGCACGTGCTCGCCGACGCCGGCCTTTCCCACGAGGTGGGCCGCCCCTTCCGCAAGGGCGCGGGCTGCCAGCGCTGCCACGACTCGGGCTTCCAGGGCCGAATAGGCGTGTACGAGGTGTTCGAGGTGACCCCGCAGCTGCGACGCATGGTCCACGCCGGACGCCCGACGCACGAACTGCGGGCCAAGATGCGCGAGCTGGGCGGCCTTACGCTGCGGGAAGAGGGCGTTCTCCTGGCCCTGGAGGGCAAGACAAGTCTCGAGGAAGTCCTCCGCGTCACGCAGAACGACGACGGCTCGGAACCCGCGGGTCACAAGCCCGCCGCCGAGGCTTCGGCGGTCCAGCCCCCAGCCCACAAGGAGGCCGCGTGAAGTTCCGCTACCAGGGATATGACCGTTCGGGCGCCGGGGTAGGTGCGCAGATCGACGCCCCCGACGAACCGGCCGCGCGTGAGCAGCTCGCCAGGAAGGGCGTAGCGATCAGCGAACTCGTGCGGGTGCGAGAGGCGGCGGCCTCCCCGGGGGGGGGCGGGTTCGGCTCCGGCAAGCGCCGGGAGCAGGTCGCCGCGTTCCTGCGGCAGCTCTCCGTTCTGGTGGAGACGGGCACGCCGCTGGTGGAGGCGATCACGTCCATCGAGAAGCAGCTCGAGGAGGGGCCGTGGAGGGCGACGCTCGCGCGGGTGCGTGAACGCCTCGAGGAGGGCGCCCAACTCTCGGACTCCATGGCGGCGCACCCCGCGTACTTCGATCCGGTCTGCCGGAGCCTCATCGCCGCGGGCGAGTCGGGGGGAAAGCTGGGCGACATGCTCTCGCGGCTGGCGGTCTTTATGCGGCAGCAGGTGAAGCTCCGCCGGACGGTCACCGGCGCCATGGCCTATCCGTGCCTGCTCATCTGCGTCGCGTTCGTCGTCGTGGTCGCCATGCTCGGGTTTGTGATGCCCCGCTTCGAGGGTCTGTTCAAGTCCATCGACGCGAAGCTCCCGCCGACCACCGAGATGCTGATGGGCGCGAGCGCCTTTGTTCGCGCCCACTGGTACTACTTCGTGGCGATCGCGGGCGCGGCCCCCTTCGCGGCGTGGTTGTGGCTCCGTACGCACACGGGCCGTTCCGCCGTCGAGCGTGCCATGATCCGGGCACCCCTGCTCGGCCCGGTGACGCGGGCGTTCGCCACCGCCAAGCTCGCGCGCGTCCTGGGTGTCCTGCTCGAGGGCCGTGTCCCCATGCTCGACGCGCTCAGGCTGACGCGGTCCGCGACCGGCCGCGATGCCTATGCCAGGCTCGTGGCGAGGGCCGAGGACGCGGTCACCAGGGGCGAGAGCATCCTTGGCGCGTTCAACAACCCGACGCTCATCAACCCATCGGTCACGGAAGCCATCCGCAGCGGCGAGCGCACCGGACGCGTCGGCGCGGTGCTTGTGCAGATCGCCGACCACATGGACGAGGATAACGACATGGCGCTCAAGGCCGCTGTCGGCCTGCTCGAGCCGCTCATCCTCATCGGCCTCGGCCTGGTCGTGGGCGTGATGGCCATCAGCATGTTCCTGCCCCTCTTTGACCTCGCGGCGTCGGGCGGAGGTGCGCACTGATGCGCTTCCTGCCTTCTTACTCCCCCATCGGCCTGGACCTCGACGGGCGCTGGCTGCGGCTCGCGCAGACCGTCCGCGTGAACGGACGCGAACGCCTCCTCGCCGTGGCGTGCGTGGAACGACTCGGCACGGGGCCGATCGATGCGCGCGACGCGGTGTTCCTCGCCAACCTCATCGACTGGCACGGCCTCCGGCCGGCTCCGCTTGTGGTGGGGCTGCCGCGGACGGCGGCGGTCTCGGCGCCCATCGAGCTCCCGCCCGTCGCGGGCGGCGCTCCGGCCGCGCAGATCGCGAGGCTCGAACTCGCCCGCTCCGCCCGATGCGAGCCGGAGGAGATCGACACCGCCTTCTGGCCTGTGCCCGCACCGGCCAGGTCCGGCGAGGGCTCGCACGTCATCGCCGTTGGGGCCCGACGCAAGGAGGTCGGCGGCATGCTCGATGCGCTCGACGCGGCGGGGCTCCGTGTCGCGGCGCTCGACACCCGCGAGTGGGGGCTGGTGCGCGGGGGCGGCGCGTGGATGCAGGGCGCTGGGCTCCACTGCCTTATCGAGGTCGGCTGGGAGGCCACCACCCTCGTGCTCGCCATCGCCGGCACGATCGTGTTCACGCGCGTCATGGAGCTCTCGGGCCTGGCCCGCCTCTTCGAGGTCGTCAATCAGCGCCGGGGCGTGCCCGGCGCAACCATGGACGCGTTGCTCGACCGGCCGGAGAGCCCGGCTTCCGTGCGCGTGTGGGAGCAATGTGCGCCCACCCTCAGAGACTTCTGCGACGCCCTGCTCCCGGAAGTCAGGCGCTCTCTCGCCTACGTAGGGCAGCGCCACCCGGGCGTCGAACTCTCTGCCACCTTGCTGTGCGGCAGCGGGGCAACGCTCCCGGGCCTCGCGGGCGCAGTCTCTGCGGCCTGCGGCGTTGCCTGCAGGCTTGTGAGCCCCGCCGATGTCATTCCCATGCCCGATGGATGCGCACGCGCAGCCGTGAGCCCGGGGCTGGTCTGTGCTCTTGGGCTGTCCATGCACCGGGCTGCAATGGCCGCACGGAGTTCCGCCGCATGAACGCCGTCAATCTCCTCGCCCCGGATCGCCTCCGTTCGCACGCCGCCCGCACGCGGCTTGCCCGCTGGGCGCTCGTCTGCGGCGCCTACGCCCTCCTGACCGGCCTGCTCGTCCTCGCGGGCGCCGCGAACCAAGGCTCGCGCGTGAGCAGCGCCCGAAACGTGGACGCCCTGAGCGCCGGCGCCGAGCAAAAAGAGAAGGACATCAAGGCCGTAAGCGCCCGCATCGCGAAGCTCCAGAGGACCGAGTCCCTCGCCCGGGAGATCACCCGCCATCCGGACTGGGGACGCCTCCTCGACGCGCTCGCCGCGACCCGTACCGAGGGCATCGTGTTCGAGCGACTGGAGTTTCGCGTCTCTCCCAGGGCGGCCGGTGCGAAGCCCGGTGTCACGAGCGCGACGGTCCGAATCTCGGGGGTTGCCGTCTCGCAGGTCGATGCCGCCCGGTACGCCGTCGCGCTCCAGGACCTGGGCACCTTCGACAGCGTCTCCCCCGTTGAGACCAGGGCCAAGGGCGCCGGGGCTCAGTCCGGGGCGGACCTCGTCGCCTTCTCCCTCACGGTCGGCATCTCCTGTTCCATCTCGGAGCCAGCGCCATGAAGCTCAACTGCCCGACCTGGTGCATCGACGCCGGTGGCATGGCGCTCATCGCGGCCTTCTCCGCGGGCGCGTTCGTGCTCGGCGTGCGCCCGGCGATCGAGGCCCGCGCCCAGTCCCGAACGCTCGACCAGAGCGCCGAAGCCGCCGAAACCCTGCTGCAGGAGCGGGTCACCACGCTCCGTGGACTCTCCGCGGCCGAGGCCGCCGCTCGGGCCCGTGTGGAGGCCCTGCCCGGGGCCAGGCCTCTCTCAGAACGGTCACGCGTCATGACGGAGCTTGCGGAGCTTGCGCGCGAGATGGGCGTGAGCGTCCGCGAGCTCTCGCCGCGAGAGCCCAGAAAGGAGGCACGATGCTCCGTGGTCGCCTTGAGGCTTGCGGGCGACTGCACGCTGGACGAACTGCGTGCCTTTGTCGCAGCGATGCACCAACGCTTCCCGGACGTGGAGCTGGCATCGCTCGACCAGGGTGCGTCCTGGGGCATGGCTTCTTCTGCAGGCCCTTTCTCGATGGACGTCTGGTGGTACGCGCTTTCCGATGATGCCGGGTCTGCGGGCGCAAAGCCGGCGCGGCCCGCGGGTTCTCCTTGACGCCTTCGGTTCTGAATTGCTCCGTTATGGCGTGGAACTCACCAAACGCCAACGTCTCTGCGTTCTTGTACTCGGGCTCTCGGGCGGCGCCCTCCTGATCGACAAGCTCCTTCTGGGAGGGGGAGGCCCCAGCCCCGCGGAGGCGAGCCCCTCGGCCGCGGCACCGTTGCCCGAGGCAGAGGTGGCCGTTGCGGCTCCAACTCCCGTGCGGGCAGCGCCCCCGGCCCCCACGCTCGAGTCACGCCTGGCGTCGGTGCTCCAGCCCGCCGGTGAGTCCCCGAGGTTCTCGGTCGCGTTCACGCCGCCTGCCGAGTGGCTGCCGGCCCCCGCCAAGGCAGAGGTGCCCCCCGTCGAAGCCAAGCCGATGCCGGTCATCAAGGTCACGATGGTGGTCGTAAGCGACGGAAAGAGCTCCGCCCGCATCAACGACCAGCTCATGGCCGTTGGTACAACCGTGGGCGAGATCACGCTCGTCGCCGTCGAAGGGGACGAGGTCGTTGTCGAGGTCCGTGGCGAGCGTCTCCGCGTTCGCGTCGCGGGCGAACTCCCCCGCACAGGGCAGTGACCAGGGTGGCAGGTTCAGGGTGTGCGGTGTGTGCGGGCTCGCCGGGGTGGTTGCGCCCAACGCCTGAGCCCCCGGGCAAAACTCGGCTCTTGGCGCGTCCGATGCTCTTGCAGCCCCGGCGCGTGCGGGGTACAGCCCCACGACACCACCCAGACGGGTACGGAGGATTGAAATGGTCATCGCTCGCAACGCTCGCCGTTCCGGCTTTAGCCTTATTGAACTCGTGATCGTTGTGGTGATCATCGGGATCATCGCGGCGATCGCGATCCCCCGCATGAGCAAGGGAGCCGCGGGCGCGTCCGAGGCCAGCCTTTCCGGCAACCTCACCATCCTCCGCAACGCCATCGACCTGTTCCACACCGAGCATGGCGGCACCGACTCCGACTGGCCCAAGGTTGCCACGTTCGAGGCCCAGCTCTCGACCTACACGAAGCTCGACGGCACCGCAAACGCCACCAAGGACGCCGCCACCGGCTTCGTCTACGGCCCGTACATCCGCGGAGCCATCCCCGCCCTGCCCGTCGGCACCAAGAAGGGTGTGAACGGCGTCGCCGCCGCCGCCGGCGCCGGCATCGGCTGGCAGTACGACGAGGCCACCGGCACCATCAAGGCCGCGCTCGCTGATGGCGAGGTGGACAGCAACGGCCGCAAGTTCAACGCGTACTAGCGCAACGCGCCCGGGGGCGCCATCTTCATGACTCACCAGCTCGTCCAACGCCCGGCTCACAGAGGCCGGGCGTTGGTGCGCGCGGGCTTCACGCTGCTCGAGCTGGTGATCGTGCTGGCCATCATCGCAACCGCCGCCGCCATCGCCGTTCCCAGGTGGGCCGGCGCGCACCAGGCCCGCCGGGTCGAGACCGCCGCCGTCCGTGTCGCCTCGGACATCGCGAGCGCCAAGGAGCTTGCCCGGGCATCCAGCGCTCCGGTTCTGGTGGAGTTCGTTGACGGCTCGGCGAGCTACCGCATCCGCGCCTCGGCGCCCGGCGGCGGGGGCAGCTTCGCCACGTCCCTTGCCCTCCCGCCTTACGAGGCGTGGATCGCCAGCCCCAAGTTCGGCGCCGAAACCCACCTGACGTTTGGCGCACTGGGGGCCCCCGAGTCAGCGGGCACGGTCCATGTGCGCACGCCGACGCTCCTGTGCATCCTCAGCGTGGACGCTTCGGGTGCATGCTCCACAGCCGGTCCGACCAAGGTCGCCCGGGGCCGGCCGACGGAGGAGAAATGAAGCCCCGCCGCGCCTTCACACTGGTCGAAATGCTCGTGAGCCTGGCCACGGTTGCTGTCATTGCCGGGGCCATCATGTCGACCATGGTGGTTGCGGCCCGGGCCCTGCCCGCCGCCGGGGACAGGACCGACCGCGCCACCTCGGCCCGTCAGGCCATCGCCCAGCTTACGTCGGAGGTCTCGCTCGCCTCCGAAGTGTCGCACCTTTCCGATACGTCGATCGAGTTCACCCGCCCCGATGTTGATGGAGACAAGTCGCCCGATGTCATCCGCTACGAGTGGGGGGGAAAAGCCGGCGACGGGCTCGTGCGAACGATCAATGCTGTGCCCGAAACCCTGCTCGAAGGGCTCGCCGACTTTCACCTCACCGCGACAACCCGGGCCGCACGCGTCGAGGGTGCGGGCACTCCGGAGCTCGGCGCCGAGCAACTTCTGGCGCAGTACGACGATGACCACACGAACGAACTCTCGCTGGGGCTGCTCGACGTCCAGGCGCAGTACGTAAGGCCCGTGCTCCCCTCCGGTGCCACGCACTTCGCTGTCACAAAGGTCGAGATCAGGGTCCGCCGGGGCGGGAACATCGCCACCGTTCTCAACGCCGCCATCCACGCCGACAACGGTGGTCCCGCCCTGGCCGCGTTCCAAACTTCCACGCTGACAGCCTCCGGCGCCAAGGGCACGAGCGGCCTCTTCCCCGCGACATTCGCCGTTCCTGTCGAACTGGCTTCGGGAACCGGCGTCTGGATCGTGGTGAGCAGCACGGTTGGCACCGCCGACGTGCTCTGCGCCAAATCTCCCGTGGCGAACGGGCTGCAGAAGGCGGCGTCAGGAGCCAAGGTGCTCGGAACTCTCACGTGGACCCAGCGACCGGAGGGGTCGATGCGATACAAGCTCTACGGCAAGGTCCGCCGCCCGACGGACCTGCAGGTCACGCGAGTGGACGCCCTGCGCGTCTCTTTGACCATCGACGATAGCGCGGAGGCTCACACCGGCGGCGCGGTGCTTCACGCGGCGCCCGTGCTCACGCCAGCACCGACGCAGAACCTCGTTCCGGTCGAGGTTGACAGCGAGATTCCGATCACGCGCGAGCTCTCCGCGTTGCCTGTCCCGACCCAAGGGCCGAAAGGAGGCGTCCTGTGACCTCCCGCCCCCGGATCCGCCATGGTTTCACGCTCATGGAGTCGGTCATCGCCTCGGGCGTGCTGGCGCTTCTTGTCGTCGCCGGTCTGAACGCCAGCGGGGCGCTTGGCGTCGCGCGCAGAGACTTGGGCGATCGCGCTCTGGCTGCAGGCCTTGCCGCCGACCTCCTGAGCGAGATCACCGCGCTGCCCTACGAGGACCCGACGAACGCCGAGGGCAAGCTGGGACCGGAAGCGGACGAGACGCCCTCGCGCGATGTCTTCGACGACGTCGACGACTACGCCGGGCTCATGGAATCCCCGCCACTGGACGCCTCCGGCATCGCGCTCACGACCGAGGCGGGGTGGGAGCAGAGCGTGGACGTGCGGTTTGCGACCTTTGACTGGGCCGCTATCTCCGAGACCTCCGACGACGTGGGCCTCAAGCAGATCACGGTCACCGTCCGTCTCCGCGGGAAGGTCATGGCCAGTCTGAGCGCGATCCGCGCCAGGGGGTGGGACAATGCCCGCCCCTGATCGCTCGGCACGAACCCGGGGCTCGGTCTACCTCATGGTCCTCGCGGCGGGCGTCGCGCTCACGACGCTCGGCATCGCCGGGCTCGCGCTCATCCGCTCGCAGCGCCGCGCAGAGGTGCTGAGGCACGACGCGGAGGCCTGCCGCCGGGCCACGCAGAGCGCACTTGAGCTCGCCGTGGGCCAGTTCACCGCGGACCCCACGGGCGTCGATTCGTGGCGCAAGGACACCTCCGCCACGATCTTCGACACGTGGCTGGGGAACGCGCAGATCGCCGTGCTCGCGGAGGACCCGTTGGATGCGGACCTCTCGGACTCGCCCGACGACCCCGTGCTGCTCACCGCGACCGCGCGGCGAGGCTCGGCCCGCCAGATGGTGAGGGCCCGGCTCGACACCACGCTCTCAAACCTCCCGTGCCTCAACGCCGCGGTCTGGGCGGGCTCCGCCATTTCGATCAACTCGGGCACTGTGTACGCGGACGCGACGGTGGGCAGCAATGGGGGCGTCGTCGCCTCGGCCGCCACGGTCGGGGCAAACGTGGCGGGAGCCGCCGTCTCTGGCTCCACCTACCTCGGTCAGACCCGGGTCGTCACTCAGAGTCTCGCGATGCCCGACGCCTCCTCCATCGACGCATGGAAGCGTAAGGGAGTGGTCATCCCCTACGCGAGCATCCCCGGAGGGGCGATCACCAACTGCGTGCTCAGCGCCGCCGCCAACCCCTTCGGCAGCCTCAGCCCCGCGGGTGTCTACGTCATCAACTGCAACGGCAACGCCCTCACCATCGACCGCTGCCGCGTCAACGCCACCCTCGTCATCATCAACGCACGCTCGGACTCCAAGGTGGGCTCTTCCTGCCTCATCCAGGCGCCCGTCGGCCAGCCCGCCATCCTCGTTGACGGCTCGCTCATGCTCGAACTGAGCGCCCGCGACCTTGCCGAGTCCAGCACCGGGAACCTGAACCCGTCCGGGACGCCCTACCTCGGCGTCAGCGACTCGGACACCGCCGACTCGTATCCCTCCATGATCGAGGGGCTCGTATTCGTGACCGGTAATCTCTATGTGACCAGCAGCTCGGACGCGACCGTGGAGGGTGTGGTGCTCGTGGGGGGCTCGCTCCGCATTGACACCCGGCTGAACGTGCGTCACCGCCCGCCGCCGACGCCCATCGAGGGCTTCCGCGAGGTTGTGGGGTTTGCACTTGATCCGAACACGGTGGAGCGAGTGGTCGACTGAGAAGCCTCAGGCCATCGTCATGCCGCCGTCGACCACGAGGCACTGCCCGGTGAGGAACCCGGACTCGTCGCTGGTGAGATACTCCACCGCCGACGCGATGTCCTCGGGCGTGCCGAGCCTCCGCACCGCGATCATCTTCTGGAGATCGTCCTTGACGTTCTGGGGCAGGTTGTCCGTCATATCGGTGGTGATGAACCCCGGGGCGAGCGCGTTGCAGGTGATGCCCTTGGCGCCGAGCTCCCGGGCGATAGTCTTGGTGAGGCCGATCATGCCGGCCTTTGCCGCGGCGTAGTTGGCCTGGCCCGCGTTGCCCACCACGCCGCTGGTGCTGGAGACGTTCACGATGCGCCCGAAGCGGCCGCGCATCATGTGGCGTGCCGCTGCACGCGTGGCGACGAACGCGGACTTGAGATTGGTGTCCAGCACCAGGTCCCAGTCCTCGTCGCTCATCCGCAGCGCCAGGCCGTCCTTGGTGATCCCGGCGTTGTTGACCAGGATATCCAGCCGCCCCAGGCGATCCGCGACTGAATCCACCGCGGCCTGGAGCGCCTTGGCGTCGCCCACGTCCACAGCCAGTACCGTGGCCTTGCCCCCCGCGGCCTCGATCGTCGCCCTGAGGTCGTTCAGCGGGCCCTCGCTCCGCGCCGAGAGCACCACGTGCCGGTTCGATCTCTTCGGGTCCGCCAGCCGGAGCGCCACCGCCCGACCGATGCCGCGAGAGGCGCCCGTCACCACCGCCACACGTTGCGTCGTGTCGCTCATCTGACCATCTCCGCCCTGTGGGCCTCTTGTCCCATGCCTGGGTTCTCAGCCGCCGGCAGGAGCGATCCCCCGCCCGGGCCGAGGCCCGCCCGGCATGCCCGAGCCCGGGATCGTGGGCATCGCGCCGCCCGCCGCCCGCACGCGATCGATCGGCAGCCTCAGGATCTCCGCGATCCACTGGATCGCCTGCTCCTCGGTCACGGCGCCGCCCGTGCTCGCCGCCGCGGCCTTGCCGCCCATCACGATGCGACCCAGCGTCTCATCGCTGATCTCGATCCCTGATTCGATCATCCGCTTGGCCTGTTCGTCGAAGGAGGCCATCCGGGCCTGGAGCTCCGCCGAGTTGCCCATGCCGAGCTGCGCGAGTTGCTCCGCGGCCACGTCTCGGCCCGTCGCGCCCACGATGCGCTTGTTGAGTTCGCCCAGCGTCCACGCCACGATCATCAACTGATTCACGCGCGCGTCAACGTCGGGCGAACTGCCCGCGGTGCCCGCGTACGCCGCCGCTCCGCCGTCAAAGTCCGCGGCGCGGCTGCGGATCTCCCGAGAGGCGTCCGCCCCCTCGAAGAGCCACAGGTCCCCGTTTTTCTTCCCGCGCCACCCGAGCACGTAGGCCTTGCCCGGCTCCTGCAGCGCGGTCTGGAGCAGCACCTCGCTCGCGGTCGCCCGCTCGGCGCCGGGCGTCTCGGTCATCATGACAACGCGCAGCCCCTCGAGCTTTGCGGTCGCGGTCTCCCACTCGCCCGACGCCTTCAGGCTCGCCAGCGCGGTCCGCGCTTCGGGGGTCAGCAGGCCCTCCATTCCGGCCGCGTCGCCCTTCGCCAGCGCCGACCCCAGCTTCACGATCGCCTCCGCGAGCGTGCGGTCCACGGGCGCATAGGTCTGCGGGAAGACGACTCGCTTGTCCGCGCCCATCGACTGCAGCACGCCATCGATCTCCACTGGCTGAGGAGGAGGTGGCGGGGGCGGGGGGGGCGGCGGGGGGGGCGGCGGAGGCGGCGGAGCCTTCGTGCAGCCCGTCAGCGTTGCCATCGGCATCGCCGCCAGCGCCACAACCCCGACCGTCAGCGCCGCCGAAACCACGGTCCGGCAGGCACTGGAGCCGATCACCCTCAGCACGCCTCGTTCACGGTGCGTCATGCGATGTCACCTTCGTCTCTTTGTTGATCCGCCTCATGAGCCCCGAGAGCGTCCGCCCGGGCGCCAGCTCGATGAAATCACCCTTCACGTTCGCCGCGACCCACTGGCACGACTGCGACCACCTGACCGGCATGGTCAGCTGCTCCATGAGCCGCTTCTTCACGCTCTGCCCGAAGTCCTGTCCGGCCCCCGCCGCGTGCGGGAGCGCCGTCACATTGGAGACCACCGGGCAGCGTGGCTCGCGGATGGTGCACCGCGTGAGCCCCGCGCCGAGCTGCTCCGCCGCCTTCGCCATCAGAGGGGAGTGGAATGCGCCCGCGACGACCAGGTGCGAGAACTTCACGCCCAACTTCTCGGCCTCACCCGCGGCCCGGGCGCACGCCTCTTTGTGCCCGGAGAGCACAATCTGCCCGGGAGCGTTGAAGTTGGCGCACACCAGCACCTGAGAACCCCGGGCCTTGGCGCAGATGTCCTCAGCCTGCTCCTCGGTGGCGCCAATGAGCGCGGTCATCCCGCCGCCGCCGCCGGCGCGGGCCTCCGGGCTGTCGGCGCACTCCTGCATGGCCCGCCCCCGAAGGGTCACGAGCTCCAATCCGTCCTCGAAGGTCATCGCGCCGCTCACCACGAGCGCCGTGTACTCGCCCAGCGACAGCCCCGCGGCACAGGCTAGGGGCAGCTCGCCGTTGCCCATGCTCCGGGCCGCGAGCAGCGCCCGCCAGCACGCGAGCGAGGTCACAAAGATCGCCGGCTGCGAAACATCCGTCTGGTTCAGCCGCTCCGCGGGGCCAGCGAAGCACAGCTCGCTGACGGGGGCTCCGAGCCTCCCGCCGAGCTGAGCGTCCGCCTGTGCGAACACCGCGCGGGCCTCGGGTGAGGCCTCGGCCCAGGCCTTGCCCATGCCAACCGCCTGGGCACCCTGGCCCGGGCACAGCACGACAGTGGGGGGTGCGGTCATGGGGCCATTCTAGCGACGACCGGCCTCCCGGGGCCGCCGGGTGCCTGCCCAGCCAGGCGGTGCGCCAGCAGGAACGCGATCTCCAGCGACTGCTGGTAGTTCAGCCTGGGGTCGCAGGCCGTCGCGTAGTTCGTCGCCAGATCATCGGGCGTCACGCCCTGTGCGCCTCCCAGGCACTCGGTCACGTCCTCCCCGGTCAGTTCCAGGTGTACCCCTCCCAGGGGCACGCCGCTCTCCCGGTGGGCTTGGATCGCCCCCTCGAGTTCGGCCTTGATGGCGTCGAACGACCGCGTCTTCCGACCGCCCACGACCGTGCCGTTCGCGTGCATCGGATCGCAGAGCCACAGCGCCCGCCTCCCCTCCGCGGCCAGCCCTCGAAGCAACGGGGGCAGCAGGTCTCGCACCGCGCTCGCCCCAAGCCTGGAGATCAGCACCAGCTTCCCCGGCTCGTTCGCGGGGTTCAGCGCGTGGCTCAGCGCCACGACTTCCGCGGGGGTCGCGCCGGGGCCGACCTTGACACCCACCGGGTTCCGCACGCCCCGGAAGAGCTCCACGTGCGCACCGGACAGCGTCCGCGTCCGCTCGCCGATCCAGGGCATGTGCCCCGTCAGGCAGTAGTACCCCTCGCGCCGGGGCACACGCCGGGTCTGCGCCGACTCGTACCACAGGTTCAGCCCCTCGTGGCTCGTGAAAAAGTCCGCCCGCGTCATCTGGTCGATCGAACCCTCGCCGATCGCCTCCATGAACCGCAGCCCGTCGCCGAGCGTGCGGGTCATCCGCTCGTACTCCTCGCGCAGCTCTGCCGCGAGCGTCCCGCGCCGCACAAAGCTCAGGTCCCAGTACTCCGGGTGGTGCAGGTCGGCGAACCCGCCGTCAACCAGGGCCCGCACGAAGTTCAGGGTGAGCGCCGCGTGCTGGTACCCCGCGAGCAGCAGGGCCGGGTCCGGCTTTCTGGCCTCGGGCGTGAACTCGGCACGGTTGATGAGGTCGCCGAAGTAGCTCGGGAGCGTGGCCTCTCTGCCGTCCACGGTGCGCCGCTCCGTCGCGCTCGATCGGGGCTTCGCGTACTGCCCGGCCATCCGCCCGATCCGCACCACCGGCTTTTTGGCCCCGTGGATCAGCACCAGGGACATCTGCAGCAGCACCTTGAGCGTGCTCGTCACCTTGTCCGGACGGCAGTCTCCCAGCGCCTCCGCGCAGTCCCCGCCCTGCAGCACAAACCGCTTCCCCGCCTCCGCCTCCGCCAGCAGAGCGCGAAGCTTCTCGATCTCGCCGCTCGTGACCAGGGGCGGGAGCGACGCCAGCCTTGCCACGCTCCGCTCCAGCGCCGCGTCGTCCTCGTATGCCACAAACTCCGCGCCCGCTCTCGACAGCCAGGTCCGGGGTGTCCAGCCGGTTGAGCCCGCAGTTGGTGCACTCTCAGCCATGGCGCGAACTGTACCCGCCACGCCCGCGGCAAAAACCGCCCGCTTCTTTCAGATACCGCTTATCCGACCCGCGCAGGCCGCCGATCCCACCTTCCGCACGGAGGCAACCCACGGGCACGGACGCCCTTCCAGAGACCCCAAGACCAAGGAACCCGCATGCCTACTCGCACCGCCCGCAAGAACAATACCCGCAAGAACACGACCCGCAAGTTCAACTTCAAGAAGGCCACGCGCAAGGCCGCCACGCGCAAGGCCAAGTTCAACACCAGGACCTCCAAGACCACGAAGACCAACACGAAGACCACCAAGTGGTCCGCCAAGAAGTCCAACCGCACCAACAACGCCAACAGCAACTTCTCCTGGGCGACCAACGCCTGGAAGTTCAACCGCAAGAACACCATCCGCAAGAACAGCGCCAAGCGCACCACGCGCAAGGCCGCCTGATCTCACGCCCCGCGACGGCTGCCGCCGACGCCGGGCGATTGCGCCACCCCTACGCTTGGCCCCGTGAGCAACCCCTCGCTCTTCAAGAGGCTCGGACCCGCGGGCCCCATCGCCCTCGCGGCGGTCATCCTCCCGCTCGTGGGCTGGCTCGTCATCCCTTCAAACATGGACCGCATCGCGCCCTGGCTCCGCGAGCACCGGGCCGAAGGCCTCGCGATCTACCTCGCGGGCTTCATCCTTCTCACCGGGCTCGCCCTCATGCCAACCCACCTCCTGGCGGCCCTCGGGGGCTTTGCCTTTGGCATGGCCTGGGGAGTTCCCACTTCCGTACTCGGCTTTGTGCTCGGCGCCGTGCTCGGGTACGAGATCGCCCGACTCGCCAGCAAGGACCGCGTGCTGCAGATCATCGACGACAACCCCAGGTGGCGTGCCGTCAAGCTCGCCCTCCTGGGCGAAAAACAGTCCTTTGGCCGCACCCTCTGGATGGTCACGCTCACCCGCCTCCCGCTCACCCCCTTTGCGGCGGTGAACCTGCTCCACGCCGGTGTCGGGGTCGCGCGCGGGCCCTACCTGCTCGGCACGCTTCTGGGGATGACGCCCCGTACCGTACTCGCCGTCTTCATCGGCGCAGGCCTCGGTGAGACGTTCTCTCCCGAAGCCGTGAAGAGCGGCAGTCCGGCCTGGGTCATGTGGACGGGGATCGCGATCACCGGCGCGGTAGTCATGTACGTCGGCCACCTGGCCAGCCGCGCCATCGACAGGCTCACCGCCCAGCAGGAGCAGACCCAAGACCCGCCCGCGGCGTAGAGCGGCCTACCCCAGCAGCCCGCACGGCCCCTCGCACTTGTCCTTGCGATCGAACGCCCCCGCGAGCATCCCCCTGGCCGCGCCGTCGATGACCGCCCGCACCGCCGCCACGTCGATCTCGCCCAGCGAGATCAACCCCCGCGTGCCCTTCGCCAGCAGCCAGTATTCCGCCACTCCCTTCACGGGCGCTCCCATGAGGTGCTCCAGCGCCACGGCGTACACGCCCATCTGCAGATCATCCGGTTGCGGGGTCAGGTGCTTCTTGGTCGGACGTAGCGAGGTCTTGTAGTCCACGATGCGGTACCCGCCGTCGGGCAGCAGGTCGACCCGGTCGATCTTGGCCTCGAGCGAATGCTCCACACCATCGAGGACCCACGGAACACGGATTGCCCGCTCGATCTCCACGATGTGATCCGTCGTTTTGTGCAACCCCTCGAGCACTCCCCGCAACTGAGCCACAAGCACGTCGAGGTCCTCCCGGCTCGCGGGAACCCCCTCGGGCAGCGACGCCATGTACGCGGCACGGCCCATCCGAGCCAGTTCCTCCGCGCCAGGCGGGGCCGATCCCTCGGCGTCCGCGTGCCTCACGCGATCAAAGAACTTCGCGAGCACGTCGTGCGCCACGCTTCCCAGCCCCAGGCTCGGCGTCGAAGGCTCGGGAAGCCCCATGCACTCCCGGAGGTAGAAGCACCGCGGGCATTTCAGGTAGTTGTTTACGCGGGTGTAGCTCAGCCGCAGAGGCGCCGTCATCGCGCGTGGCGTGAAACCCCCGGACGCCTTCGCGCCCAGCGTGAGGCGACTGGCCAGCTCGCGCAGCACCGGGTCGCTCCCCTTGGCCCATGCTGACGTGCTCTCGCCCCTTGACATCGCACCGATCGCGGCGAACCGCTCCGCCGCGAGCGACAGCCCCTCCCGCGAGCCCGGCAGGTCCGTGGTCGCCTGCTCCAGAGCCCAGGCCGCCTCGGCGCGTGCGCGCCCGCGGGCCTCCGCGAGTGCCCCTTCCACGTCGGTCACGCCCCCCACGCTCTCGCCCGCCCGCGAGAGCCCGGACGCCGCCGCGGCCTTGCCCGCCGCGTCGAGCACGTCTCTCTCAGCCCGCGCGATGGTCGGCGCGCCGCCGGGCCCGCGCAGTTCATCCAGGTAGTGCGTGCTGCCCGACGCCTTCTTGTTCTTCTTCGCCAGCAGCACCAGCCGCCTCTGCGCCCGCGTCACCGCGACGTAGAACAGCCGACGCTCCTCTTCCAGCCTTGCATTCGCGGCGTTCGAGGCCCCCGGTCTGTCGTCCAGCCCCTCCGGAGGCTCCCAGCCCTCATCCACGCTCGATGTCTTCGGAAACCCGTGCGATGGGCAGACCCGCGGCACGAACACCGTGTGAAACTCGAGCCCCTTTGCCGCGTGCGCCGTCATGAGCTGCACCCGGCCAAGCCCCTCGTCCTCCCCCGTCTCGTCCGCGCCGTCCTCATCCACGTCGCCCAGGCCCGGGCTTGGCCTCAGGTCCCGCAGCGCCGTCAGTTCGTCCAGGTGGGAGATGAGGCTCCCGAGGTCGCCCGGCGGAGAGAGCCGGGGCTGCTTGTCACGCGCGAGCGTCAGCAGCGCCACGAGCGCCGTCACGCGCGCCGCCCGATCGCGTCCGGGCAGGAGGTCCGCGTGCGCAGGGTCCGTCGCGACCATGATCTTCCAGATCGCCTCTTCGCCCCGCAGTCCCGCGACATCCTCACGCAGCGAGGCCCACAGCGCCGAAGCCCGCGCGATGGGTCCGCTCTCGGGGCGCCGCAGCGCCAGCCAGGGTGCGAACGGCCCCGGGTCCGCCTGTCCGTCTCCCGCCTTGGAGATCGCCGCCTTGTACGCGACCTCGTCTTCCAGCAGGGCCGAGGGTGACACGCCGAACGGCGGCCGGCTGAGCACCCGCCGCGCCTCCCAGGACGCACCCGGGTCCAGCAGCCATCTCGCCCACGCCAGCACGTCCGCCACGCCGCCCTCGTCCAGCACGTTCTTCTCAATCCGCCGGTGCGTGGGGATTCCCTCGAGCCTTAGCGCCCGCTCGACACGATCCAGGTCCGTGTGCGACCGGGCGAGCACCGCGATCTTCCGCCACTCGGGACCCCCGCCCGAGGCACGCATCTCCCCCAGTATCGCCGCGATTACCTCTCCGGCGTTCGAGTCATCCGTGAGGTCCACGATCTCCGTCGCGCCCGCCTCGCGCGAGACAGCCCGCACACGCTTGTGCGGCGCAAACCGTCCGGGGGATCGCACGATCACGCTGTTCGCCACGGCCACGATCTCCGGTGCCGAGCGGTAGTTCTCTTCGAGCGCGATGGTCCTGGCCCCGGGCCACCCGCGAGCAAACCGCTGGAACGTGCGGTCGTCGCTCCCTCTAAAGCCGTAGATCGCCTGATCGTCATCGCCGACCACTGTCAGGTCGACGTTCCCGCCCCTCCCGCGTGCGCCGGGCCCCGCCAGCAGGCCCAGCAGCTCGATCTGGCAGTTGTTGCAGTCCTGGAACTCATCGACGATGACCTCGCGCAGCTCGCCCGAGACAATCGCCCGGACCGACGCGCTCTCCCTCAGCAGCCGAATCGGCAGCAGGATCTGGTCCGCGTACGACATCCAGCCGCGCGTCACCCTCGTCGTGACGTACGCCCCGTAGGCCTCCGCTCGCTCCCGGAACTCCGCCGCCCGCGCACGCTCCGCGTCGTCGGCGGCCCGTGCTACCCACTCCCGCGCAAAGGCCCCGCAATCCTCCGGTGTCTTCCCCAGGTTCGCGAGCGCCTCGAACGACTTGAGAAGGTCCGCCGCCAGCGAACCCAGCCCCTCTCCGCGGCTGCGCTGGTACAACCCCCGCTCGAGCACGATCGACCGGATCAGCCTCGTCGCCTGCGCCTTGTCGATCATCATCAGCCGGGGCGGGAGCCCCAGCACGTCCGCGAAGCGCTGCACCAGCCTCATCCCATAGCCGTTGAACGTGTGCGCCCGCACCAGCGAGGCCCGCTCGGGCCCGATCAGCGCCGAGAGGCGAGTGCGGAGTTCCTCCGCCGCCTTTACCGTAAACGTCACAACCAGGAGCGCGTCGGGCTCCACATCGCGCCGCTCGATCAGGTCCGCCACGCGGTGCACGATTACCCGCGTCTTGCCCGTTCCCGGCCCGGCCAGCACCGCCAGGGGGCCGCCCGCGTGCCGGACCGCCTCCAGTTGAGCCCTGTTGAGTTCCGAGGCCATGTCCCGCCTTCCCGAGGGCACCGCCCCCGTCGGAAGGTAGGTTCCGGGCCGTCACAATGTCGCAACACCGGCCATCAGAGTCCGCACCTGCCCGGCCTCCAGCCGCGATGTCAGGCTGGCGGTGTACGTCGCGACCTCCTGCAGCGCCCGCGCCCGGGCGAGCGCCGCCGCTTCGCTCGCCACGTCCGTGTCCTCGATCTTCGACCTGGCGCCCGCCAGCCCTTCCGGCTCCGTCATCAGGAGCGAGTGCTGGTGAATCATCTCGTTCATCCGCGAGACGATCGCCCCGCGGCTGCCGCTCAGAAAGGCCACCGCCGCCTCCGCGGCACACCCGGCTTCCTCCAGGTCTCCATCCACAAGGTTCAGTCCGCCCCCGGACCCGAGCATCGAGAGCACCGAGCCCGCCTGCCCGAGCCTCCCTCTGGAGTATCCGGCGATGATCTGCGAGCCCTCGTGCGTCGTGGTCTGGCTGAGGAACTCGATAGTCTCCAGGATCGAGTCCACGCTCTGCCGGTGGGCAGCGAGTTCGTCCTTGGTCATCGCGCCCCGGTTCGCGGGCGCGACCACGTGCCCGCGCAGTTCGATCGCCAGGTTCTGCACGACGCTCAGGGCGCCCCCAGCCGCGTACTCTCGCGCCCGACCGCGTCGATCCTCCTCCGGACCACCACCCCCTGCGTCCGGAGTTGGTGCACCGCGACCGCCCCCGCTGGGTCGTCGGAGGCCCGGTTGGCCCGCCTGCCCGTGGCCAGCCTCTCCATGCTGGTGGCGATGGCTCTCGGCGCGTTCCTCAGCGCCAGGAGCCCCGGCCCCGACCCGTAGTTGGACCCGATCCGGAACACGCCCGTCTTGTCGGCCCGGACGACCTTGGGCGTAACCCAACCGCATCGGGATGCGAACAAATCGCCGCCGTGGGGGGGGGACCGCGAGCCCGACCCCAGATAACCTCTCCTCCTCATGCACGTCGTTCTCTTCGAACCCAACGCCCACGGCCACCGCTTCGCGCACATCCGCCGCGTCGCACCCTCCATCGCCGCGCTCCCGGGCGTGAAGCTCACGCTGGTCACCGCCAGCGAGTCCCTATCCACACCCGAGTTCGCGGAGCAGATCGTGCCCCTCCGCGACCAGATGGCCATCGAGGCCACCCGTTCGTACCCCATCGGCGAGGGCAACACGTACCTCAAGGCCGCCGCCGAGGGACTCCTCTGGACCGCACGCACCATCCGTCCGGACCATCTCTACGTCCCCTACGCCGACGGCACGATCCAGATCGCGGGCATCCGTCGTCGCACGCTGCGCTTCTCGTTCCCGGCGTCCGTGGAGTTCGAGGGGCTCATGATGCGGGGCGAGTTCGCGTATCCCAAGTCCAGATCCCTCTCCACCCGCTGCAGGCACGCCCTCTGGCTCGCCGCGACCGACTGGGCGCCTTTCCGCACGATCCACCACATGGACCCCATCATCGCCGAGGCGCTCGCCAAGCGACGCCCGGGCCTCGCGGGCAGGGTCCGTCTCATCGCCGACCCTGTCGAGGCCTTCACGCCCACGTCCAAGGAGGCCGCCCGGGCCGCGCTCGGCATTCCCGTGACGGGCCGCTACATCGGCTGCGTCGGGTTCCAGGACACCCGCAAGGGAATCGACTACCTCATCAACGCCTTCCTCGCCGCCAAGAGGCTGCCGGGCGACCGGCTCCTCCTCGCCGGTGGCCAGGAGCGACCGATCAAGGCACTCCTCGCCTCGGGCGAGGCGGCCAGGGCGGTCGCGGATGGCGCCATCATCCAGCTCGCCCGCTACATCTCCGACCAAGAGCTCATGCTCGGCATCGCCGCGATGGACGTGGTCGCCACGCCCTACCCGCCCGACCGCGCGCACGTGGGCAGTTCCAGCATCGTCATCCATGCGGCGAACCAGGCCCGCCCGGTCATCGGCTCCAACTCCGGCTGGGTTGGCACCACCATCAACCGGTTCGGCCTGGGCCGCACATGCGACGTTCTGGACCGGGCCGCCTTCTCCCGCGCCATCGTGCAGGCGCTGGACGAGGCTCCGACCTACACCCCCCCGGAGGCCGCCTCCCGCTTCGTCCAGTTCCACCGGCCCGAGAACTTCACGGCGGGCTTCTGCAGACGCCTCCGTGAACGCCTTAACCTGACGCAGCCACAAGGGTTGCGGGAGTGGTCCTGGGTCATGCAGGCCGCCCTTCCCGTGCCCGCGCAAACCTGAGCCGGTTCGACGCATGCGCCTTCCCGGGCGCAGCCACCGGGCCCCTCTGGCCGATAGTGTCTGAGGCGCCGCCGCGCGCCCGGAGAACTCGCATGCCGCTCGCACCGGACGTCGCCCGCACGCTGGATCGTCGCATCGGCCTTTGGGGCCAGAGCGCCCTGACGAAGCTCAGCGGGCGTCCGGTCGTCATGCTGCGGTCCAAGCTCATCGAGCGCCGCTGCTGCGCCTCAGGCAAGATCGCCCCGGTCACCGCCACCACCTTCTGGGGCGAGCCCATGCACGTGGTCTTCCCAGACCGCGTCTCCATGGCCATCTACCGCTATGGCCTGTTCGAACCCGAGCTTACCCGCGCCTTTGTCCACTACCTCAAGCCGGGCCAGACCTTCTTCGATGTCGGCTCCCACTTCGGGTTCTTCTCGCTTCTCGCGGCTCACCTCGTCGGCCCCTCGGGCCGCGTCGTCGCCTTCGAGCCCACCCCCAGCACGTTCGAGATGGTCAGCAAGAACCTCGCGGGCCGCCCCAACGCCCGGGTGGTCAACGTCGCGGCGTTCCGCGAGGACACCACGCTCTCGTTCCACGACTGGGGGCTGGAGCTCTCCGGGTTCAACTCGATCTACGGCGGGAAGATGACCGAGGACGAGCGCCGGCGCGCCAACATCAAGCCCATCACAGTGCAGGCCCGTGCCCTGGACAGCTGGGTCGCCGAGACCGGCATCGCGCCGGACTTCCTGAAGATCGACACCGAGGGCGCGGAGCCCGACGTGCTCGCAGGGCTGGACCGCACCCTCCGCGAGAAGCGACCGATCCTGACTCTGGAAGTGGGGGACACGCCCGGCGCGCCGCCCGAGATCAAGTCCAGCCGGAGCGTCGTCGACACCGTTCTGTCGAAGGGATACAGGGCGTACGAGTTCATCGGCAGCAGCCCCGTGCCCCACACGCCGCGCGATCGGTACGAGTACACCAACATCATCTTCGTGCCTCAGGAGCGTGCCGGGCCCCAATGAAGAGGTCGCGCCAAGAGCCCGACACGAGAACCAGCCCCTTGACCCAAGCCGCCGCGAGTTCCCCGCCCGCCGCCACCGCCGCCCCGCTCGGCCGCTCCGCGTTCCGGGGCTCGATCTGGATGGTGTTCAACGCCATCGCCACCCGATTTCTCAGCCTCGCCGCCACGGTCCTCCTCGGGCGCTGGCTCCTCACGTCCGACTTCGGCGTCTACGGCCTGGCGATGTCCATGTCCGCCATGGCCGGCGTGCTCCGCGACGGCGGCGTCCGCCAGCTCCTGGTGCGCGAGCACCACCGCCATGATGAACTCGTCGGCTCCGCGTTCTACATGGCCCTGGCGTTCAACACGCTCACGGGCGCCGCGCTCGCCCTGCTCGCAAACTTCTCGTCGTTCTGGACCGACGACCCCTCCAAGGCGACCGATGTCGCCCGCGTCCTGCTGGTCATCGCCATCTGCCAGCCGCTGAACACACCGGGCGCCATGCTCCAGGCCAGGCTCCTGGGGGGCATGCGTTTCGGCCCGGTGAGCTTCCTCGCGGGCATCTCTGCGTGCATCCGCTTCGGCGGAGCCATCCTGCTCGCGGGCTTCTGGGCCGACGAGCTGGGCGCCCTCGCGTTCGTGCTGCCGCTGCCCGCGTGCGCCGTCTTCGAGTGGATCGGCTTCTGGTACTTCAACCGGGAGCGCATGTGGTCCCGCTCGCCCGAGCCGGCGCGCTGGCGGGGGCTCCTCGCCCAGTCCGTCTGGATTCTCGTGGGCAGCTTCGCCATTGCCATGCTCAACTGGGGCGCCAACCCCGCGCTCGCCGCCACCTCCAAGGACCTTGACCTCGTCGCGGTCTACTTCTTCGCGTACAACATCGTGATCCAGGTCGGCATCATCTTGTCGGCCAACATCGGGCAGGTGCTCGTTCCCGCGTTCTCGAGGCTCCTCGCAGAGCCCGACCGCCTGCGTGCCGCTACCCTCCGCGCGCTCCGCCAACTCATGCTCGTCGCCGCGCCGCTCTCGTTGGGCCTCGCCGTCACCTTCCCGCCTCTGGAACGCATCCTGTGGGAGGGCCGCTGGGAGCGTGCCGCAGACGCGGTCCGCGTCATGGGGCTCCTCTACCCCTTCGTCGTCACGCTGGTCGTCCCGCTGTCGCTGCTGCAGGCCAGGGGGAACTTCCGTACCTGGGCAGCGGTCATCACGGTCTCGGGCGGGCTCTCCATGGCCGGCGCGTGCCTCGGGGGAGTGCTCTTCGCCGGCACTCCCGGGGCCGCGACCAACATCGCCTGGCTGACCGGCATCCTTGGGGGCGCTTCGGCCTTCGTCGCCACCATGGTCATTGGTGTCAAACGCGGAATCCCCCTTGGGGACTCCATCAGCGCCACGCTCCCCGCGTGGGTGCTCGCGGCGGCGGCTTCGCTCCCGGTGATCGGCCTTGACGATTCCGTCCTCTCGCACTGGCATCCGATCCCCAGATTCTTCGCCACCGGGGCCGTCTTCACACTCATCTTCGCGCTCCTGACCCGCGCGTGTCTCGAGTCGCACCTTCGAGAGTGGCTCGCCTCGGCGCCCGCCCGTGTGAGGCCGCTGGTCTCAAGGCTGCTCCTGCTGCCGGGGGCGCCCAAGTGATCCGCCGCGCGCTCCGGGCCACGCTCCGCGCCCTGTCTCATGTGCTCTCGCTCTTCGCGGTGTGCGGCTGGGCGGTCTCCGTCTCCATGGGGGACCGCTCGCTCTGGTCCCAGTTCGTCGCCTACGTCCCGCTCCTGGTCTGGGTCTGCCTCGCCTGGTCCGGCGTCGTTCTCCGCGTTCTGTCCCGGCGAGCGGGCGCTCTCGCCCGTCCGGCGCCGCGCACCCGCCGCCCCTCGCTCCACCTCGTGCTTGCGCTCCTGCTCTCGGCACACCAGGCCCTGGACTGGCGGCTGGCCTCGATCGTGACCCCGCCCTCGCCCGTCGATCGCCCCGTCCGCGTGCTCTCGTGGAACCCCGCGTGGGAGCGACTCTCTGGCTTCGACGAGCGAGTCGTCGAGCAGCGCCCCGAGGTGTTCGTCGCGACGACGCCCCACTACACCGCGGACTTCACCTCGCTCCGCACCAGGCTCTCCGACACCACCTACGCGTTCCGCAGCCCCACCTTCGCCGTCGTCTCGGTCTTCCCAGTCCTGCGGTCCGGGTGGGTACCGCTGGATACCCCACCCCCCGCGATCCGCCTCTCGTGGGTCCCCGAGGGCGCTATTTCGTCCTCGGGAGGTGAAGCCGCATTCGTGGAGCTCGACACCACGTCGCGGCTGGGCCATCCCACGGTCATCTGGTGCGTCGATCTCCCAAGCGACCCGTTCATGCATCGGCGAGAGGTCGTCCGCCGTGCGCTCGCCTCGATCCACACCTTCCGGGGGCCGGTGCAGCACCGCCAACCCGACGGCACGGACAACCCGGGCGAGCCCGCGCCCTTCCCCGAGCCCGACATGATCGTCGGAGACTTCAACACGCCCCGGGGCGCGGGCGCGCTGCGGGAGTGGGGGCCCACCATCCGCAACGCGTACGACGACGCGGGCTTCGGCCCCGCGGGCACCATCCCCGCGCGCTGGGGCGTACTGCACATCGACCATCAGCTCCTGGGCCCTCGCGTCAGGGCCGTGGGTTATGACGTGGTGGACCTGGGCGCGGGCCGCCACGCCGCGGTGCTCACGCGCATCGCCCCCGGCCGCTGAGAGGGTCCAGCCCAGAACGCGCGGTCAGGGAGTGCGGATCATCACCGGGCTCTGGCCGGAGCGCATCGCGGTCCGGAACTGCGCCCACTTCGCGAACGCGGGCTTCGGCTGGCCGTTGGGCTGGAGCAGGCCGCCCCCGGGCATCTCCGTCGGGTTCGAGCCCGCCGGAGGGTCACTCAGGTCCTGCCAGCAGACGCTCTGCACGTAGGGCTTCGCGCAGGCGATGGCGAGCAGGTGGGTCATCCACTCGGCCTGGGAGGCCTCGCTCCAGGGCTGGCGCCAATAGCCGGGTTCGTACGGGTCTTCGGCGTCCGCGCCAGCCCGGGGCTTGTAGGGCCGGGGTGCGACCGGGGCGCTCGGCGCCCCCGCCGCGGAGATCGCGATGGGCCGTTCCAGCCCCGCGAACCGGTCCAGCATCGCCGAGAGGCCCATCATGTCGCGGGTGGCAAGGCCGGGCTCCGCGTGGCCCATCTGCACCCGCAGGCCGAGCGCGTCGATGTTCAGCCCCGCCTGCACCACCGCATCCGCGTAGAGGTATGGCGGGATCGACCGGCGGTTGAGCGCGTGATACTCGCCCCAGGGCTGCGCCACCTCGACCTGGATCTTCGCCGTCGGCTGCAGCTTCCGCACCAGCAGCACGCACAGCCTGGTGAGGTCCATGATCTGGTCGAAGCTGATCTTGAAGTTCGTGTTGACGTTCAGCCCGCTGCAGACCGTCCAGCGGCTGATGGTCCGCCGGTACCGCGTCACCACCGCCTGAACATGCTCAAAGACCAGCTCCCGCAGCGTCTCGTAGTCGTTCTCCCAGATGAAGAGCCAGTCCGGCGTGCACTGGGGCCGAAAGTCAATCAGTGGCCCGCCCACGATCGGCAGCTTCGCCTGCCGTACCGCCCACTCGATCCACCGGTCTGTGGAGCCGAACGCGTACTTCCCCTCCACGGGCTCCATGTCGATCCAGCGCAGGGGCATGGTCACAAAGTCGCACGACGCGGTCACGGCCCGCTGCTGGGGCTCGCTGAACTGCCCCGGGCTGATCGCGCAGCCCATCTGGGGCAGCCCCGCCACCACCACGTGCCCGGCCCCGGGCACCGCCACCGGGGCGCCCGCGGGCGGAACCTCGGGTGTCAGCCTCGACAGGTGCGTGTGGGCCTCCTTGTACCCCTGCCCGCTCACCCGGGCCCCCAGACCCTTCTCCGCGTTCAGCATCGTGAGCTGCTCGCCCGCGCTGATCGCAAGGCTCATCGCCCCCGTCGCGATCCGGTCCGCCTTCGCGCAGAACCCGTGGCTCTGGCCCTCACCGTTCTCCTCCCGCTGCGCCACCAGCGCCGACGTGAACGCTTGTCTCGCACGCTCGAACTGCTGCATGCAGGGCGTCTCGGCGGACAGGTCGAATAGCCCCCAATCCTCCAGCTTGTTCAAGAACAGCATGATCCGGTGCCGGGCCAGCTCGATCGACAGCAGGTACGGGCCCGGCCGCTCGGGGAGCAGGCACGTCTGCACCGCCAGCAGCCCCAGGTCCCCCCCGCCCTCGCCCTCGGGCATCCGAACCGGGAGCTGCACCAGCAGCGCCGCGGCCTGAGACTGGTTCTTCTCCGCCTCCACGACCCCGTCACGGATCCGGATCGAGCCCTGCATAGGGATCTCGTCCGGCCCGATCAGCAGCGCGTGCCGGGGCGGGTACTTCCCGGCCTCGACTCCCTCAGGATCAAACACCACGTAGGTCTGCACGCGCGGGGTACTCCAGGCAGCGAACAGACATCGTTCGTCCGTTGTGCGCTCCGGTCGACCCGCCCGGGGCACCTTTTCTGGCCCGCCCGGCCCGTTGACGATTGCCCACGCGCCGAGCCCTCCCCCCGGGCCAATGCTTCCTCATGCCCGACGCCCTCCTGTCCAGCAGCCTCAACCTCCCCGGCCTCCGCCGCGGAAAGGTCCGCGACGTCTACGACCTGCCCCAGGACCGTCTGCTCATCATCGCCACCGACCGCATCTCCGCGTTCGACGTCGTCATGCCCACCGCCGTTCCGGGCAAGGGCCGCCTGCTCACCTCCCTCTCCACGTTCTGGCTCAGGTTTATCGAGGCCCGCGGCCTGTGCCGCACACACCTTCTTTCCACCGATGTCGCGCAGGTTCCCGCCTCCGCCTTTTCCACGGGCGGCACCACCGCCGCGCAACTCGCCGGCCGCTCCACCATCGCCCGGAAGGCCCGCGTCATACCCATCGAGTGCGTCGCGCGCGGGTATCTCGAGGGCTCGGGCTGGAAGGAGTACCAGGCCACCGGCTCGGTCTGCGGCGTGGCGCTCCCCGCGGGCCTCCGCCAGTGCGACAGACTCCCGCACCCTATCTTCACCCCCGCCACCAAGGAAGAGCAGGGCGCTCACGACCAGAACATCTCCTTCGAGCAGGCATCCGCGCTCGTCGGCACGCCCCTGATGACCCGGCTGCGTGACCTCACCCTGGCCATCTACAACGCCGCCGCGTCGTACGCGCTCACGCGGGGCATCATCATCGCCGACACCAAGTTCGAGTTCGGCTTTCAGGGCGAAGACCTGCTCCTCATCGATGAAGCGCTCACGCCCGACAGCTCCCGCTTCTGGCCCGCCTCGACCTACAAGCCGGGCGGCCCGCAGAAGAGCTTCGACAAGCAGTTCCTCCGCGAGTGGCTGGAAGGCCTCGTCTCATCCGGGCAGTGGCGCAAGCAGGCGCCCGGGCCGGAGATCCCGCCGGACATCCTCGCCGCAACACTCAGCCGCTACCAGTCCGCCGTGGACTCGCTCGTCCCCTGACCCTCGCGCCCTTCCGGACCAGCCCCATGCACCCCCCAACCCTACTCCTCCTCGGCTCGGGCGAACTGGGCAAGGAAGTCGCCATCTCCGCGAAGCGGCTGGGCTGCCGCGTCGTCGCGGTGGATTCCTACGACCACGCCCCCGCGATGCAGGTCTCCGACGCCCGCGAGGTTATCGACATGCTCCACGCGCCCTCGCTCCGAAGGGCCGTGCGGCGGCACGTGATGCCGGGCGAGGGCTTCATCGTCCCGGAGATCGAGGCCATCCGTACCGAAGAGCTCCTCGCGCTCGAGCGCCGGGGCTACAGCGTCGTCCCCTCGGCCCGTGCCGCGAACCTCACGATGAACCGCGATGCGATCCGCGACCTCGCGGCGTCGCGCCTTCGCCTGCCTACCGCCAGATTCGCCTACGCGCAATCCGCCGCCGAACTCCAGGCCTCGATCACGGGGAAGAAGGGCACCGGCCTCCCCGCGGTGGTCAAGCCCGTCATGTCCTCCAGCGGCAAGGGGCAGTCCGACGTGAAGTGCGCCGGCGACATCGCCGCCGCGTGGGACTACGCCGTGAGCAGCATGCGAGGCGACCGCCCGCGCGTGATCGCAGAAGAGTTCATCGACTTCGACTACGAGATCACGCTCCTCACCATCCGCCAGAGACCGATCGTTGCGGGCAAACGCGTCCCGGAAGCAAGACGCACGCTCTTTGTGAGGCCGATAGGCCACCGCCAGGAGCGGGGCGACTACCAGGAATCCTGGATGCCCTGCCCCATGAAGCCCGCGCTCGTGCGGGCCGCCCGTCGCATGGCCCGAACCATCACCGCCGAGATCGCCGGGCCCAGCGGCGCCGGGCTCTTCGGCGTGGAGTTCTTTGTGCGGGGCAACGGCGTCATCTTCTCCGAGCTCTCCCCACGCCCCCATGACACCGGCATGGTCACCATGATCTCGCAGGACCTGTCCGAGTTCGACCTCCACGTCCGCGCGATCCTGGGCCTGCCGATCCCGCCCATCCGCTACGAGAAGGCCGCCGCCAGCGCCGTCATCCTCTCTCCCGGCCCCATCGCGGGCCCGCCGGACTTCCCGGGTGTGGAGAAAGCCCTCGCCGCCCCTGGCGTGCAAGTGCGGCTCTTCGGCAAGCCCTCCGCGCGCAAGTACCGACGCATGGGCGTGGCGCTCGCGGTGGGGCCTTCCGCCGCGGCCGCCCGCAAGGCCGCGACCCGCGCAGCCTCGCTCGTGCGAGTCGTCCCGAGGGTCACGCCGAAGGCAGCCCGACGTGCTCGCTGATCGTCAGGCCGAAGGCCTCCAGCCCCGGCAGGGCCCGCTTGGAGTTCGTGATCAGCCTCAGGCGGCTGAGCCCCAGTCCTCGCAGGATTTGGCCGCCGATGCCGAACTCACGCAGCGTCATGGGCGTACCCGGCGGCGGCGGGTCGTCCGCGTCGTGCTGGTGACCCCGGATCGTCTGCAGGTCGCCCTCCAGATCTCCCTCGCCACCCCGCGCGCCGCTGGTCCGCAGATACACGATCGCTCCGCGGCCTTCCCTCTGGATCATCTCCATCGCCGCGCGCAACGAGTCCCCCGTCGGTCCCGAGGGCGAAGAGTCCAGGTCGCCGAACACGTCGCCCATCAGGTGCCTGCGGTGCATGCGCACCAGCACCGGCTCGTCGATCTGCAGCACCCCCCCCGGGCCCGTCACGCCGATCTCTCCGACCGTCAACGCCAGGTGGGGCAGCGGGTCCACCAGGCTCTCAAAGAGCAATGCGTTGAACGTCCCCAGAGCCGTCCGCACCGGCCGGGTCGGCCCCACGCGCTTCACGAGAGACTCCCTCGCCACGCGGTGCTCGATGATCTGCGCAACCGAGCACATCTTTAGCTTGTGCTCGACGCAGAACTTCTCCAGGTCCGGCACGCGGGCCATCTCCCCGTCGGGCTTCATGATCTCGATGATCGCCGCCGCCGGATACAGCCCCGCCAGGCGGCAGAGGTCCAGCGAGCCTTCCGTCTGCCCCGTCCGCACCAGCACCCCGCCGGTGCGGCTCCGCAGCGGGTTGATGTGCCCGGGCCTCACGAAGTCGTCCCGCCCGTACTGCGGGTCGATCACCATCCGGATGCACCTCGCCCGCTCTTTCGCAGAGACGCCCGTCGTCCCGCCGTGCCTCGGGTGCAGGTCCAGCGAGACCGTGAACGCCGTGCCCCGCATGGTGGTGTTCTCGGCGGACTGCGGGTGCAGCCCCAGCCGGTCGCAGTCGTCCTCCGTCAGCGACAGGCACATGTACCCGAGCGCGTGCCTCAGCATGAACGTGACCGCATCCGGGGTCACGAACTGCGCGGGCAGGACGAGGTCCCCCTCGTTCTCCCGGCTCTCGTCGTCCGTCAGGACGACCATCTTCCCGGCACGCAGGTCGTCGAGCACCTCACTGATCGGCGAGAACGGCATGCCCAAGCGTAGCGGGCGATGTCCCTACGCCCGCGCCAGCGGCTCAAGCCTCCAGTACGTCACGCTCCGCCACAGCCACTCGATGGGGCCGTAGCGGAACCTCGCCATCCACAGCGGGCTGATCACAAAGACCTGCAGACCGTACACCAGCGCCACCAGCCCCAGCCGCTCTACGTGGGTGGTCTCGCCGAACAGCCCGCCGCCGTAGTAGTAGAACACCGTCGTGCAGACCACCGTCTGCGTCAGGTAGTTGGTGAGCGCCATTCGCCCGGTCGCCGCGAGTCGCGTGGTCAACCACGCCACCCTTCCATGGTTTGTCAGCCACGTCCACAGCGAGAGATACCCCAACGTCATCAGCGGCGCTCCGATGGCGCCCAGGAGCGCCGCCGAGCCCATCCGCAGCGCGAGCCCGGAGCCCTCCTTACCCCCGGACATCAGGTACACACCGGCTCCGACCAGCGGCAGGCCCACCGCCAGCCCAAGCACCATGAGCCGCCTGTGCAGTGCCGAGCGGTCCACGCCAAAGAACCCGGACCCCGCGAGCCCCGCCCCGATGAAGAACATCGCGATGATCGTCCACCCGAACCCGAGCATCACGAACACAAGCATCATCACCCACGTGAACGCCCTGAAGAGGAACACCTGCGAGTAGGGCCCGTCGTGGTACGCGCGCCGCTCCAGCTCGTGCCACACCCCGCTGTCCGGCTGCTGGATCTGTTGCGTCTTGAATCCCCAGATCAGCTCGCCAAATGGCGTGCTCCAGAAAGGTTCCGCGGGCTTCTGTTTCGCCCCGGCTTGTCCCGAGGCCTGGTCGGCGGGTTCGCCCACGTTGGGGGCCGCCTCGCCCTCGGCCGTCGGCGATTGTGTCGCGAGAGCCGCCTTCTGCTTGGCCGCCTCCGCCTGGCCCAGCGCCGTGATCGCCATGAAGCCCGCGGACAGCACTCCCGCGATTGCGAGAATCACGGCGCCCGTGACGATCTTGGCTCTGGCCCCGACGAACCCGAAGATAAGGAGCGCCACACCCGCAACCGCGTACAGGAACAGGATGTCGCCATACCAGAGCAGCATCGCGTGCGCAAAGCCCATCAGCAGGAGGAACCCCAGCCGCCTCAGATACACCCGGGCCCACCCCGGCCCCGCCGCCCTCGCCCGCTGGAGCGCGAAGCCCGCCCCAAAGAGCAGCGAGAACAGCAGGTAGAACTTCCCCGTGCACAGCACCAGCGTGCCGAAGTGCACCGCGTTGTTCCACAGACCCCCGACCGACCCCATGTGCATCATGGTGCCGAAGGGCTCGGCGAAGAGCGTGATGTTCACGAGAAAGATGCCCAGCAGGGCGAAGCCACGCACCACGTCGATCGCCTGCACCCGCTGGGTCTCGCTCACCGGTTGCGCATGCTGCATGAGGGTCCTCCCGAGGTTCGGATCGTACCGAGACTCTTGGGAAGCTGCCTCGCGGTGATTCAGGAGCGGCGGCGCCGGGCGCCGGCCCTCGGGCCGCCTCAGCCCTTGATCTGGGCCAGCAGGGGCACGCGTTCCTGCTTGCTCACGACCACCCCGCCCGGCTTCTCGACCGTGACCGCGAACGCCGCGGGCGTCCGCACCGCGATCGCCGCCCGGATGGGGATGACCGCCGTGCCGCCCGCACCCGGCTCGAAGTCGAACACGCCGCCGTCCACCGGCTGGGGCTCGCTCCGCCCGGAATCGATGATCCAGATCTGGTACTGCTCCACCTTCCGGTCGTTCTTCGCGAGCCCAGTGATCCGCATGAACCCGCGTTGCAGCCTGTTGTTCCACAGCACCTCGCCGCTGGCCCCCGCTCCCGCGGGGTCGCCCGGGCTGGTCCAGGGGATGCGCACGGTCTCCGAGTCGCCCTCAAGCACCGTCGCGAGCTGCTCGGGCGTCGGGCTTGGGGGTGCCGGGGGCGTTCGGAGCCAGCCCAGCGCCGCGATCAGCACCGCCGCCGCCGCCGCCACCCATCCACCCCAGTCGCGGGCGCTCCGCGGCGGGGTCGTTGAGCTTGTTCCCGACGCCGCGCCGGACGCCGAGCCGCTGCCGCGTTCTCGCGCCGCCCGGGCGAGGATCGCGCTCCGCACGTGCGCGGGCATCTGCTCCCGCTCCACGCCCGCCGCGATCAGCTCTCCCGCCACTCGGTGCATGTCATCCTCGCCGATCACCCGTCCCTGCTCGTCGTTCAGCCCGTCCGCCAGGAGCGTGTCGAGCTCCGCTCGTTCCTCGCGAGAGAGCGCGCCGGTGGCCTCGTCCGCGAGCAGCGCGAGCAGACGCTCAACCTTTGCACGATCGGGATGTGCAGGTTTGCCGGTCATCCCGCGCCCTCCAGCACTCCCGCCCCGAGTGCCTCTCGAAGCCTCGTGAGCCCACGCCTGATCCGGGTCTTCACCGTGCCCACGGGGATGTTGATTGCCTGGGCCACACGCTCGTGGCTCAGCCCGTGCATCACGCTCAGTGAGATGACCTCCCGCTCCTCGCTGCTCAGCCCCTGCAGCGCTTCAAGCGCCCGCGCCGCCTCCGCGCCGCCCCCCGCCGCGGGCGCCGACGCATCCCTTTCGGTGCTCGCAGCGAGCCCCGCGACCGCCCTGCCCCGGGCCGCCGCCCTTCGCTGCTGGTCCGTCAGCCTCCGGTGCGCGATCGTGGCGATGAACGCCGCCTCGCCCCCGCGCCCCGGGTCGTACCGGCCCGCCTGCCTCCACACCTCCGCAAAGACATCCTGCACCGCGTCCTCGGGGTCCTCGCCGATCGGCCTCAGGTACCGGTTCGCCAGCGACCACACCATCCCGCCATACTCGTCGAGACACAACGCCACCGCCGCGTGGTCGCCCCGTGCAGCGCGTTGGAGGAGTGTCTCTGCCATGCCCGTGTGACGCCGGCCCTTCGCACGCCGCGCAGGGTCGGATTCAGGTCATCCTAGCGATCCCGCTGTCCCGGCGACCCCACGCCCGCAGAATCCGTTGATCCCACATCCGAATCCGCCCGTGCGGCGAAGGGCCGGCGGAGGTTGCCCCCGCCGCGTTGGCGGGGGCGCGCTGCCGTCCCGTCAGGACGGCGTGTCAGGAGAAAAGGAGTCGTCCATCATGCGTCTTTCTTTGCCCGTCGCCCTCATCGCGGGGGCGTGCGCCGCCGGTTCGGCCCATGCCGAGCTGGTCTTCGGTGTCACGCTCAACCAGTCCCTCATCACCTTCGACAGCGCGACCCCGGGTTCCATCCTCTCGGGCGTCCCGATCATGGGGCTCCAGCCCAACGAGACCATCCACGGCATCGACATCCGCCCCGGCACCGGCCAGCTCTACGCCCTCGGCAGCTTCAGCCGACTCTACACCATCAACCCCGCCACCGGCCACGCCACCCAGGTCGGCCCCGCCTTCGCCTCGCCTCTCAACGGCTCCTCCTTCGGCTTTGACTTCAACCCCACGGTCGACCGCATCCGCGTCATCAGCGACGCGGACCAGAACCTCAGGCTCCACCCCGATACCGCGGGCGTCACCGTCGATACCCCGCTCGCCTACGTTCCAACAGACCCCAACGCGGGCGTGAACCCCAACGCCGTTGCTGCCGCCTACACCAACAGCCGCCCGGGTGCGACCTCCACCACCCTCTTCGTCCTCGACACCGGCCTGGACATCCTCGCGGTGCAGAACCCCGCGAACAGCGGCATGCTCACGACGATCGGACCCGTGGGCACCGACCTCTCCGACTTCACAGGGTTCGATATCTCTGGCTTCAGCGGCAATGCCTTCGCCGCCGTGCGAGACGTCTCCCTCGCCCGCACCACCTTCTGGAACATCAACCTCGGCACCGGCGCGGGGTCCATGATCGATGAAGTGGGGGGCGGCGCCATCCTCACCGCCATGACCGTGGCACCGGCGCCCGGAACGCTCGCGCTCCTGGCCGGTCTTCCGTTCCTTTCGCGGCGGGCTCGCGCTCGCTGACGCTCCATCCTGACCGCGGGCCCGCGCTCACCGCGCCGGCCCGCGTTTTCACGCCGTCGCCCGGTCCTTGCGGGACACCACCCGCCACGCCCTGCCGCACGCCGACGCGACCAGGCCCCGCCCGTACGTCGCCGGACGGCATGTCGCGACCGCCCGCGCCCCTCGATAGCAGGCGCGGCAGCCCTTCCAGACCCCCGCCCCCGCGCCCACCACAGTCCCGCCCGCTTCCCACACCGCGTCCTTCACGCCCATCGTCGCCGCCCGCGCGTGCTCCAGCGTTGTCGCGGGCTTCGCGGCCCGCTGCCTCTGCGCGATGTGCTTCACAACCCACACCGAGCCCACCGCCGCCAGCAGCGTCGCCCACGCCCACACCGCCCAGCCCGCCCGCGCCGACATCGCCGGGTCCCACGCCAGAACCACCCACGCGCTCAGCGCCGAAACGAGCAGCGTCGATGCAAAGCCGGCCCGCAGCGCCCCTGTCGGCGCCGTGGTCCGCCGGCACACCTCGCGCGTCACCTCGAACGCGGCGTTCTGGCCCTCTCCGTGGCGCGGCGCGTCCGTCTGGAGCGACTCCGGCGTGGTCGCGTCGGCGGGGGACGAGCCGGGCGGGGCATTCGTCGCGGCTCCATCCTCCCGCCGGCGCGGATTCCCCTCGAACGCCCACCAGAGCACCCTGTACCCCTGCCAGAGCACCCAGATCGGGGCGAAAAGCACGCGCATCAGCACCCGAAGGCTCGCCACCATCTGAACCTCCCGCCCGCCAGGGGCCTCACCTTGGTTCTTCGGAATCCGGGTCCCCCCCCTTTCACCCGTCGATTGGCCACGGGGCCATACCAATCGCCCCAGCCCCACCCCGTACCATCCGCCGTGAACCCGCCCGCAGGCCAGCACGCCCCATCGCGGCCCATCCGCGTCCTTCCCACGCTGGTCGCCAACCAGATCGCCGCGGGCGAGGTCGTCGAGCGCCCTGCCTCGGTCGTGAAGGAACTTCTCGAAAACGCTATCGACGCCGGCGCTGTCCGCATCGGCCTCGACCTCGAGCAGGGGGGCATCGAGCTCGTCCGCGTCACCGACGATGGCCAGGGCATCCCCGCGGACCAGCTCTCCCTCGCTATCGCCCCCCACGCCACCAGCAAGGTCGACTCCGCATCGGACCTCGAGCACATCGCCACCCTCGGCTTCCGAGGCGAGGCGCTCGCCTCCATCGCTTCCGTCTCCAGAACCTCCATCCGCTCCCGCACGCGTGAGGACGTCGGTGCCTCGGTCATTGACGTGGAAGGCAGCGATGTATCCCCGGTGCGGCCCGCGCCGGGACCTGTGGGCACGAGCGTGACCGTGCGCAATCTCTTCTTCAACACCCCCGCCCGCCGCAAGTTCCTCCGAACCGTTGCCACCGAGCAGGACCGCTGCCTCGACGTCCTCCGCCAGCTCGCGCTCGCCCACCCCGGAATCGGGTTTCGTGCGACCGCCGACGGCAGAGAGACCATCTCCGTCCCCGCCGCCCAGTCCCCGCAGCAGCGCGCCCTCGACATCCTGGGCAAGGAGCTCGCACCGCAACTCCTCCCCGTGCACGCCGACCAGTTCGACGACGCGCGGGGGATCGCGCTCTGGGGCCTCGCGGGCCACCCCGCCATCGCCCGCGGCACCAGCAAGCACCAGCACGTCTTCGTCAATGGCCGCCCCGTCCGCGACCGCACCATCCAGCACGCCATCAGCGAGGCGTACCGGGGTCTCATCGACCACACCCGCTACCCCACCGTGCTCCTGATGCTCGAGATGTCCCCCCAGGGCGTGGACGTCAACGTGCACCCCCAGAAGGCGGAGGTCCGCTTCCGCGACACCTCGCTCGTGCACTCGGTCGTTCTGCACGCGCTGCGCGGCGCCCTCCGCGCCGCGGACCTCACGCCCACGCTCAGCGAGGTCCGCACCTCGCCGCCGCCTCCGGGCTCTCCAGGTCTTGGGCTGCCCGGCTCGGGCCTCCCGGGCCCCGCGCCCGACCCCGCGCCCGGCGTCTCTGTCCCGCCCGACACCGCCCGCTTCGTCGACTACTTCACGCGATTCAACCCCCGCGCGCCGGGGCCCATCGTCTACGCGGACCACGCGTTGCCAAGGGCCGAGCCACAGCCCGAACTCCCCCAGCCCCGCGCCGAGCAGCGCGTGCTGCAGGTGCACAAGTCCTTCCTCGTCACGCAGGACGAGCAGGGCGTGGTCATCATCGATCAGCACGCGCTCCACGAGCGCGTCATGTTCGAGTACCTCCTCGCCCGTGTGCTCTCCGGCCCGGGTCTCGAGCAGCAGCAACTCCTCGCGCCCGTCGTCGTCGCCGTCTCACCGGCCCACGCCGACCGCCTCTGCGACCTATCGCCCCTGCTTACCCGCATAGGCGTCGACGCCCGGCCCATCGGGCCCGGCCAGGTCGGCGTCCACGCCTTCCCCACCTTCCTCTTCGACCGGGGCGTTGATCCCGCCGACTTCATCGAGGCCATCCTCGAACGCGCCGAAGACCTCGCCTTTGTTGCCGATGCAAAGGCCGGCGGCGAGTCCGCCATGCGCCAGGTTCTCGACATGATGGCCTGCAAGGCCGCCGTCAAGGCGGGCGACCGCCTCTCCGACACCGAACTCGACGAGCTCGTGAAGCTCCGCCTCGAGGTCGAGCGCAGCAGCAACTGCCCCCACGGCAGGCCCACCAGCGTGCGCCTCACGATCAAAGAACTGGAAAAGCTCTTCGGTCGCGCGTGAGCGGTGGCCGGGCCCTGCGTTCACCCCTTGGCACCGCGTGGTTTCCCCGTTCCGCATACGGTGCAAAACCCGCAGAAACAAGGCTCTTTCGTTGCAAGATCCGCCCCCCCGCACGCAAGTCAGATAGTCGCCCACGCGACGAACCGAACAACCGAACACCCCGCACAGGAGACCAGTCATGAAGACCCTCGCCGCTGTCGCTCTGTCTACGCTCGCCGCGTCCGCCTGCTTCGCCCAGCTCAGCAACACCGGATTCGACGCCGGCTTTGTCCTGGGGGGTGGGCAGGCCTACCTCCCCTCGCCCTGGAGCAGCACCGCCCCGGGCAACTCCGTCGTCTCCTTCGACACCTGGGACGACTCGGGCGCCAACGGCCTGCTCCCCTCCTTCGCCGGCGTGTTCACGGGAGTCACCGCCAACAGCGGCAACCGCTGGGCCGGCGGCTGGCACTTCGAGGACATGCACCAGCTCATGTCCTCCACACTCACCCCGGGCCAGCAATACACGGTCTCCGCCTGGATCCACGCGCCCAACGCAAACATCGGCTATGTGCCCGGCGGGTGGCAGTTCGGCCTGGGCGCCACCCCATCCTCCACACCCACCATCGTCGCCGTTTTCCCAGCCACCGTGACGTGGTCTCAGGGCTGGGTCCTTCAGTCCGCCACGTTCACCGCCCCCTCCAACTCGGCCACGCTGCCCTACTTCTTCCCCCAGGTCTACTCCTCCACCGGCGTCAACACCTACATGGGCATCGACGACGTCTCCATCCGCGCCGTGCCCGCCCCGGGCGCGGTCGCCCTCGCCGGTCTGGGCGGCCTGCTCGTCGCCCGCCGCCGCCGCACCGCCTGAACTCCCCCTCACCCGCACACGCACGCACACAGGAGCCCCGCCATGAACCGCACCCTCGCCATCCTCGCTCTTGCCGCCTCCGCCGCCCCCGCGCTCGCCGCCATCACCTCCGTCTCCGGCAGCACCACGTTCCTCAACACGCCCCCCGGCGCCTGCACACTCGGCTCGCTCACGGGCTTCAACGCCTACGCCTGGGATGAGAAGCAGAACACCCTCTTCACCAACCTCTGCGTCGATGAGAGCCAGAACCCCGGCTCCAACTCGGGCGCCATCCCCGCCATCCTCAACGGCCCCTTCGACAGCCACTTCCTGCACTTCGAGCCCCTCCCCGGAGCCATCGGTGCCTCGGGCACTGTCACCTTCTCCGGGCCCATCGTCGGCGTCATGTTCATCAACACCTCCCTCGACAACTCCGACGTCATGTGCGGCTCCAACGCCACCGTCTACCCCACCAGCTACCCGTTCAGAGGCCTCAACAGCGCCTCCACCATCTCCTACACCGGCAACGTCCTGACCTTCAACCTCTGGGTCGCCGTCCCCACCAACGACCTCGCCCAGCTCCGCGTCATCACCCACCCCGTTCCGACGCCCGGCGCCGCAGCCCTCCTCGGTCTCGGCGGCCTCGCCGTCATCCGCCGCCGCCGCTGATCCCCCCGCAACATCCTCCTGCTCAGTCCATAACCCACCGCCGCACCTCGCGCCCCTACACTTTCGCGGCGTAGGCGGCCACCTTGAGCGCGGCCTCGGCGAACAGCGTGTTCTCCTTCCGGCTCCGCAGCGTGCTCCCCGTCA
>JADYXW010000010.1 GCA_020853975.1 Phycisphaerales bacterium
TACTTCTGCCCCGGCTTCTTCACGTTCCCGGGCAGCGCGTTCTTCGTCACGCCCTTGAACCGCTTCTGGTCGCCCAGCGCCAGGGGCTTCGCCGCCGGCGTGCCGACCTTCCGCAGCCCCGACGCGCCCGTCGCGATGCTGTTCACATTCGCCTTCGTCGTCGGCTTCAGAGAGGGCCCCGGCGCCGGCTTCTCCAGCTTCTGCAGACCCGTCGCAAAGGTCGTCTGCGACTTCACGCCCCCCGGCCCCTTCTTCATGACCATCCGCGTGTCGGTCGCCTTCGCGTTGAACGTCTCGATCTTGCCGTTCGGCTGCTTCTGCGCCACCTTCACGATGGGCGAGGTCCGGGCCCCGATCGCGTTCGCGTTGAACGGCGCGTTCACAGCCTTCTTGTTGTGCATCGCGCCCTGACCCACCTGGGTCTTCGTCGTCGTCGCCGCCTTGGTCTGCAGCACCGACGCCGCCGCCTTGTTCTGATCGTGCTTCGTCAGAAAACTCGTCGCGGTGCCCCCCGACGCCTGCCCGCTGGTGACCCGGTTCTTCAGCCCCTGGTGAGACATCCCCACGTGCTGCGAGCGGTTGTGCGCGCCCTGCGTGTCGGACTTGTTCAGAAAGGCGCTGGCGTTCTGGGTTGCGTTGGGCTTGTTCGGGGTGCCGCGGGGAGCACGTGGAGCCTGTGACATGGTGCACTCGAGCGCGATCATGCTGAACCGAGCAGGCCTCGCGCACGCCCGCTCGAGGTGTTCTCGACGCGGCCCCAGCATACCCGAACGGCCCCGCCCGCGGAACGCTCCTTTGGCGAATCCCCGAGGCGTTGCCCGCCAACAATCCGCATATGAACATCCCCAGCGCTTCCGCCTGGCTGATCACGCTCTGCGCCGCGAGCCTTGCCGCCGCCCAGCCGGCCGCCCACCCCGCCCCCAGCCAGCCCGCAGCCCCGCCCCTGGATTGGAAGGCCCTCGAGTCGCCCCTTGTCCGAAACCACGTTCAACTGACCTCCCGCGCCCAGTTCGTCCGCGCAGGCGAGCAGTACTTCTCCGCCGATGGCAAGTGGGTCGTCTTCCAGGCCGTCGCCACACCCGCACAGGGCGCCGAGCCCGACCCCTTCTACGCCATGTACGCCGCCCGCCTCGACGCCTTCCGCGACGGCACCCCCACCCATCTCGCCGGGATCACCCGCGTCAGCCCTCCCGGCAGCGCCAACACCTGCGGCTGGTTCCACCCCAAGGAGCCCTGGCGCATCCTCATGGGCTCCACCCTCACAAGGCCCTCCGACGATCAGAAGTCCGGCTTCCAGGTCGGCGCCCGCAAGTACGTCTGGATGTTCCCAAAGGAAATGGAAATCGTCGAGACGTTCTTCGCCCCCGCGTGGGACGCCAAGCCCGACGCTCCAAAGCCTGCGCTCGCGACCTCCCCCGCCGCCACGCTCTTCTCCCGCCCCAACTACGACGCCGAGTGCTCCTGGGACTCCTCTGGCCGCTTCGTCCTCTACGCCCACATCGAGGACGAGCTCGCCATGGGCCGCCCCGACGCCAACCTCTATATCCACGACACCAAGACCGGGAAGGACCACGCCATCGTCACCGCGCCCGGCTACGACGGCGGGCCCTTCTTCTCCCCCGACAACCGCATGATCTGCTACCGCTCCGACCGAAAGGGAGACGACCTCCTCCAGCTCTTCGTCGCAACCCTCAAGTTCGAGACGGACGCCGATGGAGTCGAGGTCCCGGTCGGCATCGAACGCGAGTTCCAGATCACCGACAACGGCCACGTCAACTGGGCCCCCTACTGGCACCCCTCGGGCAACTTCATCGTCTACGGCAGCAGCGAGGAAGGCCACCAGAACTACGAGGTCTTCGCCGTCGAAGTCAGCAAGGACCAGCTCGCCAGCGCCGCCAAGGCCGCAGACGGCGCAACCGTGCCCGTCCCGGCCCGGCGGCAGCGCGTCACCTTCGCCGACGGCGCCGATGTCCTGCCCGTCTTCTCACCCGACGGCCGCTGGATGATGTGGACCAGCCAGCGCGCACCCAAGGCCGAAGGTGAATCCCGCCCCAGCAGCCAGATCTGGATCGCCGAGTGGACGGGCGGGGCGTCCCTCTCCAAGGAGAAATAGCCGTTGGACTCCCTCTTCGGCGACATCCGGCCCCGCTCGCTCGACGGCGACGACCGCCTTCTCGCCGCCTACGTCGAGGTCGGCCGCACGCTCGACGACCTGCCCTACACCGAAGAGTTCGAGAAACTGGTGGCGGTGCTCGGAGGTGAGGGGGCCGTCGCTCGCCGTGAGGTGCTGCATCGGCTCCAGAACCTCCGGAAGGCGACCAGGCTGCCGCGACTGGGCCGCGCCGCGAGCCCAAGCATCAAGGTGACCCAGGACGAAGAGTCGCTGCTGGTGGCCCTCGTCACCGAGCAGGCCGGCACGCTCGGCCAGCGCGACCAGCTTGTCTACGACCCGCGCTTCGACACGCTCACCGAGCGCTTCAACGCGCGCACCGGACGCAGCCTCAGCCGCCACGATCTGTGGAGGCTGGTGGCGAAGCTCTCCAAATGACCAGGAACAGCAGCGTCGACGCCGCGTACCCGAGCGCCCCGCCCACGACGACGTCCGACGGGTAGTGGGCCCCCAGCACCACCCGCGAGACCCCCACGACCACGACCCAGGGCCACACCAGCGGCCCGAGCCGAGGCTGCACTCGCACCAGCGCCACCGCGAGCGCCGCGGCAGCCAGCGTGTGGCTGGAGGGCATCGAGGCCAAATCGGACGAGATGCCCCCCCACACCTCCCAGGAGTGCCGCGGCACGTGGGTCCACTCGCCGTCCACGAGCCTCGGGAGCGGGTAGGTTCTCAGCGGCCCGGCGAACCACAGCGTCGAGTCGAAGCCCTGCTGGGCGTGGCCTCCGAGGATGATCGACGGGCGCGGCCTGCCCACGAGCATCTTGAGGGCGTGGGCGAGGAGGTTGACACCGACCAGCACGCCGATGATGCCGGGAAGGCGTCTGCGGTTGCCGGGGTCCAGGAGGCAGACCAGCAGCAGCGCGATGAGGCAGGTGGTGAGGTCTCCGAACTGCTGGAGCAACTCGAGGGATCGGCGGAGATCGCCGCCCAGCGCGAGGCTCTGCCCGGGCTGGAAGCGGCGGCAGAACTCGGCCACGGGCTGGTCGAGGGGCAGGAGCGCGGCGCCGGCGGCAAGGCCGAGCGCGAGGACAAGCCACGGGCGGCGCTTGGACCGGGTCGGGGTATAGTCGCGGGCGATGTTTGGAGCTGGTGTCACGAGAAGCGAGTCGGGCTGGCGGCCGGGCGTGATGCTGGTGCTGCTGTGTCTCGCAGTGTATGTGCCCGGGCTGCGGGCGCTCCCGACTGTGGACCGGGACGAGGCTCGGTTCGCGCAGGCCAGCCGCCAGATGTTCGAGGCGGCGGCGTGGCCCGAGGCGAGGCTGGACCGGCGGGTGGCGGAGTCCGGCGCGCCGCTGGGCGCGCACGCGGGGGGTTGGGCGGTGCCGATGGTGGAGAACCGGCCCCGGCTGAACAAGCCGCCGCTGATCTACTGGCTGCAGGTCGCGAGCGCCTGGGCGTGCACGGGGGGCGAGCCGGGGCTCGACGCGATCTGGATGTACCGCCTGCCCTCGGCGCTCGCGGGGATCGCGTGCGTGCTGATGTGCTGGCGTTGGGGGCTGGAGCTTTTCGGCGGGCGTGCCGGCTGGCTGGCGGCGGCGCTGCTCGCGCTCTGCCCCGTGTTTGTGTGGGAGGCACACCAAGCCCGCGCGGACATGGTGCTGGTGGCGTTCACGCTCCTCGCGTGCTGGATGCTCTGGCGGGTGTGGCGGGCGCACCGGCTGGGGCGGCCCGCGGGGGGCGCGCTCTGGCTCATGTGGACGGCGGTCGGGCTCGGGGTGCTCACGAAGGGACCGATGACGCCCCTGGTCGTCGCGGGCGCCACGCTTGCCCTGTGCGTCGTAACGGGCAGCGCGCGGTTCCTCTGGCGCGTACGGCCTCTGGCGGGCGTGGCGATCGTCGGCGCCCTCGCGCTGCCCTGGTTGTGGATCACGGGGGAGCGCATCGGGTGGCACACCTACGCGGCGATTGTCTCGAGGGAGGTGCTGGGGCGGAGCGTCGAGGCGGCGGAGGGTCACTCGGGCCCGCCCGGGTACTACGTGCTCGTGATGCTGGTGACGCTGGGGCCGGGCGTGCTCTTTGCGGCGGCGGGGCTTGCACGGGGCTTTGCGAGGGGGATGCCCGCGGGGCAGGCTCGCGCGGGCTCGGCGTGGGTGCGGCTTCGGGCGCGCGTGGGCACGATCGGCCCGGGGCGGGATGCGGAGCTGTTCCTGCTCTGCACGATCGTGCCGGCGTGGTGGGTGCTCGAGGTGGTGTCGACGAAGCTGCCCCACTACACGATGGCGCTGTATCCGCCCCTGCTGCTTCTGACCGGGCGCGCGGCGCTCTCGTGGCGATGGAGGCATCGGGGATGGCTGTCCACGCGGCTGGGGCTTCTGGTGGTGCACGCGAGCAACGCGGGGGTGATCGTGGTCGTCGCTGCGGCGGCGGGCGTGGGGCTGCTGGCGGGATTGGGAGAGGCGGGGCCCCGGAGTCTGTTCGCGGGCGCGTGCGTTGGGGCGGGGGTCTCGCTGATGATCTACTACGTGTGGCGGGCGCTGGGGCGCGTGCGGTCCCGCGACTGGCTGGGGTTGCTGCGGCTGAACATGCTGATCGCCGGGATGGGGATGACGGGGCTGATGCTCGCGCTGCCCCGGGTGCGTGGCGCGTGGGTCGTGCACGGGCTGTGCGCAAAGCTGCGGGACGTGGAGGGGGGGCGCGCGCGCCCGATCGCGTTCGTGAAGCTGCACGAGGACAGCACGGTGTTCGAACTCCGAGGCCGCGCGGATTGGGTGGACGAGCACGAGCTGAAGGCGTGGCTGCGTGCGAATCCGGGTGGGCTGGTGGTGCTGCCGCCGGGAGCGGCGGACCGCTGGCCCCCTCTGGGCAGGGTCTCGGGGGTGAGGGGATTCAACTACTCGAAGGGCGAGTCGGGCGAATGGGTGATCGTGGAGCAGTCGCGAGAGATCCCGGGGCCGCCCTGGGGCGAGGGGGCCGAGCGGTGACGGAGGCGGACCCGCTGCAAGGGATGCTGATCATCGACAAGCCCACGGGCTGGACGTCGATGGACGTGTGCGCGCGGGTGCGGGCGAGGCTGCGGCGGGGCGGGGCGCCGAAGCGGGTCAAGGTCGGGCACACTGGCACGCTGGATCCGATGGCGACGGGGGTGCTTGTGGTGCTGGTGGGTCGGGCGACGCGGCTGTGCGACCGCCTGATGGCGGACGAGAAGGTGTACGAGACCACGGTCGATCTCTCGAAGCGGTCGAGCACGGACGACGCGGAGGGGGCGATCGAGGAGGTCTCGCTGCTGCGCGCGCCGACGGACGCGGACGTGCGGGAGACGCTCGCCCGGTTCGAGGGGACGATCCAGCAGCGCCCGCCCGCGTTCTCGGCGCTGCACGTCGGTGGGCGACGCGCGTACGACCTGGCACGGGAGGGCAGGCCGGTGGACCTGCCCGCTCGGCCCGTGCGGATCGACCGGATCGAACTGCTGGCGTATTCCTTTCCGAATCTGTTGATCCGCGTCACGTGCGGCAAGGGGACCTATGTCCGCAGCCTCGGGCGGGACATCGGCGCGGCCCTGGGCGCCGGCGGCATGCTCACGGCCCTGAGGCGGACACGCGTCGGGCCGTATGACCTCTCGATGTCGCGCTCGCCCGACAACCTTCCCGAAGAACTCGGGCAGGGGGACCTCTTGCCGGCGCCGGTGTTCTAGCGGGCGCGTTGGTTCACGTGTAGTCCGCGTCGTTTTGTTCCGGAACCTCGGTCGGAGCTGCCGCGGCGGGGCCCGGGGTCCAGAGTTCTTCGACGTCCTGGCCATCGCAGACCCGGCGCATGAGAAGGAACTGGACCGTCCCGCCGCAGAACCAGAAGCTGACGAGGAAGGCGCCGATCCCGAGCCGGAGGAGAGAGGACCAGAACGCGATAAGCGCGGCAGCGGCCTTGGGCGACCAGCCCTCGGGCGCCGGGCCCTCGCCGGCGGCGGCGCGGCGGAAGGCCTCGGCCCCCGGCTCCGCAACCCAGGCGGTGGCGGCGTTGGCGCACGCGGAGATGGCGCCCTCGATGATCCAGTGGAGGACCAGCGTGAGCACCACGGCCTGCGCGATGAGGATCGCGCCGTAGGCGATGAGCCGCAGGGGTCTGGCGAGCGCGTAGGCGACGCAGCGCTGGAGGGCGTCGATGGCGTCGGTGCCTTCGACGGCGACCGCGGGGATGAGCATGTGCATCGAGCCGAGCAGGCAGAGGCCGACCACGACACAGGCCAGAGAGAGGAGCAGGCCGGCGGGGTAGACAACCCCGACGCCGATCTGGGCGACGTGGAAGGAAAGGAGCCAGCCCACGCACGCGACGATCGCCCAGCAGAGACAGAAGGCGAGGATGGGGCCCAGCTTGATCAGAGCGGCGGAGTGCCACTTGGAGAGCCCGAAGGCCAGGTCCGCTGTCCAGGGGCCCCGGTCGCGGAGCGAGACCTCGCGAGCGGCGGAGCGGGAGATTGCGGTGCCCAGCACGCCCCAGATCAACAGAACGGGGAGCGTGATGGCGGCGGTTGACCAGGGGAACCGCTCCGCGACAGAGGCGGGCGTTCGAGCGAGCATGTTGACGACGCCCTCCATTACCTTGGAGGGTGAGAGCTGCATGGTCCCCTCACGGATGTCGCCTGACGCCACGACGGCGCGTGTGGCGATGATGCTGGCGGGGCCGGGCTCATCGAGCCAGAGGTCTGGGAGCCGGACGACGAGCGTGACGAGGACGAGGAGGACGGCGGCGGTGCAGAGCCTCGCAGGCCGCAAGGCGAGCGCACCCGCCCTGAGGAGCAGCGGCCAGAGGAGCGAGGAGGCGAGGTCGTCGAGGGAGGGCCCGGGCGGGCGTCTGGGGGGCTGGGGAGTCATGCACGGATTATGGCCGAGTGCCCGGCGGATCGCACGCGGCCCCCTACGATGGGTCCATGATTCGATCTTCGCTCCGATGGGTACTGATCCTGGGGTGCCTGGTGGTGCTGGGGCCGCTGGCGTTGAGGCTGACCGGGGGCCTGCGGGACGCCTCGGGTGGCCCCGCGACGACTCTCCTGGTCAACGCGACCCCCGGCCCGGCGGCGGTGGCGGGCGTGGTGTCCCTGGCACTTGCGGCGGGGGCCGGCGTGCTGGGGGGGTGGGCGTTTTCGATGGGCACGGGGCTGGCCTGCGCGGGGCTGGTGCTGGCGTGGGCCCGGTGGGGGCTTGGGACGCTGGATTCGATCGTGAGGCGGGCGGGGGATGGGTCGGACCTGACGGCGCTGGGGGTGGAGGGCTTGGCGGCGGGCCTGCTGGCGCTGGGGGTGTGCACGTTGGTGGTTGGCGTGTCGAACCGGCGACAGCCCGATGGGGGCAAGGGCCGCGGGCTGCTGGTGCTGGAGGCGGAGGGGGACTCGACCCGTCGGAATGCGACGGTTGCGGGCGTGCTCGCGGGGGCCGGTGCGGGGGCGCTGGTGATCTGGTTGTGCGCGGTGACGGAACTGCGGGGCCAAACGCTGCTGGCGGTGGTCATCGGCGGCATCGGCGCCGGCGCGGCGTCGCACCTGGTAGGAAACTCGATGCGGACAACGCTTTCGCCGGTGCCGGCGGTGGCCGGGCTGACGCTGGTGGCGCTCGCGTCGCCGCTGGTGGCGAAGGGCATGCACGGGGATAGCGTGCTGGCGGCGGTGTTCGGGGGCAAGGTTCTGCCATTGGCGAGACCCGTGTCTCTGGACTGGGCGGCGGGAGCGCTGCTGGGCGTGCCTGTGGGGATGGGCTGGGCGGGCGCGGTGCTGGATGTACGGGCGGCGGAGGAGCCTGCGGAATCGCAGGCGGAGGCGGCGGGGCGGTAGCAATCCGTGGGCGGCGGGGGTGCGAAGGCACAACGAACGCAGGACGAGGAACCGTGATGGCAGAGCGAGGCGTGAACAAGGGGAAGGCCCGAAGGGCGCGGGGGGCGGCGGAGCAGGCGGGCAAGGCCCGGCGCATGCCCGACGTGCAGGCGAGCGCGGACGCGAGGCGCGTGGCGATCGACAAGGTGGGCGTGAAGGCGATCACGTACCCCATCCGGCTCCGCACGCGGTGCGCCCGGACAGGCGAGGTGAGCGAGCAGACGACGGTGGCGAAGGTGAACATGTACGTCTCGCTGCCCCACACTCAGAAGGGGACGCACATGTCGCGGTTCCTGGAGGTGCTGAACCAGCACACGGCGGAGCCGATCACGCCGGACCAGATTCCGTCCTTGACGAGGGCGATCTGCGAGCGGCTGAACGCGGAGACGGCGCACTTTCAGGCGAGCTTCACGTACTTCATCAAGAAGGAGGCGCCGGTCACGGGGCAGCCGGGGCTGATGGACTATGAGGTGGGGTTTGAGTGCACCGCCAACGGCGAGACGGACTTTGTGATGAGCGTGGCGGCACCGGCGGCGAGCCTGTGCCCTTGCAGCAAGGAGATCTCGAAGTACGGCGCGCACAACCAGCGCTGCCGCATCGAGGCGAAGGTGCGCTTCAAGGGGATGCTGTGGATCGAGGAGCTGGTGGCGCTGCTCGAGGAGGCGGCGAGCTGCCCGGTGTTCGCGGTGCTGAAGAGGCCGGACGAGAAGTACGTGACGGAGCACGCGTACGAAAACCCGAAGTTCGTGGAGGACATCGTGCGTGACCTGGCGCTGGCGCTGAATCGCGACAAGCGGATCACGTGGTACTCGATCAGCTCGGAGAACTTCGAGAGCATCCACAATCACAATGCGTACGCGGAGATCACGCGGAGCAAGTGAACGGGGGCGGCGTGCGGGCCCCACGCCCCGCGCGGCCTAGCCTTCGGGGATGGCGAACCCGCCCGGAGATGTCCGCCGCCCGCACCCGGTGCTCGAAGCGCTGATGATGCCGTTCGTGCTTTTCGCGGGGCTGCGGTACCCGCTGTACGACGCGGTGGCAGGGTTCGGGCGGTTCTCGGCGTTCTGCGCGGGCGTCGGCGCGGGGCTGGCGGACCGGGCGGCGTGGCTGAGGCGGGACCGGCTGCTGAAGCAGCTGTATCTCGTGGGAACGATGTCGGTGCCTGTGGTGGGGCTCACTGGCGCGTTCATCGGCATGCTGCTGGCGCTGGAGGGGTATCGGCAGTTCCAGACGATCGGGCAGGAGGCGAGGCTGGGCGGGGTCATCAACCTGGGGCTGGTGAAGCAGCTCGGGCCGGTGCTGGCGGCGGTGATGCTCGCGGGGCGCGTCGGGTGCTCTCTGACGGCGGAGCTGGGCACGATGAGGGTGACGGAGCAGCTCGACGCGATGCGGGCGATGGCGGCGGATCCGATCCGGGTGCTGGTCGTCCCGCGATTCCTGGCATGCGTGCTGGTCATCCCGGCGCTGACGGTGGTGTCGAACCTGTGCGGGGTGCTCGGGGGATTCCTGATCACCACGCGCTTCTATGACGCGGATCCGGACCTGTACTGGCGGTACTCGGACCAGTTCATCACGTGGTACGACGTGTTCAGCGGGATGGTGAAGTCGCTGTTCTTTGGCGGGGGCATCGGCCTGGTGGCGTGCTGGAAGGGGTTTTCGTGCAAGCCCGGGGCGGAGGGCGTGGGCGAGGCCACCACGGACTCGTTCGTCACCAGCTTCATCACGATCATCCTGCTGAGCCTGGTGCTGGCCAAGTGCCTCAACGACATCGACTTCATGTTGAACGGCGGCGTGGACTCGGTGTTCAAGTGACGGGGCCGGGCGCGGCACCAGAACGCCAGGAAACCCCCCCGCCACCGCCGCGGCCCGAGGGGGCGGCCGCGAAGGCAACGCCGACGGTCGCGATGAGGCCGAAGAACGCGGCGGCGGGCAATCGCCACCCGGCGGCGGAGAGGGCATCGCCATAGAAGTTGTGGGTGGGTCCCTTCTTTCCGGCGTTGGGCATGAGGAGAAGGGCCGCCTGGAACTCCCAGGTGTTTTCGTGAAGTTCACCGGGCTTTGGCTCTCTGAGGCCGCGGGCGGTGGGGTACCTCAGGGTCTTGTGGTCGACGACGCCGTCGGGCCGAAGCTCCCAGAAATCGAAGGTCCAGTCCTTTTTGCGGACGGCGCCCCAGCCCTCGGGGTCGAAGCCTTCCGGGGGCGTGCGTGAGACGACGGCGAGGCGGGTCTGGATGGAGCCGGAGCGGACGCCCTCTTCGAAGGCCTCCATGGTCATGCCGGAGCGGGGCGCGAAGAGCATGACGCGGAGCCAGTCTTCGTGCGTGACAAGGCCCGGGAGCTTGTGCCTGGGGGGTATGGTGACGGGCACGTGCACCTCGGCGTCGCCGTAGCGGACCAGGAGGGTCGCGGGCTTGCCGGTGGCGGACTCGTCGGTGAGGGAGACAACGCGGTCCGCGAAGGTGAACTCACGGGTGAGGATGGGCAGGAAGGCGTAGATGTTGGGCGGGTTTTCCTGGAGGAAGGCGCGGATCCGCGCGGACATGTCCCGGACGCACCAGAACGCCCCGAGCGCCGAGAGGAGCGCGAGTGCGAGTGCGGCGAGGCGTGTGCGGGGCATGCGTTGACCCCTCCTCGGGGGGCGGCCGGGCGGTCAGTGGTGCCCGTGGTCGGCGGGGGCGGCGGGCTTGGCGCCGGCGTCGAGGGCGTCGGTCCGGCCCACGCGGGGGCGGGTGCGGCTGGCGGAGTTCCCGGCGTGCTCGCTGTGGGTGTCGTGGGCGGCGTGGGAGTATTCGGCGCGCTGGCGCTCGAACTCGAGCATGGCGGCCTGGGGTGAGCCGAGGCGTTCCTCGAGCTTCTTGAGGTGGCGCTGCTTGGCGGCGTCAACGATGTTGGTGCCGGCGGCGGCGGGCGGGCCGTAGGGGTAGCTGACGAGGTCGCCGGTGCCGCCGGGGTGGACGGGGCCGGCCTTCCAAGAGATGACGGCGCCGCGGTTGAAGAGGTCGATGCCCGTGAAGGTGATGAAGACGGCGAGTGCGGCGAAGGTGAAGGCCATGATGATGCTGTTCATGGGGTTGTCGTACTTGAGCTGCATGAACACGGCCATGACGAAGAGAGCCTTGACGACGGCGATGCCCATGGCGCCGTAGACGTTGACCCACCAGGGGAGGGTGAGGTGGAAGGTGTCCACGGCCCACTGCTCTGCCCAGGCGAAGCCGACGGTGAGGAAGGTGAAGAAGAGGAGGATCGCGAGGACCACGCGGAGCTGGAGCGGGCTCACGATGACGTGGCTGGCGTGCCGGCCGTGCGAGCCCGCACCGTGCGGGTCGAGCTCGTTGAAGTTGGCGTTCGAGGCGGGAGCGTGGTGTGCCATGTGTGCGCTCTGGGGGCTTAGTGGACGAGGTACAGGAGGGGGAACAGGAAGATCCAGATGAGGTCGACCAGGTGCCAGTAGAGGCCGGTGATTTCAACCCCGGCGTAGTAGGTGGGGCCGTAGTCGCCCTTGCGGGACTTGAAGTAGACGCGGGCGATGAGGGCCATGCCGATGAGGACGTGGGCGGCGTGGATGGCGGTGCCGCAGTAGTAGACGGCCCACCAGAGAGGGACGTGGGGATCGACGGCGAAGGGGTGGTCGAAGAGGGCGCCCGGGCGTTTGCCGCCGTAGCCATCGACGAACTGGAAGAGGCCGAAAAGGGCGGTCTTTCCCTCGACGATGCTGGCGGTGTGGTGATGGAGAGCGGGGTCCCAGACGAGGAAATAGCCGGACCACTTGGGGACGTATTCGAGGGCGAACTTGATGCCGACGAAGAGGAGGCCGCAGATGAACGTGACGATGAGGTTCATCTGGGCGCGCTTCTGCTGGTTGGTCTGAATGGAGTAGATGCTGGCGGCCATGGTGTAGGAGGAGATGAGGAGGACGGCGGTGTTGAAGGCGCCGATCTTCCAGTTGAGGGCGTGGGAGCCCTCGGCCCAGGCCTGGGGGTAGAGGGTCCGGAAGATGGCGTAGGCGCAGAAGATCCCGCCGAAGAGGAGGACTTCGGTGGTGAGGAAGAGCCAGAAGCCGAGCTTGCAGCCGTCGAACTCCTCGGTCTGGGTGCGCCAGTGGTGGCCGTGGACGTACTTCATCCACCGGGCCGCGGAGCCCGTGCCGGCGTGGGAATGTGGGTCGAGGGTGGTCATGGGGTCGTGTTCCGGGTGCGTCGTGGGGAGCTAGTGGGCCTCTGCCTTGGCACGGGCGAGGTTCTCCGCGGGGATGGGGTAGTCCTTGGGATCCCAGTGTGGAGGCACGGTGGTGTCGTAGTCGTAGGGCCCGTGGGTGACGATGGGCTCGTGATCGAAGTTGTGCTCGCTGGGGGGCGAGTCGGCGAGCCATTCGAGCGTGAGGCCGCCCCAGGGGTTCTTGGGGGCCTTGCGGCCGGCCATGAGGCTCTGGGCGAAGACGAGGGCGTGGATGACGAAGCCGACGAGGAGGAGCAGTGACCCGACGGTCGAGACCTGATGGAGCAGGGCGAACTCGTCGGGGTAGCTGGCGTAGCGGCGGGGCATGCCCCGGGTGCCGAGGAAGAACTGGGTGAAGAAGGTGACGTTGAACCCGATGAACACGATGAGGGCGGCGATGGTGGCCCACTTCTCGTTGTACATCTTGCCGAACATCTTGGGCCACCAGTGATGAAGGCCCGCCATGAGCGCCATGATGGTTCCGCCCATCATCACGTAGTGGAAGTGGGCGACGACGAAGTAGGAGTCGTGGAGGTGGAGGTCGGTAGAGAGGGTGCCCAGGGGCAGGCCCGTGAGCCCGCCGATGGAGAAGAGGAAGAGGAAGATCAGGACGTAGACCATGGGCGTGGTGAGCGCGATGGAGCCCTTGTAGAGGGTTGAGATCCAGTTGAAGACCTTGATGGCGGTTGGGATGGCGACGAGGAAGGTGAGCGCCGAGAAGACGGTGCTGGCGACCTCGCTCATGCTCGAGAACATGTGGTGGCCCCACACGATGAACGAGACGCCCGCGATGCCCAGGGACGAGAAGGCGATGGCCCGGTAGCCGAAGATCTTCTTCTGGCTGTGGACGGCGAGCACATCGGAGATGATGCCCATGCCGGGCAGGATCATGACGTAGACAACGGGGTGGCTGTAGAACCAGAAGAAGTGCTGGTAGAGGACCGGATCACCCCCCTTGGCGGGGTCGAAGATGCCGATGTCAAAGACACGCTCGAAGACCAGCAGCAGCAGCGTGATGCCGATGACGGGCGTGGCGAGGACCTGGATGACGCCCGAGGAGTAAACGGCCCAGACGAACAGGGGCATGTCGAACCAGCCCATGCCCGGGGCGCGGAGCTTGTGAACGGTGACGATGAAGTTCAGGCCGGTCAGGATCGAGCTGAAGCCGAGGATGAACGCGGCGAGCACCATGAAGACGACCCGCCAGTGGTGCGGATCGGTCGTCGAGGAGTACGGGGTGTAGAACGTCCATCCGGTGTCCACGCCCGTGGCGAGGAGCGAGACGACGGCGAAGATGGACCCGAGGACGTAGATGTACCAGCTCAGCAGGTTGAGGCGGGGGAACGCCACGTCCTTGGCGCCGAGCATGATGGGAAGGAAGATGTTGCCCAGGGAGGCGGGGATGCTCGGCACGATCACCATGAAGACCATGATGGCGCCGTGCATGGTGAAGAAGCGGTTGTAGATGTTGTTGCCCTCGGCGACGGAGGCGTCGGTCTTGCCGAAGACCTTGGGGAGGAGCTGGCCCTTGACGGTGGTCGAGGTCTTGACCCCCCCCGTTGGGGGCGCGGTGGTGGTGTCGGCGGTGAAGGTGCCGGTGACCTCCTTGCCATCGACGGAGAGGGGCTTGCCCTTCATGTCGAGCACGTCGACCTTTTTGCCGGCGGCGATGGTCATGGGTTCGCCCTGGCGGACCTCGTTCCCGTCCTTCTCAGTCCAGCGGACGAGGTGCTTGCCGGGCTCGAGCTGGACCGTCTTCCCGTCGGGGGTCGTGAGGGCGGACGGGTTCATGATGGGCGCGACGAGGGGGCCGGAGACGGTGAGCACGACCTGCTCGCGCACGGGGTGGACGAGTTCAAGGCGGACGGCGATGGCCGCGATGCCGCCCAGGAAGAACATGAAGAGGATGGCGAAGAGGTACATGACGCCGATCTTTTTGTGATCAACGGTCGTGGCCCAATCCACGATGTTCGTGAAGAGCGCCCCCTTGGACGTGAGGTAGCTCCCGTGATGATGGTCGTGCCCGGACATGCTCGAACCTCCGTGGGCCGCGCGGCGGCGGGGGGTGTTACTTCTTCTCGGTCTTGTTGCAGGGGGAGTCGTCCCCGCCCTTGGCGCTGATGGACCGCATGTAGGCGATGATGCCGTTGATGCGTTCGTTGGAGAGCTGTGCGAAGGAGGGCATGACGACGCCCTCGAAGCCCTTGACGATGGTGGCCTGCGGGTTGACGATGGACTCGCGGATGAAGTCATCGCAGGCGAGAACGGTGGACCCGTTGGAGAGCGCGACCTCGCTGCCGTAGAGGTCCTTCCAGGTGGGGCCGGTGTTCTTGTCGCCGCTGACGGTGTGGCAGGAGGCGCACTGGGTCTTCCACATGAGCTCGCCGAGCTGCACCGGGGGGAGGGAGCCCTCGCCGGCGGCTTCGAGCCAGTTATTCCAGGCGGCCTCTGGGATGACGCGAATGATGGCGGCCATTTCGGAGTGCATGTCGCCGCAGTATTCGGCGCAGAAGACCCAGTGGTCCTGGTAGGGGGCGCCTGACAGGGCGACCTTGACCTTGGAGGCCGCCTCGGGGGAGCCCGGGGCGACCTCGGGCATCCGCTTGTCGCCCGAGGGCGCGACGGCCTTGAACCACACGCTGGTGTAGCGGTTGGGCATGACGTCCTGCTTGACGCGGAAGTCGGGGACCCAGAAGGCGTGGATGACGTCGTTGGAGACCATCTTGAGGCGGACGGCCTTGCCCGCGGGGATGTACCAGACGGGGATCTGCTGCTGGCCGATGACGGTGGTTTCGGAGGCGACGGCGCCCTTGGGGTACTTGAGCTCCCAGGACCACTTCTTGCCGATGAGGTCCATGTCGATGGCGCCGGCGGGGGCGACCATGGTGTCGAGATAGCCCGCGAAGCCGCGGAAGAAGATGTAGACGAGGAACAGCGTCGGGATGATGGTCCAGGCGATCTCGAGGGGGGTGTTGTGTGAGGTGCTCGCGGGGGCAATCTTGCCCGGGCGGCGGCGGTACTTCACGACCCACCAGCACATGAGCCCCATGAGGAGCACGAACCAGGCAACGCAGAACCACCACAGCCACATGTACATGCTGTCGGTGTCCTTGCCGAACTCGGTGGCGGCGGGGGCGCGCAACCACCAGTTGAAGGTAGGGTCTTCGGCGAGCGTCGTCGGTGGGATGGTCATCGTCATGGGCGAACCCCGGAATGCCCGCCGGAGGTTCCGGGGGCATGGTGGGAAACAAGTCGTGCGGCGCGGCGACGGGCCCGCTCGCCGAGGAACAACAGACCGATGAGGACGGAGAGACCAATGAGAGTGGCCCCGCCCCCTACCTGCATCACGCGCATGGCCCGGAGGGTGTACTTGCCCATGGTGGGGTCGAACACGTAGCAGAAGGCCATGATGCGTTCACCCACGGTTGGGGTGAGCTTGCCCTCGGCGGCTTCGAGGATGGCGAGCTTGAGGTCGCGCGGGTCCTGGTCGTAGCCGTAGAGATAGCGGCTGATCTTGCCGTCGGGGGTGATGATGAACTTGCAGACGGGGTGGGTGAAGTTCCCGTCGGGCATCTGCTTGTATCGGAAGCCGACGGCGTCGGCGAGCTGTCGCGCGGTCTCGGCGTCGGAGGTGTGGTAGACCCAGCCGGCGCGAACGGAGTCGGTGACCGGCTTTGCGAAGGACTTGAAGTAGAGCTCCTTGGCCTCGGCGGCGTCCTCGGTGGATTCTCGCTGGTCGAAGCTGAAGAGGAGCGTGCGGTACTCTGTGCCGGGGGTGTAGTCGATGCTCCCCATCATGCCGGCGGTCTTGGCCATGAAGATGTCGCAGACCACGGGGCACTTGTAGTAGACGAGGCCGAGGACGACGGGGCGGCTGTCGCCCTTGCCGAAGTAGTCGCCCAGGGTGACCTTTTCGCCCTTGTCGTTGGTGAACTGGAGCTCGAGGGGGAGCGTGCGCCCGATGTGCTCCTCGACGTCCACGCCCCGGAGCTGGTTGAGAGCGCGCTCGTCCTGCGCCGGGGCGGCGGCGGCCAGTCCCAGTACGGCGACGAGGCTCGCGAGCAGGCGGGATGTGCGCGTGGAGCGCGTCATGGGTGCTCTTTGCGGTTCTGGTAGCGGGTGACGACCTGATCCATGGCCTGGTCGATGGGCACCTGGAGGCTGACGCCCTGCGGGTCCTTTCCGGTAGAGAGGATGGCGGCGGTCCGGGCCTTCTCGTGGCTGACCTCGGCGCTGAGGGCGTTGGTCTCGATGCGGGCGGCCTTCATGCGGGTGACGGCGGAGGTGAAGTAGACCGAGATCACGATGATGACCGCGACGAGCGCGACCACCAGGATCACGAACCACTTTGCCAGCGACATCGTGTTGACGACGGCGAGGTGCTCGCGCTGCGGGACGCCCTCGGCCGCGACGTGGTGGTGCCACGAGTCGGCATGTTCGTGGGGTGCGGGGGTACGTGCGTGATGGCCCATCGTGTGTGCTCGCTGGGGGTTCGCGGGAGGCTGGGTCAGACGTAGTTCCGGTGGGAGAGGGCTTCGGGCATCCAGGGGTCGCGGCGTGCGACGAGGCAGCTCGCGGAGACCCGGACGAAGAGGTATCCGGCGAGAACGAGCAGCGGCGCGGTGATCGCCAGAACGTCAAGCCAGAGCGTGGGGGTAAGGGAGGGCGCGTGGTCTTCGGTCGCGTGGACCATGGGCCTCACGACCCAGTAGATATCCACGACCTGGACGATGATCGCCCAGAGCCCCATGAAGGTGAGGGCGGCGGGGCTCTTCTTGACCGGCCTGAAGAGGAGGATGAGGAAAGGGACCACGAAGTGGCCCAGCATGAGGAAGACACCCATGCTCTTCCATGGCTCGTTGTTGCGGTAGACGTAGAAGGCGGTTTCTTCGGGGATGTTGCTGTACCAGATGAGGAAGTACTGGAAGAAGGCGATGTACGCCCAGAAGACGGTGAAGGTGAACATCAGCTTGCCGAGGTCGTGGAAGTGCTCGCTGGTGACGACGCCCCTCAGCTTGCCCGCGCCGACGAGGCGGGCGAGGACGATGGCGACGAGGCCGGCGGCGGAGAACGCGGCACCGGAGAAGTAGTAGACGCCCCACATGGTGCTGAAGAACTTGAAGTCCATGCTCATCAGCCAGTCGAACGAGGCGAAGGCGACGGAGAGCGCGAAGGCAAGCATGCCCCACGCGCTGGTGCGCCGGGCCTGGGCGGAGAGGGCGATGTCGCCGGACTCGTCCTGCTGACGGCTGAGCTTGCAGAGGCGGCGGGAGAGGTATGTCCAGATCAGGACGTACAGGACCGCGCGGATGATGAAGAAGACGGGGAGGCCCCCGATGGGCTGGTTGAGGTAGAAGAAGACCTTCTTGTGCTCGAGGAGCGGATCGCCGGCCATGTCGTGGCTGAGCCACAGGAAGAGCTTGCCGTGCGTCATGACCTCGATGACGAGTGTGGGGAGGACGAGGAGGAAGGCGAAGGGGAGGAAGGAGGCGACGTTCTCAAACTGACGGCGGATGGCGGAGGCCCATCCGGCGTTGGTGAGGTGGAACGCCATGATGAAGAAGAGGGAGCCCAGGCACATGGCCAGGACGCTCATGGCGCCGACGTGGTAGGCGGCGAGCCACTGTTTGAGCGAGATGCCCCCGGCGCCGCTGAAGGCTGCGCCGGCGGTAGCGAGCGCGCAGAGTGCGCCGGCGACGATGAGGCCCATGCCCAGGCCCCGGCCGCTGCCGTGGGCGAGCGTGAGGTTCGAGTCGGAAAGGTCCGCGTGGACAGCGGCGCTCATCGCGAGCCTCCAGTCGTGGGAGTGGCGGCGCTCCGAGCGGCCTGGAGCGCGCGGACGTAGGCAACGATGGCCCAGGAGTCGGCCTCGGACATGGCGTGCCCGTAGGGGGGCATGGTGAAGCCGCCGCTGCCGTCGGGCTTAGGTTTTCCGTGACGGATGATGTTGAAGATGTAGCCGTCCTTGGTCTGGGGCGCGTCGGCGACGAGGAAGGCGGGGCTGTTGAGGTCGGCGGCCACGGGGCTGTACTGAACGCCGACGGTGCCCTTGCCGTCGCCCAGGTAGCCGTGGCAGACGGAGCAGTAGATGTTGAAGCGTTCCTGGCCTCGGAGGAGGAGGGCCTTATCGACGCTGACGGAGGCGGGGAGCTTCTCGATGAAGACGGGGTTGCCGGCGGCGTCGCGCCCGGAGGTGCCGTCGAAGTACGCGGGATCGTCCCTGAGGAAGCGGTCGCGCTCGGAGGCCCAAGGGGAGGCCCAGGCGGCGTCGGAGACGCCCGCGCGGCGGCCGAAGGGGACCGCGCCGGCGGGGGGCTGCCTCATGGTGCGGCCGTCCTCGAACATCTCGCTGCGGCCCTGGGGGGTCCACTTGAGCTGGGTGTCGAGGTCGGGGAAGAACTCGCGGGGGGGCGCGTCCTCACGGTCGCCCCGGCAGCCGGCGAGGGCGGCGAGGGAGAGGAGGGCGAGGGTTGTGCGGAGTCGGTTGTTCATGCGTTCACCGGGTGGTGCTTATTCCTCGACGAGTTCGATGCTGGTGGCGCCGGCCTTTTCGAGGAGCGCGCGGGTCGCGTCCGGGTCAAACTTGCCGTCGCAGGCCTCGATGCAGACGAAGAACCGGTCGTCGCTGCTGGCGAGGAACCGCTCCTTCTTGAACAGGGGGTGGTGCCAGCGGGGCAGGCCGTTGAGGGCGAGCATCCCGATGAGCGAGGTGAAGGCGGCGAAGAGGACACCGAGCTCGAAGGTGATGGGGACGAAGGCCTGCCAGGAGCTGTAGGGCTTGCCCTGGTGCATGAGGGGGTAGTCCACGCCGGCCATCCAGTGCTGCATGAGGAACGCGAGTCCTGCGCCGGCGAACGCCATGAGCGCCACGGCGACGGGCAGCTTGGTGCGCTTCACGCCCATGGCGTCTTCCATGCCGTGAATGGGGAAGGGGGTGAAGGTATCCCACTTGGAGTACCCGGCGTCGCGGACGTGCTCCGCGGCGTGGTAGAGGGCGGCGGGGGTGGCGAACTCAGCCAGGATCCCGTGGATCGCCTCACCCTTCTCGGTGACGTAGACCTTTCCAGTCGCGCGTGGCATGGGTCAGTGGCCTCCCTGGTGGTCGTCGTGGTGGTGCGGGCTGGCCTGGGGCATGACGGCCTTGATCTCCGCGATGGGGAAGACGGGCAGGAACCGCAGGAACAGCAGGAACAGGTGGGTGAAGAGCCCCAGCGAGCCGACGAAGATGCAGATGTCGACCGCGGTGGGGTGGAACATGCCCCACTCACCGGGCAGGAAGGCCCGGTGGAGGCTGGTGACGATGATGACAAAGCGCTCGAACCACATGCCGATGGTGACGAAGACGGAGATGATGAAGATGACCATGGGGGTCGTGCGGAGCTTCTTGAACCAGAAGAGCTGGGGTGAGATGACGTTGCAGGAGATCATGGTCCAGTAGGCCCACCAGTAGGGACCGAAGGCGCGGTTCTGGAAGCAGTAGAGCTCGTACTCGTTGCCGCCGTACCACGCGATGAAGAACTCCATGGAGTAGGCGAAGCCGACCATCATGCCGGTGAGCAGGAGGATCTTGGCCATGTTCTCCAGGTGGCGGGTGGTGACAAAGTCCTTCATGTTGGGGTAGAGCTCTCTCGCCGGGATCAGGAGCAGGAGCACCATGGCGAAGCCGCCGAAGATGGCGCCGGCGACGAAGTAGGGCGGGAAGATGGTGGTGTGCCAGCCCGGGAGGATCGAGGTCGCGAAGTCGGTGGACACGATCGAGTGCACGGAGAGCACCAGGGGGGTGGAGATGCCGGCGAGGACGAGGTATGCGGCCTCGTAGCGGTGCCAGTGGCGGCTGCTGAATCGCCAGCCCACCGCGAGGAAGCCGTAGACCTTGGCGCGGATGGCGTCGATGCGGACTGGGATGAAGGGGAGGAGGAGGGCCCCACCGTCCGGGTTGGCCCGGAGGCGCTTGTCGGCGCGGTCACGCAGGGTCGCGAGGTCGGGCACCATGCCCATGAACCAGAAGAGGAACGAGACGGTGCCGTAGGTCGAGACGGCGAAGACGTCCCACAGCAGCGGGCTGCGGAAGTTGGGCCAGATGGCGTTTGCGTTGGGAATGGGGAAGAGCATCCAGGCCATCCACTGGCGGCCGACGTGGATGCCGGGGAAGGTGGCGGCGCAGATGACGGCGAAGATGGTCATGGCCTCGGCGGAGCGGTTGACGGCGGTGCGCCACTTCTGCTTCAGGAGGCAGAGGATGGCGCTGATGAGCGTTCCGGCGTGGCCGATACCGATCCAGAAGACGAAGTTAGTGATGTCCCAGGCCCAGTCAACTTGGTTGTTGAGGCCCCAGGTGCCGATGCCGGTGATAACGAGGTAGAGGATGAAGGCACCCATCATGGTGGCCATGAGGCCGGTGATGGCGGCCATGGGGTGCCACCATCGGGGCGGCTTGTTCTCGGCGTAGCCGCAGATGATGTCGGTCACTTCGCCGAAGGTCCTGTTGTTGAGGACCAGGGGTGGGCGAATGCCCGGGGTGTCGATGAGGGTGCCGTCGCCGTGGCCGGCGTCCCCGTGATGCGGGGGCTTGGGCGCTGGGCTGAGCCCGGCGAGCCTCTTGGCGGTGATCTCGTCGGGGTGCGGGTGGGTAGTCATGCCATGCTCCCGGGGAGAACGCGGAGGCTGAGCGCGTAGCCGCGGTCTTCGGCGTGCTTGCTGGGGTCAACAAAGGAATGAGGCTGGGCTTGGTCGTGGCCCTCGTGCCCGCCGTGATGCACTGGGGACTCGTCCCAGAGGTGCTTGCGCTCCTCGTCGCAGAGGGCGGGGTTGGGATTCATGATGCGCACCATGTGGGTGACGCGCGGGCGGGTGTTGAGGTAGCCGAGCAGGGCGTAGTTGCGGGCGTGGCGCCGGGTGTGGGCGACCTTGCTGCCCTTGCGGACGCCGCTCTTGGCGAAGGGCTCACCCTCTGCGGAGGCGTAGTCGGTGTCGAGGTCGAGCATGTCGCCAAAGGTGATGGCGTCGGTGGGGCAGGCCTGCTGGCAGGCGACCTGGAAGAAGCCGTCGGGGATGTGTGCGAGGTCGTTGAGCTTGGTCTCGATGCGGGCGCCGTTGATGCGTTGGACGCAGAACGAGCACTTTTCCATGACGCCCCGCATGCGGACGGTGACGTCGGGGTTTTTCTGCATGCGCTCGAGCTCGGAGATTTTGTCTCGAAGGCGAGGGGGCACCAGGTTGATGTTGATGCGGTTGTGTGCGGGAGAGCCGTTGGGGCCGACGCCCTGGCCCGGGACGGCGCCGCCGATGGAATCGATGGTGTCCTTGCCCGCGTAGTCGCCGTTGAAGGCGAGCTTGCCGTACTCGAAGAAGTTGTACCTTCGGACCTTGTAGGGGCAGTTGTTGGCGCAGTACCGCGTGCCGATGCAGCGGTTGTAGGTCATGTAGTTCATGCCCTCGGGGCCGTGCACGGTGGCGTTGACGGGGCAGACGGTCTCGCAGGGGGCGTTCTCACAGTGGACGCAGCAGACGGGCTGGTGGAGCATGGCCTCCGGGTTGTCGAAGTTGCCCGTGAAGTAGCGGTCGACGCGCATCCAGGTCATCTCGCGGCCCTTGGCCACTTCCTTCTTGCCGACGACGGGGATGTTGTTCTCGCTCTGGCAGGCGATGGTGCAGGCGCCGCAGCCCGTGCAGAGCGTCTGGTCGATGGTCATGGCCCACTGGGCCCGCTGCGAGAACTCCGGGGCCTTGCCCTTGGGGGCGGCGGCGACATCGCGCGGGTCGGGGTCGCCCGGGCTGCGGTTGAAGGGGTTCTTGTAGATCGAGACGTTTGCGGGGGTGTGCGCGAGCTCGCCGAGTTGCTCGCCGAAGCCGAGTTCCTTCTCGGTGCCGTAGAAGGTGTCGCTCATCTTCTCGATGTGCCCGCCGAACTTCTTCCAGCGGGGCAGGTCGACGGCGCGAACGATGGCGGTGCGGCCTTCGAGCGACCAGTGGTTCTGGGTGCTCGCGATCATGTGGGAGCCGGCAACCCTGGCGGCGGCGGCACCGGAGGCGGCAAGCCCGCTGCCGGAAGATCGCGACGTGTAGAAGTTCACGCCCACGCCGTCCGCGACGCGGCCGCTCACGGTGCGGCCGAAGCCGAGCCTGACGAGGACGGTGTTGTCGGCCATGCCGGGCATGATCCACACGGGGGTGGTCACCTTGCCCGCGCCGGGGACGGAGAGCTCCACCATCGACGCCATCGGGTACTTGGGCTTGGTGTAGATCTGGCTCGGGTCGTGCGCGTCGAAGGCCTGCGGGAGCACGCCCAGGGCCTCCGCGGTCTTGGGGCTCATCAGGGCGGGGTTGTCCCACACGGTGCGGGTGCCGGTCTCGGGGAGCTCGTGGAGCCAGGCGCAGGAGGCGAAGCGGCCATCGGAGACATGGCCCACGCTGAAGGCGATATCGAGAGACTGCGCGGTGGGCATGGGGCCGACCGCGAGGGCGCCGACGGCGGACGCGACGGCGTCGAAGTTGACCTGGGGCTTCTGGAGAGGGCCTCCGGTACCGGCGAGCACGCCATCGTGCAGCGCCCGGCGCCATGACTTCTCAAAGTCACTGCCGCCTACGCGGAGGCCGGTGCGCCAGTGGTCGCGGACGATCTGGTGGCCCGAGACGACGGCGTGCCCGATGTCGGCGCTGCCGAGCAGGGTGAGGAACTCGAGCTCGCTGAGGGCCGGCTCGTAGATGGGTGCGATGACGGGCTGGACGGGAGAGAGCACACCCCGCGCGTCGAGGGCGTCGCCCCAGCTCTCGAGGTAGTGCGCGCCGTTGAGGGACCAGGTGGAGGCTGCCGCGGTCTCGCTCGCTTCGACGGAGAGCGTGACGGTGTTGGGAACCTTGGCCCATGCAACGGCGAAATCAAGGTCGCCCGGCGCGTCGTACACGGGGTTGGCCCCGACGCAGACGAGCGTCTGAACGTGGCCGGCCTTCATCTTCGCCACCAGGGTCGCGAGGCCCATCGCGGAGTCGGAGGCATCGTCGGCGCTCATGGGAGAGTACGAAACGGCGGAGCCGACCGCGCCGATCGCGCTGTTGATGGCGGCGACAAGGGCGTGCACGGCGGCGGGCTGCGAGGGACCCGCAACGACCACGGCCTTGCCGTTGTTCGCCGGGGAGGCCAGGTCCTTGGCGCACTCCTCGAGGAAGCGGCGGGCCTCGCCCGAGAGGTCGGTCCCCTCGGGCACCTTGACAGCGGAGGCGGCCTGAGCAACCTTGGCGAAGTTTGGCCCGGCGGATGCTGCGATGAACTTCGCGAGCTCGATGGCGAATGCGGTGACGCGGGAGGGGGCGAGCCGCAGGCGGTGGTCGGCCTGACCGCCCGTGCCGGAGAAACCACTCTCGACCACGTAGAGGCGGGACATCTCGTCGTCGGGGTTGAAGACCTCGCGCGACTTTGCGAAGCCGCGGGCGTTGGTGAGTTCGCCCGATTCGAACTGGAGGAAGTCTCGGTCGAGGGAGAGGATGACCCTGGAGGTCTGCTTGGAGAGGTTCAGGACCTCGTGCATGGGGGCGCCGAAGGCGAGGCGTGTGCCCTCGACCATGGACGCGGGCTGCGCGGGCGACCAGTCGACCCACTCGGCCTTGGGGAACTTGCGCTTGAGTGCCTCGCAGGCGGCGCGGCGCGAGGGGCTGGAGCCCTTGCCCACGATGAAGGCGAGGCCCTCGCCGGTACCCTGGCCGAAGTGCGGGCCGGCCCAGGCGCGGAAGTCGTCCCAGGTGGCCTCGATGCGGCCACGGGAGGGGTTGTTGTAGATCGGGCCCTTCAGGCGGTCGGGGTCGTAGAGACCCATGATGCTGGCGAGGGCCCAGATGGAGCACTTGCCGTTGTTCGCGGGGTGGAGGGGGTTGCCTTCGATCTTGGTCGGACGGCCTTCGTGGGTCTCGACGAGCAGGCCCTCGGCGCCGCCGTCGGGCCTCACGAAACTGGTGGCGTAGAAGAGCGGACGCCCGGGGACAACATCTTCCGGAACGACCTTGGAGTACGGGAGGATTTTGTGGTCGGGGCGGCGACAGCCGGGGATGGTCGCGGCGCCGGCGAGCGCCAGCGAGGCGCTCATGATCTTGAGGAACTCTCGCCTGGACTCCCCGCCCTTGGCGGTGCCGGCCTCGGAGAGGTCGATGGCCTCTCGCGTGACGAGCTCGCCCATGCCCGATGGGAACTCGCGCTCGAGCCAGTCGCGGAACTCGCCGTTGTCGGCGAGGTCTTCGGCGGAGCGCCAGACTCGCTGCCCGTTGACCGAGCCGGCCCGGCGGGGGAGCTGGGCGAGCTGGTCCTTGCCCGGGAGTTGCTTGTCACCCGAAGTCGTCGAATGGCATTGATCGTGTGTCATGGCGCTCGCACGAGTGTGAGAAGTGGCTGGTGTGTCTGACGTTGTCCTGAAATCAGTGTCGTGGGCGGCCGGTGAACCGGCCCCGAGCGATCCCTGGTCCTAGTAGTGGCACGCACCGCAGTTCTGGGGCGGTGCCTGGAGCAGAGAATCGACGAGCTGCTCGGCGCTGGCCTTCGCCGCCGGGTCGCCCGAGGTGCGCTGGGTCAACTGGTCGTGGACCCACTGCAGGTCTGTCACCTTGTCCTTGGGGACGAGCGCGGAGGCGGGGTCGCGGTGGCAGTCGAGGCACCAGCTCATCGAGAGGGCCTCGGCCTGGAACACGACGGGCATGGTGTCGATGCGGCCATGGCAGGAGAAGCAGCTCACGCCCGCGTTGAGGTGGACGCTGTGCGGGAAGTTGCGCACGTAATCGGGGAGTTTGTGGATTCGGCGCCACTCGATCGGGGCGTCCTTCGCGTAGGACTCACGGATGAACTGGGTCTTCTGAGCGTGGGGGCCCTTTGGGTCGGAGCTTTGGAGCGTGAGGCTGCCGTCCTGGTGGCACCCGTAGCAGGTGGCCACGTTGGGGATGTTGGCCTCGGCGCTTTCTTCGATCTTCGTGTGGCAGTACCTGCAGTCCATGCCGAGCTTGCCTGCGTGAATCTGGTGGTTGAACCCGCCGCCGGGCTGCGTGGGCATGTACCCAACGCGGTAGAACTTGGGCGTGGCGTAGTACCAGAACCCCCCCACCACCGTGACGCCGCCCAGGAGCGTGCCGACGGCGGCGACCGTTGGGAGCATGTTCAACCACTTCGGGAAGATCACCGACAAAGCCGGCCTCCTTGGCTCTGAACTCGCCCTAAGGGCCCAGGTACAACCAAACCCCTGCCGTCCGAGAACGGACCCTTCTGGACGGTGAACAGCATACAGACTCGGAGCTCACGTTTCCTGTAGAACCGCAATTGGGCCAGATTGGGGCTACGCTGTCAAGTAGCGGTTCTTGTCAGACCGTAAATGAGACTCGTTCTCAGCGGGGATGGAGGCCCCTCCCCGGAGTCGGCGTCCCCATGAGAGGATCGTTTAGATGACCACACTCTCCAACGACTCTCGGCCCGAGCCGGTGTGCGGCCCGGTCCTGGCGAACGGCTTCGCCGCGGCGGTCGCGCTGTGGACGGCGTGGTTCTTCACGCACCTGCCTTGGGTGGGACTGCCGGAGGCTGTCTCGGTACCGTGCCTGGTGGCGGTGTGGATGGGGGCGTCGAGTCTGCTTTCGCTCCGCGTGCCGCCGGAGGCGCGGCTGAAGGCCGGCGCGGGCGCGGGGCTGGTGACGGCGCTGCTGGGGCTGGCGATCGTGGGCTCGAAGCTTCGGCCGGCGCAAGCCGTCGCGGGCTCGCCCGAGGCGGAGCTTGTGCCGCAGGCGTGGATGATCTCGCTGGCGTTTCTCGGGGCGGGTGCTGTTGTGGGCGTACTCGCGTCTGCGATGGTCTTGAAGGCCGCGAGGCGGGAGGGTCCGGCGAACTGGCTGGGGCGGCTGGCGATCTGGGTCACGGTCTCGGTGGCTCCGCTGATCTTTGTGGGCGGGCTGGTGACGAGCACGAACTCGGGCCTGGCGGTGCCGGACTGGCCCAACACGTTTGGGACCAACATGTTCCTGTACCCGATCGGTCCCAGGGCGCCGGGCGGCGTGTTCCTGGAGCACTCCCACCGCCTGTTCGGAACGCTTGCGGGCACGGGGCTGCTTGTGCTCGCGGTATGGGCGAGCCTCCGGGGCACGACGTCGGCGCTGAAGGGCCGATTCTTCGTGGTGTTCGGCGTCACCCTCGTCGGCGTGGTGGCGATGCTCGGGCTGCGCGTGTCCGCAACGGAGGGCAGCTTTGCGGCCCGATGGGGTTCTGAACTTGCGCTGGGCCTGACGCTGGCCGGGGTCGGCGTGGCGACCGGGGTGGTGGTCTCGCGCACACAGCCGGGGGACCGCTGGACCCGCGTGTGGTCGCTGGTGCTGCTCGCGGTGATCGTGATTCAGGGGTACATGGGAGGGATGCGCGTCGAGGCGAAGAACCAGGTGCTGGCGATGGTGCACGGGGTGGCGGCGCAGGCCCTGCTGGGGGGCTTGGCCATGCTCGCGGCGTACCTGTCTACGGCGTACTCCACGCTTCCGGGCGTGCGAGGGTTCGAGCGGACCAGGAGGGCCAGGCTGCTCGTGACCGCCGCCATGCACTCGCTGCTGCTGCAACTGGTGCTGGGGGCGTGGTACCGGCATTTTCCAAGCCCGCACGTGCTGTGGACGCACGTGGTGTTCTCGGTCATGGTGTCGATCGCGGCGATGCTCGCGGGGTTCGGCGCGGGTGGCATTCGGGGCGAGGACGCGGCGCACCCGGCGGCCCGTCGGGCGGCGAAGCTGGGCGTTGCGGTGGGTGTGGTCGTTGCGGTGCAGTTCATCCTCGGCTGGATCGCGTTCATGGCGAGGGGGGATTCGGAGTCGGCGGACCCGGTTCGGGCCCTGCTGAGAACGGCCCACCAGGCGAACGGCGCGCTGCTGATCGGGCTCACGGCGGGGCTGTTCGTGCTGGTCCGGGGCATTCACCGGGCGGCGCGGGTGGCAGGCGAGGCGATACCTCCCCAATAGGGCATTGAGGCCCGTTCGAAAGCCGATAGACTGGGCCGGGCTGCAATACCCGGGCCTGCCGTTCGTTGAGCGGTCGGTCCCCCCGCGGAGGCACCGTCATGGCTCAGCCTGCTGTCAGCACCAAGCCTGTCAAGGCGTCCCCGGTCAATCCGGAAGACCGGATCGAGAACTCGCTGCGCCCTGTGCGGAAGGGCGACTGGTCGTACGAGCACGCGCGGCACCTGCTGTGGCGCGCGGGGTTCGGGGGCGACGAGTCGCAGGTGCGCTGGCTCGCGGAGATCGGCGCGGAGAAGGCGGTGGACGCGCTCCTGAACGTGGAGAGGGTGCCGTCGGAGGCGGTGAAGGCCGAGCAGTTCGACGCGTCGATCATGTCGCCCCCCAACGAGGAAGAGCGCCAGATGGCGCGGCGGGCGCAGCAGATGCAGGACGAGGACACGCTCGCCCGCATCCGGCTGGAGCGCCAGCGTCGGGAGCGGGAAGACCGTCTGCAGATGAACGAGGTGCAGAAGTGGTGGCTGAGGCGGCTGATCGAGACGCCCCGACCGCTCGAAGAGAAGATGACGCTGTTCTGGCACGGCCTGCTGGCGACGAGCTTCCGGACGATCGAGAACAGCTACCACATGTTCGTGCAGAACCAGCTCTTCCGCAAGCACGCGCTGGGAAGCTACGCGGAGCTGCTGACGGGGCTGATCCGCGACCCGGCGATGCTGGCGTACCTGGACAACAACGACAGCAGGCGGAACAAGCCCAACGAGAACCTCGCGCGCGAGATCATGGAGCTGTTCTCGCTGGGCATCGGCAACTACACGGAAGAGGACATCAAGCAGGGTGCGCGTGCGCTCACCGGCTACACGTTCGAGGACGATGAGTTCCGCTTCCAGAAGAACAACCACGACACGGGCACCAAGACCATCCTGGGCCAGACGGGAACGTGGACGGGTGACGACTTTGTCCGCATCATCCTGGATCAGCAGGCGTGCGCGAAGTTCATCACGCGGAAGCTCTACAGCTACTTCGTGGCGGACGTGCCCCCGGACGAGCGCGGCGGCGACAAGGACCTGGAGCCCGCGCAGCGCACGGTGCTGCGCAACCTCGCGGACGCGTTCCGGGGCGGGCGGTACGAGGTGAAGCCCCTGCTCCGGCGCCTGTTCCTCTCGGAACACTTCTACGAGCCCCGGTTCCGCAACGACCAGATCAAGAGCCCGGCCATGCTGGTGGTGGGCTCGGTGCGGTCGCTGCGAACCCCGGTCCGTGACCTCTCGATCCTCAACGACGCCATGGACCTGATGGGCCAGAAGCTCTTTTATCCGCCCAGCGTCAAGGGGTGGGACGGCGGGCGTTCGTGGATCAACACGAGCACGTATTTCGTACGCCAGAACGTGCTGGCCTTCCTGATTGCGGGAAAGAAGCCCCAGGGCTATGACGCGACGGCGGATTCGCAGCCCTACGACGCTCTGGCCCTGCTCGGACCCTATCCGAAGGACTCGGGCGTGGGCCGGCGCGAGCCCGAGGCGGTCGCGGAGGCGCTGCTCCGGCTCACGCTGGGGTGGGCGCCCCAGACGCCCAAGACGACGTTGGTGGAGTACGCGGCGTCGCAGGAGGGCGTCATCGATAACCGGACGGTGACCGGCATGCTCCTGCTCATCACCACCATGCCCGAATACCAGTTGTGCTAAGCCTTCGCGCCACGACCGAGAGGATTACTCCATGTCCCAGCCCAACCCGTACACGCGTCGCGAGTTCCTGAGGGGCGGCCTCATCATGGCTTCCGCGGCGGCGACGCTCCCGGCGTTCCTCAACGCCTCTGCGCTCGCGATGCACCGCGCCTTCGGCGGGCTGTCTTCGGTCCCGGGCGTGCCGGACGAGCGGATCCTGGTCGTGGTGCAGCTCTCCGGCGGCAACGACGGGCTGAACACCGTCGTGCCCTACGGCTACCAGGAGTACTACCGCGCGCGGCCCGGCATCGGCATCCCGGAGAAGGACGTGCTGAAGCTCGCGGGGGCCGAGGGTGTCGGCCTGCACCCGCAGTTGCGGCCCCTCATGGAGATGTACGACGAGGGGCTGGTGGGCGTGGTGCAGGGCGTGGGATACCCCAACCCCAACCGCTCTCACTTCAAGTCCATGGACATCTGGCAGACCGCGGACACGAGCGCGACGGGGGACGGCTGGCTGGGCAAGTACTTCGACTCCGAGTGCGTGGGCTTCGGGAAGGGTGAGAGCGGCACGGCGGAGGCGCCGGCGGGGGGCCCCGCGGGCATCGCCATCGGCCGGAGCGCTCCGCTGGCGATGCAGGGCCGCAAGGTCATGCCCGTGTCCTTCGAGAGCGTCGATCTCTTCCGGTGGGCGGGGCAGGACATCCACGAGTCCCTGCGGGAGCCCTACGACGCGCTCAACCGGCGCGAGGCGGGGGAGGGCCAGGCGGCCCGCGCGAACTCCAACGCCGCGTTCCTGATGCGGACGTCGCTGGACGCGCAGGTGTCGAGCGACATGATCCGCAAGGCGGTGGCGAACCGCCCGACGACGCAGTTCCCCCAGACGGACCTTGGGCGGCAGCTCGCCATGGTGGCGAGCATGATCCGCGCGGGACTGCGGACGCGGGTGTACTACGTGAACCACGGCGGGTTCGACACGCATGCGGGACAGGGCGGCGCCAATGGGCGGCACGGCCAGCTTCTCAACCAGCTCGCCGCGTCCCTCAAGGCGTTCTACACCGAGCTGAAGGCGCAGGGCAATGACACGCGCGTGATGACCATGTCGTTCTCCGAGTTCGGCAGGCGCGTGGGCCAGAACCAGTCCGGCGGCACGGACCACGGCACCGCGGCCCCGATGTTCCTCGTCGGCCCGATGATCCGGCGAGGGGTCATCGGCGACCACCCGTCGATGCGGGACCTTGACTCGGGCGATCTGAAGTACACGATCGACTTCCGCAGCGTGTACGCGGGCATCCTGGACTCATGGCTGCGGGCGCCGAGCAAGGACGTGCTGGAGGGCGACTATCGCCCGCTGCCCGTGCTCGCTCAGAAGGCCTGAGGGCGCCTGCGGCGGCCGAGGATCGCGGCGCCGCCCAGCAGCAGGCTCGCGGCGCCGGGGCTGGGGATGAGGAACTGGAACGAGTAGTCCTGCGACAGCTCGTCGCCGATCGAGCTGGTCTCGGTGTGGTACTGCAGGCGGTAGACGCCGGGCTGCAGGTCGCCCGAGAGGTCGAGCGTGTCGATGGGGTTCACATCGTCGTACCTGAACACCACTGCGCCCGTGGAGAGGTTCTCGAACTCGAGCTCGAACTCATCCCCCGGCAGGTGCCTCATGTCGAGGTTGGAGCCCAGGGCCCTGAAGGGAGTGGCCGAGGTGAGCTCGAAGGTGATGTCGAGAAGGAACATCGCCTCGCCGAAGACGTTTTCGGGGTCGCCTCCGGGCCCGATGCGGATGCCGCCCTGTGTTGTGAAGTTGCCCGAGGCGACAATGGCGTTGAAGTCGATGAAGCACGAGATGGCGGACCGTCCCCGGTTCCGCCGGAAGATCTGGTTCAGGTCGGTGAAGCCGGTGTCGGCGTCGAGGGTGGCGACGAAGGCGGCGAAGTCCGGGGCGGACTGCGCGAGCAGGTTTGCGTCCGCCGCGGTTTCGACCTGGATCTCGCGGACCTGCGACTGAAAGATGACGTCGGCCATCGCGAGAGGCGCGAGGGCCGCTGCGGCAACGACGCCAAGTGTGCGGCATGTGATCTTCATGGACTTCCCTCAGCCCCCGGAGCGCTCCGCAGGCCACCCCACGTTGCATGCGGCCCCGAGAGCAAAGGTGCATCACGAATTGGGATCGGGCAAGCAAAGTCCGCAGTTTTCTGATGGCATGAACCCGGACAGTGCCCGATCAGCCCTGGGGGAGCCGGCCCGAGAGCATGCGGCACCAGTTTCGCCAGGCGAAATCTTCGATCTGCGGGCCGGTCCAGCCGGCCCGGCGCAGGGCGTCGGCGAGTCGCCAGAGGTCTGCGGGCCGTTCGATTCCGGTCGGGAGCCGCGCGGCGCTGAATCCGCCGTCCGCGTCCGAGCCGAGGCCCACGTGGAGGTGGGAGCCGGTGATCTCGCAGACGCGCTGGATGTGGGCCACGACATCGTCGACTCCCGCCCGCTGGTCCTGGGGCGAGCCCCGGAGGAGGAAGGGGGAGAAGAGGTTCACGCCGATCACGCCGCCCCGCCTTGCGATCTCGCGGATGGAGGCGTCGGTGAGGTGTCGCTGCCAGTTGCGGGGATCGTCCGTGCGGGCGATGAGCGCGCGGCAGTTGGAGTGAGACGCGACGACCCGAGCCGGCGTGGCATCGAGCAGCTCTCCGAGCGCCCGGTCGGAGAGGTGCGAGACATCGTGCAGGACGCCGAGGCGGTCGATCTCTTTCACGAGATCCCTGCCGAGGGGCGTGAGCCCGGGCCCGTGGTTTGTGTCCGCGCCGTTTCCCTGCGCGTACCGCGAGCCCCGCACCCAGGCGAGGCCGATGGCGCACACACCGCGCTGGACCCACCAGCCCAGCTCGCCCGGTTCGCGGATCGGGTCGGCGTTCTCCATGAGCAGTCCGGCGTGGAGGCCCGGCTGCCTGGCGAGGCCCGCGGCGGCGCGGTCCGGCGGGTAGGGCTCGAACTCCGCCACTCCCATGCCGCCCCGCGTGACGCCCGTGCCCGGTTCGGTGCGGAAGGCGCTGTGCAGATCGATGGACATCAGGCCCCGCTCGGCGAGCGTGAGGTAGACCTCGAGCTGGGCTCGACCTCGCCTGTGCGCGCCTTCCGCGTCGCCCTCCCGGTATTCGAACGTGTCGAGCGTGGCGGCGTCGGGGCCACGGGGTTCGGTGAAGATCGTCGCGAGGGCGAAGCGCACTCGTCCGTCCGCGAGCGAGGGGAGGGTCACCGCCGCGGGGGGGTGCGGGTCCGCTGCTGCGCCGGAGAGCGCGGCCAAGGGCAGCGAGAGGTTCCTGCCGCAGACTGCGAGGTAGGCGAGGTCGAGGTGCGCATCGAACCACCATGCGGGCGGGTTGTGCGTGCGTTCGGGCACGGGCCTACTTCAGATGGCGGACCTTGATGTTTCGGAACCGCACGGGGTCGCCATGGTCCTGGAGGGAGATGTGCCCGCTGCTGCGCAGCCCATAGTCGGGCATCTTGGTGAACTTGCTGGCGGCGAGGGCCTGCTTGTACTCGTCGGACGCGGTATCGACGTCGATGATCTTGAAACCGTTGAGCCAGTGCTCGAGTCGCGTGCCGTCGGCGATGATTCGGACGCGGTTCCACTCGCCCGCGGGGCGCGCGACGTCGGCGGCGGCGGCGAACATGTCGTACATGCAGCCGGCGCGGGTCTTGGGCTTCTTGCCGTCGGCGTGGCGGGCGTTGTCGAGGACCTGGCACTCTCGGCCGGTCTCCCAGGGGTAGCCGTGGTCTTCGGTGGCGCGGTACATGATGCCGCTGTTGCCGCCGGGGCCGACCTTCCACTCGAGGGTCAGCTCGAAGTCGCCGAACTGCCCATCGGTGGCGATGTCACCCCCCGCCTTGCCGGGCGTGAAGGTCAGGCATCCGTCGGCGGCGGACCAGCCGGATCCGGGCGCTTCTTTCTTGCCCCATGCGTGCCAGCCCGTGAGCGAAGAGCCGTCGAACAGGAGCGTCCACCCCTCCGAAGCCTCGGGCTTGGTCAGGGCGTTGTGCGTCCGTGCGTCGGCGGGTTCGCCCGGGAGGGTGACGGCCCCTGTGGCGGCCCACTCCGCGGCGCGGGCGATCATGCTCTTGAAGTTTGGGTCACAGACGATCTCTTTTGAGGCGTCGTCGCCAGTCCAGACGTGCCCGAGGGGGGTGGCAAAGACGCGTCCGCTGCCGTAGGCGAGCGAGATAGCCATGGGCTCGAAGGCGCCGGAGCCGCCGGAGTCCCTGGTGGACATGGCGCGGGCGAGGAGCGTGTAGGGGGCCTTGTGCGGGTTCGTGAGCCCGTGGTAGAGCTCGTCACGGTGAGCCTTCATGGCGGGGAGGCCCTTGAAGACGGGGTGATCGGCCTGCACGTACTCGACCTCGAACTCGTGGATCTTGCCATGGCCCGCGCCCTCGCGCCACAGGAGCCCGACCATCTTCTCATACTCGTCCCAGCCCTTGAAAGCGTTGTTGGCGGCGTGGACCGCGACGACGCCCGTGCCGCCCGAGACGGCCCGGAGGAAGTTGGCCTCGGCGTCGGCGCCCCAGCGCTTGCCGGAGTCGCCGTTGTTGTAGTCCAGGACGATGACCTTGAAGGAGCCGAGAAAGTCCGGCCTTGCAAAGTCGGTGGCGGGGTCGTCGGTGATGGTGACGCGGAAGCGGCCGGTGGAATCCAGCGTGTCCGCGAGCATGCGGCTGGTGTATTGCCAGTTGTGGTTGTTCTGGCCGGTCACGACCAGGGCGGGGATGGGCTGCGCCTGAACAAGCATGGCCGCCGCGATCATGTGAATCATGGGGTTTCTCCTGGATCGAGCCGGGGGCATCGTACCACGCCGGTGCCCGAAGCTCACCCGGGGCGGACGTACTCGATGGCGGCGACGGTCGCGTCGTCTTCGAGGGATGGGACGCCCGCGAAGCGGTCGAGCTCGCGCATCACGAGGGCGACGTCTTCCTGGGCGGAGCGGCCGATGAGCACGGCTTCGAGGAGCCTCTCGCGGCCGAAGGGCTCGCCCGCGGCGTTCCGCTGCTCGACGATGCCGTCGGAGTAGACGACGATCTGGTCGGTGGTTTCGAGCCTGTAGTGCTGGTCGTGGTAGACGGTGTCGGGGTCGATTCCCACGGGGATCCCCCGCAGGTCGCCCTCGAGGCGCGCTTGCGTGCGATCGTCGGCGGGCTGGAGCAGGAGCCAGAGGCCGTGGCCGGCGTCGCAATAAGACATCTCGCCATCCGGCCTGATGAGGCCGACCCAGAGCGAGAGGAACCTGCCTGCGAGTGGCCGGCTGGCGAGGTAGCGGTTGAGCCTGGTGACGGCGGACGCGGGCCCCTCGTCGGGAGCGAGCCTGAGCAGTTCGGCGTTGAGGAAGGACTGTGCGGAGGCCATGAGCATGGCGGCCCCCACGCCGTGGCCCGCGACATCGCCCAGGCAGAAGACCACGCGACCGTCCGGGAGCAGGACGGCGTCGAAGAGGTCACCGACGACGAAGCTGCCGGGCCTGGAGACCATCGCATACCTGGCGGGGCCGATCAGACCTTGCGAGGGGGGCAGGATGCTCTGCTGGACCTCTCGGGCCGCGTCGAGCTCGGACTGGATGTCCCGCTGTCTGCGCTCGAGCGCCGCCCGCTTGATGTTGGCGAGCGCGAGCCCGAAGGCGGTGGCGAGCGCCTCGCAGAAACCCGAGGCGTCGGTGCGCACGTGGGCCTCGCCGCCACGCGAGTCCATATAGAGGTACTCGGTGATTGACCCGGCCACGACGACGGGGACGCACATCGCGGAGTGAACGCCCGCACCGGCGAGGCTCTCGCTCACATTCGCGCTCGACGAAGTGCTCAGCACCACGGCCTCGCCGGCGTCGGCCTGCTCGATGAGCGTGCGGCTGAAGGAGATGGGCGAGCGGTCGTCGGGGCTTGCCCGATGCTCGGCGACCACGCCCACCGTGCCCAGGGGGCCGGCGAGGCGCCGGAGCACGGCGGCCCGCGGGTATCCGCTGCCGGCGACGGCGAGTTCGAGCACGGTCCGGGCGGCCTCTTCCTCGTCCCCCGCTGCTCCCAGCCTTCCGATGCACTCGGAGAGCAGCCTGAGGCGGCGGTCGCTGCGGCCGGCTCCGTCGGTGCTGCCCACACGGTCGATGCGTTGGGACTTGACGCCCGCGTCGTCCACGGTCTTGGCGGCGCGGGTGCGGGCCTCTCCCTCGACCACGCGGAAGGCCCAGGGCCCGACGCGGAGGAGGTCCCCGCTGCCGATGGGCGCGGGGGTGTCCCGGGGCAGCTTTACGCCGTTGAGAAACGTGCCGGCGCGGCTGGATTCGTCCGTGACGAACCACGTGCCGCGCTTGCGGAGGAGCGACGCGTGGCGTCTGGAAACATCATCGCTCAGCAGGCAGATCTCGCACTCCGCGGCCCGGCCGAGCCTGGTCGTGCCCTCTGCCCGCACTGTGAACGGGCCGATGGGCGGGCCGGCGAGCGTGACCAGCGTGAGCGTGGACGGGTTGGGCATCGCTGAGAGGGTATGGACCGGCTGGCGCGGCCCGCGCCTAGCCTCTGCGCCATGAACCTAGACCTTTCCGGGAAGCGCGCACTGGTCTGCGGCAGCACGGCGGGCATCGGCCGGGCCTGCGCACAGGAACTGGCGTCCCTTGGCGCGTCTGTCACGCTCGCGGCCCGTGACGCGGCGCGGCTCGCCTCGGCGCTGGGCTCGCTGCCCGCCCCGGGCCGTCACGGCGTGGTCGTCGCGGATTTCTCGAACCCGGAGGCGGCCCGTGATGCGGTGGAGGCCTCCCTCGGCGGCGGCCCGTACCACATTCTCATCAACAACACCGGGGGACCGCCCGGGGGCGCGGTGCTGGACGCGACGGCGGCGCAGCTCGTGGCGGCGTTCAACGCCCAGCTCGTCACGGCGCAGCTCCTGAGCCAGTTGCTCGTTCCGGGCATGAAGGAAGCCCGCTACGGAAGGATCGTCAACATTACTTCCACCAGCGTGAAGCAGCCCATCGCGAACCTCGCGATCTCGAACATCGTGCGCCCCGCGGTGGCGGCGTGGGCCAAGTGCCTGTCGCAGGAGGTCGGCGCGTTCGGCATCACGGTCAACAACGTGCTGCCCGGGTATACGTCGACCGAGCGGCTGGGCTCCCTCATGGAGAACCGGGCCAAGGCGCGCGGCGTGCCAGCCTCGACGATCGAGAAGGAGTGGCTCGCGACCATCCCCGCGGGCCGGCTGGGCAGCCCGGCGGATCTCGCGGCGGCTGTAGCCTTCCTGTGCTCTCCGGCGGCGGGATACATCAGCGGCATCAACCTGCCGGTTGACGGCGGGCGCCTCGGCACGCTCTGACTTCATCGTTCAATGCCCCGGGGCGACTCACATGTCCAGCGCCGAACAGCCCTCGCCCGACCCAGCGTGCACGATCCGCGTGCACTCGGGGGATTGCTGGGTCTTCTTCGCGATCGACGCGGCGTTCGGCATCGACCTCGACGAGGCGCAGCGCCTGCTTGCGCTGGGCGGCCCGCGCGAGGGTGAGGCGACACACAGGGAGGCGATCAGCCATCGGAAGCGCTCGCCCGCGCACCTGCAGTTCAATCCCGCCCCGCTGCGCATCGACCAGCCGTCGCCGGAGGTGGCGGTGCTGGACCTTGCGGGCTTTCACGCCTGGCCCCAGGTCGAGTGCACGCTCTTTGATTTCGGCGCCGTCTCGGTCGCGTACCGGATCCCGATCGACGGGGGGGCCGCGGGGCTGCCCCTGGCCTCGCTGGCGGGGCTGGCCCAGCGGCTGTTTGACTGCGCGGACCTGCGCGAGGACGCGCGGGCGCGGGTGAGGCTCCTGACCTCCCGGCTTGCCGGGGCGTTTGACAGGCCCGCGCTGCACGCGTTTGTAGAGGACTACACCGTCTACCACGCTCGCGCGTGGACGACCTCGCTCCACGCGGAGGCGGAGGGGGCTGTGGCGGGCGACGCACGCTCGGTGGCGTCGCTCCTGCTCGCGGAGCCCGACGGGGCGGCACTCTCGGACCAGTCTGTGGCGTCGGCGCTTTCGACCCTGGTTTCCTACACCCGGCAGGACGCGACGGTGATCGACTGGAACGCGGCGCTGTCGCTGGGCGCGGACGAGTCCGACACGCTCGCGGTGCTGGAGTTTGCGAACGTCGAGCTGCTGCAGATGCGGCTGCTGGACGACCGGCTGGACGCGGCGCTCGACCGGTCGTACGGCTCGCTGCTTCGCCGTGACGCGAAGGGGCGGGTGCCGCGGTCCCCGCTGGGCCTGCTGATGGACCCGAACCGCGCGGAGCGTCGGAGGCTGGCGGCGCTGCAAATGGAGAACGCCATCCTGTTCGAGGGCGTGAACAACGCGCTGAAGCTGGTGGGGGACGAGCACCTCGCTCGGCTGTACGCAGCCGCGGCCCGGCGCTTTCACCTCGAAGACTGGGACCGGAGCATTCTGCGCAAGCTGGGGACGGTGGACGACCTTTCCCAGAAGCTGGCGGAAGAGGCGAGCGCCCGGCGGATGGAAGTGCTGGAGTGGATCATCATCGTTCTCATCGCGGTATCGATGGTGCTGCCGTTTGTGCCCGGGCTCGGGGGCAAGTAGCCGCGGCGGCGGGCCCTCTGCGGTCCGGATTTCGGGTATTCTCGCCCGCTACCGGCCAGCAGTCCGGAAGATGACCCTTCGCAACGAGGTACACCCATGCCGCACCACGATTGGCCGCTCCGAACGTCTCGCGCTCCGCTCTCGCTGCTGGCCCTGGCGGTCATAGCGGCGGCGGGGTCGCACCTCGCGGCCCGGTCGGTGGCGGCGCCGGGGCCGCTGGCGGAGCGTCAGCCGGAGGGCGGCTCCAAACCGGACAAGACGGAAAAGCCGGAGAAGCTCACGCTGGACCGTATCTTCCCGAAGAAGTCGTTCTTCGGCCCGGGCGCTCGCGGCGCGACCTTCAGCCACGACGGGAGGTTTCTCGCGTTCCTCTACCGCCCGTACGAGGAACGGCGCCACGGCAGCGATCTGTACATCCTCGACACCACGACGGGAGGCGTGCGCCGCATCACGTGCGTCAGCCGCCTCGCGGAGTTTCAGGAGGAAGCCCGCAAGGTGCGAGAGGACCGCGAGAAGAAGGCAAAGAAGGACGGCTGGACGACCAATCGCCTGGCGCGAGAGCAGTATCGCGCAATGGGTTGGCAGGATCGGCTGCTCGTGGACACCTGGACCGGCGTCGCGGCCCCCACCGATGCGCCGCTGACGGGCGACATCCTGCTCACGCTGACCGAGAACGACAAGGGTGGTTTCGCGGGGTCGCTGCGTGTCGGCCTTGCCACGATCTCGCTGTCCGACGTGGACCTGGATGAGGCGAGAGGCAGCGGGAAAGCAGCCATCGACGACAATCTGCTCAAGGTGAAGGGCTCGCTCGACCTGTCGCTGGACGGCGCGGCACTCAAGATCGACCTGAAGCTCTCTGAGCCCGCGCAGAGCCTGTCGGCGTCGCTTGCCCGCAAGGCTCCGGAACCCCCTCCCGAAGGAGAGCCCAAGGGAGTGACCGGTGCGATGGGCGAGCGTCTCGCCCTCGCGGATGTCGTGCTTGGCGACGACGCCGACATCAACGACGAGAAGGACGGGAAGCCCGTGAAGGACCCGGCCCCGCGGTACGACGGCGTGTCGTCGATGGAGTGGTCGCCCAAGTCGCACGAGCTGCTGGTGCAGTCGGGCGGGGACATCTATCGGCTGAGCATTGATTTGGCGAAGTGGGACGCGTCGCTCGTTCGCCCGGAGCAGACCGCGCCCGCGGACGAGCCCGGGGCGACCGATAGCAAGCCGGAGGGCGACCCCGCCGGGGCAGCCCCCGCGGAGCCGGGCGGGGAGGATTCCAAGGGCGACGGCGATGGTGGCGAGATCGCCCCTGCTCAGCCTGCGGGCGAAGCATCCGGCAAGCCCGAGGCAAAGAAGCCGAAGCGAGCCAAGACCACGCTCACAACTGCGACGCCGTACCGGGGCGACCTCACCCGCCTGACCCGCACCCGCGAGCGGGAGGCGGACGTTCAGTACCTTCCCGACGGTTCGGGGTACACGTACCTGCGGGACGGCGCGCTGCTACGCGTCAAGTTCGGCGAGCATCAGATCGTGCAACTCGATCCGGAGTTGAAGGACGGAGAGCGCATGGTCGGCTACCGGCTCAGCCCGGACATGAAGCGGCTGGTCTTCCTGGCCTCGCGGGGCCAGACGACCAACGACCGGGCTGCCCGGGTCACGATCGTCAGTTACCGCGACCGGTTTGCGCGTGCCCAGGAGGTTCGCCGCCACATGCCCGACGACCCCTGGCCCGAGTCATTCTCCAGCGTGTACCTGTACGACCTCAAGGGGCACGCGATGGAGGAGGGCAAGCTGGAGCGGGTCTTTACGCGGAAGGTCGGCGGGCCGCGCGACGTGATGCGCGTGCCGGAGTGGTCGCCCGACTCTTCCCGGATCGCCTTCGCCGCGTTTGACCAGCAGCAGGGCGTCATGAAGATTCTCGAGGCCGGCTTCAAGGCCGAAGAGAAGAAGGACAAGGGCGAGAAGAAGGAAGGCGAGAAGGAGACGGACGCCAAGCCCGGGGCGAAGACGGACGGAGGGCCCGAGGGGGCCTCTCAGCCCGAGGGCGAGAAGCCAAAGGACGCCGAGAAGGAGCCGGAGTTCAAGATCGAGAACGCGCGGGTGGTGTACCAGTTTCTGCACGCGGGCGGGCCGAACACCCCGGGGATGGTGCGCCCGCTGTACCTGCCTGACAGCAGGCGGATGGTCTTCATCACGGAGCTCTCCGGGTTCCGCCAGCTTCACCTGCTCGATCCGCGCTATGAGCAGCTCACGCAGGTGACCTCCGGGCAGTACGAGCTCTATCCGTTCCACATCACGCGGGACAACACGTCGCTCTTTGCGACGACGACGGAGGGCGACCCGAACCAGGAGCAGGTCTGCCGCATCGATCTCAGCACGCTCGCGGTGACTCGCCTCACGACGGCGCGGGGGGTTCACAGCGACGTCGCGGTGCGCGAGGACGGCACGCTGGTCGCTTCGGTGCACGCGGACTTCGGCGCCCCGGGCGAGCTGTGCATCACGGCCCCGGATGGGACGGCGCCGCGCAGGATCACCGACTCTCACCCCAAGGAGGCGCACGCGCTCACGAAGGCCGCGCCGGAGTATTTCACGTACGAGAACCGGCACGGGCAGACGATCCACGGGCACATGTTCAAGCCGGCCGACTGGTCGCCAGAGGACAAGCGGCCGCTGCTGATCTATGTGTACGGCGGGCCCCTGGGGGAGCGCAAGATGGCGACGCGCGGCGCCTTCGCCGCCCCGTCGTACTTCTTCGCGCGGTACATGGCCGAGAACCACGGATGGGTCACGGCGACGATCGACCCGCGCGGGGCCTCGGGCTATGGCGCCGTGTTCGAGAAGGCCAACTTCGAGCAGGTGGGCAAGCCGCAGACCGAGGACCTGGTCGACGGCGCACGCTGGTTTGTGAAGAACCAGGGCGTGGATGAGAAGAAGCTCTCGCTGCACGGCTGGTCGTTCGGCGGGTTTCAGACGCAGATGGTCATGTACACCGAGCCGGATGTCTTTGCCGTGGGGCTCGCGGGCGCCGGCCCGACGGAGTGGCACAACTACAACTCGTGGTACTCCACCGGTACGATCGGCGCCAACGAGCCGGGCAAGACCGACCTGGAGAAGTACTCGCTGCTGCCCCTGGCCAAGAACCTCAAGGGCAAGCTGCTGCTCATCCACGGCGTGGAAGACTCGAACGTGCTCTACCAGGACACGGTGCGCGTGTACCGCGAACTTCTGAAGGCCAACAAGGAGGTCAACGTCGAGCTGTTCATCGACCCCACCGGCGGGCACGGGCTGGATGGCGACGTCAAGACCATCGGCCGCTACCGGAAGTACGAGGATTTTCTCGTCCGCCACCTTGGCGAGGGAAAGGCGGCGGGCAAGGTTGAGCCCAAGAAGGACGCGCCGCCGGACGACGCGGGGGGCGAGGCCCCGGTGACTCCTGGGGGCGAGGTGCCCCTAGGCAAACTGCCGGGGTGAGTTGCCGCACGTGGCGGCGGAACCCGGATGCGTCGTGAAAGGCCTGGGGTGGCCATGACCCCGGGCCGCGGCTGACTGCACCCGAGGCGGTTCACCCGGGTAAGGGCTCGGAGGGCGTCCAGACCCCGGCGCCCATTGGTCGCAGGCTCTCTCCAACCCGGGGCCGCTTCCGAGTCGCTTCGCTCTCTCAGATAGATCGGAAGGCGGACAATGTCGCCGAGGGCGTTCCCACTAACCCCTCTGGCGTGCCCCCCTGCTGGCGTGGGAACCGGGAGAGGCCGAGGTCGGAAAGGAGGGTACCTTGGATGGGTGTCTGAATGGCCCTGGAAGGGCGGGCGGCCTATCATCTTGGCCCCAGTCGGGCCCGGGCAGGACCGGACGGCGGGGGTGATTTGGAACGAAGGACAGTCATGCACTACCCCCACCGGACGAGTCGGATCAAGCGGAAGCGTGGCATCGGGTTCCGCGCGCGGATGAAGACCACGAACGGCCGCAAGATGATGAACCGCAAGCGTCGGGTTGGGCGCAGCCTGAACGTGGCGGACAAGTAAGCACGCGCGGGCGAACGACTGCGGGGGCGAGCGGCCGCGGGGGCGGTCGGGCGTTCACTGGATGAGGGACCGGAGTGCGGCACCGACGCGCTGCGCGGTGAGGGCGGCGCCGGGCGAGTCTGAATGAATGCAGATGGTGGTTGGCCTGAGCGGGATGGTGCCGCCCGAGGCTGTGGGTGCGCCCAGGCCCTGCGCGATGCGGAGGGCCTGGGAGGCGGCGCGGCCCTGGTCTGAGATGACGGCGCCGGGGGTGGAGCGCGGGGCGAGGGAGCCATCGTCGAGATAGAGGCGGTCGGCGAAGGCTTCTGTCCAGACGGGGCGTGAGAGGCGGCGCCATGTGTCGACGGCGCGCGAGCCGCAGCGGCCCACGAGGGCGGCGTGCGGGCAGGTTTTTTCGACAACACGGGCGATGAGAGCGGCGAGTGCTGGGTCTTCGCAGGCGTGGTAGAGCGCGCCGTGGGGCTTGACGTGGGAGAGGTCCGCGCGGAGATCGCGGGCGATGTCGCGGAGCGCGGAGATCTGCGAGGAGAGACTGGCTTCGAGGTCGGCGGCCGAGATGGCCATGACGGTGCGGCCGAAGTTCGCGCGGTCGGGGTAGGACGGGTGCGCGCCGAGGCGGACGGAGTGAGAGAGGGCGAGGGTGGTGACACGGCGCATGGAGGCGGGGTCGCCCGCGTGCCCGCCGCAGGCGATGTTGGCGGCGGCGATCCAGGGCATGAGGAGGTGGTCGGGGGTTGGGGAGCCTTCGCCGACGTTGCACTCGCCGAGGTCGCAGTTGAGGAATGGGACTTCGGGGGCGCTCATGCGGGGAGAGGTGGCAGGAGGGCGTCGAGAGCTTGCTGCTGGTCGATGAGGAGCGTACGTGCTGCGTCGAGGGTGATGGGCGCGAGGCGGGCGCGGGCGCCGGGGCGGAGCTGGCCAATGGCGGGGATGTCGGCGGCGATGACGGAGGCGACGAGGGGGTAGCCGCCCGTGACGGGGCGTTCCGGACCGAGGAGGATGAGTTCACCCTCGGGGGTGCGTTGGACGGCGCCGGGCGGGGTGGGCTCGCTGGTGCGTGGCGGGTGGGTACACGCGGGACCGCCGACGAGGCGGACGCCGACGCGGCTGGAGCGAGCGCTGACGGTAAGGTGCGAGTCGAAGATGGCGGGTGCGTGCTCGGGCGGGATGAGTGCGGCGTCGGGGCCGGGGAGGACGCGGAAGGTTGTGCGGAGCGAGTGCGCGGCGATGAAGCGACGGAGGGATGCGGGGTCGGGGGTCGAGCGTGGCGGCGGAGTCGGTGCGCCGATGGGGATGGAGTCGCCCTCGCGGAGGGGTCTGCCCGTGAGGTTTGGGAAGGCGGCGGCGAGGTGCGCGGACCGGCTGGCGAGGACGGGCGGGGTATCGACGCCGCCGGCGATGGCGAGGTAGAGGCGGCAGCCCGAGAGGATGGGGCCTAGCACGAGTTCATCGCCCGGGAGGAGCGTGAAGGGCTGGAAGAGCGGGACCGCGAGCGTGCTGCCGGCGCGGCGGATGAGCGGCGAGGCATCGGCGCCGGCGAGGGCAACGCGGGCGGCGCCCTCGGCGCGGAATGTGTCGCCCGAGAGCGTGCACTCGATGGTGGCGGAGTGGTCAGGGTTGCCGACGAGGCGGTTGGCGATGCGGAGGGAGAGGTGGTCGGCAGCGCCGGAGGGAGCAACGCCCAGCGAGGCGAAGCCGGGGCGGCCCAGGTCCTGGATGGAGGATTGGAGGCCGGGGGTGATGACGCGAAGGGCGGTCACGGCGTCGGCACTCGCGTAGGGATGAAGCGGACGCGGTCGCCCGGCTGGAGGAGCGTGGGGCTCGCGGCGAGGGGGTCGAAGAGCGTGAGGTTGGTGCGGCCCAAGAGGCGCCAGCCACCGGGCGAGTCGGCGGGGTAGATACCGGAGTATGGGCCGGCGATGGCGACGGTCCCGGCGGGGACACGGGGGCGAGGGGAATCGAGCCTTTGGACGCGGAGTTGTGCGGGGAGGCCTTCGAGGTATGCAAAGCCGGGCGCGAAGCCCATGAAGCGGACGGTGTATGAGGCGGAGGCGTGGAGGTCGATGAGGGCCTGTGGCGAGAGCCCGAGTGAGGAGGCGAGGGGGAGGAGGTCGGGGCCGGATGGGCCGCCGTAGAGCGTGGGGATGTCGATGGTGCGGGGCGGGTGGCACGGGGCAAGGTCTTGGCGGGCGAGGGCGGGCGCGATGGCGGCGGCGGCGCGTGCGAGGTCTATGCCCGGGGAGAAGATGGCGGCGAGGGTGTGATGGCCGCAGACGAGGTCGAGAAGGCCGGCGGGTGGCGCGGCGAGGATGGCGTGGCGCACGAGTGCGGGGTTGGGTGCGGCGATGCGGAGAGCGGAGTCGCCCAGGGGCTGGATGGAAGGCGGGGATGGGCCTTCGGCGGGCATGGGTGCTACCAGCGCATGGAGGCGTCGTGTTCGCGTTCGAGACCGACGTCGTAGGCGTTCACGAGAGCTTCGAGGTCTGCGATCCGGCCCTGGAGGTCTTCGCCCTTGGCGGTGTCGGCGATGGTGCGGGGCTTTGGATAGGAGCGGATGGTGGTGACGGTCGGGAGGATGTCGGCGTCGGATTCGAGGACGGCGGCGACGCCACGGAAGGGGGAGTGCTCGCAGAGGTCGATGCGGTCTGGGCGAAGGACGAGGGTGTAGCCTCGGTCGCCGTAGGCCTGGCTGAAGGCGCCGTCGATGGTGACGGCGTTGCCGCCCTTCTTGACGGGCTGCTCGCCCTTCTCGATCTTGACGGGGACGTGGCCGTTGACGACGAGGACATCGTCGGAACAGCCGAAGAGGCGGCCGATGCGTTTCATGAAGTCGGCGTCGTGCATGAGGTCGAAGTAGGGGTTTTTGAGTTCCTTGTGGGCGTTCTTGTCGGCGACGAAGTAGGTCTCGAAGGTGGAGAGCTTGTCCTTGCCGAAGAGGGGTGAGCAGGGACCACCCCACAGGTACCAGAGCCAGTCGGCGTCGGAGTCGAGTGCGAACCAGCGCTTGCGGACGGCGCGGCGGACGACGGTGTTCATGGCGTCGAAGAGGTCACGGCCCGAGACGAGCTTGCCGTCGACGGAGATGGCGAGAGGCTGGCCCTTGTCGTCGACGGGGACGCAGGCGTGGAAGACGAGGACATCGTCTCGCCGGGTCCACATGCCGCCGTGGCGGATCATCCACTCGACATGCTCACGGAGGCGCATGGAGCGTGTGAAGGACTCCTTGAGGCGGTCGATGCAGGCCTGCTCGTCGGGGGAGTAGGCGTAGGGGTCGTCGGGGTTGAGGGTGGGCAGGTGGGAGTCGAGCATGGGGTGCGAGACGCCGCCGAGGTCGACGGAGGAGCGGTCCTTGCTGATGCGGTGGAGGAGGCGGCGGTGGTCGAGGCCCCACTCGGGGTGGCGAGCGAGCATCTGGCCCTCGGACTTGAACTGCATGACGGCGATGGCCTTCTGCATGCGTGCGACGACCTGCGCGTCGCGGAAGCCCTCGCCCTTGGGCATGAAGCGTTCGGCGGGGTCGTCGGCGTAGACCTGGCGGACGAGTCGCTCGATGGGGGCCATGATGACGCCGTAGCCCTCTTCGAGCTGGGAGAGACGGCGGTATCGGGCGGAGAAGCGGAGGGTGGTGAGCATGCAGGGCTCGTGCCCGAGGTGGGCGCCGATCCAGATCATGTCGTGGTTTCCCCAGAGGAGATTGACGTTCGGCTGGCGGCGGAGGGTGTCGATGACACGGTCCATGCGCGGGCCCCGGTCGCCAAGGTCTCCGGCGACGAGGAGCTCGTCGCAGGCGAGGTTTCGGATGAGGCGGGCGGCGGCGCGGACGGCGCCCCAGTCGCGGTCGTAGCGTGCGAGCTCGGCGAGGAGTTCTTTGACGTACTGGGGGCGCTGGCCGCCGCCCATCTCGATGAAGAGCTCGCGGTACCAGCCTGGGAGGAGGCGTTCGAAGTGGACGCGGCGGTAGGTCTTGCGGAGTTCCTTGATGATCTCGAACTGGGCGGAGAGGGTTCGGAAGACCCATCCCGGGCGGTCACCGCGTGCGACGATGCCGTGGGAGAGGCGGTTGATGGCCTCTCGGGGGTAGTAGAGGACGGCGAGGAACTCGTGCTTGTCCTGGGGGGAGAGGCGTGGGCCGAGGATGTCATCGACGAGCGTGCGGAGACGGCCCGAGGCGTTGTTGATGACGTGGCGGAGCTTGGCGTCCTCGCCGTGGATGTCGGAGATGACGTGGACGACGCCCATGGGGAGGGAGAGGCGGGCGCGGAGTGCGGCGGCCTCGGCGATGGCGGCGTCTGAGGTGGGGAACTGTGCGGCGAGCGCGCGGAGCGTGGAGCGATCTGTGGGCATGGGGGTCCTTGTGAAGGATGTCGCGGGGCAAGTGTAGAAAGGGCGGAGTACGGGCTGCGCGCCGTGTGGTAGACTCGTGGTGATGCTGGACGTGCACGGGATGCTGACATTCGGCGATGGGGACGTGGCGGGTGCGTTGTGGCAGACGGGCGGACGGCTGCACCCGGTGCTGGTGCATTTTCCACTGGCGCTGGTGGCGTTGGCGGCGGGCGCAGAGGTGCTGAGCGCGGTGGCGGGCAGGCGGGGCGGTGTGGGGCGGGGCCTGGGGATGATGATGCGGGGGCCGAGCGCGCTGGCGCGGGGGTGCCTGGTGGTGGGCGCACCCGCGGCGGGGGTCACGGCGTGGTCGGGGTGGCTGAACGCGATGCACGAGCACGGGGGTGGCGGGCCGCTGGAGATCGAGGGGCACAGGTGGGTGGGGATCGCGGCGGCGGCGGTGGCGCTGATGGCGATGGCCTCGGTGCTGGCGGCGTCGTGGCGCGTGACCGAGACGGGGATGCGGGTCTATCGGGCGCTCGTGGTTCTGGCGGCGATGCTGATGGGCGTCGCGGGGCACATGGGTGGTTCGCTGGTGTACGGCGGGGACTACTTGTTCTCGCCCCTCAGGAGGGCGCTGGGCTGGGAGCGGGCGGAGACTCACGCGGGCACGACGCCGGTGGCCCCGGAGGACGCGGGCCCGCCCGTGGACTTTGCGGCGGAGGTGTGGCCGATTCTGGAATCGACGTGCATTGACTGTCACGGAGACGTGCGAAAGCGCGGACAGCTCCGGCTCGACTCGCTGGCGGCGGCGCTCAAGGGGGGAAAGACCGGACCGGGCGTCGTGAAGGGAGACCCGGGGGCGAGCCATGTGATCCGGCGCGTGAAGGGGCTGGATGGCAAGGTCATCATGCCGGAGGACGCGGACCCGCTGACGCCCGAGCAGATCGAGGTGCTGGAACGCTGGGTGAGGCAGGGGGCGGTGTGGCCCGAGACGCTGGGCGCGGCGGACACGAGCGTGGAGGAGAGGCACTGGGCGTACGAGCCGCTCGCGGAGGTGAGGGGCGCGGCGGGTGAGGGCGTGATCGATCGGTTGATCGGGGCGAGGCTTTCGGCGGAGGGGGTCAGCCCCGCGGGGCGGGCAGAGCCGGGCGTGCTGCTGAGGAGGCTCTCCCTGGACATGACGGGCCTGCCGCCAGCGACGAAGGAACTGGATGCGTTTGAGCGTTCGCCGACGGGCGAGGCGTGGTCGAAGGCGGAGGCGGCGGCAATCGAGGAGTGGATCGTGGCGGCGGGCGAGGTGTGGGAGGACCATCCGAAGCGTGCGGCGCCGCGGGACCTGAACGGGGAGAAACTGGAGAGCGAGGGGGACCCGGAGATCCGGACGCGGATGAGCCAGTATGAGCTGGCGTTCAGGATGCAGGCGAGCGTCCCGGAGCTGATGGACATCGGGGGAGAGCCGGCGGCGGTGCACGAGACGTACGGGACGACGCCCGGGAAGGCGAGCTTTGCGAACAACTGCCTGCTGGCGCGGCGGTTGGTGGAGCGCGGGGTGCGGTTCGTTCAGCTCTACCACTGGGGCTGGGACAGCCACGGGACGGGGAGCGGGGACGACCTGGTGACATCGCTCAAGCAGCGGTGCGTGGAGACGGACCGGGCGTCGGCGGCGCTGGTGATGGACCTGAAGCAGCGCGGTCTGCTGGAGGACACGCTGGTGGTGTGGGGCGGGGAGTTCGGGAGGACGCCGATGAACGAGGCGCGGAACGGGAGCACGTTTTTGGGGCGGGACCACCACCCGAAGTGCTTTTCGATCTGGATGGCGGGCGGCGGGGTAAAGAAGGGGACGGTGTACGGCTCGACGGATGAGCTGGGGTACAACGTGGCAACGGACCCGGTGCACATGCACGACCTGCAGGCGACGATCCTGCACCTTCTCGGGATGGACCACACAAAGCTGACGTACCGGTACCAGGGAAGGAACTTCCGGTTGACGGACGTGTTCGGGAGCGTGGTGCCGGGGCTGCTGGCCTGAGGTAGGGCCTCCCGGGGTCGGGCGGGGAGTTCGCGAGTCGGCACGGGCTTTGCGATGTGCCCTGCATGGGACTCCGCGCACGCTTCAAAGGGTTGGTGACGCTGGTGGCGATGGCGGCGGGATGCCTTTGCCCGTGGGCTCGGGCGGGGACGGTGCAGGACCTCTGCCGTCTGAAGGGCCAGGGCGAGTCGGTGCTGGTGGGTGTGGGCCTGGTGGTTGGCCTTCCCGGGACCGGGGACGACGCGAAGGACCTGGTGACGGCCCGGCCCCTGATGGAACTGCTGAAGAACACGGGCGCCGGGGTTGACAGCACGGAGAACTTTCAGAAGTCCAAGTCGGTGGCGCTGGTGAGCGTGTCGTGCACGGTGCCCCGCGAGGGGGCGCGGGTGGACGACACCCTGGACGTGCAGGTGACGACGCTGAACACGTGCAAGTCGCTGAAGGGCGGGCGGCTGTTTCTGACGCCGTTGACTGGCCCGATCAAGGGGAGCGCGGTGTTCGCGGTGTCGGAGGGGACGATCCTGACGGAGGGGACGACCGAGACGCAGGCGCGGGTGATGGGCGGGGCGCGGATGGTGCGTGACGTGCTGATGCCGGAGATCGGGGACGTTTTCGACCTGATCCTGGACAGGCCGTTCGAAGGATGGGGCGCGGCGACGCAGGTGGCGGTGGCGGTGAACGCCAAAGCGAACCCGGGAGGCCCGCCCGTGGCGAAGGCGATCGATGCGCGGACGGTGCGGGTGACGGTGCCGCAGGCGGAAAGGCCCGATCGGGCGGGGTTTGTGGCGGATGTGCTGAGCGCGGACGTGTCGCTGTCGCAGGTGACGGAGCAGGCGCGGGTGCTGTACAACACACGGACCGGGGCGATCATCGCGGCGGGAGACGTGGAGATCGGGGCGGTTGCGATCACGCACGGGAACCTGTCGATCACGACGACGACGCCGCCCCAGACGGGAACGGAGCGGAACCCGGTGGTGAAGAGGGAGCGCTGGGTGGGTGTGGAGACGGGAGCGCGGCCTTCTGAGAAGGCGAAGCTGGCGGACCTGCTGGCGGCGTTCAAGCAGCTTGACATCCCCGCGCAGGAGCAGATCGGGGTGCTGCAGATGCTGCATCGGATGGGCAAGCTGCAGGCGCGGATCGAGGAGTATTGAGCATGATGACCGGCACCGGAGCGCTCGTTGGGATCGGTTCGGGGGCCGGGGAGCCGCTGGGGGCGCTGCGCGCAACGCCGGGAGGCACGGACGATGATCAGCGGCTGTTCTCGGCCGCGCTGGCGCGGGCGAGAGCGGGCGGGAAGGGCGAGGCCCGCGAGGCGGCGGAGCAACTGGTGGCGGCGAGCCTGGTGAGCCCGGTGCTGAAGTCGCTGCGGGAGTCCACCGGGGCGGCGGGGCCGTTCGCACCCGGGCGCGGGGAGCGCATGTTCCGGGAGTTACAGGACGCGGTTCTTGCGCAACGGCTGGTGAAATCCGCGCAGTGGCCGCTGGTGGACGCGTTGGCACAGCGGATGCTGCAGCGTGGCGGCGGGAGCAGCGCGCCATGAGCCGGATGACAGCACAAACCCGGACGACGGCCTGGACGCTCGCAGCGATCGCGGCGGAGCTGGAGGCGGTGGTCGGCGGGTATGAGGAGGCGTATCGGTCGCTGGAGGCGGCGGCGGTGGCCCACCGGGACGCACTGCGGCGCGGGGACTCGGCGGGGGCGGCGGTCGCGACGGGCGCGGAGGGGCCGGCGCTGCTGAAGATCGGGGACCTGGACCGGAGGCGGGACGCGCTGATCAACGGGGCTGCGGAGGTGCTGCCCGGGCTGAGGGGGAAGAGGCAGGTGACGCTGGGGGTGATCGCGGCGTCGCTGCCCGGCGCGGGGAGCGAGCTCGCGGCGCGTGCGGCGGGGTTGAGGGTGCTGGTGGCGCGAACGGCGGGGCTGCTGGAGAGCCTGGAGCGTGCGAGCCGGAGCCTGGCGACGCACTTTGAGGGCGTGCTGAGGCAGGTCAGCATGCGGGTGAGCCACAGCGGGACGTACGGGCGGCGCGGGTTTGCGGAGGCCGGGCCGGCGGTCGTGTCCGGGCTGGATATCCGGAGCTGAAGGAGCAGCGCGTGTCACTCTCAGCGGCGTTCAACATCGGGCGGTCGGCGCTGGCGGCGGGACAGATCGGCCTGCAGGTGGCCGGCAACAACATGGCGAACGCGGCGACGGCGGGGTACAGCCGCCAGATCGCCAGGCTGTCGCCCCTGAGGTCGAACAACACGGTGTCGGGGCTGGGGATCGGCGCCGGGGTGCAGGTGAGCGCGATCCAGCGGCAGGTGGACGCGGCGATCGAGGCGAGGCTGCGCTCGGCGACGGCGGACAACGCGTTTGCGCAGGTGCAGGCGGGGATCTTCTCGCAGATCGAGGACGCCCTGGGCGAGCTGGGGGACGACGACCTCTCGTCGCAGATGTCGTCGTTCTTCACCGCGTGGTCGGAGCGCGCGAACCAGACGCAGAGCGACACGTCGGTGGTGCAGAGGGGCGACCAACTGGCGGCGTTCGTGAAGAGGCTGCGGGGCGACCTGAGCAGGCAGCGCGGGCAGGTGGAGGCCCAGCTCTCGGCGGGGGTTGAGCGGGCGAATCAGTTGCTCGAGACCGTGGCGGACTTCAACCGGCAGATCTCGGAAGCGGAGGTCGGCGGGAACACGGCGAACTCGCTGCGGGATCAGCGCGACCAGGCGGTGCTGGAGCTTTCGGGGCTGATGGACGTGACGGTGATCGATCGGGGTCGTGAGGGTGTGGACGTGCTGGCGGGCTCGACGCCGGTGGTGCTGGGGGCGGTCAGCCGCGGGGTGGCTGTCAGGCGTGACACGCAGGGTGGAGAGACGAGCGTGAGCGTGGCAGTGGCGGCGGACGGGACGAGGCTGGACCTGACGTCGGGGCAGCTGGGGGCCCTGCTGAGCCAGCGGTCGGAGGCGGTGGACGCGACGATCGCGAGGCTGGACCAGATCACGTCTCAACTCATCCTGGAAGTCAACAAGCTGCACAGCACCGGAGCGAACGCGCGGGGGCTTCGGAGCACGCAGTCGCAGGTCACGATGTCGACGGCGGACCGGGCGCTCGCGCTGAACGACCCCGGGAACACGGCGATGACCGGGCTGCCCTTTCAGGCGGTGAACGGCGGCTTTCTGGTGCACGTGAGGCACGACGCGAGCGGGACGGTGCGGACGGTGCGGGTGAACGTGGACCTGGACGGGCTGGACGCGACGGGCGCCCCGGGGTTCGGGGACGACACGTCGGCGGAGGACATCCTGGGGGCGCTTGACGCGGTGCCGGGCCTGAACGCGACCTTCGGCGGGGATGGACGCCTGCGGGTGACCTCGGAGGACGGGTACTCGTTCAACTTTGCGGAGGATTCGTCGGGCGTGCTGGGTGTGCTCGGTGTGAACTCGTACTTCACGGGGACCGACGCGTCGGATATCGCGGTGCGGGCGGACCTGCTGTCGGACAGCGCGGGGCTGAGCGCCGGGCGGATCGTGAACGGGACGCTGGTGGAGAACGGGACGGCGCTGGCGATGGCGGGGCTGCAGAGCGCGGGGATCGAGGCGCTGTCCGGGGTGGCGCTGCCGCAGGCGTGGCGTGAGACGATGCAGCGGGTGGGATCGGACGCGGCGAAGGCGAACAGCCGCGCCGACGCGGCGCTGATCGTGGAGGAATCGCTGAGCGCCCAGCGAGCGGCGGTAAGCGGGGTCTCGCTGGATGAGGAGGCGATCAGCCTGATGGAGGCGCAGCGGCAGTACGAGGCGGCGGCCAGGCTGATCACGGTGGCGCAGGAGATGGCATCCACGTTGCTGGAGCTCGTGTAGCGCATGTCGTCGATCCCCTCCAACCTCTCGCGGATGCCGAACCTGCTGCGCAACGCGGCGTCGGCAAGGCAGATCAACTCCACCAACGTGGAGCTGCTGCGGGTGCAGCAGCAGATCGCGGGGGGCGTGGAGCTGCTGCGGCCCAGCGACGACATCGTGCGGGCGGCTGCGATCGGGGTCCTTGACGACCGCCTGGCGAGATCGGTGCAGGTGGCGCGGAACCTCTCGCACGCGGACTCGGCGCTGGGCGTGCTGGACGACATCTTCAAGGAAGCGCACGACTCGGTGCTGGCGGCGAAGGGGATCGCGTCGGCGCAGTCGAACGCGACGTCGAGCGCCTCGGAGCGGTCGGCGCAGGCGGTGGTGATCGACCAGATGCTGGCAGGGCTGTTCAACACGGCCAACCGGGAATCGGTGGCGGGGTATGCGCTGGCCGGCAGCCGCATGTCGGTGAGGCCGGTGGAGGCGTTCCTGTCCGGGTATCGGTACATGGGGGACGGTCCCGGGCTGGTCACCGACATCGGGCAGGCGAGCACGACGCCGATCTCGCTGGGCGGGGGGAACGCGATCATCGGGACTTCGTCTCGGGTGCTGGGGACGGTGGACCTGGACCCGGTGCTGACGGCGGGGACGAGGTTGGCGGACCTGGACGGCGGCCGCGGGCTGGGAGTGACGGCGGGGACGGTGCGGATGCAGGTGGACGGCGGGACTGAGATCGAGGTGGACCTCACCGGCGCGGACACGATCGGGGATGTGATCACCCGGATCGATGCGGCGGTGCGGGCGCACGAGGCGGCGCAGTCGGTGACTGTGCTGGGGCCGGGCGGGGTCTCGGTCGCGGGCGGGGGGTTGACGATCGACGTCGCGAGCGGGCACACAATCGAGTTTGGCGAGATTCCGGGTGGAACGACGGCGCGGGACCTTGGGCTGGCGGGGGAGACGGCGGTGGTGTTCTCTCCCACGAGCGCGGCGGGCCTGGACACGCAGCCGCGGCTGACGTGGAGGACCTCCGTGGCTGACCTGGCGGGGCTCTCGGGGCCTCTGGGCTCCCTGCGGATGTCCAACGCGGGGCGGACAACGGTCGTGGACCTTTCGGGAGCTGCGACGCTGGGGGACGTGCGGAACCTGCTGGAAGCGGCGGGCCTTGGCGTACGGGTGCGGATCAACGAGGCGGGGAACGGGATTGACGTGCTGAACGAGGTTGCGGCGACCTCTGCGAGCGCCCTGTCGATCTCGGAGGTAGGGGGAACGACGGCGGCGGCGCTGGGGGTGCGTACGGCGTCGCCGGCGACACGGATTTCGGACTTCAACTTCGGGCGCGGGGTGGAGATCGTGGACGGGCAGAACGACCCGACGACGAACTCACCGAGCGCGAGCTTGAACACGGACCTGCGGATCAAGCTCGGGGACCCGGCGGGGACGACGATCGACGTGGACCTGCGGCCGCAGGACATGGCGGATGTCACGACCCTGCTGGCGCGGATCAACTCGGAGATCGCGGCGGGGCTGGCGGCGGCCAGCCTGCCCTCGACGGCCCTGCGGGCGGAGCTGAGCGCGACGACCAACGGGTTGGCGCTGGTTCAGGACGCGGGCTTCCCCGGGACCATTGCGGTGGAGCCCCGGAACAACTCGAGGGCGGCGGAGATGCTGGGGCTGATGGACGGCACGTACGACCCGGGGAGCGCAACGTTTACGGGTGAGGAGCGCACGAAGGTGCGCGTGGAGTCTGCGTTTACGTACATGCTGGACCTGCGTGCGGCGCTGATCGGGAACGACGTGTTTGGCATTGCGCTTGCTGCGGAGGACCTGGAGTCGGCGGCGGGCGAGCTGGTGGAGACCAGGGGCCTGCTGGGCGGGTACGCCAACAGGATCGAGGACGCGGCGTCGCGGGAAACGGATCGCCAGGTGCTGGACGAAGGGACACGCAGTCTGCTGCGGGATACGGACTTCACGAGGGCGGCGTCGCGGCTGACGCTGCTGCAGACGCAGTTGCAGGCGGCGTTGCAGGTGACGGCGGCGTTGAACTCGAGGTCGCTGCTGGATTTTCTGAGCTAGCGGGATGACCTGCCGGGCGGAGGCTCGGCGGTTGGATTGATATCGAACGTCCGGCGTGCCTGGTTCGGCCCAGGGCGTGCCGCGGAACACACGGGCCGACGCAGCGGAGCTCGCGCCATGCAAGTTCGAACGACACGGTTCGGCGTCGTGGAGATCCCGGACGACCGCGTCCTGGAGTTTCCGAAGGGGCTGCTGGGGTTCTCCCAGCACACCCGGTACTGTCTTTTGGAGCCTGGGGAGGACGCGTGCTTCTTCTGGCTGCAGTGCGTGGATGAGCCGTCGCTGGCGTTCGTGGTGACGGACCCGAGCCTGTTCATCCCGGACTACTCGGTGCCGATCCGTCCGGAGCAGATGATCGAGATGAAGCTCGGGAAGCTCGAGGACGCGCAGGTCTTCGTGATCGTGAACAAGATCGAGCAGGTTCTGACGGGGAATCTGCAGGGTCCGCTGGTGATCAACACGATGACGCGGAGCGGGGAGCAGCTGGTGCTGGCGGAGAAGCGCTGGACGACTCGGCACCCGCTGGTGCAGCTCGGAAAGACGGAGGCGGGGCCGAAGGCCGTGTCCGCCTGACGCAGATGAATGCAGCGTGTGTTCAACTTCGAAGGAACAACCCGGCGCCCAGCGGGCGCCGGACCGCGACGGCGGAGAACGCCGTGGCGGAGCAACTCCCATCGGGGCAAGGAAGCCCCGACTCCGGAAGCAAGGAGCCGCAACATGCTGGTCCTCTCCCGGCAGCGCGACGAGACGATCATGATCGGGGACGAGATCGAGATCACCGTGGTGGATATCCGCGGGGACAAGGTCCGTCTCGGGATCACCGCACCGACGCGCATCGCCGTTCATCGCAAGGAGGTTTACGAGGCCATCAAGCGCGAGAACGAGCAGGCCGCCAGGCTTGCCGGCGCGGATGTGACCTCTATTCCGCAGGTCGCACCGGGCCCGGCCCGCACCCGCATCCGAGCCAGCGCCGCAAGGCTGACGGCGTCGGTGGACGGGGCGGAGGACCCCGGGGCGGGCATGAAAGTCCCCCGGCCCGCGGCGAAGCGGGCCTGAACAGGGAACACCAGAGCCGGGAACGATCACCGGCAACGCGTTCGAAGGACTGAAGAGCACTCGAGCAATCACGGAGGATTGCCATGGCACGGATCAATACCAACGTCCCCAGCGTCATCGCCCAGTCGAAGCTCGGCCGCACCCAGGCCCAGATGCAGGTGCACCTCGAGCGGCTGTCGACGGGCCTCAAGATCAACCGGGGCAAGGACGACCCGGCGGGCCTGATCATCTCGGAGCGGATCAGGTCGGACCTGGAGGGCATCAACCAGGGCATCCAGAACTCCTCACGCGCGTCGGCGATGATCTCGACGACGGAGGGTGCGCTGGCGGAGATCAACGACCTGCTGAACTCGATCCGATCGCTGATCGTGCAATCGGCGAGCACGGGGTCGAGCTCCGAGGCGGAGCGTCAGGCGAACCAGCTCCAGATCGATTCGGCGATCGAGTCGATCACGCGGATCTCGAACACGGCGACCTTCGGCGGGCTGAAGCTGCTGAACGGCTCGCTGGACTACCAGCTGTCGGGCGTCAGCCGCGCGGACATCGCCAAGGTGCGCGTGAACAACGCGTCGTTCATCAACAACACGGCGGTGCAGGTGGACGTGGACGTGGTAGGCTCGGCGCAGACGGGGGCGTTGTTCTACAACGGCGCGACGACCCCGCCGGGGGTCACGCTCTCGGCCCTGACGCTGGAGATCACCGGCCCGACGGGCGTGCAGGTGATCACGATCCCCAGCGGGAGGCCTCTGTCGCAGCTCGTGCAGGGAGTGAACAACGTCTCGTCGATGACGGGCGTCCAGGCAAGCCTGATCAACAACGACGCGAACTCGGGGATCGTCTTCGAATCGGTGGACTACGGGACCAAGTCGTTCGTGTCGGTGAAGCGGCTGGCCCCGCCGGCGCCTGCGGCGGACTCCTGGGGGCTGTACGCGTTCAACGGATCGGCGCCGCGGACCGCGGACGCGCCGTTCGGCTGGACGACGCTGATCACCGCCGGCACGCTGGTGCCGGGGGATCGCGACAAGGGCCAGGACGTGCAGGCGCTCATCAACGGGAACCTCGCCACGGGCGACGGCCTGAACGTGAAGGTGAGTTCCGCCTCGCTCGGTCTTGACCTGACCCTGACCCCGACGACGGCGACGACCCCCAGCGGAGCTTCGACCTCGTTCTACATCACATCCGGGGGCGCCCTCTTCCAGCTCGGGCACGAGGTTACGGCCCTCCAGCAGGCCACGTTCGGCATCCAGTCCGTCGCGGCGAGCCAGCTCGGCGGGACGAACACCGGCTCCACGATCGAGTTCCTCTCGACGCTCAAGGCCGGACAGTCCAACTCCGTCGCCGCGAGCGTGGCCCGGAGCAACTTCAAGCCCTCATCGGACATCCTGGCGACGGCGATCGACGAGATCACCGTGCTCCGCGGAAGGCTTGGGGCCTTCGAACGCAACGTGCTGGACACCAACACCCGCTCGCTCCAGTCTCAGTTCGAGAACCTCACGGCGTCGAACTCGGTGATCCGGGATGCGGACTTCGCGGCCGAGACGAGCCAGCTGACCCGGGCGCAGATCCTCGCGTCGGCGGGCACATCGACCCTGACGCTCGCGAACCAGCAGGCCCAGCAGGTGCTGCAGCTGCTCGGCTAGGCCGGATCGCTCACGAAAGACTCTGAGGGCGGGCCCGCGTGGCCCGCCCTTTTTCGTGCGCCTCGGCGCGGGTGGGCGCGGTTGGCCAACAATGCCGATAGACCTGCCCGCGTCTCGAACCTCCGCCCCCGCGCTCGCCCCCCCCCACTTCCGGAGCACACGGATGGCCCGGCTCAACGTTCAAGCCAGCACCGCGACGATGATCCGGATCGATGGGCGCGATGTTCTCGCGTTCGGCGGGTGCAACTATCTGGGGCTGGCGCATCACCCGGCGGTGACGGGCTCGCTGGCGGAGGCGGCGGGGCTGCTCGGTCTGTCGACGACAGCCAGCCGCGAAACGACCGGGAACACGGTGGTGCACGACGCGCTGGAGCAGGAACTGGCGGCGTTCGTGGGGGAGGAGGCGGCGATCCTGCTCGCGGACGGGTACACGGCGAACATCGCGATCTGCCAGGCGTTGGCGCGCGACCACGGGGTCGCACTGATCGACGCGCGTGCGCACAAGAGCCTGCGGTCGGCGGCGTCGGCGGCGGGAATCCAGGTCTTTGAGTACGAGCATCTGAACGCGGAGTCCGCGGCGTGGCTGGCGGGGCAGTTCGCCGACCAGGGTGTGCTGATGCTGACGGACGGGGTGTTCGCGGCGGATGGGGCCCTGGCACCGGTGCCGGAACTGCTCGCGGTGCTGCCCCAGCGCCGGGCGACCCTGGTGGTGGATGACTGCCATGGCGTCTGCGTGCTGGGAGACAGAGGCCAGGGGACGGTCGGGCACTTCGGCGTCCGCGACCCGCGGGTGGTTGTGACCACGACTCTGGCGAAGGGCGTGGGGTGCTATGGCGGCGCCGTCCTGGGCGGACGCGCCGTGGTGCAGCGCGTCAGAGATCAGGCGGACGTCTACAGGCGGTCGACGCCGATTCCGACACCGATCGCGGCGGCGGCGCGGGCGGCGGTCTTGGCTGCGCAGAGCGAGCCGGAGCTGCTGCGGGCGCTGCGGCGGAACATCGGCCTGATGCGAGACGGGCTGGCGAGGCTGGGGATCGCGACGCACCGGGAGTCCATCCCGATCTTCACGTTTACGCTGGAGTCGAACCAGCGGATGGAAGAGGTGCACCGGCGGCTGCTGGCGGAGGACCTGTACGCGCCGTACATCGAGTATCCGGGCGGGCCCACGCCCCGGTTCTTCAGGGTGACGGTGACCGCGGCGCACTCGCCGGAAGAGATCGAGAGGCTGCTCGCGGGGCTTGCGAGGCACGTGGGGCCGGTGGCGGCCGGCACCTGACGCAATCCGAACGTTCGCTGCGGGTTGGGCACCGGGCTCGACGCCGCGTGGGTGACGGCCTAGCATGGCCCCCACTGTTTTGAGGGAAAGAGCCATGAAGCCGAAGACCCATCCGAAGTACTACCCCAACTGCAAGGTCTTTCACAACGGCCAGGTCGTGATGGAGGTCGGTGCGACGGTGCCGGAGATGCACGTGGAAGTGTGGTCGGGTTCTCACCCGTTCTTCACCGGCAAGCAGACGTTCGTTGACTCCGCGGGCCGGGTTGAGAAGTTCCAGAAGAAGTACGCGGGCAACTACTTCGCGAAGAAGTAAGTTCGCCGAACATCGCGTCCCCGGCCGAGCGGGCCGGGAGCAAGCTCACACAAGGCCGCCGGCGTGCGGCCTTTTTCGTTTTTGCGCGGGCGGATCAGCGGGCGGCGCCTGCGCACCAGACCTGGTGGACGAGGTTTGAGGCGAGCCGGTAGGTAAGGTCGCGCTCGTCGGTGGTGTCGAGCAGGCAGAGGTCCGCGCGGAAGCCCGGCGCGATGAGGCCACGATCGTGGAGGTTGAGAAGATGCGCGGGGGCGGCGGTGGCGGCGGCGACAGCCTCCGCGGTGGTGACGCCGCAGCGGCGGACGGCGGTCGCGAGGGCGAAGGGCATGGACTCGGTGGGGGCGGAGCCTGGGTTGCAGTTGGTGGCGATGGCGAGGCGGCCTCCGGCGTCCAAGAGGGTTCGAGCGCTGGCAAAGGCGCCCTCGGAGTGCACGCCGCAGACCGGGAGGATGACGCCGGTGGTCTCGGAGGCGGCGAGTGCGCTGAGGTCGGTAGGGATGGAGGCTTCGAGGTGGTCGACGCTGCGAGCACCGAGTGCGATGGCGAGGGGCACGCCTCCGAGGCTGTGGAACTGGTCCGCGTGGAGGCGGACGGGGTGGCCCAGCGCGAGGGCGGCTTCCAGGAGCGCGCGGGACTGCTCGAGGGACCACGCGCCGGATTCCAGGTAGAGGTCGATGGCGATGCCGGGAAACTCGGAGTGAACGGCGGGGAGGGTCTCGCGGATCGTGCGTTGGACGAAGTCCGGCTGATCGGGGTCGATGGCGTGGCCCAGGAGCGCGGTGGGCACGACGGTGCCGGGCCAGGAGGAGGCGGCGTCGGTGATGGCGGCGAGCATTTTGAGCTCGTCGGGCGTAGTGAGCCCGTAGCCGCTCTTGATTTCGACCGTGGTGGTTCCGGCGGCGAGGAAGCGGTCGAGACGCCGGCGGGTGGATTCGGCGAGATCGCGGCGGGAGGCGGACCGGACGGCGCGGACGGTGGACATGATGCCGCCGCCGGCGCGGAGGATGTCGAGGTAGGAGGCGCCACGGAGGCGCTGCTCCCACTCGTCGAGTCGCGAGCCGGCCCAGCAGGCGTGGGTGTGGCAGTCGACAAAGCCGGGGATGAGGACATGGCCCCGGGCGTCGATCATGTGGTCCGCGTGGGCGGAGGGGGGGTCGTGGAGCTCGGTTCGCTCGCCCTGAGCGTTGATGACGGTAAAGCCTTCAACGGTTGTGAACCGTCGGTGGGCGTGGGGCGTCACCGAGGCGATGACACCATGCTCAAGGAGCACGTCGCAGAGCCCCCGGGAGGTCGCGACGGCGTCGGGGCCACGGCGTCCTGTGGCGGGCGCGGTGACCACGCGGGCGTTGCGGATAACGGTGGTGGTCACGAGAGCCCCCGGGAGGCGAGGGCGCGGAGGGCAACGAGGAAGAGGTGAGCGGCGGTACGGGCGGTGCGGCCTGCTTCATCGTGGGGCGGGGAGAGCTCCATGATGTCCAAGCACCGGACGCCGGGGAGTCTGAGAGCCGCGTCGAGGAGCGCGGCGACACGGCGGGGGGGGAGCCCGGCTGGGTTTGGGGCGCTCACCCCGGGCGCGGAGGAAGAGGAGAGGACGTCAAGATCAAGACTGACGAAGCGGGCACGGGCGGTGTCGTTCGTGGCATGGCGGAGGGCGCGGAGACTGGCGGGGAGGAACGAACCGCCCCGGTGCTGGAACCACGCGGCGTGCTCGGCGGAGTTGACGAAGGGGCTGAAGCCCATGAGGTGCAGGCGGCGGAGGGCGCAGTCCTCAAAGAGGCGGCGGAAGGGCATGCCGCTGCCGGGCTGCTCGCGGACATCGAGGTGCGCGTCGAAGTAGAGGCCGGAGTCGAGGGTGCGGCCGTGGGCGGCCTCGTGCTCGATGACGGCTCGGACGAAGGGGAAGGTGAGGTCGTGGCCGCCACCGATGGCGATGGGGAAGAGGCCACGGGCCAAGAGCTGGCGGGTGACACTGGTCACGCGGCGGTGGGTCTCGGAGAGCGCGGAGGCGTCGTGACCTGAGGCGGGGATGACGTTGCCGGCGTCGAAGACCGGGGGATAGGACCAGCCGTGGGGCTCGGCGACGCCGTAGCGTGCGAGGGCGGCGCGGAAGGCGTCGGGGCCGAGGGCGGCGCCGGGGCGTCCGGAGTTGAGGCGGACGCCGAGGTCGTCGGCGAGGCCAAGGATGGCGACGGAGCATCCGGCGGGATCCGCGATGCGGACTCGGGAGGCGAGGCGGGAGGGGGGGATATCGGCGGGCCAGAGACCGGGCTGGGTGAGTGCTTCGAACATCTGGGTTGCATGGTACGGGTCGGCGCGGGAGAATGCAGGGGTGATCAAGCCGTTCCTCCGGGCTCACTGGTCGCACCTGTGCGTCATCTCGTATGACGTGCCCGAGGAGTTGCTGACCCCCTATCTGCCCCGGGGACTGACGCTGGACAGGCGGGAGGGGAAGTGCTTTGCGAGCCTGGTCGCGTTTGACTTTGAGAACGCGAGGGTGAAGGGGATCGCGTGGCCCGGATTCCGCGAGTTTCCGGAGGTGAACCTGAGGTTCTACGCGCGGCGCGGGTCGGAGCGCGGGGTGGTGTTCGTGCGGGAGTATGTGCCGAGCCGCGTGGTATCGTGGGTGGCGAGGCGGGTGTACAACGAGCCCTACGAGCGTGCGGCGATGACAAGCCGGATCCATCACACGATGGACGGGCTGGAGGTGAAGCACACGCTGGAGCGGGAGGGAAAGAAGAGCCGGATCATTGTGAGCGCGACGAAGGAGCCCCCGCTGCTGCCGGAGAGTGACGGGTGGGAGTCGTTCTTCATCGATCAGGAATGGGGGTTCGGAAAGGGCCGGCTGGGCGAGACGGTGCGATACCACGTGGTGCACCCGAGGTGGCTGGTGTACAAGGTGGAGTGGGCGGAGGTGCACGTGGACTGGGCGCGGCTGTACGGGGGCGCCTGGGCGTGCCTGAAGGGGCGCAAGCCGTGCTCGACCATTCTCGCGGAGGGGTCGGAGGTGGCGGTGTTTCCGGCGCAGCCGGTGTGACGCCCCTCAGACGTTGAAGTACTTCGCCTCGGGGTGGTGGACGATGATGGCGCTGGTGCTCTGCTCGGGGTCGATCTGCCAGTTTTCGGTGAGGCGGCAACCGATACGGGCGGGGTCCAGGAGCGCGAAGAGCTTCTCCTGGTCCTCCATGCGCGGGCAGGCGGGATAGCCGAAGGAGTAGCGGCTGCCCTGGTAGTGCTGGGTGAAGAGCTCCTTGACGCGCGGGCTGTCGAGGTGGCCGATGCCGAGCTCCTGGCGCATGCGTTTGTGCCAGAACTCGGCGAGCGCCTCGGCGGTTTCGACGCCCAGGCCGTGGAGGTAGAGGTACTCGGTGTAGTTGTTGGCCCCGAAGAGCTCCTGGGCGGCTTCGCTGGCGCGTGGGCCCATGGTGACACAAGAGAGGCCAAGGACGTCGCGCTCGCCTGATTCGAGGGGGCGGAAGAAGTCTGAGATGCAGAGGCGGCGCTTGTCGGGTTGGCGCGGGAAGGTGAAGCGGAGGAGCTCTCGCGAGGTGGAAGCGGGGTCCCAGATGATGAGGTCGTTGCCGACGGAGTTGCACGGGAAGTAGCCGTAGACGACCGAGGGGAGGAGGATGCGCTGGTCGCGGCAGTGGGCCTTGAGTCGCTCGAAGATCGGGGTGATCTTGTCCTCGAGCACAGCGTCGTAGTCGGCGTCGGAGAGGGCACCCTTCTTGACCTGCCACTGACCCCGGAAGAGCGCGACGGGGTTGATGAAGGGGTAGATGTCGCCGAGGTCGAGGCCATCGACAACGCGCGAGCCCCAGAAAGGGGGCGTGGGGACGGGGACTGAGGTGGAGACATCGGAGCGCTGGACGGGAAGGCCGGGTGCGGGCAGGTCGGGGGCTGCGAGCTTTTCGGCACGGGAGCGGTTGATGGCATCCTCGGCGCGGGAGCGTTTGGACTGGCGGTCGTCGATCTCGATGTCGAGCTCTGCGGCACGGCCTGAGGTAAGGATGTCCATGGTGCGGAGGCCATCGAAGGCGTCCTTTCCGTAGTAGACGTCGCCCTCGTAGGTGTCGCGGAGGTGGCTCTCGCAATAGTGGCGTGTGAGGGCGGCGCCGCCGAGGATGACGACGGGGCGCAGGCCCTGATCGTTGAGGGTGCGGAGGTTCTCCTCCATGACGTTGACGGACTTGACGAGGAGGCCCGACATGCCGATGGCGTCGGCCTTGTGGTCCTTCCAGGCCTTCACGATCTCGTCGATGGGCTGCTTGATGCCGAGGTTGACGACGCGGTAGCCGTTGTTGGTGAGGATGATGTCGACGAGGTTCTTGCCGATGTCGTGAACGTCGCCCTTGACGGTGGCGAGGACCAGGGTGCCCTTGCTCTGGCCCGAGGCGCGCTCCATGTGGGGTTCGAGGAGGGAGACGGCGGCCTTCATGACCTCGGCGGACTGGAGGACAAAAGGGAGCTGCATCTTGCCGGAGCCGAAGAGGTCGCCCACGGTCTTCATGCCGTCGAGCAGGTGGTCGTTGATGATGGCGAGCGGGGCGTAGAGGGTGAGGGCCTCGGCGATCGTGTCTGCGAGGCGTTCCTTCTCACCATCGACGATGTGAGCGCGGAGGCGCTCGTCGAGGGTGAGGGCCTTCGCGGGGCCGGCGGAGGCGGCGGGCCCGGCGGCGTCCTTGAAGAGCTCGATGAAGGCCTGGAGGGGGTCGTGGCCCTCGCGGCGGCGGTCATAAATGAGGTCGAGCGCCGCGTTCCACTGGTCGTCGGGGATGCGCGTGCGGGGGAGGATCTTGCTGAAGTGGATGATGGCGCTGGTGAGGCCGGCCTGCTGGAGCTCGTAGAGGAAGGCGCTGTTGAGCACGACCCGGGCCGCGGGGCGCAGGCCGAATGAGACGTTCGAGAGCCCCACGGTGGTCTGGCATTCGGGGAAGGCCCGGGCGATGAGGCGGACGCCCTCGATGGTCTCCAGGGCGCTCCTGCGGTCGGACTCCATGCCCGTGGAGACCGGGAGCACGAGGGGGTCGAAGAGGATGTCCGCGGGCGCGAGGCCGTGGTGATGGACCGCGCGGTCGTAGGCGCGGCGGGCGATGGCGAGCTTGCGGTCGGCGGTGCGGGCCATCGAGGCTTCTTTGTCCTCGTCGATGGAGCCGATGACCAGGCCCGCGCCGTAGCGGAGGGCGAGGTCGCAGACCTCGTCGAACTTGTGGTCGCCCTCCTCGAAGTTGGCGGAGTTGATGATGCACTTGCCGCCCGCGTGGCGGAGGCCTGACTCGATGGTGCGGAGCTGGGTCGAGTCGAGCATGAGCGGGGCGTTGACCTGTCGCACGACACGGGAGACCACCTGGGCCATGTCGGAGGCGTTGTCGCGGCCCGCGTAATCGACGTTGAGATCCAGGACGTGCGCGCCGTCGTGGCGGACCTGCTCGCGGGCGAGGCTGACGATGCCGTCCCAGTCCTCGGCTTCGAGGAGTTTCTTGAACGCACGGCTGCCGCTGGCGTTCATGCGTTCGCCCACGATGAGGATGGAGGTGTCCTGGCGATATTCCTGCGGGAGGTAGAGGCTGGTAACCGCGGGCCTGGGGGCGCTGACGGTGACGGATCGTGCGGTGCCCTTTGAGAGGTGCTCTTCGACCTGATCGACGAGGAGGCGGATGTGATCGGGCGTGGTGCCGCAGCAGCCCCCCACAATGCGCACCCGGTCGTGGTCGAGGAAGCGTCGCATGGCGGTCGCGAAGGGCTGTGGGGCGAGGGGGAACTCGGCGCGGCCGTCACGGAGAACGGGCAGGCCGGCGTTGGGCATGACGGAAACGGCGCGGGAGACGCCGGCGCGACCCATGGCGGCCCAGTTGGCGCCGAGCCAGTGGACGTGCTCGGTCATCTCCGTGGGGCCGGTGGCGCAGTTGAGGCCCAGGGAGGCGATGGGGTAGCCGGCGAGAGCGTGGGCGACGGCGGCGATCTCCGTGCCCAGGAGCATGCTGCCCGTGGTCTCGATGGTGACCGAGACGAGGATGGGGATGTCCTGCGGGGACTTGCCGACCTCGGAGAGTGCCGCGGTGACGGCGTTGATGGCGCACTTGACCTGGAGGAGGTCCTGGCTGGTCTCGATGATGAAGCAGTCGATGCCCCCCGCGAGCAGGCCGAGCGCCTGGGTGCGGTAGGACTCGAACATCGAGGTCCAATCGATGTTGCCCAGGGTGATGAGCTTTGTGCCCGGGCCCATGGAGCCGGCGACGAAGCGCGGGCGCTCGCGTGTGGTGTGACGATCCGCGACGGCGCGGGCGAGCTCGGCGGCGGCCTTGTTGATCTCGTGGCAACGGTCCTGGAGTTCGAACTCGGCGAGCACGTGGGGCATGCCGCCGAAGGTGCAGGTTTCAAGGACGTCGGCGCCGGCGGCGAGAAACGAGTCGTGGATGTCGGAGACGACGTCCGGGCGGGCGAGGACGAGAACCTCCGGGCAGTTTTCCTTGCCCCAGAAGTCGCGCTGCACGTCGAGGTTCTTGGCGTGGGTTGCCGTGCCCATGGCGCCGTCGAAGACGATGGGGCGGCGGGCGAGGAGTTGAAGGAATGGGGAAGTCATGGGGCTGGCTTTATCCTTACATCCGGATGAACGGATGATAGCGTGGTTAGAGTTGGCGGCAAGGCTGAGGGGAGAGGTGTTATCGGCACTGCGGTGATGTTGGGAGGGGAAGAAAGGGCAGGCGCCGGGAACGACTACTACCATCGGCCCCGATGGCAACGGTTCCGTGCTTGAATGAGTCAGAGGCGGCGGCGGCGCACGCCGCGGCGCGCAAGGTCGTGGAGACGCACCAGCGGCTGGCGGACTGGCTGCGGGTGGGGATGACGCTGGCGCAGATCGACGCGTTCGTGGCGAAGACGCTGGCGGACATAGGTTGCCGCTCGTGCTTTCTGGGGTACCCGGTGGCGGGGCACCTGCCGTTTCCGTCGCACGCGTGTCTGAGCGTGAACGAGTGTGTGGTGCACGGGCACGCAGCGTACCGGAAGCAGGCGCTGCAGCATGGGGACGTGCTGAAAATCGACATCGGGGTGTGGCACCACGGCTGGGTGGGCGATGCGGCCTGGACGTACTCGGTGGGGAAGCCCTCAGCGGAGATTCGGCGGCTGATGGACTGCGGCAAGGAGTCGCTGGCGGCGGGGATCGAGCAACTGCGTGCTGGGCGGAAGTACATGGAGTGGGCGATCGCGGTGCAGGACTGTGTCGAGAAGAAGTATGGGTATCGGTGCGTGGAGAACTGGGGTGGGCACGGGATCGGGCGAAAGGTGGACGAGAAGGGGAAGCGCGGGCTGCACCTGCCCCCTCACCTCCTGAACCACCGGCCCAAGACGGGTTCGCCCTGGTCTGAGGCGGGGCACGTGTGGAAGGCGGGGAACCTGATCGCGGTGGAGCCGATGATCGCGGTGGGTACCGGGGAGACGGTGCAGAAGCCCAGCGAGTATGCGCCGAGGCTGCATGACTGGCCGGTGTACTCGGCGGACGGCTCGATGACGGTGCACTACGAGCACGACGTGCTGATTGCGGAGGACGGGCCTCGGGTGCTCACAGCGGGGTTGGAGGCGCTTCGGGACGAGATTGAGTGAGGGGGAGGGCGCGCCAGCGGTGGGCGCATTCGGGGCAGGGCGCCAGGCCGGATGCGCCTGGGGTGGCGCCGGTCATGTCGAAGCCGCACCCGCCGCAGCGGCCGAGCCTGCGGCGCGTGGAGGCGAGTTCCCAATCGAGGCGGAGGAGCCACTCGCGGGCGAGCGTGCGCGCGAGCCAGACGAGGAAGGCGAGTATGAACAGCGCGCCCACCGTGAGCGCGACGCGGGCCGCCAGGCTGAAGGCGTTGCCGTTGTAGGCGAGCCACATGCCAGGGACCATCATGGCGCAGGGCGCGAGGGCAGCGGCCAGCAGGGCATGCGGGAGGAGCGAGGTAAGGATGCGCCGGGCGGCGCCGGTGAGGGGGCCCGTATCGGTGCGGTCACGCACGACGCGGAGCGGCGTGCCGGCGTCGTCGGAGAGGATGTGGCGGCCTGATGCGTTGGGCGGTGTCATGAGGCGGGGTGGGCGCGAGGGGCACCGGATCCTACAGTGGGGGAATGCCGCGGATTGACACGATCTTTGATGAGCTGCGGGCGGGCGGGGAGAAGGCGCTGATGCCGTTTGTGTGCGCGGGATACCCGGCGCCTGGGGCGTTGGGGCCTGTGCTGGGATCGCTGAAGGGGGCGGGGGCGCGGATCGTGGAGGTGGGGATTCCGTACTCGGACCCGATCGCCGACGGGCCGGTGATCGCGGCGGCGATGCACAAGGCGCTTGCGAACGGGACGACGGTGGCGCGCGTGTTTGGCCAGGTGCGGGCGTTTCGGGCGGGGGAAGGCGGGGAGGCGGCGGGTGTGCGCGACGCGATGGTGAAGGAGATGCTGGGGGGCGAGTCGCCGCCTCTCGGGCTGGTCGCGATGGTGAGCGTGTCGATCGTGCACCGGTGCGGGGGGCTGGAAGGGTTCCCGAAGCGGGCGGCGGACGCCGGGTTTGACGCGGTGCTGGTGCCGGACCTGACTGTGGAGGACTCGGAACCCCTGGTGGCGGCGGCGGCGAAGGCTGGGGTGAACGTCCCGATGCTGATCGCACCCTCGACGAGCAAGGCGCGGGCGGAGCGGATCGTGAAGACGTGCACGGGGTTTGTATACCTGCTCGCGAGAGCGGGGACAACGGGTGAGAGCGCCGAGGCCCCGGATGTGGGCGCGAAGATCGGGCACCTTCGTGGGATGACGGAGCTGCCCATCGTGGTGGGGTTTGGGATCTCGACGGCGGCGCAGGTGCGGGCGGCTGTTCGGCACGCGGATGGGGTAATCGTCGGGAGCGCCCTGGTACGGCGGATGGGGGCGGCAGGAGGGCAACCCCCGGAAGCGGCGGTGCGGGGGCTGATGGGAGAGCTTTCGGCGGGACTGGCGGGGTAGGGACTGGCGGGGTCGTGGGGGCGGGAACGGGGCAAGCGACAGGGAATCCGTGCGGGGGGCTTGTCCGCCCGGGGCACGCCGCCACAATGTCTAGTCCGGGAGGGGCCTGTCTGGCCCGAAGCACAACGGACGAAGGAATCGCCCCGTCGCGGATGGTCCGCGGCGGGGATCGCACAGGCCCGGGCGCGGAGCGCCCAAGGGAGTGTCATGAGCAGCCTCGCCTTGAACGGGAAGACGCGGGACATGAGCCACCATCGCCACGAGTTGAACGGCGCCCAGCACCAGCGGGTCGATCAGACCTTTGCGGAGGACGTGTTCACGGTGCGGGTGATGCAGCAGCGTCTGCCCAAGGACGTGTTCAAGGCGATCCAGCGGACGCTGAACCACGGGGAGCGTCTGGACCCGTCGGTGGCGGACGTGGTGGCGAGCGCGATGAAAGAGTGGGCGATGGAGCGCGGCGCGACGCACTACACGCACTGGTTTCAGCCGCTGACGGGCCTGACGGCGGAGAAGCACGACGCGTTCCTTGTGCCGGACGGGGAGGGCTCGGCGCTGTCGGAGTTCACGGGGTCTGCGCTGGTGCAGGGCGAGCCGGACGCGTCGAGCTTTCCGTCGGGGGGGATCCGGGCGACGTTCGAGGCGCGTGGGTACACGGCATGGGACTGCACGAGCCCGGTGTTCCTCAATAGGAACGGGGGCACCGTGACGCTGTGCATCCCGACGGCGTTCGTGTCCTGGACCGGGGAGGCGCTGGACAAGAAGACGCCGCTGCTGCGGTCGATGCAGGCGCTTTCGGAGCAGTCGCGGCGGGTGCTAAGGATCTTTGGCACCGACCAAGGCGTGACGAACGTGATCGCGACGCTGGGGTGCGAGCAGGAGTACTTCCTGATCGACCGAGACCTGTTCTACAAGCGGGATGATCTGATCACGTGCGACCGCACGGTGTTCGGGGCGAAGCCCCCGAAGGGGCAGCAGCTCGAGGATCACTACTTCGGGTCGATCCCGACGCGTGTGATCGGCTTCATGTCGGAGGTGGAGCGGGAGCTGTACCGCCTGGGCGTGCCGGTGAAGACGCGGCATAACGAGGTGGCGCCGTGCCAGTTCGAGCTGGCGCCGCTGTTCGAGACGGCGAACATCGCGAGCGACCACCAGATGCTGGTGATGGAGGCGCTCAAACGCGTGGCGCCGCGGTTCGGGCTGCAGTGCATCCTGCACGAGAAGCCGTTCAAGGGGATCAACGGGAGCGGGAAGCACGTGAACTGGTCGATGTCGACCAACACGGGCGTGAACCTGCTGGACCCGAGGGACGACACGCACACCAACATGCAGTTCCTGGTGTTCCTGTGCGCGGTGATCCGCGCCGTGGACCTGCACGCGGACCTGCTCCGCGCGTCGGTGGCGTCGGCGGCGAACGACCACCGGCTGGGGGCGAACGAGGCCCCGCCCGCGATCATGTCGATCTTCCTGGGCGACATGCTCACGGACATCATCGGGCAGCTTGAGCATGGCGGGCCCAAGAGCACCAAGCAAAAGGGGAGCCTGGACCTGGGGGCCACGACCCTGCCCCACCTGCCCCGGCACACGGGCGACCGGAACCGCACGAGCCCGTTCGCGTTCACGGGCAACAAGTTCGAGTTCCGGGCCGTGGGTTCGTCGGGCGCCGTCGCCTGGCCCTCCACGGTTCTCAACACGATCGTGGCGGAGTCCCTCGACCACGTCGCGGGCCTGCTGGAGAAGGCGGTGGGCAAGGGCGCGGACCCGGCGAAGCTGCAGACGGCGGTCAAGGACGTGCTGCAGGGGATCGTGAAGGAGCACAAGCGGGTGCTCTTTGACGGCGACGGGTACACGAAGGAGTGGCACGCGGAGGCCAAGAAGCGCGGGCTCCCGAACTTCAGGGAGTCGGTGTCGGCGCTGCAGCAGACCTCGTCGAAGAAGAACATCGCGGTCTTCGAGAAGTTCGGGGTACTGAGCAAGCTCGAACTGGAGAGCCGGGCGCACATCTTCCTCGAGAAGTACGTGAAGCAGGTGCTCATCGAGGCGGAGACTGCGATCCTCCTGGCGAACACGCAGGTGCTGCCCGCGGCACAGCGGTACCAGATCGAGCTGGCGGAGACGGTGGCCTCGGCGGAGATGGCGGGCCTGGACGCCAAGGACGCGAAGGCGGCCCTCGCCGAGTTTGCGGGGCTGGTCGCGAAGCTGCGGAAGGCGATCGCGGTGCTGGACCGCGAGGCCGAGGCGCACGACGACGACGTGTCGTCGCACGCGGAGCACGTGCGTGACAAGGTGAGGCCCGCGCAGGAGGCGGTGCGAGAGGTGGTGGACGAGCTGGAGACGCGGGTGCCCCGCGACCTGTGGCCGATCCCGTCGTACCGCGAGATGCTTCACATCAAGTAGGGATCGGGCGACGAGCCGAACAGCCGCCCGCGATTCCAAGAGGGGTCGCGGGCGTTTTCCTGCGCGGGATACGCTCCGTGGCCCCCTGTAGCTCAGCGGTAGAGCAGTCGGCTCATAATCGATTGGTCCCCGGTTCGAATCCGGGCGGGGGGACTTGGGCGAAGTCCGGAGCGGCTCAGACCTCGAAGAGGGCCTCGACAAAGGCCTCCGGATCGAAGGGCTGCATGTCGCGGGGCGTCTCGCCGGTGCCGACGAACTTGACGGGCGTGTCGGTCACTTCGCGGACGGCGATGACGATGCCGCCCTTGGCGGTGCCGTCGAGCTTGGAGAGGAAGACGCCGGTCACGCCGGCGGCCTTGCCGAACTCCTCGGCCTGGCGGAGGGCGTTCTGGCCGCTGGTCGCGTCGAGGACGAGGAGGACCTCATGGGGCGCGCCGGGGATCTGCCTGCCGATGACGGCGACGATCTTGGCGAGCTGCCTCATAAGCGGGTCCTGGGTCTGGAGGCGGCCCGCGGTGTCGAGGATAAGGATGTCGGCGTTGCGGGCCTTGGCGGCGGCGCACGCGTCGAAGGCGACGGCGGCGGGGTCGCCCCCCTGCTGGCCCTTCACGACGGGAACGCCCAGGCGGCCCGCCCAGGTTTCGAGCTGGGCAACGGCCCCCGCGCGGAAGGTGTCGCACGCGCCGAGGACCACGGTGCGCTTCTGGTCGATGAAGTGCTGGCAGAGCTTGGCGATGCTCGTCGTCTTGCCCACGCCGTTGACGCCGGTCATGACGATGACGGTGGGCCCGGCGGGGGCGAGGCGGAGGGCGCGGTCCTCCTCGGGCCACATGGCGCGGATTTCGGCCTTGAGGTAGTCGAGGACCTGGTCGCCGGTGGCGATCTTGCCGCTGCGGAAGTCGTCGCGGATCCGGGTGGTGAGGCGGGTGGTGGTCTTGACGCCGACGTCGGCCTGGAGGAGGCGGGTCTGGAGCTGGTCGATGAGCGTGTCGTCGAGCTTGCGGCCCGTGAGGAGGTTTTTGAGACCCTGCGCGCCGGTGACGAGGGCGTCTCGGGTCTTTTCGAGGCCCTTCTTGAGGCCGTCGACGAGGGAGCGGAACAAGCCCATCAGGCGTCTCCGTCCGGGGCGATGCGGTGGAGGACGCGGTCGAGCAGGCCGTTGATGAAGACGGGGGACTTTTCGGTGGAGAAGTGGCGGGCGAGCTCGACGGCCTCGGAGACGACGACCTTTGGCGCGGTGGCGCGGCTGACCATCTCGAAGTGTGCGAGGCGGAGGATGGCCCGGTCGGTGGCGGCGAGGCGGTGAGAGGGCCAGTCTGGAGCGAGGGTGAGGAACTCGGCGTCGGCCTCTGCGCGCGCCTCCCACGCTCCGGTCGCGAGCGAGGCAACACGCCCGGCGTCCATGGGGCCAAGGCCCTCGACGCGAGAGAGCGCGTCGGCGGCCCAGGCGCGGTCGCGGCCGCCCATGTCGAGCTCGAAGAGCACCTGGAAGGCGAGGCGGCGGAGGGCCATCCGGACTACGGATTCCCGAGCCGCGGGGGAGAGGGGTTCGAGCGCCTTGGCGGAGGGCGCGTGGGCTTCATCCTCGGAGAGGAGGAAGACGCGGTCAAAGGCGATGGTGCGGAGGTCAGCCGTCGGGCTCATGCGTGTCGTCCGCGGCGGTTCGCGGCCTTATCGGTGCGGGTAGGGGGAGTGCCGGGGGGCGTCGGTACGCGGCCCGCCCGGAGGGCGGCGCCGGCGTGGATGGACTCGAGAAGAGCGGCCATGGCCTCTGCGCCCTTGTCGCCCTTGGAGCCCCCGGCGCGGGCGCGGGCCTGGGCGGGGTTCTCGGTGGTGAGCACGCCGAAGGCGACGGGCACGCCCGTGACCAGCGAGACTGTCATGAGGCCATGGGCGACGGCATCGGCGATGTAGCGGTCGTGTCGCGTCTGGCCCTTGATGAGGCAGCCCAGGGCGAGGACGCCGGCCCAGGCGCCGCTGGAGGCACCTGCCATCGCGAGCGTCGGGAGTTCGTAGGCCCCTGGCGCCTCCGCGACGGCGAGGCGGGCGGGATCGCCCCCGGCGCGTGCGTACGCGGCGCGGGCGCCGCTGAGGAGGCGGGAGGTGATGGAGTCGTTATAGCGACTGACGACCACCAGCACGGGGGGCACGCCGCGGGCGGGAACGGGCTTTGGGGTGGCTCGGCGCGTGGGCGTGGAGGCCATGGGGACGATGGTAGGTGTGGCGCGCGTGCCCGGCGCGGCTCTACAGTGATAGGCGATGACGATCCGCAGGCTGCCCGGAGATTTTTGGGTCCGCGAGCGGCTGCGCGAGGGGGTGGCGCGGGCGATGTCGCCGGAGCCCGGGCCGGGACGAGAGGTCGGGGTGTGGGTGCTGATGAAAGAATCGCTGTCGACGCCCGAGGCGACGGCAAAGCTGGCCCGCGCGCTGGGGCTGGCGCCGGCGGCGGTGACGCACGCGGGCCTGAAGGACAAGCACGCCCTGACCGAGCAGCACGTGTGCGCGCGGGCGACGGCGGCGGATCGTGCGGAGGGGCCGGGGTGGAGTGCGAGACGGCTGGGATTTTCGTCCCAGGTGCTGACGGCGGCGGACATCGAGTGCAACAAGTTCGAGATCATCGTGCGCGATCTGGGACGCGCGACGTGCAACGAGATGCTGACGCGGGCCCGAGGACTCGGGGCGGAGTCTGGTGATGCGTGGTTCGTGAACTACTTCGGCGATCAGCGGTTCGGGTCGGCGCGGCACGGGGAGGGGTTCGCGGCGGCGCACCTTGTGAAGGGAGAGTTCGTCGAGGCCGTGCGGCTGCTGATCGCAACCCCGGCGCGGAAGGACACGGGAACCAGGCGGGTGTTCACACGGACCGCGGCGGCGCGCTGGGGAGAGTGGGAGGCCCTCGCGAAGGAACTGCCCCGGTGCCCGGAGCGGGCGGCGGTGGAGGTGCTCGCGGCGGGCGGGAGCGGAACGGAGGCATTCGCGGCACTCCCCCACTTCCTGCAGGAGATGTGCGTCGATGCGTGGCAGTCTCACCTGTGGAACGAGGCGGCACGGAGGCTGGTGGCAGGGGCCGGGACGGCCGAGGGCGCGGAGTCCGGCGACCGGAAGGAGACGCACCTGCTTGCGGCCGCTCGCGCGGCGGAACTGGCGGACGTGACCATGCCGTTGCCCGGGCCGGAGATGGTGATGCGCGAGCCTTGGGGCGGCGCGATGGACGCGGTGCTGCGCGGGGCGGGGGTGATCGCTGGGGAGCTGCGGACCCCGGGGCTGAGGCGGCCGCGGTTCGGCTCGCCCGAGCGGACGGTGCTCGCGCGGGCGAGCGGGTTCTCGCTGGATGGGCCTCGCGAGGACACTGAGGTGAGCGGGCGCGGGAGGCTGAGGATGCGCGTGAGATTCCAACTCCCCAGCGGGAGTTACGCGACAGAGGTGCTGCGGGCCCTCGGTCAGTGAGTGCGGCGGCGGCGGCCCAGGGCGAAGAGGCCGGCGGCAAGGGCAAGGCCTCCCGCGGGAGCGGGGACAACGACGAGCTGGATGAAGCGTGAGGTATCGCCGGGGGTGGGAGAGGGGACGTCGTAGAAGAACTGGAAGGAGAGGCCGCCCGGGAGCCCGGGGAGGATCACGTTCTGGAAGTGGCCCTGGCGTTCGGAGTAGCGGATGACGAAGAACTCATCGCCGACCGAGGCGACATAGCCGGGGAGGAGTTCGACCTGGAAGGTGCCGGAGGCGCCGAACTCGAAGGAGAGCCCACCGAGGATGTCGATGGCGTCGTGGTCGATGCCGCGGACGAGTCCCCCGATCTCGGCGATGACGAGTGAGCTTGGGCGGAAGTTGGCGTCGCCGTCAACGGTGAAGAGGCCGGGCGAGTTGCCGGGGTTGAAGTCGCCGTCGCAGTCGAGGTTTCCGGCGAGGGTTCCGGCGCCCGAGAGGAGGCCGTCGGCGACGAAGAGGGTGGGCGTGGAGAGGGTGCCGTTGAGGTTGGTAGAGCCGTTGAACTGGGTGACGAAGCCGGGCGAGGAGAGGGTGGAGCCGGAGCCGACGGTGAGCGCGCCGGCGGAGCCGAGGGCGCCCGAGAGGGTGAGGGAGCGGCCGCCGGAGATCTCGAAGGAGCCGCTGGGTGTGATGGTGTTGAGGGCAGCGAAGGCGCTGTTGCCGTTCTCGTCCACGATGTCGGCGGTGGCGTTTGTGAGGGCGATGTCGGCGTCGATGGTGTCGATGGCGGCGCCGTTGAAGCGCAGGGTGCCCTCGATGTCGAGCTGGCCACCGGTGAAGGTGCCGGAGGAGAAGTTGGTGATGGTGCCGTTGACCGTGAGGTCGGAGCCGACGCCGACGGTGAGCTGGCCGGTCGCTCCGAGGGTGAGGTTGGAGGAGGTCGTGAGGGTGCGGCCCCCCAGCACGCCGAGCTCGCCCCCCGAGGCGACCGTGGTGATGCCCGGAGCGACGTCGAGGTTTGCACCATCGCGGAGCGTGGCGGCGGGGCCATCGAGCATGACGCGGCCCGCGAGGGTGGTGAGGCCGGCGAGGTTGTCGGCCTTGAGGTCGCCCCCGAGGTGGAAGGTGCCTCCCGTGAGCGTGCCGGCGGAGACGTTCTGGAGGGCGAATCCGGCGGCGAGGGCGACGTCGGTGCCGGCGCCGGTGGTGAGGGTCCCGTCGTTGAGGAGGTTACCCGTGAGGGAGACCGTGCCGCCGGTGCCAAGGGTGAGGGAGGCGGCGGCGGAGTTGGTGAGGCCGGCGGCGCTGAGTGTGGCGGAGTCGCCCGCGGTGAACGTGGAGTCGTTGACGAAGGACCCGGAAACGTCGAGCCCTGCTGTGTTCGCGAGGCCGATGGTACCCTGGTTGGTGAGGGAGCCCGGCTTGGTAAGGAGGCGGCCCGCGCCGACGTTGAGGGTGCCGGTCGCGGCGTTGGTGGTGAGGGAGTCGAACGCGGTGAAGGAGCCGGGGCCGGCGAGGTACTCGACGGTGGCGGCGTTTGTGAGGATGGTGGTGCCGGTGAAGTCGATGCTGCCGCCGCCCACGCGGTAGGTGCCGCCGGTGAGCTGGTTGGAAGAGATGTTGGAGACGGTGTCGGCGCGGAAGGTGCCGGTCTGGACGTCGAGGATGCCCTGGTTGTCGAAGGCGACGCCCTGGACGTCGGCGGTGCCGGTGCCGGTGTTTCGGATGATCGTGCCGAGGTTGGTGAACGAGGTGGCGGCGCCGGAGCCGGAGAAGCGGAGTTGCTGATCGGACTGGATGGTGAAGGTGCAGGAGGCTCCATTGGTCATGGTGGCGCCCTGACCGAGGACGATGTCCCCGGGGCCCATCCAGAGGGCGGAGCCGTCGCCGTGGTCGATGTCGGTGTCGTCGAAAGAGACATCGACGGTGTGGGAGTAGATGATGGGGCCATTGGCGCGGAGGATTCCGAGGCCGACGACGGTCGAGTTGCCGATGGTGAGGGTTCCGGCGACCTGGAGGAGGCCACCGAGGCCTGCGCCGTTGATGGTGGAGCCGCCGCCGAGGGTGGCGTTGTTGAGGACGTTGAGGGTGTGAGAGCCGCCCCAGAGAAGTGTGGCATCGGCGGAGTTGACGGTGAGGTCGGTGACGGTGATGGGGAGGTCGAGCGTGACGCTGTAAGCGGCGCCGGTGGCGCTGATGGTGGCGTGGTAGGTGTTGGCGCCGTTGTTGGGGATGTCGGGGTTGGTGGACCAGCGGACGGGGTTGCTCCAGTTGTCGCTGGCGGCGGAGAGCCAGTTGGAGTTGATCTGCGCCGAGGCGGACCCGGCGGCGAGCGCCAGCGCGAGACCGGCGGATACACGCACGCATGTTCTGCGATGAGCCATGACTCTCGACCTCTCCGGCCGGCGACGGGTGGGCGCGGAACTCGCGCGACGCCGGGCCCCGACCAGAGTACCGGGAATCCTGAAACTGGCAAGCCCTGCCCGGGGGGCGGGGCGGGGAGAGCGGTACTAGCACATGCCGAACCGGGATTAGCGGACCCGGGCCCGAAGTTTCGCGGCTTCGGCGATGTAGGCGTCGACCCCCGCGACGGAGCGGTCTTTGAGCGGGGTGAGGAGCGCGGCTGATTGGTCGAGGAGTTCGGCGGGGCCGGGGGACTCGGCGCCCGGGTGATCCAGGCGGAACTCCGCGAGACGCAGCAGGCCCACGGCGAGGTCGAGTTCGTGACGCTCCATCGGGTCGGCCTTGGCGATCTCACGCCGGATGGCGACCACTTCCTCGAACGCAGCGGCGGCCTGGGGGTCGCTGCCCGCAGCGGCGAGCTCGGTGGCGAGGGAAAGCAGGCAGCCCGTGAGGTCGCGGCGGGCTTCGACGCTGCGCGTGTCTTCGTCGCCCAGGCGGCGGGCGATGCGGACGGCGTCCTGGTGGCTGGCAAGGGCGGCGTTGCGGGCCGCTTGCTCGCGGGCGGCGGCGGCGGGGTCGGCGGCCTTGAGTTCGGCGCAGATGCGGGCTTCTTCGGTCCACGTGAGGGCGATGTAGCGGGTGGTGACGAGTTCGTGGCGGCGGATCTCGCCGCTGACTGTATTGGCGCGGGCAAGGGCGCGGAACTCGGCAAGGGTCTTTTCGTGGGCCGCTCGGGCCTGGGCGACGTGCGCGAGGGCGGAGGCGTAGCCGGAGGCGGCGGCGGGGGCGTCACCCGCGCCGGAGGCGCGTTTCGCGAGCGTGGACGCGAGCTGGGCCCGGACCATGGAGAGGAGGGCGCGGCAATCGGCGACGACGCCGAGGCCACGGCGGGCGTCCTCGTTCTCTCCCGCGGCGAGGATGGCGCGCCAGGCGGCGTCGGCGAGCAGGTACTGCTCGTCGGACGAGGCGAGGAGGGGAGAGACCTTGGAGTCGTCGCCTGCGGCCGCGGCGGCACGGGCTTCGAGGCGGAGGATGTCCGCAAGGGCGCGGAGCGTCCAGGCGCGGGAGTCCTGCCACTTGGTGAGGGTAAGAGGATCGGCGGGGGGCGTGCGGAGGGCGCGGTCGTAGGCGGCGATGGAGTCGGCGAAGTGCTGCCTCGCCTCGGGGAGTCTGCCCCGGAGCTGGGCTGCGCCGCCCGCGCGGTAGAGGCTGCGGGCGACGGCGGCGTGCATGCGGGCGTCGTCGGGGAAGCGTGCGAGGAGCGCGTCGCGAATCTCGCGGGCGCGGGCGTGGTTCTTTTCGGCCTCGCCTGTCTCACCAAGGCGGCGCATGTAGATGACACCCTGGAGGTCGCCGACCCGCTCGTGGGCGGAGGCGAGGTCAAGGAGCAGGTCGGGGTCGTCGCCGGCCTCGGTACGCAGCTTTTCCAGGTAGGTCTTGGCCTCCTTTAGGACGAGTTCTCTCGCGCGGGTTGCGCCGCGGAGGTACGTGAGTTCGTCGTTGATGGAGGTGATCATGACCATGGCGAGGCCGTGACCGGCGCGGAAGTTGGTTTCGGCGCGGGCTCTCTGCGCCGCCTGGGCCGCCTCCGCCGACTGGGCGGCGATGAGGGCGTCCTTCGCCCGCTGCTCGGAGCGGGCAGCTTGCCCGTACATGATGGTCATGGCCACGCTGACCACGGCGAGCATGAGGACCAGGGTGACGCCGACAGCGACGGGGACGCGGTAGCGCTTGAGCGCCTTGCCCAGCATGTAGGCGGTGCTGTCGCGCTTGGCCTCGATGGGCTCGCCCCCGAGGTATCGCTTGATGTCGCGGCCCAGCTCGCCCGCGCTCTGGTAGCGCCGTTCGCGTTCCTTGCTGAGGCACTTGAGGACGATGGTCTCGACCTCGTCGTCGACCTGGCGGCGGATGGTGCTGGGTCTGGCGGGCTCTGCGCGGAGGATGTTGTCGAGCACATCGCGCATGTTGCCCAGGACCTTGTAGGGGAACTGGCCCGTGAGCATCTGGTAGAGCATCACGCCCAGCGAGTAGACATCGGTGCGGACATCGATGTTGCCGGGGTGGCCCTCGGCCTGCTCGGGGCTGGCCCAGGGGAGGCTGCCCACAAACTGGCCGGTGAGGGTCATGAGGTGGGGAGCGGAGCCCCCCGGCTCGTCGACCATGTCGCCCACGGCGATCTTGGCGAGGCCGAAATCGACGACGATGGGCTCGCCGTTGGCATCGACGCGGACGTTGGAGGGTTTGAGGTCGCGGTGGATGATTCCCTTGAGGTGGGCGGCGTTGACCGCGTCGCAGATCTTGCCGAAGAGGCGGAGGGTCTCGTCAACGCCGAGCTTCTTGTCGGTGACCAGTTCGTCAAGCGAGCGGCCCGAGATGTAGTCCATGACGTAGAAGAAGGAGCCGTCGGAGGTGGCGCCGCTGTCATGGATGCGAACGATGTTGGGGTGGTTGAGCTGGCCCAGGACCTGGACTTCGCGCTCGAAGCGGGAGCGGCCCGTGGACCCTGTGAAGGGCCCGCCGTGGAGGAGCTTGATGGCGACCTTGCGCTTGGTGGAGTTCTGAATAGCTTGGTAGACGACGCCCTGGCCCCCCCGATGGATCTCCCGGAGGACTTCGTAGCCGGGGAACGCGTCGGGGCTTGGGAGGTCGCCCGCGAACATGCCGGGCTTTGAGCCGCTCTTGGGCGAGGCCTGCTGTATGGCGTCGGCGATGAGGTCCTTGAGGGGGCGCGAGCCGGACCCGGGCTTGGGCTTGTCACCCGAAGGGTTCGGGCCGGGGGGTTGTGTAGGCTCGTCGTGGGGCACGTGAGGAGTCCGGTGCGCGGCGTGCGACGGCACGCCCCCTCGGCGATGCCGTCCACGCATGGGTGCGATCATGCTACCAACCCGTCGTCCCGCCGGGGCGCCCCTCCGGCCGCCCTCGGCCGGGAACGACGTAGACACCATCCCCTCCGGACGGTGGGAGCCCCCCTCTCCGAGGAGTAGAACGGAGCGGGCGGGCGGAACTCACGCTTGCTGAGAAAAAAAGTTTCCGGCCGGTCCCATGGCCTCGCGGAGGCGGTCGTGGGCGCGGGCCCGGAGCATGAAGACAGCACCCTCGGAGCGGCCCAGTTCCTTGGAAACTTCGTCGATGGACTTGCCGTCGAGGTCGTAGAGGCGGATGACGCGCTCGTAATCAGAGGGGAGAAGGCGGAGGGCGGATTCCATGTGGGAGATGGCCTCACCCTTGGCGGCGTGGCGGCTTGGGGTGGTGAGGCTGCCGCTGAGCACGTCTATGAGCGCCATCATGGACTCGTGGCCATTGCGGGGGCCGGCGGTGACGCGTTTGGACGGGTCCGGGCGGCGGGCGGCTTCGAGGGCGCGGATGGCGTCGATCAGGTTGTTTTCGGCGAGGCGGGTGAGCCAGGCCTGGAAGCCGCTGACTCCACCGCTGCCAAAGCGGGAGATGCGGAGGACGGCCTCGAGGTAGGTGACCTGCATGACGTCGTCGGCGTCGAGGCTGGAGCGGAGGTGCGGCCCGATCCGGCTCTCGATGCGCGCGTGGACGCGGGGGCCGAGCTCTTCAAGGACGGCGGCGAGAGCGGCGGTGTCTCCACGCGTCGCCTTGGCGAGGAGCGCTTCGGTATCGGGGGGGGTAGTCATGATGCCGCTCCGCGAGGTCGAGAGTGGAACGCCGGACCGGGCCCGCACTCACGTGATTCTACGGGATTCAGGCGACGAGGGCGATGGTGAAGCCGTCGTAGCCCTTGACGCCAACCGTTTGGAGCGTGGTACACATGACACGGCGGTCGGAAGCGAGCGAGGCGGCGAAGCGGCGGACTCCCTCGACCGACGGGTCTTCTCCTGACGCGTCGAGAACCTTGCCATCACGGACGACATTGTCCACGATGAGGACCGCGCCCGGGAGGGCCATGCGGACGGCGAGATCGAAGTACTCGGGGATGCCTGCCTTGTCGGCGTCGATGAAAGCGAGGTCGATGCGGTGGCCCCGGGCGTGGAGCGTGCGCATGGCGTCGAGCGCGGGGCCCTCGATGAGCGTGACGCGATCGAGGAGGCCGGCGGTGGCGAGGTTGGAGCGGGCCACACAGGCGTGGCGGGGATCGAGTTCGAGCGTGGTGAGCCGGCCCTGCGGAGCCATGCCCCGGGCCAGGCAGATGGTGCTGTAGGCTGCGAGGGTGCCAACCTCCAGGATCGAGGTTGCGGCGCGGAGTTGCGCCAGCATCGTGAGAAGCCTGCCCTGGAGCGGTGAGACGTGGATGGGCGGGAGGCCAGCGGCGGCAGCGGCGCCGAGTGCCGCGGAGAGGACGGCGTCGGACGCGCCGGTGGCGGCTTCGAAGTAGCGGTCGACGGCCTCCCAGGTGTGGTGCATGATCGGCTCCGGGTGAGGGAAACGCTACGCCCGGCGCCGGGTCTTAGGATGTCGCCATGGAAACAACGACACCGGGCGCGGGCGGGGGGGAAGGGTCGGCGGAATCGGCGCGCGAGCTGGAACTGAAGCAGGCGTTCAACGCGTTCAAGAAGCGGCTGAAGCTCACGAAGCTCGACCACGAGTCGAGGCTGGGTGCATCGCGACCAATGACCAGCGGCAAGAAGACCGAGGGGATGGGGATCGTCCCGCCGAACCAGTTCCCACGCGAGATATGGCAGGAGCTCGCGAAGCAGGGGAAGATCAAGGACATGGGCGGCGGGTTCTACTCGATGTGATGGGCGTCCGGGCGGTGGGCGCACGACCCAGGAGAGGCTGTGATGTCTGCGGCGAATGTGAAGACCGTCCGGGGGATCTACGAGGCGTTCGGACGCGGGGACGTGTCGGCGGTGCTGGGGGCGTTCAGCTCCGGGATCGTGTGGAACGAGGCGGAGAACTTCCGGTACGCGGACGGAAACCCGTACGTGGGGCCGGAGGCGGTGCTGCACGGGGTGTTCGCGCGGTGCGCGGGCGAGTGGGACGGGTTCGCGGTGGACGTGGGCGAGGTGCTGGATGCGGGGGACACGGTGGTGGTTCTGGGTAGGTACAAGGGCACGTTCAGGGCGACGGGTCGGCCCCAGCACACGCAGTTCGCGCACGTGTGGCGGCTGGAGGGCGGAAAGGTGACGCGGTTCCAGCAGTACGCGGACACGCTGCAGGTGGCAAGGGTCTGCGGGACGGCCTGACTCGGGCGGCCCGCCCTGGGCCTTCTTTGTTTGACACACGTTCAACCATGTGGTATAGTAAACCACATGGTTTCAACACGCGGCACGAGGCTGGACCGGGTCTTTCACGCCCTTTCGCACCCGGCAAGGCGGGACATGATCCGGCGTCTGGCGGGGGGCGAGCGGAACCTCACCTCGCTGGCGGGGCCGCTGCGGATGACATTTCCCGCGGCGTCGAAGCACGTGAGGGTGCTGGAGCGGGCGGGGCTGGTGACACGGCGCATCTCGGGGCGGGAGCACCTCTGCCGCCTGAGGGCGGCGCCGCTGGGGGAGGCGGCGCGGTGGACGGAGCAGTTCCGGGCGCACTGGGAGGAGCGGTTCAGGGCGATGGACGGGGTGCTGGAGGAGATGAAGGCGGCGGAAGAGGACACCCAGGGTGAACGCCGCCGTGCAGGCGGAAGGCGGGGCTGAGCACATGATCGAAGGAGAGCACATGACCAGGACCGGGCCGCAGGTATCGACCCCCACTGACACAACCATCGTGATGGCGCGTGAGTTTCGAGCACCGCGACGGCTGGTGTGGGACGCCATGACGAGGCCGGACCTGATGCGGAAGTGGCTCTTCTCGCCCCCGGGCTGGGCGATGACGCGCTGCGAGGGGGACGTGCGCGTAGGCGGCAGTTACCGCTGGGAATGGTCGGACGGGGAGAACGACCCCGCGCTGTCCATTCACGGCGAGTACACCGAGGTTCGCCCACCCGAGCGGCTCGTCCACACGGAGACGATGGAGATGAGCCGGTGCGGCCCGTGCGGAACGCTGGTGGCGGCGCTGGACCTGGAAGAAGCCGGCGGGGTGACGCGGATGCGCATGACCCTGACGTTTGAGACGCGAGAGGCGCGGGACGGGGCGCTCAAGTCCGGGATGGAGCAGGGCATGGAGGCGGGGTACCGGACGCTGGATGCGCAGCTCGCGGCCCGGGTGTAGATCTCGGCGGATCGAAGCAGGATTGGAACCTTCGCCGGACGGCGGGCCTCTCACTCTGTGTGGGGCGCGTAGCAGCGCCCCCTGGAGGTGCCGCATGGTCGGGTTTCTGCGCAGGCCGAGGTGGTCGCCCTATGTGGTCGGCATCGGCATCGGTGTGCTGAGCTGGGCGACGTTCTATTTCATGGGCAAGGCGCTCGGAACGAGCACCTCGTTCGTGGGAGCCGCGGGCTCGGCGGTCTGCACGATCGCACCGGAGCACGTGGCGGAGAACGCGTACTACGTGAAGGAGTATGGGGCGAAGGGGGGCGGGTTCAAGCCGATCTTCGACTGGCAGATGGCCCTGGACATCTCGCTGGTGCTGGGGGCGTTCCTGGCGGCGGTGTTGGGGCGGACGTTCAGGGCCGAGAGCGTGCCGACGCTGTGGGCGGAACGGTTCGGCCCGTCGGTCGGGAAGCGGTACGCCGCGGCATTCGTCGGGGGATTCATCCTGATCTTCGGCGCTCGGATGGCGGGCGGGTGCACGAGCGGGCACGGCATCTCGGGCGGGCTGCAGCTCGCGGTATCGAGCTGGACGTTCTTCGTGAGCATGTTCGTGAGCGGCGTGGTCGCGGCGGCGGTGCTGTTCGGATTCGGGGCACGGGGCGCGGGGAAGGGGGTGAGCCATGTTTGAGCAGTTCTTTGCGGACCCCAGGACAGTTCTGCTGGGCACGATCACGGGGCTGGTGTTCGGGTTCCTGCTGCAGAAGGGGGGCGTGACGCGGTACAACGTCATTGTCAACCAGTTCAGGTTCAGGGATTTCACGGTGCTCAAGACGATGCTCACCGCGATCGTGGTGGGCGCCGTGGGCGTCTACGCGATGCTGCAGTTCGGCATGATCAAGGGGCTGAGTGTGAAGAGCGCGGAACTCGCGATGAACGCGGGGGGCGGGCTGGTCTTTGGGGTCGGCATGGTGCTGCTGGGCTATTGCCCGGGGACGGCGCTGGCGGCGGTCGGGCAGGGCTCTCGGGACGCGGCGGTGGGAATCCTGGGTGCGCTCGTGGGAGCGGCGGTGTACGCGGAGGCCTATCCGTGGCTGGCGCGGGTGGTCGAGCCGGTGTGGAAGTTCGGCAAGGTGACGTTCGCGGACGTCACGTACGTGTCGCCCTGGTGGTTCATCGCGGGGCTCGCTGCGTTCGCGATCGGGTTGTTTGTGGTGCTGGAGAAGCGGGAACGTCGCGGTGCGGTCGTGTAACAGAGGGTGCCAGGCCGCGTGTCACGCGGGCCGTCGGAGCGAATCGGATGTGCGGATGCAAGAACGTCGGCGGTGCGGATCGTGCCGTGAGGCTCGTGATCGGGATCGCGGCGCTGGTCCTGGCGTTCACGATGCTGGGGGTGACGGAGGGTGCGGCCCTGGGCATTGCGGCGGCGGTGGTTGGGGTCATCATGCTGCTGACGGCGGCGCCGGGGATGTGCCCGCTGTACCTGCCCTTGAAGCTCTCGGCCTGCCGCGTCACACGGACGTGACGCGCGAGTGACAGGCAAGTGACCTGCTCGTGACGCCCGGACGGCACCAAGGGGAGGGTTTCACCTGCGCGCTCGGAGCCCGGACGGGTACGCTGATGGGGTTCATCCAAGAGGGGCCCCGCACATGCGCACACGCCGACTGCTGCTTCTGCTCGCGCTCGCCACCGTGCTTTTCGTCACATGCCGGGCGCACGGTCAGAGCCCCGACGCGGACCTGGCGGCGGTCGACCTGCGGTGCGAGCACCTCGAGAACCCGCTTGGGATCGGCGAGGTGGCACCCCGGCTCAGCTGGGGGCTGCGCTCGGCGGAGCGCGGGGCGACGCAGAGCGCGTACAGGGTGATGGTCGGGTCGACGGAAGAGTCGCTGCTGCGCGGGCGGCCGGACCTGTGGGACACCGGGCGTGTGGAGAGCGCGGAAACACAGTCGGTGGTGTATGGCGGCGCGGCGCTCAGACCGGGCGCGAAGTACTTTTGGAGGGTGCTCGCGTGGGACGGCCAGGGGCGTGCGGGCCCCTGGAGCGAGACAGGGCACTGGGAACTTGGGCTGCTGTCGCGGGCGGACTGGACCGGGGAGTGGATGAACGCGGGGCCGAGCCGGGTGGGGGTGAACATCCGGCGGGCGGAGTATGCGGCGACGAACGGGGCGGCACGCGCGGACGTGACGGAGATCGTGCGGGGCCTGACCGCGCGGGGCGCGGCGATCGTCGCGAGCAACGATGCGATGGGGGGAGACCCGGCGTACGGGGTCAAGAAGCGGCTGGTCGTGGAGTACGAGGTGGGCGGGGTGGAGATGCGAGCGGAGGCGCCGGAGGGCGGGGCCGCGGTCTTGAACAACACGAAACTGCCCTATCTGCGGCGGGCGTTCAGGGTCGAGAAGCCGGTGCGGAGCGCGAGACTGCGCGCGTCGGCGCTGGGGCTGTACGAGCCCTGGCTCAACGGAGAGCGTGTGGGCGATGCGTGGCTCGCCCCGGGGTGGACGGACTATCGCGTGCGGGTGCATGCGCAGACCATCGACGTGACCGACGGGCTGAGGCAGGGCGAGAATGTCGTGGGGTTCATGGTGGGCCCGGGGTGGTACGCGGGGCGGGCGGGGCTGTTCCACGCGCGGGAGTTCTACGGGGGCGTTCCGGGCGTGATGGCGCAGCTCGACATCATCTACGAGGATGGCACGACAACACGGGTCGTGGGCGATGGATCGTGGGAGCGGCACGACGGGCCGATCATCGTGTCGGACATCATGGACGGCGAGGTGTACGACGCGCGGGGCGAGGTGCCGGGCTGGTGCGCCCCCGGCGCCGGGCCCGACAAAGGCGGCGGTTGGATGGCGGTGACGACGCGGGCGGAGACGGTGGCGATCGAGCCGCCCCCGGACCTGCCCGTGCGGGTGCTGGAGAGGCTTCCCGCGCGGAGCGTCCGGATGGCCTCGCCCGGGCGGTGGGTCTTTGACCTGGGGCAGAACATGGTGGGCGTGGCGCGGATCCGAGTGAAGGGAGACGCGGGCCGCGTGCTCACACTGCGGCACGCGGAGATGCTGAATCCGGACGGCACGCTGTATCTGGAGAATCTGCGCGGGGCGGCGGCGACGGATTCGTACGTCTGCCGCGGCAACGGTGAGGAGACGTGGTCGCCTCGCTTCACGTTCCACGGGTTCAGGTACGTGGAGGTGAGCGGGCTGGAGTCGGCGCCGGAGGTTGGGGCGGTGGAGGGGCTGGTGCTGGGGAGCGACCTCCCCCCCACCGGCGAGTTCGAGTGCTCGGACTCGAGGCTAAACCGGCTGTACTCGAACATCGTGTGGGGGCTGCGGGGCAACTACGTGAGCATCCCGACGGACTGCCCGCAGCGGGACGAGCGGATGGGCTGGATGGGCGACGCGCAGGCGTTCATCCCGACGGCGTCGCGGGTGGCGAACGTCGCGCCGTTCATGTCCAAGTGGATGGTGGACGTGCGTGATGCGCAGCGTGCGGACGGGGCCCACGCGGACGTGGCGCCGGTGATGAAGGGGCTCAGCTACGGCACGCCGGCGTGGGCGGACGCGGGCGTGATCGTGCCATGGGTGATCTACGAGGTGTACGGGGACCGGCGAATTCTGGAGAGGAACATCAACTCGATGAGGGCCTGGGTGGAATGGTGCCGCGTGCACAGCACCGGGCTGATCCGGGACAAGGACCGGGGGAACGATTATGGGGACTGGCTGTCGATCGAGGCGGACACACCAAAGGACCTGATCGGCACGGCGTATTTCGCCCGGAGTGCCGACCTGTTGGCGAGGTCGTACAACGCGCTGGGGCGCGAGGAGGAGGCGGCGAGGTACAGGGGGCTCTTCGAGGAAGTGCGCCGGGCGTTCGCCGCGAGGTTTGTCGCGGCCGATGCGACGGTGGCGAACGGGACGCAGACGTCGTATCTGCTGGCGTTGGGGTTTGACCTGGTGCCGCCGGAAAGGCGTGAGGACGCGATGGGGCACCTGCTGCGCGACCTGGAGTCGCGGGGGTGGAGGCTGAGCACGGGCTTCATCGGCGTGGGGCTGCTCCTGCCGACGCTGGACGACGCTGGCCACCCGGATGCGGCGTATCGGCTGCTGATGCAGGATGGGTTCCCGTCGTGGCTATTCAGTGTGAAGCACGGGGCGACGACTATCTGGGAGCGCTGGAACGGCTGGACGCCCGACAAGGGAATGAACGACCCGGGGATGAACTCGTTCAACCACTACGCGCTCGGCTCGTGCGGCGAGTGGCTCTTCACGGGCGTCGGGGGCATCCGCGCGGATGAGCCGGGGTTCGGCAGGTGCACGATCCGCCCCAGGATCGGGAGCGGGCTGACGTGGGCGAGGGCTTCGGTGCACACGGTGCGGGGGAAGATCGGCACGGCGTGGCGCCTGCAGGATGGGCGCGTGACGCTGCAGGTTTCGATTCCGGCGAACATGACCGCCACGGTGCACGTGCCGACGGCGGACCAGAGCTCGGTGCGGGAAGGTGGCGCGCCGATCGATCGCGTGACGGGAGTCCGCGTGGAACGGCGGGAGGAGGGCGCACTGGTGCTGCAGGTGGGGTCGGGCGAGTGGACGTTCGCCGCGGAAGCCCCGCGCGGCGCAGCGCGATAGCCCGCGCGGCGGGGCCCGTGGAGAGAGCGCTCACGCAGCGGACCGGAGGGTCCGACGGAGCGGGTAGACTGTGCGCGTGCCCGGGGCTGTGTGAAGGCTCTCAGGAAGGGGACCGGCATGGCGTTTCTGACGCACCTGTGGCTGCCGCTTTTGCTCTCGGGCGTGTTCGTGTGGATCGCGAGCGCGGTCGCGTGGATGGCGATAGGTCACCACAAGCAGGATCGGGACGCGGTGCCCGGAGGGCCCGAGATGGAGCGGTCAGAGAGGAGAGAGGACTCGATGGCGAACGGAGGGACGGAGCGGGAGAAACGTGAATGAAGAACCAAAGCACGCGGGCATCGCGGCGCCCGCGCAAGGGAGGCGCCATCACGTGCGTCGCGGTACTCCGTGTGCCGCGGGCGGAGGCGGGGAAGCGGCCCACGTGGGCGTTCCTGGTGCTGCCCGCGGAGGCGAGCGCGGGGCTGCCCTCGCGGGGCCAGGTCTCGGCCTCGGGCACGGTCAACGGCGCGAAGTTCCGGGCGACGCTGGAGCCGGATGGGCGAGGCGGGCACTGGATGAAGGTCAGCCGCGTGCTGAGGCTCCGGGCCGGCGCGGAGCCCGGGGATAGTGTGCGCGTGGAGTTGACTCCTGCATCGGATGAGCCGGAGCCCCGCGTGCCGGCGGACTTTCGGCGGGCGCTGGCGGCGGCGGGGGCTAGGGTGCAGGCGGCGTGGCGTGGCATCACCCCGGCGGCGCGTCGGGATTTCGTGCATTGGGTGACGTCACCAAAGCGGGCGGACACGCGGGCCACGCGCATCGAGGTGGCGTGCGACATGCTCGCGAATGGAAAGCGGAGGCCTTGCTGCTTTGACCGCTCGGGGATGTACAGCGGGAGCATCTCGTGCCCCCTGGCCGAAGGGGAGGGCAGGTCATGAGCGGGTCAGCGCGGTGAGAGGCGGTTCCGCAGACGAGGCCGAGGCCTGTGGCCGGAGATGCTCGCTCGTTGGAACGTGCTGGGCTCCGAGGCGTCACACAGTGTCCGGCCCCACGGCTTGCAGCCCCACGCCACCATGCCCGCGAACGGAGTCGGCGACGCTGGACAGCACACGCTGACCTTTCCCCCTGAAGACAGTCCAGGCGGAGTTTTAGACTTCGGCCTGGATCAGGAGGATCAAGGCGATGGGCAGAAAGCGACATTCGGCGGCGGAAGTGATCCACAAGCTGCGGCAGGCGGACGTGGAGCTCGGGA
>JADYXW010000011.1 GCA_020853975.1 Phycisphaerales bacterium
ACGCTGAAGGAGTACGAGGGCAAGTAGGCCCCTGAGACTGGGAATGAACGACCGGCCGGGCAAGACGCTCGGCCGGTTTCTTTTTTGGCGTTGGGCGAGCCTTGTGCGCGGGGGCGACGCGCGGTATACATGCGGCTACGGGCGGCGCCCCAGGCCGGGGCCATGGCCGCCCGTGGAGAGGTTCTCATGCTGTCACGCCGAGAGTTTGTCGTCGCCGCCGCGGGCGGGGTTGCGCTTTCCGCTCTGCCCTCGTACGCCATGTTCGAGAGGCCGCGCGGGAGGTTGAGAGTGGGGGTGATCGGCTGCGGCGGGCGCGGGACGGGGGCCGCGGCGGACGCTCTGAACGCCTCGCCCGACACGGAGGTAGTGGCGCTCGCGGATGTGATGGCAGAGCGGGTGGCCACGGCCCGGGAGAACCTCTCGAAGCAGGAGGGGATCTCGTCGCGCGTGAACCTGACGGACGCGGCGTGCTTTGCGGGCTGGGACGCCTACCAGAAGCTGCTCGCGACGGACGTGGACATCGTGATCCTCGCGACGCCTCCGCACTTCAGGCCGATCCACTTTCAGGCCGCGATCAACGCGGGCAAGCACGTCTTCATGGAGAAGCCGGTGGCGGTCGACGGGCCGGGCGTGCGGAAGGTGATCGAGGCTGCGGCGCTGGCGGACCAGAAGAAGCTGTGCGTGGTCGCGGGGACGCAGAGGCGGCACCAGACGGTGTACATCGAGGCGATGGCGAGGCTGAGGGCGGGGGAGATCGGGCGGGTGACGGGCGCGCGGTGCTATTGGCTGCAGGGCGGGCTGTGGATGAACCCGAGGCAGGCCGAGTGGTCGGACATGGAGTGGCAACTGCGCAACTGGCTCTACTTCACGTGGCTGTCGGGGGATCACATCGTCGAGCAGCACGTGCACAACCTCGACGTGATGAACTGGGGCCTGGGCGCCACGCCCGTGAAGGCCAACGGCATGGGCGGGAGGCAGGTGCGGACGGACGCGGCGTACGGGCACGTGTTTGATCACTTCTCCATCGAGTACGAGTACCCGGGGGGCGTGGTCGTCGAGAGCAAGTGCCGGCAGATCGACGGGTGCCAGTCGCGCGTGGACGAGGTGTTCTGCGGGGCCGAGGGGACGCTGACCGTGAGCCCCAACGGCGCGAGGGTGGAGGGCGGGAAGGCCTGGAGGTTCGCGGGCGAGAACCCCAACCCCTACGTACTGGAGCACACGGACCTGGTGCGGGCGATTCAGAGCGGCGAGCACGTGAACGAAGGGAAGCGGATCGCAGAGTCCACGCTCACGGCGATCATGGGGCGCATGTCGGCGTACACGGGAAAGACCGTGACGTGGGAGCAGGCGCTTAACTCGCAGGAAGACCTGTCGCCCCCGGCGTACGAGTGGGGATCACTGCCCGTCCCTGCGGTGGCTGTGCCCGGGAAGACGAAGCTGGTGTGAGCGTCGGCGGCGGACTGGGTCACGTGCGGTCCCGCGGTGAAAGGCCAGGGTGGGATTCGAACCCACGTAGCTTGCGCAACGGATTTGCAATCCGCTCCATTTGACCACTCTGGCACCTGGCCGGTGCTGGGCGGAACGATAGCGCGGGGGCCACGCCCCGGCGACCCCTAGTATCGAGGTGGCTGACCGGGGTTCTGTCCCGGGGGGCCGCAGGGAGGCACTGGTATGGACGCCATCGGCCGGTTTTCCGTGCTGTGCGTGATATACGCGTTCGTGGGGACGGCGGCGGCGCAGCAGGGCGAGCCTCCGGCAACGCAGCCGGCAGCTCAACCCCCGGTGACCACCCCCGCGCAGGACCCTGGGCTGAGCAGCCCGTCGATCGGGGATCGACTGCTGGAGCAGCAGCGTCGCGGGCGTGACGACACGCCGATTCAGCCCGTGCCCGCGGCGACGCCGCAGACCCCGTTCCCCGCGCAACCAGCGCCCGAAGGCGCGACGTGGACGGGCCGGAGGCTGCTGCCGGAGGGAGCGTTCGTGACGGGGCGGCGCGGCGAGATCGTGGTCTCGCCTGGCGGGGAGGTGATCCTTGCTCCGTCGTCGAAGGACGAGCCGCCGATGATCCTGATGCCCTGCGGCACGCTGGGGCAGCTCCGCACCGCGTGGACTGGGAGCGGGGAGGTCACGGTCTCCGGGCAGGCGTTCACCTATCGCGGGAGGCAGTACCTGCTGCCCAGCTACTTCTCGTTTGAGACGGGTGTGCGGCCCGTGGAGGAGGGGGCGGCGGCTCCAGCCCCGGCGGTTCCGTCGGCGGACCCGAGCGTAGCGGACCTGATCAAGGACCTGGAGCGGGACGTGGAAGCGCCGCGGGCGCTCAGCCGCCTGCCGGTGGTGCCGGCGGTGACGGAGGCGCAGGCGGCGTCGCTGCGGGGCCCGGAAGGGACGGTGCTGCTCAGCAAGCGTGCGAGGCTGGTGCGGAGCGCGGAGGAGCAGGGGCGGCTGGCGGTGGTCTTTGACAACGACCCGGACAGTGTGGGGGGGATACCGCTCGTGGTGCTGCCTTGCCGAGCTGCGGAGTCGCTGGAGGCGGTGGCGGCGTCTCGCGGGGAGTCCACGGCGTATCGGCTGAGCGGGCGGGTGTTCGTGCATGAGGGAAAGGCGTACATCCTGCCGACGCTGGTGCAGGCGGTTCGAAGGTCGGACGTGAGGCCCCTGCAATAGGGGCGGGGCGTCGGCCCGCTACGCTGCACCCACATGTACCAGGTTCTGCTGACACGCCGGTACCTCTTCAGCAAGGTGATGCCGCTCCTGGCGTCGCTGGGGGTGATGCTGTGCAGCGCCGTGGTGCTGGTGACGTGGTCGGTGATGGGCGGGTTCCTGGTGATGCTGATCAACACCGGGCGGACGATGGCGGGCGACGTGGTGGTGAGGTGGCCCGGCACGGGCATCCCGCACTACGAAGACCTGATCAAGAGGCTGGAGGCGGAGCCGAGTGTGGAAGCGGCGGCGCCGGTCATTGAGGCGTTTGGGATGATCTCGCCACCGGACGGGTCGACGGAAGGGGTAGTCATCCGGGGGGTGGACGAGCGGTTCGCGGGCGTCACGAGGTACGCGGAGATCATCTGGTGGCGACGGCCGGAAGCGCCGCTGCCCAAGGACACGGAGCGGCGCGACCCGAGGCTGGGGGAGATCAGCGGAACGAGCTGGGATGAGTTGTACGGGCAGGGGCTGAAGCTGCAACGACGCGACCCGCGGACGGGCGACCTGAGGCCCGCGGTGGTGCCGGGAATCCACGTGATGGGGACGAGCCGGCGGACGCGGGAGGGCTTCTACTGGCCCAGGGTGACGGAGCGGCGGGGCTCGGACGGGACGCGTGAGGAGATCAACCAGTTCATGCCCCGGGACGGGAGCGTGACGATCACGGTGCTGCCCCTGGACAGCAAGGGGCAGCCGTTGGAGCCGTTCAGCTCGGTGCTGCCCGTGGCGAACGAGTTTCAGTCCGGGGTGTACGACTACGACTCGCGGGTGGTGCTTGTGAACCTGGCGGAGGCGCAGCGGATGCTGCGGATGCAGCAGGCGAAGCGCCTGGCGCGGCCGGGCGAGGCCGGGGTGGTGGAGCAGCCCAGCGGCGAGGGGTTCGCGGGGCAGGACTCGCCTCCGGCGCTGGTGGACGACCCCGCGCGCGTGACGGACGTGGTGGTGAAGGGGCGCGGGCCCATGGCGACCAGCGCGGAGGCGCGGGCGCTGGCGGCTCGGGTGGAGGCGGTGTACACGAAGTTTGCGCAGGATCACGCGGGGAACGTGCCGGACGTGATGGACGTGTCCATCATGACGTGGGAGGACCAGAACCGCACGTTCATCAGCGCGGTGAAGAACGAGATTTCGCTGCTGCTGGTGCTGTTCTGCTTCATCTCGATCACGGTGGTCTTCCTGGTGATCGCGATCTTCTGGTCGATGGTGCGTGAGAAGACGATGGACATCGGCGTGCTGCGCGCCGTGGGGGCGCGGGCCTCGGGGGTTGCCGGGCTGTGGCTGTGCTACGGGCTGGCGATCGGGCTGGTCGGCTCTTCGCTCGGGCTCGGGCTGGCGTACACGATCGTGGGGAACATCAACCCGATCCACGACTGGATGGGCGAGCGGCTGGGCATCGTCGTGTGGGACCCGGCGGTGTACTACTTCTCGAAAATCCCGAACCGGGTGGACGCGTGGCACGCGGCGATTGTCTTTGCGGGCGGGGTGGTGAGCTGCGTGGTGGGGGCGCTGGTGCCCGCGCTTCGGGCGGCGTTCATGAGCCCGGTCCGGGCGCTGAGGAATGAGTAGGAGCAAGGCGTGACGATCCTGCAGGCCAGCAACGTGCACAAGACCTACCGGCTCGACCGGGTGGAGGTGCCGGTGCTGCGCGGGGTCGACCTGCAGGTGCGCGAGGGAGAGTTTGTCGCGATCCTGGGCGCGTCCGGCTCCGGAAAGTCCACCCTGCTGCACCTGCTGGGGGGGCTGGACCTGCCGGACCGCGAGCCCGCGGGGCGGGTGACATTCCAGGGCGTGGACATCCGGGCGCGGGGGCTGGACACCTATCGCGCGGCCGACGTGGGCTTTGTGTTCCAGTTCTACCACCTGCTCCCGGAACTGAACGTCCTGCAGAACGTGCTGATCTCCGCGATGAGCATGCACGGCGTCTTCGGGTATCTGTCGAACCGGGCGGCGGCGACGGCGAGGGCGGAGGCCCTTCTGCGGGCGGTCGGGCTTTCGCACAGGCTCAAGCACCGCCCCGCGGAGCTCTCCGGTGGAGAAAGGCAGCGGGTGGCGATCGCCCGGGCGCTGGTGAACAAGCCCCGCTTGATCCTCGCGGACGAGCCCACGGGAAACCTGGACCGCGTGACGGGCGGCAAGATTCTGGATGTGCTCCTGGACCTTCGCGCGAAGGAGGGACAAACCATGGTGGTCGTCACGCACGACGAGGCCACGGCGACGAAGGCCGACCGGGTGCTGCGACTGGCCGATGGCAGGTTCGGGGCCTCCTGAGCGAGGGCGTGTCCCGGTTCCCTTGGGTGGGTATTCAGCGGGCCGGCGGCTCTGGCCGATCGATAGGGCGTGACTACCGCCCAGGCGCCCCGCGCGCTGACTCGAACCGATGTGCTGTCGATGGGGAGAACCTCGCCTCCCTGGGAGTTTCTGCCCATCGCCCTGGCGGCGCTGAGGCAGGCACCCGGGGATCACGCGGTGCGCCTGCTCGCGGCGGCGGCGTTCCTGAAGCTGGGGCTCCGCACACCCGGGCTGGAACTTCTCGCGGGCCTGCCCTCCGAGGCGGCGGAGACCCCCGAGGCCCAGAGCCTGGAGCGTCTGGCGCGTTCTCTGCCGAGCGACATGGTGCCGGGCCCGGAGCTCGAGCGAACACTCCGGACCAATCTGGCGGCGCTCGGGGAGCGGCTGCATGGGCCGGGGACGGCGCGCGAGCTGAACCGGATGGAGGCGAGCGTGTGTCGCGCGACCGACGGGAACGTGGTGTGGCGGGCCTGTTCGGGCAAGCCATGGCAACTGGTGGGGGACTTTCTGAAGGCGGCGGTGGAGATCGGGCGGAAGGCCGCGGGGGTGGAGGTGGGGGTGCCGCTGTACCTGGAGGGGCTGATGCCGCCGTGGGTCGCACGGGACATGCTGTCGAGGCGAGGGCCCCAGAGTGATGGGTACTCCCCGCGGACGCTCCTGGTGCACCGGGACGCGGGCGAGTGCATGGTCGCGCTGTCGCTGGCGGACCTGTCGGAGGCGCTGCGCGGCCCGGGCGTGCACCTGTACTCGGGAGAGGGTGCGACGCGGGCGCTGAGCGAGGAGCTTGCGGCCAGGATTGATCTGGACGTGTCGGGAGCGGTGCTGGTGCTGACACCCCCGGCGGCGCGGTGCCAGCCGGGGCTGCCCGATGTGGTGCGGGGTGCGGAGGCGGCGCAGCGCGATGCGACGAACCAACTGCGTGCACGCGTGGATGGCACGTACGCGGGGAGGACCCCGGCGTGGTGGGCGCGCCGATACCGGGCGGCGCTGGAGGGGGGAGAGCCCCTGCGGGTGCTGCTGCCCACGAGCAGGCACACGACGTTTCTGCGGCACGCGGTGGAGGACCTGGCGAGGGCGATGGAGATGCGAGGGTGCCGGGCAAAGGTCATGATGGAGCCCGACACATCGAGCAAGGTGCGCGCGCCGGCTTTCCTGCGCGCGTTCGCGGAGTTCGACCCGGACCTGGTGGTGTTCCCGAACTACCCCAGGGCGATGTTCCCGGAACTGATCCCGGCGAACGTGCCGCACGTGTGCTGGGTGCAGGACGCGATGCCCCATCTGTTCGACCGGCGGATCGGCGCGGCGCAGGGGCCCCTGGACTTTGTGGCCGGGTACGCGTTCGAGGAGCTGTTCGCGTCGCACGGCTATCCGCGGGAGAGCGCGGTGAGCCTGCCCCTTGCGGCGGACGAGACGAAGTTCCACGCGGGGCCGGTGGAGGATGCGGAGCGGTACGCGTGCGAGGTGGCGTATGTGAGCCACCAGTCCGAGACGCCCGAGGCGCAGCACGCGAGGCTATCGCAGATGTTCGCCGAGAAGCTCGGGGTGCGGACCTCGCTGGAGACGCTCAGGCGGGTCGTGGAGCGGGAGACGCTCAAGCCCCTGAGCGAGCCGCACCATGTGGTCATGCGGGACGAAGTGCGGAGCACGCTCGCGGCGGAGCTGCGGGGCAAGCCCGAGGACCGGCTGGTTGACACCGTGCTCAAGGCGTATTGCCAGCCCTACGCGGACAGGCTGCTGAGGCACCAGGCGCTGGAGTGGGCGGCGGAGTCCTGCCGCAGACGCGGGTGGAGGCTGCGCGTGTATGGACGGGGTTGGGAGCGGCACCCGTCCCTGCGGGAGTCTGCGGCGGGAGAGCTCTCGCACGGGGAGGCGCTCCGGGCGAGCTACCAGTGCGCGGGCGTGCACCTGCACGTGGCGGGGCAGTCGCTGGTGCACCAGCGCGTCTTCGAGTGCGTGCTCTCAGGGGGCGTGCCCCTGTGCAGATTCCACGCGGCGGAGCGTTGGGGGCTGTTGGTGTGGCTGCTGAAGCGTGCCGAGCAGGAAGGGGCGGTGGTCCAGAGGGAAATCCGGACCGAAGCGATGCCGCGCGGCGGGTTTGTGTTCGAGCGGACGGGCACGCCCGCCATGCGCGAGGCGGGGAGGATATTCGAGTCGCTCGGGCTCGGTCGGGAGGTGCTGCCCGCGCCCGACGGAGAGCCCGACAGGGTGCTGCTGGATCACAGCATCGTGAACAACCATGGGTTCACTCGGGTGCCGATCGAGGACTGGTCGGCGTACTGGGCTCTGGGGGAGCAGGCGGGGCTCTTTTTCCACGACCGGGAGTCGCTGGAGAGCAGGGTGGAGGCGGCGCTCAACGAGCCCGGGCGGCGGCGGGAGTTCAATCAAGTCGCCCTCCGGAACGTCCGATCACGCTACACGTACTCCTTCGTTGCGGAGCGGATGATCGGCTTGGTTTCGGGGTCGCTGGGCTAACACATGAACTGCGACAACGACAGCCTGACGTACGTGATCGCGGCGCGGGACGCGGCGGCGACCATCGCGCAGACGCTCCGCAGCCTGGTCTGCCAGACCCGGCCCGACTGGCGGTGCATCGTGATCGACGACGGCAGCACGGATCGGACGGCGACGGCGGCCCTGCAGGTGCAGGACCCGCGGATCCGCGTGGAGGTGAGGCCGCCCCGGGGGGTCGCGCACGCCCGGAACACCGGGTTCGCGATGTGCACCACGCCCCTTGTGTGCTTTCTCGACGCCGATGACGCGTTGGCCCCGCAGCATGCGGCGTGCATGCTGGCATCCCTCGGCGCCTCGGACGTGGTCGCGTGCGGGTACCGGTACACGGACCCCATGCTGAACGACACGGGCTGGGAGCACACACCCACGGACGGGGACACGACGCTGGACGGGCTGTGCGAGATCAACCAGTTTGCCCTGGGCGGCCTGGTTTTCAGGCGAGGGGCGCTCCGCGGGCTCTGCGAGCGCACGCGGACGGGCGAACCCACGCTGTTCTCGACCCGCACGCACCATGAGGATTGGGAACTGCTGCTGAGGCTGACGGCGGGCGGCGCCACCTGGGCGCCCGTGGTTCGGGAGACGCTCTACTCGTACAGGTTGCTGCCCGCCTCGCGGACGACGGAGCTGCGCCCGCTGTGGAGGGACGGGCTGGAGCTGATCCAGCGGTTTCACCCTTCGGCGCGGGGCGGTGATGACGCCTGCAGGCGCTGGAGCCTCAGGTCGCTCGCGCGGGCGGCGGTCGCGGGGCGTGAGGCGCTCTGCACCGAGATTCTCTCGCTCCTGGGGCCCCTGGCGCCCGCTGACGCGGACGTGCTGGCTGGCGCCATCCGGTGGAGCGTGAGGCGGCTGCAGACATCAAAGGACCCAACGGCGGCGGGGGAGTTCCTGGGCTGGCGCGGGGCCGTGGCGCGGCGCATGGGCGCCTCGCCCGTGGCGATCGAGGCCTCGCAGCGCGGCTTTGATTCGTCGCGGGACTGGGGCTCCATCGCGGTGCGGTGCGTGGGACTGGTGAAGCCCGGGCAGACGCTGGTGATCTATGGCATGGGCCGGAACGGGCGCGAGGTGCTGCGGTCGATCCCGCGGGACCGGGTGCCGCTGGCGTTCGTGGACGACCGCCCGAGCGTGGAGTGCAACCTGCCACGGGTCGCGCTGGCGGACCTGGGGCCCCAGCACGTGGTTCTGGTGACCCCCGACGCGCGGACCCACATCCTCGCGGTCCTTGGCCGCACACGGGCGGGGTCGGTGCTTCTGCCCGAGCGGGTCCACACGTCGGTCGCGGCGTAGGGTGGCGAAGGCCCTTGGCGGCGGCGCCCGGACCGGGTACGCTGGCGCCATGCCTGCGGCACGCACAGTTCTGGCGATGAGCGGCGTTCTGACGGTGCTGAGCCCCACGGTGCGCCCCGGGGCGGGAGAGCCGCCCGCGGACGTCGGGCTTGCAAACCCCACATGCCCGGTGATGGAGGGCGAGGCGGTCGACCCGGAGTTCTACACGGAGTACGAGGGCAAGCGGGTCTATTTCTGCTGCAGGAAGTGCCTGCGGGCGTTTTCGGAGAACCCGGCGAAGTACGCGGAGAGGCTGCCCCGGTTTCAGCCGCAGGAGCTGGCGGCGCCCGGTGAGGCGATGGGCGGGGCGGATCCGCGCGTCACCCAGAGGCTGTTCGCAACCAACGACCCGCAGGTGATGGCGATCCGGCGGATCGTGCGGCTGGGCGCGGTTCCGGCGCCCGCTCAGCCCCCGGCGATCCACGGCGGGGCGTGGGTGCACAACGACATCGACCGCTTCGTGGTCGGCGCGTGGGCGGCGGCCGGCCTGCCCCAGGCGGACAGCCCGCCCCCGGTCTGCGACGACGCGACGTTCGCGAGACGCGTGTACCTGGATGTGATCGGGATGGTGCCGACGCTGCCCGAACTGAGGCGGTTTCTGGAGGACACGAGCCCGGAGAAGCGGGCGGCGCTGGTGGACGAGTTGCTCGCGCGGCACCAGGACTACGCGGATCACTGGACCCCGTTCTGGGAGGACGCGCTGGGGAGCACCAACGTCAACAACCAGGGGGGCGTGCCGGGGCGGGGGAGCTATCGCACCTGGATCAACGAGTCCTTCCGGACGAACAAGGCGTTCGACGTGTTCGCGGCGGAGCTGATCGACACCACGATGCCCGGGGCGCAGAAGCCGATGGTGGCGGAGGCCAACGGGCTGCGGACGCGCACTTCCTACATCCTGAACGACACGCACACAAGGACGCTGCAGTCCGCCGCGGCGGTGGGGCAGGTGTTCCTGGGCACCGCGATGAAGTGCGCGTCGTGCCACAACCACTTCGAGAACGACGAGTGGCCCCAGGATCGGTTCCTGGCCTTCGCGGGGATGTTCGCGCCGGCGGACCTCGAAGCGATCCGCTGCGAGGTGAAGTCGGGGCGGATGGTCGCGTCCGCGTACCCGTTCGGGGTGCCCGGTGCGCCCGATGAGGTCCCCTCGGACGAGGTGGCGAGGCTGAGACGGGTGGCGGCGTTGACCACCGACCCCGCGAACCCGCGGTTTTCGAGGTCGATCGTGAATCGGCTGTGGAAGCGGTATCTCGGGCTGGGGCTTGCAGAGCCCGCCGACGACGCGCGGGACAGCATCGACGCCAGCATGCCGGAACTGCTCGACTGGCTGGCGTACGACCTGGCGTCGCACGACTTTGACCTGAAGCGGACGATCCGGCTCATTCTGACCAGCCGTACCTACCAGCTGCGGTATGACCCGGCGCTGGAGGATCATCTGGACGTGGCGGCGCCGGGGGAGCCCCGCTGGTTCAGGTCGCCCTCGCTGCGGCGGCTGACGGCGGAGCAAGTGGTGGACAGCGCGGTACGCATCGCGAACCAGGGGCTGCCGAGCCAGGATCGGCTGTTCAGGCGGAACGCGTCCTCGTCGCTCACGCTCGCGCTCGGGCGTCCGGCGTCGCGCAACGAGATCAGCACGGGCCGGCCCGACGCACCCGCGGTCGTGCAGTTGCTCGAGCTCATGAACGGCAGTGAGTTTGCCTCGTTGATCTATGAGTCGCCGATCACGGGGGACTACGCGGGAGGGCACAGAGATATCTTCCTCGCGGCGCTGGGAAGAGAGCCGACGACGGCGGAGCTCGACCTGGCGGCGGAGCACACGCGACTGGTTGCCGCTTCGGAACGGGGCCAGGCGACCGAGCAGCACCTGCTGACGCGCGAGACCCCCGCGCACGCGAGGCTGAGCGGCGCGTGGGAGTGGTCGGGGGAGCACGCGATGGCGGGGGAGCGGCGGCACGTACAGGTGTCGGATGGCGCGCCGGTGCAGCACTACGTGCTCGGGCTCGACGAAGCGCCGGCGACGTACGTGCGGGTGTGGGTGAGGCTGGACCCGGACAACCCGCCCAGGGAGATCATGCTGCAGGTGCACTCCCGCGGATGGGAGCACCGGGCGTTCTGGGGGGACGATGTGATCCAGTTCGGCAAGGCGGAGACCCCCTCGCGGCGGAGGCTGGGCGATCTGCCCCGCGCCGGGGAGTGGGTGCGGCTCGAGGTGCGTGCGGATGCGATCGGGCTGGGGACGATGGACCGGATCGAGGGGTTATCATTCGATCAGGCGGGGGGAAGAGTGTGGTGGGGGGCCGTGTCGCTGCTTCGCGTGCCGCCCTCTCCTGAGCAGACGGCGCGAGGCGATTGGCTGTGGGCGCTGCTCGCGTCACCGGAGTTCCAGTATGTCCACTGAGATCGAAACTCGGAGTGTGGGGTCTGTGGCGAGGGAGATGAGCCGTCGGGCCGTGCTGGGGGCCGGGCTGGCGGTGGGCGCGGGGCTCGTGCTGCCCGGGGGCGTGCTGGGGGTGCCCCTGCTGCGGCCCAGGGCCAGGGCGGAGGCGTGCATCTTCATCTGGCTGCCGGGGGGTGTGGCCCAGACCGATACCTTTGATCCCAAGGCGTATTCGCCCTTTGAGGCGGGGATGAAGGGCAGCGAGCTGCTGGGGACGTGCCCGTCGATCCCGACGACGGCGGATGGCGTGAGGTTCGGTGCGGGGTTGGAGGGTTTGGCGAGCGTCATGGACCGCGGGTGTGTGCTGCGGACGCTCACGAGCGACGCGGCGTTCGGCGCGATTCACCTGAAGGCGCAGTACAACCTCATGACGGGGTACCTGTTCCCCGTGGGAGTCAAGGCCCCGAGCATCGGGGCCGTGGTCTCTCGCACGCTGGGGAGGCGGCACCGGCAGGTCCCCGCGTACATCTACATCGGGCGCGACATCGACACCTCGGACGAGGAACGCACGTTCATCTCGGAGTATCTGGGGTCGGGGTTCTACGGATTGGAGCACGCGCCGTTCATGATTCCTGAGCCCTCGCGCGGGCTTGCGACGTTGTCGGCCGCCGCGGGAATGAGCGTGGAGAGACTCGACCAGAGGCAGGCGATCCTCCGGGGCCTGCACGGCGCGAGCGCGGAGAAGTTGCGTGACTCCGCCAAGGCGCAGGAGTACATGGCGCTGATGGCGGAGGCGCGGGCGATGATGGACTCGCCCGTGAAGAAGGCGTTTGAGTTCTCGGATGAAAGGCCGGAAGTGCTCGCGGCGTATTCGCCCGGAGGCGCGCTGGGGGCGGGTGAGTCGCTGCTCGACCCGTCGTACGACCACTCCAACCGGTTCGGGCCCGGGCTGCTGCTGGCCCGCAGGCTGGTGGAGGCCGGCGCGAGATTCGTGCAGGTCGAGTACCAGTACGGCCCGTTCAAGGGCTTTGACATGCACGAGAACGGCGCGCGCCGCATGCGTGAGATGAAGCGCCAGATCGACGGCCCGATCACGAGGCTCGTGCTCGACCTTGAGGAGCGCGGCATGCTCGACACCACGCTCGTCGTCGTGGCGACCGAGTTCGGGCGGACGATCGCGAGCCAGCCCGCGGCGGGGGTTGAGCCCGACGGCGCGGCGGAGTCGCACTCCGGTGAGCATCTGGTCGTCGCGAACGAGTCGATGTACGGCTTTCACGGGCACTTCAGCAGTTGCAAAGACATGCTGTTCTTCGGCGGGGGCTTCAGGCGGGGTGTCGCCTATGGCGCCACCGCCGACCGGCACCCGCTGCTGCCCGTGGAGAAGCCTGTGTCGCTCATCGACACGCACGCGACGATCTATGCGGCGCTCGGCATCGCGCCCGATACGTCGTATGAGACCGAGGGACGCCCGTTCTACGTGACCAAGGACGGCAAGGGCAAGCCCATCGCGGGGCTGCTGGCCTGAGGCTACTGGGCGAGCGGGGCGCCGAGGGAGGGCACAGTCCGCAGGGCGGCGTCGCGGTAGAGCGTCCGGAGCAGGGGCCTGTCGAGTGACAGCCCGCGGAGACTCGGGGCCGACATCGGGCCGTGGTTTGCGGAGTCGACCATGGCAAGGTCGGGGTCTGCGATGGGGCTCTCGCCCTCGTAACGGCTCTCGAACATGGTGCGGAGTGCCCAGTACCTGCTCGCGTAGAGCTCGAAGGCGGCCTCGGGGCCGTCGGCCAGGTCGCCCATCGGGTGGGCCTTCTGGGCGTCGGTCTTCGGCGCCAGGTGTTCGTCCGTGCTCACGATGTCGCTGCCGAAGATGAGCCGGCCCTGCCAGCGGGTGAAGAACTCCACGACCTGCTGCCTGGGCTGGCGACCCAGTTCGCGGACGATCCATTTGGTCGCGGACGTGTCGAGAAAGAGATTCTGGTGGGCCTGCAGAAGCGAGGATAGGAACGCGAGGTCCTCGGGCCAGCCCCCCATGTGGGCCGCGACCCAGGGCACCGGGAATCGGTCGAGCATCACGCGCAGGCCCCGGTACTGGTCGAGCTTGGTGCCGTACTTCGAGGCGTTGCTGTACCTGGTGGAGAACCAGGTGTCCGGGTCGGCGATGTGGACCATGATGGACATGCCGAGCTGCTGCGCGAGCGTGGCGTGGCGGATGCGCCACTCGCCGTCGAACTCCGCGAGCGAGGCGAGGTCGTCCGGGTGGGCGATGTCGCGGAGCCGCGGGGCGTTCCAGAGCTTGATCATCCGGGAGGCGAAGCGGTCGTGGAACTCCTGGATGTCATGGAGGAAGCCTTCGGTGAATGAACGTCGTGGGTCCTCGCTGCGGAAGTTGGGGAAGGCGATGAACCGGACGCGGTCGCCCAGCACGCGGCGAACCATCTCGGCCTCGGGCAGGCGGACCATGCTGTGGACGCGTTCGACCCCGAACGTTCGGGCGGCGTCGAGCCAGATCCTGGCGGCGTGCTCGCCCCCGGTGTGGGCATGAAAATCGATGATGGGACAGACCGGGGCCCCCAGGGAGGCGGCCATCGTGCGATAATCCCACCCGAACCGGTTCGCCGCAGATGTTCGGGCAGGCCTGCCCGGGGGGCTGGACTGCGGGTGAGAAGCCTCCATGCACGACACTGTACGGTCCCATGAGCGATCGACGCCGCCCGGAGCGCGTGTGGTGCTTGCGCACGACTGGTTGTGCGGGGTGAGGGGCGGGGAGCGGGTGCTGGACCGGCTGGCGCGCGTGATCTCGGCGGAGGCAGAGGTCGTGGCGCTGCTGGTGATGTTCGACGACGGACGCCCCGTGACCGCGGCGCTCGACCGCCTGCCGAGAGTCGTGTCAGACGTCGGGTGCGTGGGGCCTGCATCCGGCGGGCTGAGACGGTGGCTGTTGCCCGCCTATCCCATGATCGTGCAGAACCTGGGGCGGAAGCTCGAGGCGCTGCACGATCGCGCGCCGATTGACCTGGTGGTCTCGACCAGTTCCGCGGCGATCAAGAACCTGCCGACGCCCGCCGGGGTGCCCCACGTATGCTACCTGCACACGCCTCCCAGGTATGTCTGGTCGCAGGGCGCGGAGTATGAGCGGGCCGGGGGACTGAGGGCGCTGGGGCTGAGGCTCGCGAGAGAGCGATACAAGGACTGGGACCGAGCCGGGACCGCGAACGTCGCGCGCTTGCTGGCGAACTCCGCGCACACAGCGGCGCTGGCCCGCGCGTGCTACGGCGTGGAGCCGCGGGTGATCTGGCCCCCGGTGCGGACCGCGATGTTCGGGGACGCACGCGGGCCGTCGGGAGCAACGCGCGACGGCTCCTGGCTGGTCGTGAGCGCCCTGGAGCCTTACAAGCGGGTTGACCTCGCGGTGTGTGCGGCGAACCGGGCCGGGGCGAGCCTGGTGGTGGTGGGTGAGGGCAGCGAGGGGCACAGGCTGCGGGCGATGGCCGGGCCGACGGTCCGGTTCGTCGGGCGCGTAGACGACGAAGAGCTGGCGAGGCGCTACGCCTCTGCGAGCGTGCTGATCTTTCCGCAGGTCGAGGACTTTGGCATTGTGGCGGTGGAAGCGCTGGCGAGCGGGCTGCCGGTGGTGGCGCGGCGGGCGGGCGGGGCGATCGAGATCGTGACCGAGGGAGTGACCGGCGGGTTCTTTGATGTGCCGAGTGTGGACTCGCTGCTGGACGCGGTAGCGCACTGCCCGCGGAACGCGGATGAGGCGTGCCAACGCGCAGCCGAGAGATTCAGCGAGGAGCGGTTCGACCGCGAGGTGCTTGCCGAGCTGAGGCCCTATCTGCCCGGGCGAACCTACTTGCCTTCGTGAGCCTGCTTGCCGGGCTTTCGGCGTTGGAACGTTCGCCGGTCGGCCAGAACGCGGCGGTCTGAGCCGGGTGGGTCCGGCGCCCGGAGGATGGCGCGCCGGCCTTCGAAGAAGACGCCACGCACCACGCCGCAGTAGACCTCATGGTCGGCGTCGAGATCGATGTGCCGGTGCACCTCGCAGTCGAAGGCGAGGGGGGAGTTGATGAGGATGGGCGCTCCGGTAGCGAGCGTGCCGACGTCAAAGCCGTCGAACGGGTCGCCGTCGCGTGGGCGGCTGGCCTCCGCGAACCGGCGGAGCAGCAGCGACGTGGACGGGGTGAGCTGCGCGGAGACCTGGCAGAGGGCAAAGACCCGGCTGTCGCGGATGAGCGGCTCGATCCAATGTCCGCGGCGGACGAAGGCGGCGACGAGGAGGGGCTCGGTAGCGGCGCGGGCTACGCCGGTGACGAGAACGCCGCAGCGTCGGCCCTCGTGCGAGGTCGTGAGAACAAACTGACGGTCCGAGAGCCTGTCCAAAGCTCGGTGAGCGTCCTGCATCGGATCGGGCATCGTGCGCCTTCCTGCGACGACGGCTGTCGCACGCCCCCAGCCGTCAGAGGTTCATAGTCCGCCCACGCCCTCGGAGTTCGACAGCCGGGGCAGACTTTCCTAACGCAGTCCGAATATGCCGGGTAGGTGGTACAAATGACAGCCTGTTCTCCACAAGTTGTGCAATTGTGTGGCAATGTGTTGCAAAGTGTGGCGAAGTGTGTAGAGTGAGGTGGTCGTGGTTCGCAGCGGTCAGGACGACTGGGGCAGACGCGTGGAGACGCGGGCATGACGACGAACTCGATGGGGCACTTCGGATCGGCGAGTAGCCATGATCTTCACCGGCTTTTCCGAACTGACGGTGGATGCGAAGCAGCGGCTGGCGCTGCCCTCGAAGTTTCGTGCCCAGTTCGACCTGGAGTTCGCGGCCCAGTTGGACGAGGAGCGTCGTCAGCGTGGTGGGACGGCGTTGGACGGGCCGGAGACGGAGCGGAAGCAACGCGAGTCGAAGGTGTGGTGTGTGTCGCCGGTCGCGGGGCGCGGGCTCGTGCTGCTGCCCTTGAGCATGTTTCGGAGGCTGGCGTCGCGCCGGGAAGGCACGCTGACGCCGTCGCTGGAGCGGCAGGAAGAGGACAGCAGCCTGTTTGGGCTGACCGAGCAGATCGAGCTGGATTCGGCGGGCAGGCTCACGATCCCGAAGTGGCAGTTGGAGCAGTCCGGGCTTGGGGCAGAGGTTGTGATGGTGGGCTCCGGGTACAGGCTGGAAGTGAAGGACAGAGCGAAGTGGATGGAGGAGCTGCGGGACCGGTGCCTGCGCCGGGGCTAGGGCGGGGCGATGAGCGGCAGGGGTGGGGAAGCGGGCGGGACGACGGCGCGGTGTGGGGGCGCGAGAGCGAGCAATCGGGCGAGGGCTGAGGCCCACGACTCGGGTTTCTAGGGCCAGGGATGGCCGGTGTGTTGATGGACGGACCCAGTTGGGGCGAAAGCCCCACGAACGAAGCGGCTTGGGGGTTCGCAGGGATGCGAACCGCCACGCCGGGCCAGGTAGGCGAGGGTCGGCGCAAGGACGCGTCGATCGCGAGCGGACCCGCGGGGCGTTGCCCCAGCCCGGTGAGACGCCCAGAGCCAGCACTCTCCCGGTTGCACGCCGCGAGAGTGCCTTTCGCGCCCGCGGAGTGGCCTGCGTACGCTCAGTGCGTTCATGCTCACCGAAGCCATCGCCAAGCTGCTTTCCGCGAGTGACCTTCCCGAGCCGCCACCGACCGATCCACTGCCCCTGCTGGCCGCGTGGTTTGAGCAGGCGCGGGCGAGCGGGAAGTACGACGATCACAACGCTCTGGCTCTGGCGACGAGCACGCCGGACGGGTCGCCTTCGGTGCGGATGGTACTTGCGAAGGCGATCGAGGTGGAGCGCGGCGCCGTGGCGTTCTACACGAACTACGACAGCCGCAAGGGCCGGGAACTCGCGGCGAACCCGAGGGTGGCGGGCGTGTTTCACTGGCCCCACGCGAAGCGGCAGGCGCGGATCGAGGGCGTGGTGGGGCGGATGACGCCCGCGGAGAGCGACGAGTATTTCCATAGCCGCCCGCTGCTCTCGCGGGTGGGCGCGTGCATCAGCCGTCAGAGCAGCGAGATCGGCTCGAGGGCGGAGCTGGTGGCGGGCGCGATGTCCCTGGCGAAGGCGGCGGCCGGCGGCACGCCGATCACGAGGCCCGCGCACTGGGGGGGATTCCGGATCGAGTTGACAGCGGTGGAACTGTGGTCCGGGCACGAGGGCCGGTTGCACCAGCGGGTGCGTTGGAGCCGCGGACCCGGTGGCGCGTGGAAGAATGCGCTGCTGGCACCTTGAGGAGGGCGCGCACGGTGTGCGTCAGACCCAGACCTGGACGATGAGGTGGGTTTCCTTACCGAGCTTCCCCTGGAACTCGCCGACGCTGGTGGTTGTGAACTTCACCTCGTACTGAGGGTGCGCGTCGAGCCACTCGTTGACCTGCTGGTCGAGGAAGTTCAGGCCGTCGTCGTTGAGCTTGCAGTGGAAGGTGCGGGCGTGGATGGCGCCCTTGCCGGTGACGTTGGGAGAGCGGTTCCACGAGTCCTCGTGGCGTTTGGCGCCGAGGCGCTGCTCGAAGACCTGGATCTTGGGCGGGGGCGGCTCGGGCACGTCCGGGGCGGCGCGGCCTGAGGGGACGGGCTCCGGGCTGCGGAGTTCATGGCGCTTCATGACGGGGGCTCCTTTCGTGGGTACCACCAGACCCGCGAGGTGCGAGAGCCCGAGGCGAACGAATGGCCGGGGCTGACGTCCCTCGACGGGGATCACCTGCCACCTGCGGCAGAACGCCGCGGCGTTAGCCTACCACCGAGTGGCGGGCTCATCTACCCAGATTCGGCGAACTCCGGTCGGGTTCGAGAGATTCGAGGGAGAGATTCCATGCCGGCCCGGACCGCTCCGCGCTGAGGATTCCCAGAGGGTTCAGCCGAACGCGAAGGGAACCATCGGCGGAACACAGCCACTCCAGGGCCCCTGAGGCCAGGCGTGAGACCGATCCGCGGCCGCCCGAGATGGCACCCTCGTAGTCGAGGTAGACGAGGCGGTGGTCCGGGAGTCTGGCAACGGTGGAGGCCCACGGCCGGACGTCCCTGAGTAGGTCGGTGGCGGCGGGGTCGACGACGCGGAATGTCACGAGCGAGTCGGCATCGGGCCTCGCAAGGAGGAGGTCCAAGTGCCAGCCCTCGCCCGGGACATCATGGCGGAGAATGGCCCAGCGCATATCGTTTGGGGAGGGCTCTGACGGCCGATAGACTGGCCCCTTGTGAGACATCGACGGAGAGTATCCATGCGCCGAATTGCAACGGTCATCGTGTCGGGCCTGCTTCTGGCGGCGTGCAGCACGCAGCGTCCGCTGTGGCGTGTGGCCGAGGACGGGGAGCACTGGTACAAGGCCGAGCAGTTCGAGCGGTCGGCGACGGACTTTGGCGAGTACGTCACGCGCAAGCCCGACCACGTGGAGATGCGGTACAACCTGGCGCGGTCGCTGGTGGCGGCGGGGCAGCCCCGTGAGGCGCTGTTGCACCTCTCGGTGTGCACGGACGTGGAGCCCCTGAACGACAAGTACCTGGACCTGCAGGCCAAGGCGCTGTTTGACGCCGGGGAGCGTGAGCAGCTCGTGGAGATTCTCGCCCGCGCGGCGTCGGAGCGGGGCCGCGTGCAGGACTTCGTGCGGTTGGGCGTGTTCTCCCAGCGGCTGGGGAACCTGGATGAGACCGAGCAGGCGCTGCTGACGGCGGCGAAGATCGACCGGGGCCGGAGCGTGATTGTGCAGAGGTCTCTCGCGGACTTCTACGGCAGCATCGGCGACACCGATCGGCAGCGCCGCCGCCTGAGGATGGCGTACTACCTGCAGCCCGATAACCTTGAGACGATCGAGGCGGCTCGGGCGCTGGGTGAGATCCCCGGCCCGACCTTCGGGTTGGTTCCTGAGGAAGTGCGACTGACGAACGTCCCAGAATGAGGCAATCCTGCCGGGGCGCTTGACGGTGAGGGGTTTGCTTCTACACTTCATCCGGATAAACGGATGAAACAGCAGGCCCAAGGAAACTCGATCACGGAGCAACTGGCGTCGCTGGCCGAGCCGCTGCGGCTGAGGCTCTTGGCGTTGTGCGAGGCGCACGAGCTGGCGGTGGGTGAAGTGGCAAAGGTGGTGCAGTTGCCCCAGTCGACCGTGAGCCGCCACCTGAAGGTGCTGACGGACGCGGGGTGGCTGACGAGGCGGCCCGAGGGGACGGCGGCGTTGTTCTCGCTGGTTCCGGACAACCTCACACCCTCGATGCGTGCGGTGTGGGCGGCGGTGCGAGACCGGGCCGTGACCGAGCCGTTGGCGGCGGAGGATGCGGGGCGGCTTCGGGCGGTGCTGGCGGAGCGGCGTGCGGACAGCCACGCGTTCTTCGGAAGGGTTTCGGGGGAGTGGGACCGGGTGCGTGTGGACCTGTTCGGTGATCGGTTCACGCCCCTGGCGCTGCTGGGGCTGCTGAGGCGGGACTGGGTGGTCGCGGACCTGGGGTGCGGAACGGGGAACGTGGCGGAGTGCGTGTCGCCCTACGTCGCGCACGTGGTGGCGATTGACTTCTCGGCGCCGATGCTGGAAGCGGCGTCGAGGCGGCTGGAAGGGGCGCGCAACGTGCAGTTCGTGGAGGCGCCGCTGGAGCGGACGGGGCTTGTGGGCGAGAGCGTGGACGCCGCGGTGTGCTCGCTGGCGCTGCACCACGTGGACGCGCCGGGCGCGGTGATGGCGGAGGCGGCAAGGCTGCTCCGGGCAGAGCGGGGCGGGGGCGTGCTGCTGGTGATCGACATGGTGGAGCACGGACGGGACGAGTTCCGGCGGATGGGACACAAGCACCTGGGCTTTTCGCGTGAGCGGATGAAGGTTCTGTTCGAGGGGGCTGGGTTGACCGATCATGGGTACGTACCTCTGCCCGTGGAGGCGGATGCGAAGGGGCCGGGGCTGTTCGCGGCCAGCGGCAGGTTGAAGGCGTAGACAGGGACCTGGTTTGCACATGGCAACGCGGGGCGGACGCCCCACTTTGAGATTCTGGAGACAAAGATGACGACGATCAGCAAGCCGAGCGTGACGGGAGTGCGGGGCACGGGCGTGGATCACAAGGTGCGGGACCTGCACCTGGCGGAGCTTGGGCGGCACGAGATCCGGCTCGCGGAGGTGGAGATGCCGGGGCTGATGGCGCTGCGCGAGAAGTACGGCGCGTCCAAGCCGCTCGCGGGTGCCCGGATCGCGGGTTCGCTGCACATGACGGTGCAGACGGCGGTGCTGATCGAGACGCTCGTGGACCTGGGCGCGGACGTGCGCTGGGCGAGCTGCAACATCTTCTCGACCCAGGACTCCGCGGCGGCGGCGGTGGTCGTGGGCAAGGACGGGACGCCCTCGAACCCTAAGGGAACCCCGGTGTTCGCGTGGAAGGGCGAGACGCTGGAGGAGTACTGGTGGTGCACGAACCAGCTCCTGGACTTTGGTGGCGGGCAGGTGCCCAACATGGTGCTGGATGACGGTGGGGACCTGACGCTGCTGCTGCACAAGGGGGCGGTGTTCGAGAGGGCGGGGAAGGTGCCCGCGTTCAACGCCGCGAGCGAGCCGGAAGAGTGGGGCGTGATCCTGGAGCTGCTGCGGGCGGAGCAGGCCTCACGCCCGGGGCGGTTCGGCAGGGCGCTGGCGAGCGTGCGGGGCATCAGCGAGGAGACGACCACGGGCGTACACCGGCTGTACGAGATGCAGGCGAAGGGCGAGCTTGCGGTGCCCGCGATCAACGTGAACGACAGCGCGACCAAGAGCAAGTTCGACAACCTGTACGGCTGCCGTCACTCGCTGGTGGACGGTCTGAACCGCGCGACGGACGTGATGCTGAGCGGCAAGGTGTGCGTGGTGCTCGGCTATGGCGACGTGGGCAAGGGGTGCTGCCAGGCGCTAAAGGGGCAGGGCGCGCGGGTGGTGGTGACGGAGATCGACCCGATCTGTGCGCTGCAGGCGGCGATGGAGGGGTACCAGGTGGCGGTGCTGGAGGACGTGCTGGAGCACGCGGACATCTTCATCACGACCACGGGCAACAAGAACGTGATCACGGTCGACCACATGAAGCGGATGAAGGACAAGGCGATCGTCGGGAACATCGGCCACTTCGACAACGAGATCGACATGTCGGGCCTGGCCAAGTTCCCCGGCGTGAAGCGGGTGAACATCAAGCCCCAGTTTGACGAGTACGTGTTCCCCGCGCACGACGGGCGCCGCACGCACTCGATCCTGGTGCTGGCGGAGGGGCGGCTGCTGAACCTGGGCTGCGCCACGGGGCACCCCTCGTTCGTGATGAGCGCGAGCTTTACCAACCAGACGGTGGCGCAGATGGACCTTTGGGCGTGCGCGAACGGCAAGCCCACGATGTCCGGCTTCACGTACGAGTCCGGCAAGGTGTACACGCTGCCCAAGAAGCTCGACGAGATGGTGGCACGCCTGCACCTGGAGAAGCTCGGGGTGAGGCTGACGAAGCTCACGGACGACCAGGCGAAGTACCTCGGCGTGCCCATGGACGGGCCGTACAAGCCCAACCACTACCGGTACTAGGCTGTGGGGGTCTGGGCCACGGCTTCGGGTGGAGGGCCATCCGGGCTCGCGGCCGGCACGATGAAGGAGCGGAACATGAAGATGATGAAGAAACTCGGCGTGGTCGTCGTCGTCCTGCTGGTGGTGGTGGTGCTCGCGCTCGGCGCGGGCGTGCTCTACGCGGACTCGATCGCCAAGACCGGCATCGAGAAGGGCTCGACCTACGCGCTGGGTGTTCCGACGACGCTGGGGAGCGCGGACGTGGGCATCATGTCCGGCACCTTTGGCATGCAGGGGCTCCACGTGCAGAACCCGCCCGGGTACAAGGACGCCGCGTTCTTTGAGCTCGGCAGCGGCGGCGTGGAGGTGGGGCTGGGGACGCTCACCAAGGACGTGGTGGAGATCCCGAAGCTGGAGCTCTCGGGGGTTCGCATCAACCTGGAGCGGAACTCGAAGGGCGCCAACTACCAGACCATCATGGACAACCTGAAGAAGCTGCAGGGCGCGGAGTCGAAGCCTTCGGCAGAGGCGGGGGGAAAGAAGTTCATCGTCCGCCAGATCGTGATCCAGGACGTGGAGGTGAAGGCGGACCTGATCGGCCTGCCCGGGAGCGTGAGCGAGGTGAAGGTGCCGATCCACGAGATCCGGCTCTCGAACGTGGGGACCGCCGAGGGGGGCGTCTCGATGGGCGACCTCGCGGGCGATATCGTGAAGGCTGTGATGGCGTCGGCGGCGGCGGAGGGGGGCGGGATCATCCCGGCGGACCTTCTCACCGATCTCAGGGGCGGGCTTTCGCAGCTTCCGGGGCTTGACAAGCTGGGCATCGAATCCGTCGGCAAGGTCGGGGACGCGGCGAAGTCGGCGGTCGAGGGGCTGGGCGGGGCGGTGCAGGAGGTTGGCAAGGAGATTCAGAAGGGCGCGGAGGACGTGGTGAAGGGTGTTGGTGAGGGTCTGAAGGGGCTGCTGCCCGGAAAGAAGTAGGCCGGCCCGGGTGACGCATGCACATCGCCGACATCGTCAAACTTCAGGGGTCTACGTTCTCCTTCGAGTTCTTTCCGCCCAAGTCGGACACGATGGCGGCGGACCTCTTCCAGAACATCAGCGAGCTGGCGCCGCTGAAGCCCTCGTTCGTCTCGGTGACGTACGGGGCCGGGGGCTCCACGCGAGAGATGACGCATGAGCTGGTGGTGAAGCTTCGCACCACGACCACGCTGGACCCGATCCCTCACCTGACGTGTGTGTGTCACTCCAAGGCGGAGATCGAGGCGGTTTTGGAGCGGTACGCCGCGGCGGGGATCTCGAACATCATGGCGCTCCGGGGCGACGTCCCGCGCGGGATGGCGGAGGGCGAGAGCGCGTGGAAGGAGTTCCGCTACGCGGCGGACCTGGTGAAGTGCATCCGAGAGTTCAACGTTGGGCGGGCCCATCCGGATCGCCGGGGGTTCGGCATCGGGGTCGCGGGCTACCCCGAGGGCCACGCGGAGACACCCAACCGGCTGATCGAGCTCGACCGGCTGAAGGCGAAGGTCGACGCGGGCGCGGACTTCATCGTGACGCAGCTCTTCTTCGACAACCGGGATTTCTATGACTTCCGTTCGCGGTGCGAGCTCGCGGGGATCCGGGTGCCGATCATCGCGGGGGTGATGCCGATCACCTCGCTCGCGGGGATGCAGCGGATGGCGGATCTTGCGCTGGGCAGCCGCTTCCCGGCGCCGCTGATCCGGGCGATCAACCGGACGGGGGGAGACCCGGACGCGGTGAAGCGAGTGGGCGTTCACTGGGCGACGGAGCAGTGCCGCGACCTGCTGGATCATGGTGTGTCCGGCGTGCACTTCTATACGCTCAACAGGTCGACCGCGACACGGGAGATCTACGCGACGCTGGGCGTGCGCGATTCGCAGGACCTGCGCGGCGTGTAGAGGCCGGCGGTAGACTTTGCTGCTGCGCGGAAGCGCTGGAGGCCCGCATGAAGCGGATGGCGATTGCTTCGTTGCTGGTGTGCGCTGGCCTGGTGCTTGCGTGGTGGCTGCTGCAGGGCAAGGAGCGGCGGGAGGTGCCTGTGGAGCTCCCCGCTTGGGCACGCGGGCTCGGCGAGCCGGGGACGAGCCTGCTGGAGGTTCGCGCGGGCGGCCGGGTGATGCGCTTCGAGCAGACCGCGCCGGGGACCTGGCTGTGGCGCGGCGAGGACGGCGCGTCGTGGCCCGCGCGGCCCGAGCGCGTGCGCGGGGCGCTGAGGCTGCTCTC
>JADYXW010000012.1 GCA_020853975.1 Phycisphaerales bacterium
GGAGCGTGTCGATGGTCTCCTGGACGATGGTGGTGCGGTCGTAGAACGGGACGAGCCTGACCTTGGAGACCCGGCCGTCCGCGAGCGTCTTGCTGGGAAGTCCGGCCTCGAGCTGGGCGATCTTCTCCTTGGCGCGGGCGATCACCTCGCGGGGGTTCTCGCCGTAGCGCATGAGCACGACGCCGCCGACGGCCTCCACACCGCCCTTGTCCAGCGCGCCGCGCCGGAAGTCCGGGCCGAGTTGGATCGTGGCCACGCTCCGCAGGTAGAGCGGCGTGCCCCCCTCCTGGCGGATCACGATGCGCTCCAGGTCCTCCACCGACTTGATGAAACCCAGGCCGCGGATGAAGTACTCAACGCCGCTCTTCTCGATCACCTTGGCCCCGACGTCGATGTTGCTCTTGGCGACGGCCTGGGCGATGTCCATCATCGTGACGCGGTGGGCCCGCATCTTGTCGGGGTTGATATCGATCTGGTACTGTTTCACAAAGCCGCCAACACTGGCGACTTCGCTCACGCCGGGGACGGTCTGCAACTGGTAGCGGATGTACCAATCCTGGATCGAGCGGAGCTCGGCCAGGTCAAAGCCCTCGCCCTCGACGGTGTACCAGTACACCTGCCCGAGCGCCGTGGCGTCCGGGCCGAGCACGGGCGTGACGCCCTGCGGCAGCCGCTGCTGCGCGACGTTCATCCGCTCCAGCACGCGCGAGCGTGCCCAGTAGTAGTCGGCGCTGTCCTCGAAGATGACGAAGACCATCGAGAACCCGGATCCCGACATCGACCGGATGGCCTTGACGCCCGGCGTGCCGGTGAGGCTGGTCGTCAGCGGGTACGTGACCTGGTCGTCCACGTCCTGGGGGCTGCGGCCCTCCCAGTCGGCGTACACGATGACCTGCTTCTCGCCGATGTCGGGGATCGCATCCACCGGCAGCCTGATGATCGCCCAGTACCCCGCCGTGCAGACGCCCAGGATGATGAGCGTCATCAGGAACGTGTTCTTCATGCACCAGCGAATGATGGCGTTGACCATGCGTTGCTCCTTCGCTCAGTGCTTATGCCCGTCGGCGGGAGCGGCGGCGGGTGGTGGCGCGTCCATGGGCGCCACTGGCGGCGCATTCGACGGCGGGGCAGTCGATGCGTGGTCGTGGCCCATGGTCGCGTGCAGTCCACCGGGGTAGAACAAACTCGGGTGGCCGGTGACCTGGAACTGGCTATCGATAAGGAAGTTGCCCCGGATGACAACGCGTTCTCCCGCGGACAAACCTGAAAGTACCGGGAAAAACGCGCCGGCCCGTGCGCCGAGCTTCAACTCCCGCGGCTCGAAGAGGCCGCGCGCCTTCTCGACGTACACGATCTGCCGTGTGCCGGAATCGAGCACGGCTGAGACCGGCACAGCCAGGACGCCGCCCGCTGTGATGGTCGCGGGCGCGGGGGGCGCTGCGGGCACTTCTTTGAGCTTCATCTTGCAGACCGGGCAGCGCCCGGGCTGGTCATAGGTCTTCTCACCCTCGCACTTCATCGGGCAGAAGTACTTGGGAACCGCCGGCGCCGGGCTCGCCGGCGCGGGCTCGTGGTTGTGGCCGTCCGCGTTCTCGCCGTGGGCGTCGGGCGTGTCCGGCTCGCCGGGAATCCGCTCCAGCGGCATCTCGCAGATCGGGCAGACGCCGTCGGCCTCGGTGAGCACCTGCGGGTGCATCGGGCACGAGAACTTCCCCTCGACGCCGGTCGGGGCCGCTCGTCCATCGGGCGTGAGCGAGGCCTCGATGGATGCGGTCACGAACATCCCGGGCTTGAGCGCGTGGTCCTTGTTGTCGATGTGCACGGGGATGCGGACGGTCCGCGACTGCTCGTTGACGATGGGCTGGACGAACGTGACCCGCCCCTCGAACGTGCGGCCCGGGATCGCCTCCGCCGTCAAACGCACCTTCTGGCCGTACCGCACCCACGGCAGGTCGTACTCGTAGATTTCCAGGTACACCCACACCGAATCCAGATTTGCGATCCGGTACAGAGCATCACCGGCCTTAAAGCCGGCCTTCTCGACGATCGCCTTCTCGATCACCGTTCCGCTGATCGGCGAATAGAGGGTGACGCGGTCGGTGGTCTGCTTCTTGTCGATGAGATTGGTGATTTGCTCGTCCGTGAGGCCGAGCAGGCGAAGCCGAGTCTTGGCGACATCGACCAGCGCGCCGCCCGCGGCGCCGCTCTGGAGGGCGATGAGCAGTTCCTGCTGCGCGACCATGAGTTCCGGGCTATAGACCTCGACGAGATGGTCACCCTTCCGGATCTCGACGCCGGTGAAGTTCACAAAGAGACGCTCCGCGTAGCCGTCCACACGCGGGGTGATGGCGGCCAGGGAGGATTCGTTGTACTCGATGCGCCCGACCGCGCGCAGCTCTCGCGCGAGCGGTTGAGACTCCACCGCCACCGTCTCCACGCTTGCCATCGCCAGCGCGTGCTCGGAGAGTTGGAGCGTGGGGGCCTCTCCGGCCGCGGCTGCGGTCGCCGAAGCGGCAGGGATGAGCGGCATCTCGCAGATCGGGCAGTCGCCGGGTTGGTCAAGGCGTACCTGCGGGTGCATCGAGCAGGTGTACACCTGCTTGACCGGCGCGGGGGCGGCACCGCCCGATGCCGGCGGTGCGCCGGTTGACGACCGGCCTGGCGTGCCTCGCCCCAGCCAGTAGCCGCCCGCGGCGGCAATCAGTGCAAAGATGGCGATCGTTGCAATGGTCTTGAATCGCTTCATGGACGGGCCTCCTTTGGCGCCGTTGCTTCGGGTTGGGTGGGCAGGATCGGTGCGCCCTCGGGTGCAGCGCCGGCGATCAGGAGCGAGATCGAGGCGATGGCGAGTTCCTGCTGCGTCCTGGCCTCCACGTTGCTCAGTTCAAACTTCAGGAGCCGCTGCTCGGCATCGATCACATCCAGAAACACCGAACGCCCGGTCGCGTAGCCCGATCGAGCTGCATCCAGCGACTGCCGCGCGCGCGGGAGCAGCGTCACGCCAAACAGCGTCGCGTTCCGACCACTCTCGCGGTACAGGTAGAGCAACGATGCCAGTTCCGCCGCGAGAGACACCTGCTCGGCCGTGAGGCGAGCCTCGGCCGATCGTTTGTCCGCCTGCGCCGCTGCAATCTCCGCGGCGATCTTGTCCCGCCAGATCGGCAGCGTCATGCTCGCCGAGGGCCTCCACAGCACGGGGTTGGCCTTTACGTCTGCCTCGATGCCGACCGAAAAATCGGGCACCCCGCTCGTGCGTGCCAGGTCGAGCATCGCCTCACCACGCCGCACGTCGGCCTCCATCTCGCGGAGCGTTGGGTTCCGCTCTGCGGCGAGCGTCAGGATCGACTCCGCTGGAAGAGGCGGCGTGCCCTCCTCGAATTGCGCCGGGATGGGGATGGATACATCGGAGGGCGCGTGACCGAGCACGCCGCGAAACTCGGCCTCCAGCACGTTGCGCGAGTCTTCAAGATTGGCAATCTGGTTCAGGAGCTGCTCGCGGTCGATCTGCGCACGCAGCACGTCCTGGATGGTCCCGCGTCCGGCGCCGACCTGCTGCTGCGCCACCGACTCGACTTCGGCGAGCAGCACGAGGGCCTCACGCTGCACGCGGATGGTGTCGCTGAGGAAGTGGAGCCGGATGTACGCCGACTTGGCCGCGTACGCGGTCCTGAGCACCTCGCGCTCGAAGCCGAAGTACCCGACCCGTGCCTCCGCCGCCGCGGCGTCTCCCGCAGCACGGAGTTTGCCCGGCCCGGGGAGATCGATCATGAGCCCGGGCATCACGGCATCGAGCATGTTCGTGATGTCGACCTCGAAGGTGAGCCGTGGATCAGGGCGCGACCGCGCGGGAGTGATGCGTTCCACCGACGCGACCCAGGCGTAGTACTCCGCCTCCACGCGCGGGTTGTTGAGCATCGCGTAGCGCAGGTAGTCCGCGAGCGGGGACTCTGACGTGAGCGTCGGCAGCGTGGGCTTGGCGTCGCCGGGCCTGTACACCGAGCGGACAGTCTCGACATCCGACCGGGCCTGCCTTTCGGTGGCTGTGGGCGTGCCGGTGCACCCCGCCAGGAAGGGCGCGGCGAGGGTGATCGCCGCGACTCTTCGTGCACGAGATAGGAGCCATGTCATAGGGTGCCTCACTTTCGGTCGGGCTTGATCTCTCGCGACGACCAGTGCATGTGTGCGATCTTCGGCGCGCCGCCTCCGTCGACCACCACGAACGTGATCGCGGCCGCAAAGGACTTCTTCTTGGCTCCTTCCCCGGCGGTGAATGTTCCGGTCTGGCTAACGACCGTCGCGGCACCGAGGGCGTTCTCCGTCCCCGTCGTCGTTCGCCACGCGTAGCCGACGAGATCCTTCAACTCGGGCTTGAGATGCTCGTCTCGATACCGCTCCCAGGTGCCCTCGTCGTTGCCGTTCTCCAGCACCGTCGCCTTGCCATCCCCAAGGAACATGCCGTCGAGTGCGGCGAGGTCGCCGGCGGCCATCGCCGCCTGGAACTTCCGCGCCAGGTCAGCGGCCGGTGACGGCGGAGCAAGCTTGACGTACTTGGCCAGGAACTCGTCTTTCTCGGAATCGGTCTTGGCGTCCCACTTTGTGTCGCAGCCGGGGCAGCAGAAACCAACCACGTGACCGCGCCAAGTGCGGGTCGGGGTTTCCCCATCAACCTCCTCCCCCCTGATGGGGCACAGGTCGTTCACCGGCTTTGCGGGCTGCGGGCTTGAGTTTGCAGCCGCAGAGCTCTGATGATCGTGATGGTCAGGCTGCGCGGTCGCGGTCAAGAGGGACCCGGTGAGAAGCACGGTGGCGATGACGAGCGTCGAGCGAATGAACATGATGGACTTCCTTTGCAGGGAATGACACAAGGGATCGCGTTATGGCGAAACGGCCGCAGCTTGGATAATGAAAAGCGCGTGCAGGAGTCGGCGAGATGCGCCCGAAGCGACGCTCAAACCCGCCCAGCTACACCCATCTGGGTGTTTCAACTACACGATGAGCGCGCAATGCAGGCGCAGGAGCGCGGTCTGCGGTCGCGGGGGAACGTGCCCGAAGCGGAGACCCCGTGTCGCAAACGCGGCTCTCGCAAGCTGGGGCACGGTTTCCGGGAGGACCGCGACCAGAATCGGCGGCGAAACCTCTGCGCCAGGCTTCTCGACGCCGGACTGGCTGGTGTAGTGCTTGCCGCACGCACAGGAGCCCTCGGGCTCGCGGGTGGGTTCACCAGGTGCACGCGGTTGGGTGTCGGCTCCGTCGCTGTTCGGCGTCTTGGCAGTTGTGTCGCACCGGTGACACGCTGGAAGCGACTCGCCGGATGCATCGGAGATCCCCACGCCGTGGCAGCCCGCCTGGCCGCCCAGCCACGACTTGAAACTACAGCAGCAGAACGGGATGGCCACCACTAGAAGGAGGCTAACCAAGGCCCGGAATGGGCTGCCGCGGTCGAGCATGGGTAATGGAAGTGTATACGCCGGGCGGTCCACGTGCGTTCGGAGGCACGACCGCCGGCCAGTTCGACTCAGGCGTTGCATCACATCCGCCACTCCGCCCTGGCGCTGGCTCGTCTCGAACCCGCGGCGAGACCGATTCGCCGCGAGGGTGAACCCGTGAAACCGGGTGCCGTAAATCCCTATAAGGATATCGATTATTCCCCACCCTCCCACCCCGGAGGATGCCATGCCACGCACGCTTGTCTGGGATCTTCCGACGCGTCTGTTCCACTGGCTCTTTGCCGGAGGGTTCATCGCGGCGGCGGTGATCGCCTTGGGCCTGGGGGACGACAGTCCGGTCTTTCCCTACCACGGGATCATCGGGCTGGCGCTCGGGCTGATGCTCGTGCTCCGACTCGCGTGGGGCCTCGTCGGTACACGGCACGCGCGGTTTGGGTCCTTTGCGTTTGGTCCTCGCGCGGCCGCGGGGTATTTCGGCGGCGTGCTCACGGGGCGGCCGCGGCGGTACGCCGGGCACAACCCCGGCTCGGCGTACGCGATCTTCGCCATGCTGGCCCTCATGCTGGGCCTGGCGGTGACGGGCGTGATGTTGGGGCGGGGCAACGAGGGTGTGAAAGACGTGCATGAGGTGCTGGTCTACGCGATGATCGCGGTGGCGGGCGCGCACGTGCTGGGCGTCATCCTGCACACACTGCGGCACCGCGAGAACCTGACGGCGGGGATGGTGCATGGCCGCAAGGACGTGTCCGAGTCGGAGGGGATCCGCTCCTCGCGTCCGCTGGCGGCGGCGGTGTTCCTGCTCATCACCGGGGCGTGGACCGCGGCCTTGGTCAACGCCTACGACCCGGCGACGCGCTCGACGACGGCCCCGCTGCTCGGCGTGGGCCTGCAACTGGGCGAGGCGGACGAGGGTGGGAACCGTCCGAACGGCGACCGCCGCCACGACAGAGACGAAGATTGATTCTTCTCAGGGCACGGTCTCGGGCGCGGGCCGAAGCACCTCTCTCTATGTGCCGTCCGAACGTCCGGAGATGCGAAGTCTTTGAGGCTCTGAAAAGAGGGCCGTCAGCCACCCCCGTCCTCTATTGCTGGGCTGGCTGCGAGAGCAGCCGGCCCTTTGGTTTTCAGGAAACGCCGCCGAGAGACCTCGGTGGCGGTTTCTCGCATTGGCCCCCGTTCCGAAGGGATAGTCGGACGGGGGGCGCCGGAGCTGACGGGGCGTCGCGGTCGCACGGGCCGGCGCGTGGCAGGGTTGCCGCGTCGTGCCCGCGACGGCCATCCAGACACGGTCGGACATACTGCGGGGGCATGGCCTCTCGCTTCGACCGGCGGTCGTTTCTAGCAACCGCGGGCGCGTTCTCTGCGGTGAATCTGTGCAGCGCGGGCCTCGCGAAGGGCGCCGAGCCGACCGCACGATCGGAGCCGCAGCCGAACGAGAAGCGTGGACTCGCGAACGCCTCGGACACCTCCCAACAAAGAGTCCGAGCCAGAATACCTCATGGCCGCCGCTTCGGACAGCAGTTCTCCGGCAAGTGTGCCCCCGTCCGGAGACTCGGCGCGGCCCCGCAGACCGCACGGCCCGCTGGGTAGCCTCACGCGGCCCTACGCGCGGGCGAGCCCGACCGTTTGGGCAGCCCGTCGCGCGTGGTGCCCAAGGGCGTCCCGCGGCGGTCGGCCGAGGCTTGAGCCCGATCCCCCGCAGACGCAGGCTGTTGAGCACCACACTCACGCTGCTCAGCGCCATCGCTGCGCTTGCAAGGATGGGTGAGAGCAACCAGCCGGTGAAGGGGAATAGCACGCCGGCCGCGGCGGGGATTCCGATCACGCTGTAGATGAACGCCCAGAGGAGATTCCGGCGGATCGTGCGCATCGTGGCGCGAGACAGCTCGATCGCTCGCGGCACCAGGCGCAGGTCCGCACGGATCAGGGTGATGTCCGCCGCTTCGATGGCCAAGTCCGTGCCCGATCCGACCGCGAGACCGACGTCCGCCTGCGCGAGCGCGGGCGCATCGTTGATGCCGTCGCCCACCATTCCCACGGCGTGGCCATCGGCCTGGAAGGCCCTGACCTTATCGGCTTTGTCCCTGGGCAGCACCTCGGCGATGGCCTGATCAATGCCCACCCGCGAGGCAACGGCCTCGGCGGTCCTGCGGTCGGCGCCGCCACGCGCGTGTACCTGGTCGGTTGTGCTTTGGTCGCGTTCTTATCGTGGGCCCGGGCGATCATACCCCCCCCAGTATGTACACCCGGCCATGCCGAGGGTTCGGCCGGGTAGGTGGATTCTGGAGGTGGCGGCTGCAACTCCCCCGGGAAGGCCCGTCCTGGGCACGGAGAAAGGGTTGATCGGGCCGAGGCAGCGGTCTCGATGAACGCCCTGAGGTCCGGCTCCAGGCAGCGATCAACAGACAGCGCCCGCCATCTACGGCGGTGGGCGGAGGCCCGGCGGCTCCATGTGGAGCGTTGTGCGCCGGCTCACGTCGCTTGAGCAGACCAGCGGTTCGGCGGTCGGACAGTTCGCCGGCTGCGGGCCAGGGCCGTCGACCGTTCGGCACTGTGGGGCGAGGCCGGCGCGAGATCCGCGCCTCGGGGCCGCTCAGCGCGTCGGCGATGCCGACACGCGCTTGCCGCCGCCGTGTGCCCGCGGCCCGTGGCTGGCCTTGCGTCTCGGCTCGCGCGAATCCGGGCGCGTGTTCACGCCAACAATACCGGAGCACATGAATACGACCCACACAGTTGCCTCCACCTGCTCCGCGAACCGGCCCGCTCACGGGTCGGGCTTTGCCGACCCCCGCGCCATGCAGAACCGGCTGTTCTCGGCGCTCTCGGAGGCGTTTGCCAGGGAGGTCCCGCTTTACGGCGGGTCGCTGCGGGTGAACCTGGTCTGCAACGTCGCGGTGTGCGACCTGCTCGCCAAGGTGCACGAAGGGTTCGTGATGACCGAGGCGGACATCGAGCGCACCAGCGGCGAGCGCCACGGCGCGATCCGCATCGGCACGCCCGAGGAGTACACGTGGGTCGCGCGGTGGTTCGCGGCGTTCGGCATGGAGCCCCACAACTTCTATGACATGTCGCGGGTTGGGGCGAAGAGCCAGCCTGTGGTCGCGACGGCGTATCGCTCGAGGCATCGGCCCGAGCACCGGGTGTTCTGCTCGCTGCTGCTGGCGGAGTACTTCGACGGCGAGACGCGGGCCCGCATCGAGTCGCTGCTCGCGCAGCGTCGGGTGTTCACGGACCGGGCCAGGATGCTCATCGAGAAGGGAGAGCGTCAGGGAGGGCTCTCGTGGGCCGACGCGGAGGCGCTGATCGGTGAGGGTGTCGGGCGGATCTTCCGTTGGACTGGGACGGCGCGTGACTATGGGCTCTACGAGCACCTGTGCGACGCGGGGTTCAAGATCGCGGCGGACATCGCGTGCTTCGAGGCACACCACCTCAACCACCTCACGCCGAACACGTTCTGCATGGACCTGTACACGGCTGCGATGGAGCTATGCCTGGGCGAGATCACCGAGGCCGGGTTTCGTGAGAGGGCGGGCCGGGCGATGTGGCAGATGCTCGCCATGGCGGACCCCGACTACATGCGACTTCACTTCAAGCACCTCAGCGCCTCGTCGGTCGCTGGGTTTTCGCGGCGCGAGCCGGGGCGGGCCGGCGTGAACGACGCGGTGGAGCGGCTCATCGAGGTGCTGCGCGCTCCGGAGTTTGACCTGCACGAGCTTGACCACGCCGGGTTCAAGGACTACACCGAAGGGCCCGACGCGGGCACGCCCGTGTTCCTGCGTCAGGACGCGTACAAGGCGCTCTCCGAGCCCGTGCGGATGGTGAACCCGGACGGCTCGGTGCTGGACATGACGCACACGGCCCGGTTCGGCGAGATCGAGCAGCGGTTTTATGCGGCGACGCCCTCCGGGCGGGCGCTGTACAACCGGTGCGCGGACGCCGCGGAGGCGGCGCGTGGCGTTACGATCCCCGACCCCGCGCAGGATCATGCGGGCTCTCTCGCGGCATACGCGAAGTTCTTCGGCGAGTTTCCCGACAACCTGCGGGGGCTCCTGCGGGCGGGACTGGCGTTCGGCGAGTACGAGGCAACGCCCGCGGGGATTGCCGCCGGGGGATCGCTCCCGACGCGCGACCTGCTGGAGCTCGTGGAACTCGGGCTCGTCGCGGTCGAGGGGATTCGCTACGAGGATTTTCTGCCCGTGAGTGCCGCGGGTATCTTCGCGTCCAACCTCGACCAGTACGGCACGAAGGCCACGGCGAAGAACCCTCCCGTCTTCACCATGCAGAGGCTCGAGGCCATCATCGGCAGGCCGATCATCGATGCGGACGAGGAGTACGCCAGGCGGGAGCGGGAGTCGATCGAGCGGGTCTCGGCGGCGCTGGGCGTTTCGGTTGGTGTCGGAGGCTGATGGGGCCCCGGGGCCCGACGGACGGGGGGGGTGGTTGATGCGAACTGCCGTCTTCTCATGCAAGCCCTACGAGAGGCCGTTTCTGGAGGCCGCGAACGCGGCCGCCGGGCACGAGCTCGTGTTTCTGGACGCGAGCTTGTGCGGGGCAACGGCTGGACTCGCCGGAGGCATGCGCGCGGTTTCGATCTTCGTGGGGGACGACGCGTCCGCGCCGGTGCTGCGGGCTCTGCACGAGGGGGGCACCAGGCTGCTGGCGCTGCGCTCGGCCGGGTTCAACCACGTTGATCTTTCGGAGGCGGAGCGGCTGGGGGTTTCGGTCGCGCGCGTGCCGGCGTATTCCCCGTACTCCGTCGCTGAGCACGCCGTGGGTCTCATGCTCACGCTCAACCGCAAGTTCCACCGCGCGTATGCCCGCGTGAGGGAGCAGAACTTTGCGCTGGGCGGCCTGATGGGCTTTGACATGCACGGGAAGACCGTGGGTGTGATCGGGACAGGCACGATCGGCGAGGTGGTCTGCCGCATCCTGCGGGGGTTCGGCTGCACCTTGCTGGCGAGTGACCCGTCCAGGAACCCGGCGTGCGAGGCCATGGGTGTGAGGTACGTGTCGCTGGAAGAGCTCTACCGGGCGTCGGACATCGTGACGCTGCATTGCCCGCTGACGCCCACGACACGGCACCTGATCGACGGCGCAGCGCTGGGGGCGATGAAGCCCGGCGTGATGCTGATCAACACCAGCCGCGGGGCTGTGGTGGACACGCGTGCGCTCATCGGCGCGTTGAAGCGAGGGCACGTGGGGCTGGTGGGGCTGGATGTGTACGAGGAAGAGGGTGACCTCTTCTTCAAGGACCTCTCCGCCGAGGTGATCCAGGACGATGTGTTCGTGAGGTTGCTCACGTTCCCCAACGTGCTGATCACGGCCCACCAGGGGTTCTTCACGCGCGAGGCGTGCGAGGGGATCGCGCGGACAACGATGGACAACGTGACAGGCTTCGACCGTGCCGGAGCGCCGGGTATACCGGAAGCCAACCGCGTGACGCTGCGGCTGCACGCGTGACGGGCGGGGGTGTCAGCTCGGGGTAGCTTGCCCAACTTGCCCGATTCTAGAATCGTTCTAAAATCACTCCGGCGGGTCCGCGCCGTGCGCCCTCGGGCGCGATGCAGACCGTTTCGCTATTTGGAAAGGAACCAGGCATGACGACTCAGAGCAAGTGCCCCTTCGGCCACGCCGCCGGCGCCACGAACCGCGACTGGTGGCCAAATGAGCTCGATCTCCGCGTGCTGCACCAGCGTTCGGGAAAGGAAGACCCGATGGGGCTTGGGTTCGACTACGCGGCGGAGTTCAAGTCGCTGGACCTGGCGGCGGTGAAGCGGGACCTGACGGCGACCATGACTCAGTCCCAACCCTGGTGGCCGGCGGACTTCGGGCATTACGGCCCGCTGTTCATCCGCATGGCCTGGCACAGCGCGGGGACGTATCGCACGGGCGACGGCCGGGGTGGCGGCGGCAACGGCTCGCAGCGGTTTGCGCCCCTCAACAGCTGGCCCGACAACGCCAACCTGGACAAGGCACGCAGGCTCCTTTGGCCCGTGAAGCAGAAGTACGGGCGGAAGATATCGTGGGCGGACCTCATGATCCTCGCGGGCAACGTGGCCCTTGAGAGCATGGGCTTCAAGACCTTCGGCTTCGCGGGCGGGCGAGAGGACATCTGGGAGCCCGAGCTGGACATCTACTGGGGGTCGGAGAAGAAGTGGCTCGACGACAAGCGTTACTCGGGCGACCGCGAGCTCGAGAACCCTCTGGCGGCGGTGCAGATGGGCCTGATCTACGTGAACCCCGAGGGGCCCAACGGGAACCCGGACCCGATCGCTGCGGCGAGGGACATCCGCGAGACGTTCGCGCGGATGGCGATGAACGACGAGGAGACCGTGGCGTTGATCGCGGGCGGGCACACCTTTGGCAAGGCCCACGGTGCGGGCGATGCGAAGCTGGTGGGAAGGGAGCCCGAAGCCGCGGACGTGGCGGAGCAGGGCCTGGGCTGGAGGAGCGCCCACGGGACGGGCAAGGGCGGGGACACGATCACCAGCGGGCTCGAGGTGACCTGGACCACGACGCCCACGAAGTGGAGCACCAACTTCTTCTGGAACCTCTTCGGGTATGAGTGGGAGCTCACCAAGAGCCCGGCCGGCGCCCACCAGTGGCGGCCCAAAAACGGCGCGGGCGCCAACACGGTGCCCGATGCCCACGACCCCGCCAGGCGGCACGCGCCCGCGATGCTCACGACCGATCTCTCGCTGCGGTTTGATCCGGCATACGAGAAGATTTCCCGCCGCTTCATGGAGAATCCGGACCAGTTCGCCGACGCGTTCGCGCGGGCGTGGTTCAAGCTGACCCACCGCGATATGGGCCCGAGGGCGCGCTATTTGGGGCCCGAGGTGCCCGCGCAGGCTTTGATCTGGCAGGACCCCATCCCTTCGGCCGACCACCCGCTGGTCGATGCGGGCGACGTGGCGTCACTCAAGGGGAAGGTGCTCGCGTCCGGCTTCTCGGTTGCTGAGCTGGTCTCGGTCGCGTGGGCATCGGCCTCTACATTCCGGGGTTCTGACAAGCGCGGCGGCGCGAACGGCGCCCGCATTCGGCTCTTCCCGCAGAAGGACTGGGAGGTGAACCAGCCCGTACAACTCGCCAGGGTGTTGAAGACCCTGGAGGGAATCCAGCGAGAGTTCAACGGGGCCGCAGCAGGGGGGAAGCGGGTGTCGCTCGCGGACCTGATCGTTCTTGCGGGCGGGGCGGCGGTCGAGCGGGCGGCCCAGCAGGCCGGCGTGCCCGTGACTGTGCCGTTTACGCCCGGCCGGATGGACGCGACGCCGGAAGAGACGGACGGGGCGTCGTTCGCGGTGCTCGAGCCGCTCGCGGACGGGTTCCGCAACTACGAGCAGCGGCACTTCAGCGTGCCTCCCGAGCGGATGCTGGTTGACCGGGCGCAGCTCCTCACACTGACGGCGCCGGAGATGACGGTGCTGGTGGGCGGGCTGCGCGTGCTGGGGGCGAACGCGGGCGGCTCAGCCCACGGGGTGTTCACACGAACGCCGGGCGTCCTCAGCAACGACTTCTTCGTGCACCTGCTCGACATGGCAACGCAGTGGAAGCCCGCGCCGGGCGACCCCGGCGTGTTCCACGGCACGGACAGGTCGTCGGGCGCCTCGCGCTGGACCGCGACGCGCGTGGATCTGATCTTCGGGTCCAACTCGCAGCTCCGGGCGCTCGCGGAGGTCTACGCCTGCGCGGACGCGAAGCAGAAGTTCGTTGCGGACTTCGTCGCGGCGTGGGCCAAGGTCATGAACCTCGACCGGTTTGACCTTGTCTGACAGGACCACTTTTGGCGAGTTCTCGGGCTCCCCGCACGCCCGCCCGATCTTGGCCACCCGGACCCCGGCTCGCGCTGGGCCATGGTGTGCGCGAAATGAAGCGGCCCCAGCCGCGTTAGGCCCGGGTCGCTCCAAGGAGCCCCGCGACCACGGGCGAGTGCGTGGCTGTAATGAATGCGGCCAAGGACGCGCCGAGCGGGCACACGGGCCCGATCGAGTCGGAATTCTTCGTACCCGGCACGAACCTCGTGGTAACGGCCTCGCACGATGGGTCGGTCCGCGCGTGGGACCGGGCCGGCCGTCATCTCATCCGCGTGCTCATGGAGAGCAGCGACACGATCTGCCGCGTTGCCGCCCCGCCAGACGTCAAGCGCCTGGCGGCGGGCGGGAGGGTCCTCTGCATCCTGGATCCTTGAGCCGAGGGGTCGCTCCTCCGCCAGTAGCCATTTGAGAGCACCATGTGGCACCTGGGCCGGAGTTCGCTCACATCCTGCCCGGCGTCCATCGCGAACAGGACGACCTTTCCTTGTGGCATGATGAGGAGCGGGGGGCTGACGTTGGAGCCGTTGACGATCGGGCACGCGCTCCGCAGCCCCATGAACCGCGCTTCGCGTGCATCGCACATCGGGGTTGCCATCTGATCCTCGGGAGCAGCCTAGAGATCGTGGCGACGCGCGGAGCGCAGCGGATGGCGATCGGATGCGCCCACAGCCGACAGGGCACGTGTTCGGCGTCCGGAAGGTACGCTGCATAAATAGAGACATCACAGTGGGTTAAGAGGCGATGCTCATCCCCTAACCAGGGTGGTCACGCCGCGGTGGGCAAAAGAAATCGATTGCCAGGTTGATTCCGCCATGAATACGCGATATATCTACATGTAACTCTAGATATCAAATGAGTGCGTCGACCTCCTCGATCACTCGCAAGGGAGCACCAGCATGTCCGCCATCAAGCTCCATCCTCACGAGAACCCGGGCCAGCACACCCTCAGTGAAGGGGCCCCCTTGTCCGTCAGCCGCGGGCGGGAGTTTGGGGCGGCTGTTGCCGTCGCCGGCGTGCTCTCGCTGATGCTGCTCTTCCCGGGCGGGTGGGGGATCTTCAGCCGGTGGCAGGCCGGAGTGGACGCGCGTCGGGAGGAGGTTGACGCACGCAGCGCTCACGAGCGTCTGGTGGAGGCGCCGGCGGGGCCCATGCTCGGGGTTGACGACGCGGTGCAGGGGCGCGAGGTCTTCACGAGCGCCTGCGTGGCATGCCACGGCCCGGACGGGAAGGGCGTCGCGGGCCTCGGGCTCAACCTGGTCGAGAGCGACTTCGTTGCGCTTCAGCCCGACGGGGCTCTGGCGCAGTTCGTGGCGTTGGGGCGTCCCAATGCCCAACCGACCCCCATGCCCCCTCGCGCCGGGCGTGACGACCTGACGCACGACGACCTGAGGCACGTGGTCGTGTGGCTCCGGGGTCTGCAGGACCCAAGGCGGCTGCCCGAACTCCCGGCCGTAGTCGTGAACAACGCGCCCAGCGATGAGCAAAAGGCTGCCGCACTCGCCGCGGCGGGGGGCGACGCCGAGCTCGCGGGCTGGATTGCGAGCGGCGACAAGATTTTCCACTCCCTTTGCATCGCCTGCCACGGCAAGGCGGGCGTGGGCATCCAGGGCAACGGGAAGGCGCTGGTGAACAACGAGTTCGTCCGCTCGCTGGACGACGATGGCCTGCTCGCGTTCATTAAGCAGGGCCGGACACCCAGCGATCCCAAGAACACTACCGGCATTCAGATGCCCCCCAAGGGCGGGAACCCGGCGATGTCGGACGACGACATCCTCGACGTCATTTCCTATCTGCGCTCGCTTAAGGGGAATGCGAGCACCGCTTCGAAGTCCAAATGAGGCCAATTGCTGCCCCGGGGCTTCCGCGTATGGAACCACCCCGGTGCATCGTTCGGAGGTTTGCCATGACCGTCTCAATAAACGCCATCCGGTCCGGACACATGTTCGCCCTCGCGATCGTCGCGGGTTCCGTGCTGACCTGCATCACGCCTGACGCGCTGGCCCAGGAGGGCCGGCGGCGCCGGGGCGGAGACGAGGCCGCCAAGCCAGTCCAGCTCTCGCCCGAGCAGACGGACCAGCTCACGAAGATCGCGAACGACCGCAAGCTGAACGTGGATGACCTGCTCGCCGCCGCCAAGACCTATATGCCCAGCGGCAGGCACGACGACTACGTGCTCTTCTCGTCGGGCGGGCAGAGCGGGCAGGTGTTTGCGATCGGCGTGCCGAGCATGCGACTGCTGCGCTCGATCTCCGTGTTCACGCCCGAGTCGTGGCAGGGCTACGGGTTTGCCGGAGAGGCCGACCACGTGATCGACTCGCTGAAGATCAACGGCAAGCTCGTCGCATGGGGCGACACGCACCACCCCGCCCTCTCCGAGACCAAGGGCGACTACGACGGGCAGTTCCTCTTCATCGGCGACAAGGCCAACGCCCGCGTTGGCGTCATCGATCTCCGCGACTGGGAGACCAAGCAGGTGGTGAAGAACCCGCTCACGGTCAGCGATCACGGCGGGTCGTTCGTGACCCCGAACACCGAGTACGTGATCGAGGGCGGGCAGTACGCGACGATTCTCGGCTATGGGTACGCCCCGATCGAGGAGTACAAGAAGTCGTACCGCGGCATGGTCACGCTCTGGAAGTTCGACCGGGCCAAGGGCCGCATCGACGTCGCCAACTCCTTCGCGCTCGAACTCCCGCCCTACTGGCAGGACCTGGCGGACGCGGGGAAGAACGCGAGTGACGGGTTCTTCTTCATCAACTCCTTCAACGCGGAGATGGCGGTGGGGGGGATCGAGAAGGGCAACCCGCCCTTCGAGGCCGGGGCCAGCAAGCGCGACATGGACTACCTCCACATCGTCGACTGGCGCAAGGCCGAGGCGGCGTTCAAGGCCGGCAAGGCCAAGATGATCAACGGCTTCGCGGTGCTCTCCATGGAGACGACCGCCGCCGAGGGGATTCTGCACCTGGCACCGGAGCCCAAGAGCCCTCACGGGGTGGACGTGACCCCCAACGGCCAATACATGGTCGTCGCGGGCAAGCTGGACCCGCACGTGACGGTCTACTCCATCGAGCGCATCAAGTCGGCCATCGCGTCGAAGAAGTACAGCGGGACCGACGAGTACGGCCTGCCCATCCTCGACTTCGACGCGGTGAAGGAGGCCCAGGTCGAGCTGGGCCTTGGGCCCCTGCACACGCAGTTCGACGACAAGGGCTACGCGTACACGTCGCTGTTCCTTGATTCCGCCGTCGCACGGTGGACGCTGGGCGGCGAGTACGACTCGCTGAACCCCGAGCCGGCATGGAAGCTGGTGCACAAGACGCCTGTGCAGTACAACATCGGGCACCTGTGCACCGCCGAGGGCGACAGCGCCTCCCCCGACGGGAAGTACCTGATCTCGATGTCCAAGTGGTCGGTGGACCGCTTCCTGACGACCGGCCCGCTGCTCCCGCAGAACTTCCAGCTCCTGGACATCGGCACCTCGGGCACTACGATGCCGGTGATCTACGACCTGCCGATCGGCGTGGGCGAGCCTCACTACTGCCAGATGATCAAGGCCGACAAGCTGCAATCGTGGAAGGTCTACCCGGAGGTCGGTTGGAACCCGCACACGCAGTCGCTGGACCCCAACGCGCCCAAGAAGGGGCAGGAGGGCGTGGTGCGTGACGGCTCCAACGTCATCGTCAACATGTCCGCGGTCCGCAGTCACTTCAGCCCGGAACACGTCGAGGTCAACGAGGGCGACCACGTCACGTGGCGCATCGTTGCGGCCGAAACCGCGCAGGACGCCACGCACGGGTTCTGCATCGGCGGGTACAACATCAACCTGTCGCTGGAGCCGGGTGAGTACACCGAGTTCACGTTCACGGCGGACAAGCCGGGCACCTACCCGTTCTACTGCACCGAGTTCTGCTCGGCCCTGCACCTGGAGATGGCGGGCTACCTGCACATCAAGCCGAAGGGCGCCAAGTAGTTTCTCCGCCTGCCCCGAGCGAGAGCCCGGGGCAGGGCCTTCACCCTCCAGCCGCGCGAGAGCGCAGGAGCAACCCATGCCCGGATTCCTCACGACCCTGATCGGCCCTCGCGTTCCAGAGCACGAACTCCGCGCGCACCGGGCGCGATACCTCGCCCCGACGTTCATTTTCATGCTTGCCCGCGTGCTGCTGCTGGTCTCCATCTTCCTGCCGTACTGGCACATGGAGTTGGTGGCCCCGCAGTACCCCAACGGCCTGTTCCTCACGGCCCACGTGAACCACCTCTCGGGCGACGTGCGCGAGATTGACGGACTCAACCACTACATCGGCATGAGGCCACTGGGCGAGGCGGCGACGTTCGAGAGGGCTGCTTCGGTCTGGCTCATCATCGCGATGTTCCTGCTCGTAGAAGGCGCCGCCTTTGTCCACAGCAAGTGGGCGCTCCTGCTCGCAGTCCCGGTGATCACCTTTCCCGGGGGCTTCCTGCTGGACCTCTACGTGTGGATGCGGCACTTCGGGCTGAACCTGAACCCGGAGGCGCCGCTCTCTTCCTCGGTCAAGCCCTTTGTCCCCACAGTGGTGGGGGAGGGAGGCATCGGGCAGTTCAAGACCTACGCGGATCTGGGCACGGGCTACTGGCTCGCCGTTGGGTGCGCAGCCTTGACCGTCATTGGGTTCTACTTCCACAGGCGGGCCTACCGCCCGCTGTTCCTCGAGATGCAGCGTTCCGCGGCGGGCGGTGCCTCGTGAACCGCCTCCGGCTCCTCGCCGCCGTCGCGTCGCTCCTCGCGTGTGTCCCGGCGCAGGCCACCCAGCCCGACCACGCGGCGCCCTCGGCCGACGCTCCCACCACGAGCACCGTTCCGACGACGCTCGGAGAGATCGGCAGGCGGGTGGCGGCGGCCGAGCCCGGAGCCACGCTCGTCATCGAGCCCGGTGTCTACCACGAGCACCTGCGTCTCACCAAGCCCCTCACGATCCGCGCCGGGGGCAAGGTCATCATCGACGGGGGCGGTTCCGGCGACATCGTCGAGATCACCGGGCCGGACGTGACGTTCCAGGGGTTCACCGTTCGCAACACCGGCATCGATCTGGACAAGGAAAACGCCGCCATCCGCGTGTTGGCCCCCCGGGCCGTCATCAAGGACAACATCGTCGAGGACGTGCTCTTCGGGATCGACCTCCGGGAGGCCCCGGACAGCCTGATCTCTAACAACCGCATCGGTGGGAAGGCCCTTGACATCGCCCGTCGGGGCGACGGTCTGAGGTTGTGGCGGTCCGATCGGACGATCGTGGAGGACAACGTGATCCACGACGGGCGCGACGCCATCCTCTGGTACTCCAAGGGCGTGGTGGTGAGGCGAAACACCGGCCTCGATTCCCGCTACGGCCTCCATCTCATGTTCAGCGACGACGTGACGATTACGGACAACGAGTTCACACGAAACTCCGTCGGCATCTACCTGATGTACAGCACCGGCGTGGAGATCGCCGGTAACCGCCTGATCCAGAATCGCGGACCCAGCGGCTATGGCCTGGGCCTCAAGGAGACGGACCGCTTCGTGGTGCGGGGCAATCTCATGGTCGGCAACCGCTCGGGCATCTATATCGATGGCTCGCCCCTCGCGCCCGACGTGCCCGGCGAGTTCAGCGCGAACACGCTGGCGGGAAACGACGTGGGTATCACGTTCCTTCCCTCCGCCCGCGGAAATCTGATCTACGCCAACAACTTCATCGACAACTTCAACCAGATCGCTGTCGCGGGGCGGGGTAACCTGGACGCGAACCAGTTCTGGAAGGGCGACGCGGGCAACTTCTGGTCTGACTACACCGGCTACGACCAGAACCACGATGGCGTGGGCGATTTCGTCCACGAGTCCGCGACGCTCTTCGAAGACCTGATGGACCGCGAGCCCTCGCTGCGGCTGTTCCTCTTCAGCCCCGCGCAGCAGGCGGTGGAGTTCGTCGGGCGGGCCGTCCCTGCGGTGAGGCCGGAGCCAAAGTTCACCGACGAAGTGCCGCTGATGAGGCCGGTTCCGGTGGCGGCCCTGCCCGCGAGCAGCTCATCCACCCGGATGCCGCTCGCCGCGGGCGGTGCCATTCTCGTGCTGTTCGGAAGCGGGCTGCTCCGCCTCGTCCGCGACCCGGCCGGCGGCCCGGGAGGTGCCCTGTGATCAAGATCAACCATGTGTCCATGAAGTTCGGGCGGTCCGTCGCCGTGAGCGATGCGACGTTCGATATTCCCGCCGGCGACAGCGTCGCGCTCTGGGGCCCGAACGGTGCGGGCAAGACCACGCTCATCCGCTGCGTACTCGGGCTCCTGCGGTTCCGCGGGTCCATCTCTCTCGACGGGCGCGACGTCAGGCGTGATGGAAAGCGCGCCAGGCTGCTCGTCGGCTACGTCCCCCAGGAGCTCGGCTTTCACGACGAGCTTGGCGTGAACGAGGCACTGCGCTTCTTTGCCGCGCTCAAGGGGCTGGATGCAGTCGATACAAGCGCGACTCTCGAGCACGTGGGGCTCGCGGGCCACGGCGGGAAGCGCGTGCGGGAGCTTTCGGGCGGCATGAAGCAGCGCTTGGCGCTCGCCATCGCCCTTCTGGGCAACCCGCCCGTGCTGGTGCTCGACGAGGTGACCGCGAGCCTCGATGCCGTGGGCCGCGCCGAGTTCGTCGGGCTGCTCGAACGCCTGTCCGGGGCCGGCCGCACCCTCCTCTTTGCCTCACACCGGCTGGATGAGGTCGCCACGCTGGCCCGGCGTGTGGTGGAGCTGGAGCAGGGGCGGGTCCGGCGCATCACGCCGGTGGCGGCGTTCGTCGCCGGGACCGAGCACGGGGCCGTGCTGCACCTGCACATCGCCGCCCATGCGAGGCAGGAAGCGATGCGATCCCTCTCCGAGGGCGGCTTCTCCCCCAAGCTCAATGGTGTCGGGCTGCTGGTGCCCGTGGCGGCCTCGCAGAAGGCCGCGCCGTTCCGCGTGCTCGCGGACGCCCGCATCGCGGTGGAGGACTTTGAGGTGGTCACGTCCGCCCATGCCGCGGACCTGGCCACCCGCGCCCGTGAGCGCAGGGAGACCCAGCCATGACGACGCTCTCTCTTGCCCCGAACCCGGCGCTCCGAAGCCCGCCCTCGGCGCTTCGCAACACCCTGACCCTCGCGCGCCGCGAGCTGCGCGACGCGGTCCGCAGCCGCTGGTTCCTGCTCTACACCCTCGCCTTCACGGTGCTCGGGCTCGCGGTCTCGTTCGTGTCGGCGGCGGGCACGGGCGGCTCGGGCCTGTCCGGGTTCGGGCGGACAACCGCGGGGCTGGTGAACCTGGTGCTGCTGGTGGTGCCGCTGATGGCGCTGTCGGCGGGGGCCGCGTCCATCGCCTCCGATCGCGAGCGGGGCATGCTCTCCTACCTCTTCTCACAGCCCATGAACCCGAGCGAGCTGCTGCTCGGCAAGTTCCTCGGTCTCGCGGCGGCCCTGCTCGCCGCCATCTCGCTCGGACTGGGGTCCTGCGCCCTCATCCTCGCCTGGAAGGGTCTGCGCACCAACCCGCAGAGCATGTTCTGGCTCTGCGGCCTCGCGTTTATGCTCGCCCTCGGGATGCTGAGCGTTGGAATGCTCATCTCCACTCTGGCCCGGCGGGCGTCCGTCGCCGTCGGCACGGGGATCTTCGTGTGGCTCATGCTGGTGTTCGTCTCGGACCTTGCGCTCATGGCCGGCGCTGTCGCGCTTCGCCTGCGCATCGAGACGCTCTTCGCCGCTTCGCTCGTCAACCCGCTCCAGGTCTTCAAGATGTGGTCTCTGCACGCGGTGGACGCGAACCTCGATGTGTTGGGGCCCGCGGGTCTCTACGCCGTGGAGGAGTACGGGGCCCTGCTGCACGTGATGTTCGCCGGCTGCATGGTCGCCTGGGTTGTGGTCCCTCTGCTGCTCGCGTCCGTGGTCCTCTCCCGGAGGTCTCCGCTATGAACCGCAGCCGATCCATCGTGTGCATCGCCTTCGCGCTGGTCTCCGTGCTCACCGCGTGCCGGCAAGCGGTGCTCAGCGGCCCTCCGGAACTGCGCCTTGGTCGCAGCGAGTGCGGCGAGTGCGGGATGCTCATCAGCGAGGACCGCTGCTCGAGCGCCCTGCTCATCGACGCGAGCGGTCGGCGCGAGCACGTGCTCTATGACGACATCGGCTGCATGCTCGACGCGGAACGCCGGGGGCTGGATGGGGCCGTGGTCGCGGAGCGGTACGTGCATGACTATGGCACGCGGGCCTGGGTCGAGGCGAGCGCCGCGCACTTTGTCGCCGCGGACCGCGACTCGCTCCAGACCCCCATGGGCTCGGGCCTTGTGGCGTTTGCGAGCGCGGGAGACGCCGAAGCCTCGAGCAGGACCCACAAGGGCCGGGTGCTCAACTACACAGCGCTCGCCGCGTACCGCAGGGCATGGATGGAGGAGCGGTTCGGCAAGCCGGGCGGTGGCGAGTAGGCCGATCTTCGTCCCGAGGCGAGCGCGGAGTTCCCCCATGGTCTCCCAAACGACGGAATACGCCCTTCGTGCGATGACCCACCTCGCCGTAGCAGCCGGTGCCTCCTGCACCAGCCGCGAGATCGCCGGGGCTACAGGGGTCCCGCGCAGTTACCTCTCCAAGATCATGAGAAGCCTTGTGCGGGCGAGCCTGGTCCGCTCGTGCCGGGGAAAGCACGGCGGATTCAGACTGGCACGAGACCCCGCTGTCGTCTCGGTCTTGGATATCGCGACCGCCATCGACCCCATCCGGCCTCCGGGGTACTCGCGGTTTCACCGCTGTCTCAACGAAGCGCAGCTCCAGATGGAGCAGGTCCTGCGAGTGACGACCCTTGCCACGGTCGCCCGTACGGTGGGCGACCAGCGGGTGGACCCCCGCAAACTGGCCTAGTCGGGTCGGGGGCCACGTCGGGTACACCCGCCGGACCCACCTGCCGAGCCCCGGTCGGAACGAATCCCCCATCTCTCTCAGACCATTGAGTACGCCCTTCGCTCCATGGTGCATCTGGCTTCGCTGGCCCCGGAGACGGCGCACAACAGCGAGGTGATCGCCCGGCGCACAGGTGTGCCACGGGGCTGCCTGTCGAAGATCCTCAGAGACCCGGTGCTGGCACGGCTCATCCGCTCACGCCGCGGCCCCAACGGCGGGTTCACGCTCGCCCGCACCCCGGAGGACATCTCCATCCTCGACGTGATCAACGCGGTTGATCCCTCGCACCGACAGGAGCCCCACTTGCACGGGGCCCCTTTTCTTGCGCCCCCGTACGCTCCGGCATGACGCTGCTGCTCGGCATCGACGTCGGCACCTCCGCTGTCAAAGCCCTGGTCTGCGATGAGCGGGGCACGATCATCGCGGCGGCCTCTGCGCCGTTGGAACTGAGCACCCCGCGGGCGGGCTGGTCCGAGCAGGACCCAAGGCAGTGGTGGAGGGCCACCGTGGCTGCCGTGCGGGCGGTCGTGCAAAGCCCAGGTGTGCACGCGTCATCGATCAGGGCCGTTGGCCTCTCGGGCCAGATGCACGGCCTTGTGCTGATGGGAGCGGACGTTCGGGGCCCTTGCCCGTCGGCCCTGCGGCCCGCCATTCTCTGGAACGACCAGCGCTGCGCACCACAGTGCGCTCGAATCGAGGAGCTCGCGGGCGGGCGTGCCGCCTTGGTGCGGGCCTGTGGGAACGCGGCCCTGGCGGGGTTCACCGCCCCGAAGATCCTCTGGGTGCGGGAGCACGAGCCAGAGACCTTCCACAGAGCCTCCGTCCTTCTCCTTCCGAAGGACTACATCCGGCTCTGCCTCACGGGCGCGGCGGCGCAGGATGTCTCCGACGCCTCTGGAACCATGCTGCTGGACGCAGCAACCCGCCGGTGGAATGCGTCGTTCCTTTCTCGGCTCGGCCTCGACCCGGCGCTCCTGCCCCCGGTCCTGGAATCCGCGGCTCCGGCGGGCACGCTCACCCCGCTGGCCTCCGCCGACCTCGGGCTGCCCCCCGGCGCGCTGGTCGCCGCGGGGGCTGGCGACAACATGGCCGGCGCGATCGGCGCGGGGGTTGTGGAGGCCGGGCAGTGCCTGGCCACGATCGGCACCAGCGGCGTGATCTACACGCATTCGCGGGAGCCGCGCGCCGACCTTCCGATCGCGGAGGGGGCTCCGAGCGGGCGGACTCACCTCTTCCTCGCCGGCGATGGCGACGCGTTCAGACCGGGTGGCTTCTCGATCACGGGATGCACGCTCTCCGCGGGCGGCTCGCTCCAGTGGCTCCACGACGCGCTCTTCCCCGACGTCTCCTACGACCAGCTCCTTGCCGACGCGGCGGCGGTGAGCCCCGGTGCGGAGGGCCTGTTCTTCCTGCCCTACCTCACCGGAGAGCGTGCTCCCCACCCGGACCCCAACGCCCGCGGAGCGTTCGTGGGCCTCTCGCTTAGGCACCGACGTGGGCACCTTGTTCGCGCGGTCCTTGAGGGCGTGACCTTCACCATGGCCCAGATCCTGGCGATCCAGGGGTCGCTCGGACTGAATCCTCCGGTCGTTCGCCTGGGTGGGGGCGGGGCCCGCAGCGCCCTGTGGCGCCAGATGCAGGCGGATGTGTACGGCAAGCCCGTGACCCTCACAAACACGGAGGATGGCCCGGCGCTGGGCGCCGCGATGCTGGGCGGCGTCGCGGCCGGGGTGTGGGGATCGGTGCCGGAGGCATGCCGCGCCGTGGTGCGTGAGACCCACCGCATTGAACCGGCTGAGCCGGAGCGATATCTCGCCGTACAGGCGGTCTTTGATCGGTTGTATCACGACCTCAGGCCCGCGTTCGGGGATATGTCGCGTCTGTGAGCCGCGGGATTCCGCCGCCCGTGGCTCCCGAGCAGGCGTGGCGGACCAATACCCGCCGCCCGAGGCGTGGCCGGCTTGCCCGATGTGGCTCAGGATACCAAGGGGCGGCGTGGCACCCAACGCCCGAGGTATGATCGCGCCCATGCCACTCCAAGACCTTCGCGCCCAGGCCCAGCGCCGCACTCCGGGGCAGATGCTCGCCCACTTGAACGCGTTCACCCTTGCCCCCCGGTTCTCAGCCGGAATCTGGTTCTTTTCGCCAGCATCTTCGCGATTTCACGCGAAGTACTCCCGCGACCTCTCCATCGAGGAACGCTTGGAGATCGCCGCCTCGCTCGCACCCTTCGGTCTCACCGCGCTCGAGGCCCACTACCCCAACGAGATCAACGAGAACAACGCTTCCCTGTGGCGGGCATTCGCCGCTCAGACGGGCATCCGCGTCCTCACGGTGATTCCGCTCCTGTTCTGGGATGAGCAGTTTGAGTTCGGCTCGCTTTCCAGCCCGCTGCCGGCGGCAAGGGCAGCAGCCATCGAGCGAACCACTTCGGCCCTCCGTCTCAACAAGGAACTGGACACCGATTTCGCGGTGGTGTGGCCCGGGATCGACGGCTATGAGAACGGCTTCGGGCTGGACTTCGTCGCCGCCCGCGACCGCTTCGCCTCCGGCCTCGCGACCGCCATGGACGCCGTTCCGGGCGTGCGGATCGCCTTTGAGCCCAAGCCCTACGAGCCCAGGGGCCGCATTCTGTACGGCACGACCCCCGAGGGCGTGCTGCTCGGGCATGACGTCGAGCGCCGGCTGACCTCACCAGCGAACAGGTCGCTGCTCGCGCAGGGCCACACGCTCTGCTGCATGAACCCGGAGGTGGGGCACGTGCTCATGGGCTTTGAAGACCTGGCGTGCGCTTTCAGTTGGCCCCTGCAGGAGGCCCGCCTCGCGCACAGCCACTGGAACAGCCAGCCCCTGGGCAACTACGACCAGGACCTCAGCGCCGGTGTCGTTTCGCCCGAGCTGCTCGAAGCCCTCGTGTACACCCTCAAGATGTACGAGTACCGCGGGTATTTCGGCATCGACGTCAACCCGGAGCGCATGCCTGTCGACGTGGCTCTCCGCAACTCCTTCGACGCCATCCGGGCCGCGATCGACCGCGTCGAAGGGCTCGACCATGAGGCGGTCCTGTTCTCGCACAATCAGCCTGATCAGGCCCGGGGCTGGCTCGAGGCCTACCTCACGCGGGCCCGCGCCGCCCGGCCGCAGGCGCTGTCGCCGCTTCCCCGTCCGGGCCCGCTCGCGGCACGCCCGACCCGTTGATATCCTCCCGCCGACACTCAGGAGCCTTCCATGACCAGCACTGCCGCGTCCAAGACCGATCGCCTCATCGCCGTCTCCGGGGCGGTGATCGCCGTTACACTCGCGCTGGGTCTGCGAGACTCCACGCCCGCGATCGCCCAGAACGCCGCCGCTCCCCAGGCCGGCACCCAGGCGGGCGCCATGCGCGTCGCAACCGTTGACGTGCTGCAACTCGCGGAGAGACTGGTCGCCAGCGAACGCTACCGCGCCGGGCGCGAGACAAACGCGGCGAGCCTCTCAAAGCCCCTCCAGGCGATGCTCGACGAGCTCAAGGGGCTCGAGGCCCGGTACTCGACGCTCGCGGCGGACAGCCCCGAACGGGCGCCGATCCAGGAAGCCTACCAGGAGAAATCGCAGGCGTTCCAGAAGTCACAGCAGGATGCGCAGGTGAGCGACGAGCGCTTCAAGGCAACGCAGGTTGGGGAGGCCTACCGGCTCGTCGTGACCGCGGCGGACCAGATCGCGGCAGAACTTGGCTACACGCTTGTTCTCGCCAGCCGCACAGGCGTCCCTGATGTCCGCTCCGACAACGTGCCCGGCGCGGTGCAGGAAATGCTCGCGAGGCCGGTCCTGCGAGCCCCCGCCTCGGACGATCTGACCGACCGCGTCGCTGTCAAGCTGGGGCTGATCCCCGAGCCCGTGAAGGCCGTGCCGGTCACCGACCCCGTACCTCCGAAGTAGCCGAGGCGTCCGCCCGCTTCCGCAGCGCGACATGCCACGCCGTCCCGAGCCGCGCGCGCAGCGCTCCGTCCAGCACTTCTCGTACTCGCCCCATGGTTGGGCACGCAGCGCCCAGCTCCCGCTCCAGGCTCGTCACCTCGCGACCCGCCAGTCCGCAGGGCACGATGAGCGAAAAGTGTGAGAGGTTGGTCCGCACGTTGATCGCCAGCCCGTGCATCGACACCCATCGTCTGAAACGCACCCCCATCGCGCAGACTTTGGCCCTGGGCTCGCGGAGCGTCCAGACGCCGGTAGCGCCCTGCTCGCGCCCGGTGCTTAGACCGAAGGCCTCGCAGGTGTCGATCACCGCGTCCTCCAGCAGTCTCATGTAGTCGTGCACGCCCAGGTTGTAGAGGTTGATATCCAGGATTGGGTACATCACCAGCTGGCCCGGGCCGTGGTAGGTGATGTCCCCACCCCGGTCGGTCTCCGCGACCGCCACTCCCGCCGACGCGAGCTGGGCCGTTGTCGCCAGCAGGTGCGATCCGGCGCCCGCCCGCCTTGAAACCGTGATCACCGGGTTGTGTTCTACCGTGAGCAGGAAACCGCCCTGAGGGGGCCCTCCGGCGGCCCGTGAAGCTTCCACGTCCGCGACCCGGCGACACTGCGCCTCGTACGCCGCCTCATAGCCCAGGCGGCCCAGGTCCAGGGATGTCACAGCCGGTTCGGAGGTCACGGCGCATCGTACGCGGGCCCGGCCGGGCCCCGTCCGTTCCTATCATCCTCCCCCATGACCGACGCACCCACCCAGCCCTCCATCCATCCGACCGCCATCATCGATCCGCTGTGCGAGCTGGCCCCGGGCGTCCAGATCGGCCCCTGGTGCGTCCTCACGGGCCAGGTGAAGCTTGGCAAGGGCGTGCGCCTTCTGGCGAACGTACACATCCACGGCCCGGTGACCGTCGGCGACAACACGATCCTCTACCCCTTCGCGTGCATCGGCTTCCCCCCCCAGGACTTCAAGTTCAAACCCGGCGACCCCACCGCGGGTGTGCGCATCGGGCCCGACTGCATTATCCGCGAGTCCGTCACCGTGCACGCCGCCACGCGCACCGACGTTCCAACCTCCCTTGGCACCCGGGTCTTCATGATGGCCTGCTCGCACGTGGGCCACGACGGGCAGGTCGGCAACAACGTCATCCTCGCCAACTCTGCCCTCATCGCCGGGCACGGGCAGGTGGGCGACAACGTGATGTTCAGCGGCAACGCCGCCATCCATCAGTTCACGCGCGTCGGGCGACTGGCATTCATCACGGGCAACGAGGGGTCCTCGATGGACGTGCCCCCGTTCTGCACGCTCGGCAGCCGCAACACCATCCACACCGTGAACCTGGTGGGCATGCGCCGCAGCGGCATGTCGCGCGGGCACGTGACAGCCGTGCGCGATGCGTTCTGGCACGTGCTCCGCAGGCGGCTGCCCCGGCGCGAGGTGGTTGCGCTGCTCGAGGAGCGCGGGCGCGACTGTCCGCCCGTGATGGAGATGGCAAGGTTCGTCGCAGAGGCCAAGCGTCCCATCGCGCGGGGCTTTGACCGGGCGTTGCTGGAGGAAGTGGACGCGTGACCCCGCAGCGCGTGCGTCTCAGCGTACTCTCCAGCAGCTCCGCAGGAAACTCGACGGTGCTCGAGGTCGCCGGGACGCCCCGCCCCAGGCTTGTCCTCATCGACGCCGGCCTGAGCCCGCGCGCCACCCGCACACGCCTGGCTTCCCTCGGGGCGTCCGACCGCGACCTCGCGGCGGTCGTCCTCACCCACCTTGATCGCGACCACTTTAACGCCGGCTGGCTCCGCTACCTCCGCCGCGGCGTGCCGATCTGGCTCCACCGGTCCCACGCGGGCCGGGCGACGCGCGACGGCATCCTCTACCGCAAGTCAGAGCTCTTCGACGACGCCTTCGAGCCTGTCCCGGGGTTGAAGTTCTCCGCGGCCCTGCTCTCCCATGATGACCTGGGCGTCGCGGTCTTTCGGGTCACTCTCCCCGGTTCCAACCGCTCGCTCGGCTACGCGACCGACGTCGGGCACCCTTCCTCTACGCTGTTTTCACACCTCGCGGATGTCGACGTGCTCGCCATCGAGTCCAACTACTGCCCAAGGCTGCAGGTGGCCTCGGGCCGCCCCGCGTTCCTGCAGCAGCGAATCATGGGGGGCAGCGGCCACCTCAGCAACCAGCAGTCCGCGGACGCGGTCGCCCGCATCGGTGTCCGCGAGCGGGCCATCCTGCTCCATCTCTCTCGCCAGTGCAACACGCCGGAAACTGCGGGGATGGCGCACCAGTCGCACGGCGTGCCCGTCACGATCGCCAGCCACGACCAGCCCACACCCTGGCTGGACCTTTCGAGCCCCGCGCCCCTTGTCGAGAGGCCGCCGCTCGTGCCCGCCGGGCTCTTCGCGTAACGCTGTCAGAAGTTCCAGCGAAGGCCCAGCGTGCCGATCACCTGCGCGTCCGTCCCGTTGTTGAGTTCCGCCGCGTGGTCGCCCAGGAGCAGCACGGAGACCCCCACGCTCGCGACGCAGCCGGAGTCGCCCAGGGGAACGGATGCTGTAATGCCCGCGGTCGCGTAGCCGAAGAACTCGTCGTCGCCTTCCTCGTTCTGGTAGTACTGGCTCAGGCTGACTCCGACCCCGAGCGGGAAGGCGAGCTCAACCTCCGTCTCCGCGACTTCGAGCGAGAACCCGGGCGAGATTCCCACCTCGGCGTAGGTGCCGAGTTCATCCCCGTCGGCGGCCTGCCCGTCGGTCTCGATGCCGATGGTGAGCGAGGGGAACAGGGCCCACTCGCCAAGATGCTCGCTGTCGTCGAGTTCCACCGAGAGATCGAGCTCCTGCAGCGTGGCGAAGGCGTCGCTGGGGCTCGCAAAGACGCAGTACGTCGTGGAGAGGCACAGGGGGCCGACCGACAGGCACAGCCCGCCGCTGACGTCGGCCTCGTACCACCACTCACCCAGGTCGCTGCGCGACGCCGCCCCGGTCTTCTGCGCGTGGAGGCTGCTCCACGTGCCAAGGCGGCCCTCCACCAGCAGGTCGTCATTCTCGAACAGCCGGAGCGTGAGCGTGGCGGAAGGCTGCACGATCAGCCCGCCGTCTTCCTGATTGAAGCCGTGGTAGAAGTACGCAGTGGTGACGCCGAGCCCAAGCTCTAGGGAGACCGGGGAATCTTTGGGCACGTCGGCCTCGGCCGGCGCCGCCGGTTCCTCGGGGGCGTCCGTGCGAGCCCACGTGCTCGCCGTGGTCGAGAGCATGGCCAGCAGCGTTGCCACGCCCCCGATCCGCCGCAGGCGGGTGTCAAGAGCCGATTCTGGAGAGGGCGTGCGCATCACAGGTCCGGCCTGGGCCGCCTTGACCTTTAGCGCACCCTTCGCGTACGGCAGGAGGATATGCCCGGAAATGTCCGCGAGAGGCGAGACAGCTGGACCCCGCCCAGCTTCACCGCCTCCTTTGGCATGCAGTACACGATGCACGAGGCTTCGTCCTGCGCGACAGTGACAGCCCCCGCGTTCCGCATGGCGTGCATCCCGGCGGCACCGTCGCTGCCCACGCCCGTCATGATGACTCCCAGCGCGTTGCGGCCCGCGACCCGCGCCACCGGCTCAAACAGCACGTCCACGCTCGGCCGTTGCCTGCTGACGCGCGGCCCATCCACCACCCCGGCGGTGTACCTCGTGCCGTCTCGGTCCAGCTTCAGGTGCCGGTCTCCCGGAGCCAGGAGCGCCCGCCCGGGCACGACCCAGCCACCGTCCACCGGCCCCTCCACGTCCAGCTCGCACAGGCTGTTCAGCCGCTCGGCGAAGGATGCGGTGAACCCCTCGGGCATGTGCTGCGTGATGAGAATGCCGGGGCACTGCTTCGGCAATGCCTCCAGCACCACGCGCAACCACCCCCAGGTCTCGCATCCGCGGCAGGCGGCTCAGGTTTCCCTCGGTCGAGACCACCACAACCGCGGCGTCTGCCAGGTCCGGGTGTTTCCGCACCTCCTGCGCGAACTGCTCACCATCCATGACCGGCATGTTGAGGTCCGGGAGCACCAGGTCCGCGTGCTGGGCGGAAAACCAAGCAGGCACAAATGGCGAAGGCATCCGTTCGGTGCTGAGATGCCACTGCGCCGCTTTGGCCGACTGGGGACACTCTTGGGGGCGCACCAAAAACGAAATCGAGGGTCGTCGGTTCAGGCCTGTTTTTCAGGCACAAACTGCCGACCCTCGATTGTGAAGCGGAGAGGGGGGGATTCGAACCCCCGAGAACGCTTACGCGCTCTGCCGGTTTTCGAAACCGGTCCGTTCAACCACTCTGGCACCTCTCCGTGCAGGGCCAATCGTTGAACCCCCTGCGCCCCCGGTCAACCCGCGAGCCCGTTTCGAGCCCCCTTTTCCCGTACCCGGCACCTCATGGCGCCGAGGGCGCCGCGTACCACATCGGGGCATTTGGCCCAAGGGGCAGGCCCAGGTACACATACGCCAGTAGAAACAGCGTCCACGCGATCCAGAACGCGATCGAGTAGGGGAACATCATCGCCACGATGTTCCCGATGCCCAGCGTCGGGCGGTACTTCTGCCCCGCGGCCAGGATCAGGATGATGTACGTGTTCAGCGGCGTCACGATGTTCGTGACCGAGTCTCCCACGCGGTACGCCGCCTGGGTCAGTTCCGGGCTCACCCCGGTCATCATCATCATGGGCACCAGGATCAGCGAGAGGGCCGTCCACTTCGCGCTCATCGAAGCGACCAGCAGGTTCACGACCATTACGAGCAGAATGACCGCTGCGAGCATGATCGGCACGGGCAGGTCGGCCCCCGCGAGCAGCTTGCCCCCGCTCTGGGCGATCATCGTGTCAAGCCGGGTGTACTTGAGGCACTCGATGAACTGCGCCGCGAAGAACGCCACGGCGATCACGGGCGCCATGGTCCGCATCGAGTGAACCAGCGCGTCGCTGACATCCTTGGTGTTCCGGATCGCACCCGACGCCACGCCGTACGCAAGTCCCGGCAGCAGGAACCCGACGAAGATCAGTGGCACGACGCCCTGCGACCACCGCGGGGGCAACGCTGCCGCCGACGCGGGCCCGGAAACCGGAATCGGGCCATAGGCGGGGGCCGCCGCGGGCATCGTCCCGTGCAACGGTGCTCCGGGAACAAAGATGACCCCCACGACCAGCGCGACCGCGACCACCGCGCCCACCAGCGCCCACGTGAGCCCGCGGCGTTCCTCCCGGGTCAGGGGTGTCAACTCTCCACCGCGGCCACCCCCGTCGGGGCCCGCCGCCAGCCGCGGTTCGGTGATCTTCGCCGTCACCAGCCAACCCACGGGGACCAGCACCAGGACCGACGCGGCAAGGAAGTACCAGTTGCACGTGGGCAGCACCGAGTACGCCGGGTCCAGCACCCGGGCTCCCTGCTCGGTGAGGGGCGCGATCAGCGTGTCGGTCGAGGCAATCAGGAGATTCGCCGAGAACCCGCCCGCGACGCCCGCGAACGCCGTCGCAATTCCCGCCAGCGCCGGGCGTCCCGCCGCCGCGTACAGCCCCCCCGCTAGCGCCGGGAGTACGATGTACCCCGCGTCGCTCGCGATGTTCGAGCAAATGCCCAGCAGGAGCACCGTGGGCGTCAGGAGCACGGCGGGCGTGATGCCCGCCAGTTGCTTCATCGCCGCACCGAACATTCCGACCTTCTCAGCAAGACCGATCCCGAACATGCTCACCAGCACCACGCCCAGCGGGGCGAAGTTGATGAAGTTCCGCACCATGTTCGCCGTCAGCCAGTAGGCCCCGTCGGTTGTGAGCAGGCTCCGGGCGCGGATCGGCTCGCCATAGGGCACAAGCTCCACCTGGGGCTTGCCGGCCCCGAGGGCCTCGGCGCTCGCGGCGACGGGCCTCACGGGCTGCACGCTCCACTCCAGCCCGGATCCCACCGCCGACACCACGACCACCAGCACGGTGGCGCCCAGGAACAAAAACAGCGGATCGGGCAGCTTGTTCCCAAGCCACTCGATCACACCCAGCCCCCGGCTGATCAGCGATTGTCCGTTGCTCCGCATGGCCGCGAGTCTACACGAACTCGCGCGGTAATCAGGCCCGAGTCCGGGTCGCCGCCCGCGCCACCGCCCCGAAGATCTCCTCGGGCTCTGCCATGCGGCCAGCCCCCACGGCGCGGCACGCCTGCCATCCATCCGCCGGGCCCACCATCTCAAAGCCGTCGCCACGAAGGGTCGCCACGTTCCGCTGTGTGCTGGGCTGCGACCACATGACCGCATTCATGGAGGGCGCCAGCAGCACGGGGCACCGCGACCGATCGATCGCGCTCAGGATCAGCGTCACCGCGTCGTCCGCCCGGCCCGTCGCCAATCTTGCCAGGCAGTCCATCGTGCACGGTGCCACCACCGCCACGCGGGCCGAGGTCGCCAGCGACACGTGCTGCGGGTCCTTCGACTCGATGTGCTCCCACACGCTTGTATAGACCGGCTGCCCCGACAGAGCCTGGAATGTCAGGGGTGTGACAAAGCGGGTCGCCCCCTCCGTCATCACGACCGTCACCCGGGCCCCGGCCTGCGCTAGACGGCTGACGAGCGAGGCCGCTTTGTACGCCGCGATCCCGCCCGTGACCCCCACGAGCACGCGCGCGCCATCCAACGCAACGCGTGCTTCCTCAGCGGAGAGCGGTGGGGGAGGGCTCGTGCTGCCGCTCGGCATCGGTCAGGCTCAGTCGTCGTTCGACCGGGCGGCCATGACGGGCCCGGACGCGTTGGGGTCGTACTCGAGGGTGATCCGGTCCTGCATGATCTCCTCGATGGCGATCTCGAGGTCCGAGCGACCGTCGCGCTCCACCAGCGGGCGAGCGCCCTCCATGAGTTGCACCAGCCGGCGCTGGATCAGCGCGCAGAGCTTGAAACGCCCGCCAACCTTCGCCGCGATGTCGTCGTTCTTCAGTGCCTCGATCATGCCGCGTATCACTCCCTGTCGCGCCCCGCCGCCCGACACCGCCTCCGGACCCCGTCCCGGGTGGGATGGGCGCCGCCGACGTTGCAGGCTCTGGGCGCAGACTGCCGAAGATGCTATGCTTACGTCGGCCGCCGGGCAATCAGGCGGCCATCTGCCAACTATCGCCGCCCAAGGGCCCCGGGGCTCCTCCCGCGGCCCGATGTGCCCGATCCTTGCTGGCTTTGTCCGGGTCCGCCCCGCCCCCGCGTGGCCGGCCTTCGTGGGTTATTCGCCATGACACGCCGAGATTGGTCCAAGGGCGACACGGTGCTGCACTCCATGCGTCCGGAGTGGGGCGCGGGAGAGGTCCTTGTCGCAGAGTCGACGGTTCACGAGGGGCGCCCCTGCCAGAAGCTCACGATCCGCTTCTCCCGAGCCGGGACCAAGACCATTTCCACCGGGTTTGTCGAACTCCGCGCCGCCTCAGGTGGTCCACGCCTGGCCGAACCCGCCGAGGTGCTTCCGTCCCCGCCTCCGACCCCGGGCCATCCCTTCCAAGCCTCCCCGCCCGAGATCGACCCCCTGGTGCTGCGCGACCAGCAGCGGGCCGTTGAGGAGACACTGACCGCCCTCCCCGACCCCGCGACCGACCCATTCTCATCCATGAGGTCTAGGCTGGCCGCCACGCTTGACCTTTACCGTTATTCCGCGACCGGGGCCTCGCTTCTCGACTGGGCGGCGGTCCAGACGGGGCTCAAGGACCCGCTCTCCCGCTTCAACCGGCATGAGCTGGAGCAGTGGTTCGGCCGATTCCAGATGGAGCTCGACAGCCACCTCCGCAAGCTGCTCCGGGAGGCCCGGCGCCAGGAGCCGGCGATGGTCGAAGACCTGCTCGCGCAGGCGTCACAGCCCGCAAGGGCCGCCGCAAGGCGCGCCGACCAGTACCGCTGATCGGCCTCCGCCGCGTTGCCCCTACGCCACATCCCGCACAATCGCTCCGGCGCCGGCGTGCGTTCTCAGGCGCCGGCACGGCAGCGCGTGCCGCAATCGGCTCTGGCGTGGCCCCCAACGGCCTTCTTCCCGGACCTCGGAAAACCGCTCCAAACCGCTGGCATCGGCGCGCCCGTGGGGTACCTCTTTCTTTCGCGTCGCACGCCGGATGCGTGCGCCCGAACAGGTCAAACAGGAACGGGAGCCAGAGACATGAACGAGCAAGACTTCCAGCAGCGCCTCGGGGATCTTCTCAAGCAGATCGACAGCCTTCCCGAGGGCCAGCGGGGCCCGCTCCACGATCTTGCCAAGGAGACCAAGGACCGCCACGACCGCATGAAAAAGACCGTCGCCGATCTCCAGGAGTCCCTCGACTACCTTCGGCTGAGCGTCAAGTACCTCGTCTTTGATCTCGAAGCCACCCGCCGCGAAAACGAATACCTCCGCAGGCTGATCGAGGCCCAGAACCGCCGCGACGATGGCGACGCGGGCGAGGGCAGCGACTGATCGCGCCCGTCATCCCCTTCGCCGCCCCCCGCCGGGCCTCTCGGCCCCCCCCCCAAACCCCCCTTTGCCTGGCCCTCTCGGTCGACAGGTCGTCAGGGCCCTTTCTTGTGACCGCCCCCGACATCAGACGGTCATGATCTCCTTGCACTTTTCCTCGACGCGCTTGTCCACGTCCTCCTCGAACTTCTTGAGCAGGGACTGGATCTCTTCCCTGAGCGTCTCGATCTCGTCCTCCGGGTAGTGCTTGGCGGTGTTGTTCTTGAGGCCGTCCGCGTGCTTGTTGGCGTCCCGCCGCGCATTGCGGATCGACACCTTCACCTCTTCGCCCATCTTGCGGATGCGGGTCGCTTCCTTTTCGCGCCGCTCCTTGGTCATCGCCGGGAGCTGGATGCGGATCTGCTTGCCCTCGACCGCCGGGTTCACGCCCAGGCCCGACTTCTCGATCCCAGACTTGATCGCGGAAACCAGCGACTGGTCGAACGGCTTGATGAGCAACTGCGTCGGCTCGGGCACCAGGATCGCCGCCACGCTCTTCAGGTCCGTCATCGACCCGTAGGCCTCGATCTTGATGAACTCGACCAGCCCGGGCGAGGCCCGACCCGTGCGCACGCCGCGCAGCTCGCTCTTCAGGTGCTCCAGCGATTTCTGCATGTGCTCTTCAGTTTCCAGCAGGATCGTGTCAGGGTCCGACATCGGAGATACTCCAGTCCATCCCGGCCCCGGCCCGCCACCGCTCTCCGCGGCGTGCTCCCGGGCCCACGTACCGGGTCGACCCACTATAAGCCCGCCCGGTTCGGCCTACGCCCGCAACCCAGCCCCGCCACCGGCGGTACAGACATGAGACCGGGCAACCGGACGGCCCGCTCCGCGCCCAGCCGCGGCTGAAACCCAGGATCACGAATGAAGCAGCGTCCCGATCTTCTCGCCCCGAGCGACACGGGCAATGTTCCCGCGCTGCTTGAAGTCGAACACGATGACCGGGATCCGGTTCTCGCTGCACATCGCCAGCGCCGTCATGTCCATGACCCTCAGCCGCTTCGAGATGGCTTCCCCGAACGTCAGCTCGTCGTACCGCACGGCGTTCTTGTCCTTCCGCGGGTCGGCGGAGTACACCCCGTCCACCTTTGTCGCCTTCATCAGCACCCCACACTCGAGTTCCGTCGCCCGCAGCGCCGCGCAGGTGTCGGTCGTGAAGAACGGGTTGCCCGTCCCCGCCGCCAGGATCACCACCCGTCCCTTCTCCAGATGTCTCAACGCCCTGCCCCGGATGAAGGGCTCGGCCACCGCCCGAATCTCGATGGCCGACTGCACCCGGCAGTCCACCCCTATCGAGCCGAGCTTCTCCTTCAGCGCCAGGCCGTTGATCACGGTTCCGAGCATCCCCATGTGGTCGGCCGTGGCCTGCGCGATGTGCCCTTGGGCCGCCAGCTCTGCTCCCCGGATGATGTTGCCCCCGCCCACGACCACCGCGAGCTGGGCCCCCGTCGCCACCGCCTCCTTCACCTCCGACGCGATCCAGTCCAGTTCCGCGGGCTCGATCCCGAAGCCCCCGGGCTTGCAGAACGACTCGCCGCTCAACTTCAACAGGATCCGCTTCATCGAGGGCGCTGCGTGAGCCATGGCCTGGGTTCTCCGAGCAGCCCGAGGGCCGCAACCCACAGCGTAGCGGGCGCCCGCACGACGCGCCCGCATTCTGATAGACTTCCCCCGTCGCCCCGCGCCAGGGGAGCGAGAGGCGACACGCACGCCCCGGCCACCGCCCAGGGCCCGCACCACGGATGGCGCACCCGAGCATGAGCACACCCCAGCCTACGCCCTTTTCGGGTGAACCCCCGGCCAACGACCGCGACCCGGTCCTGCCCCCATCCCTCGGGCACCTCACTCTCCGCTATCTCCGAAACGCCTTCGTCGTCGCCCTCCTCGCCTCGTTCATGCTCCACCTCTCCGGCTTCGCCCTCTCGCGCATCATCCCCGTGCGCTGGGGTGGTGGGGGTGGTGCCCCCGGCGCCGCGCAGGCAGAGCCCGTCGAGATGGCCGTGATAAGCCTCGCCGAACTCGCCCAGGTTGAGAACGCGGCGATCTCGCTCGAAACCCCCGCCGTGCCCGACGCGCTCCCGCAGATCACCACCGAACTGCCCGCGGTTGGCGATTCCGGACCGGGCGACGATTCCCAGGGCTTCGGCAGCGACCTGGGCGAGGTCGGCCCGCTCGCCGGGGGCGGCGACATCGGCGAGGGCGCCGGCATGGGGCTCGGGGGCTCGGGAGGTGGCGGCACCTCCTTCTTCGGCGTCGAGGCCCAAGGAAATCGCTTCGCGTTCATCATCGACGTCTCGGGCTCCATGGCCGGCCTCAAGCTCGATCTCCTCAAGCGTGAGCTCATCCGCTCCGTGGACGGCCTGCTCGAAACCTCCGAGTTCATTGTCGTCCAGTATTCCGACCCGCAGAATGTGCTGGTCGTAGGCGAGGTCAAGGGCTGGCAGACAGCCTCTCCCTCCGCCAAGCGCGCCATGCGCGCCCACGTCACCCTGCTCGAGTCGCAGGGAAACACCTGCCCGCTCCCTGCCTTCGAGCTCCTCGCCGCAACCCCACCGAGGCCCGATGTCGTCTACTTCCTGACGGACGGCGACTTCAGCGGCGACCCGGACCAGATCACTGTCGACATCATCAAACTCGCCAAGCCGTGGCGTGCCCCCGTTCACACGATCTGCCTCGACACCCAGGCCAGCGAGCAACGCATGCGCCGCATCGCGCGCGAGACCCGCGGGACCTTCACCCTCCTCGCCGGAGGGTCCCCATGACCGCGCCACATCCGCAACTCCTCGCGACCCTGGCCGCGGCGGCGTTGACGCAGGCCATCCTTGCCCAGGTGCAGTGGCGTGCGGGCTGCGACCCGGGCGCCGGCGTCACGGTGATCGGCCTCGAGCCCCGGGGGGTCCTTGTCCGCACGCCGGCCGCGGGCGAGCGGGTCATCCCTCTGGACTGCGTCGCAGATGTCCGGGGTCCCATGAGGGATCAGTGGATCCCGCTCGCGCAAGAGGCGGAGCAGGCCTGGCGGGGCCGTGCCCGCCTGGAGCGTGGTGACTTTGCCGGCGCCGAAGACCTGCTCGAGCCGCTCTACCTTCGTCACGCGGCAGAGCCCGGGCCCTTCGCGGCGCGCCTGGCCCGCGCCGTCATGTCGTGCCGGCTCGCGCGCGGCGCGATCACGCAGGCGGTGCCCCCCATGCTCGGCGTGGCGGGGGGTGAGCCCGTGGCGCCGCCCCGGGTGCCCACCGGGCCCGGAGAGCTTGACCCCGACCTGCTCTACGACGACGCGTGGGGTCTCTCGCCCCTGCTCGCCCCAGTCTTCGTCCGCCTCCCCGCGGTTCAGGCGCTCGCGCACGGCCCATGGCCTTCGAAGTCGGGAATCTCGGGCCGGGGGGCAGCCCTCGCCGCGATCTACGAGGCCGCCGCAAAGCACGAGACGGGACTTCCAGTTGCCCTCGGAGCCAGGCCAGATTCCGACGCCGGCGCTGCCCTTGCCTACGACGTGGTCGCGGCGCGCCTGGGAAGCCCGGAGCAGGTCTCGGCGGCCCGCGCCGCCCTCCGCGAGCGGCTGTCCCAGCCCGCCCCGGACTGGGTCAGCGTCTGGTGCCGCACCGCCCTGGGTCGCTCGATGATCAACGACGCCGACACCGACACCCGCTGGCTGGGCGTCGCAGAGTTGCTCCGTGTGCCGGCGATGTCGGAGCGTTCCCAGCCCTACCTCACGGGCGTCTGCCTTGCCCAGGCTGCCGTCACGCTGGAAGAGCTGGGCGACCCTCGCGGGGCCGCAACCCTCGCCCGTGAGTTCGAGGGCCGCTTCCCGGGCCACCCCGTGCTTCAGTGGGAGCCCCTGCAGCGCATCGCGCGCCGTCCGCCCGGCACCCCCACAGGCCCAACGCCCGCCCTGCCCCCAACGTCCTCCGGAGACCCCCCTTGACGCACCTCCCGCTTTCGCCCCTGCTCGCGCTGGCGCAGGACCAGGCCGCCGCCAGCGCCACCAAGTCGCTCTTCGACTACATCCGCGCGGGCGGCGTGATGGGCTACATCCTGCTCGCCCTCTCGTTCGCCGCCGTCACGCTCATGATCGTGTGCGTGATCCGCCTCAGGCTGGCCAGCTGGGCGCCGCCGACGGTGGTCGAGGGGCTGGGCAGACTCCTCCGAGATCACGACATCTCCGGTGCGCAGAAGTTCTGTGCCGACCCCGCCAACGAGTGTTTCACGACCGCGGTCGTGGGCACCGCGCTCGCCCGATGCTCGCGCTCGGTCTTCGGGTTCCTCGAACTCCGCGCCGCGCTCGAAGAGGCCGGCCAGGTCGAGACCGACCGCCAGCACAAGCCGCTGGACTTTGTCGCCCTCGTCGCGGCGCTTGGCCCCATGCTCGGGCTGCTGGGCACGGTCATCGGGCTCATCGGAGCGTTCGGCAGCCTCGCGGAGCTCGAGGGCGCCGCCCGCTCCAAGGAACTTGCGGGGTTCATGGCGCTGGCGCTCGTGAACACGGCGCAGGGACTTGCCGTCGCCATCCCGTGCACCGCGTTTTATGCCGCGTACAAGCGCCGGGTTGATCGCCTTGCCACCGACGCCGCCAGGCTCGTGGAAGACCTCGCGATGCCCCTGGAGGGCAAGCAGGCCGGTCCCAAGCCGGTGCCGGCCCGGCCCGGCCAGCGCCCGCCCGCCCCGGCGCCCCGCCCCGCCCCCGGAGTCGCGCCCCAGTGAAGTTCGCCAAGGCAGACCATCCCGACGAGGCGAGGTTCGACATCACCGCCATGGTCGATATCGTGCTGCTGCTCATCATCTTCTTTTCGTTCACGGCGCAGTTCGGCCGCACGCTCCTCTCGCCCGTCGATCTGCCCCGCGAGAAGGGGGCCCCGGTGCCCACCGCCGCGTCACACGCCGTTGTGATCGACCTTACCAGTACGGGCGACACCCTCGTCATGGGCAAGCAGGTCGACTCTCAGTGGCTTCTGCAGGCGCTGGCCCGTGATGTTCGCGCCGCGGGCGGGCCCGAGAAGCTCGATGTACTCGTCCGCGCCGACCGCAGGTGCGCCGCCTCCCACCTGAACAACCTCGCCGCGGCTCTCGCCTCCCAGGGCATCCGGGGCTGGAAGCTGGCGACCTCGGAGGTCGGGCCTTGAACTTCAACCGCCGAGGCCGCCGCAAGAAGGGCATGGTCATCCAGCCCCTCCCCCTCGTCGCGTTCATCGACGTCGTGCTGTTCCTGCTGCTCTACTTTGTCTTTGCCTCAGACCTCACGCCCCCCGAGTCGCAGCTCGCTACCACGCTCCGCACCGACTCCAAGGGCCGAGCCCAGGGCGCGAGCCTCCTCCCGCAGATCGTCCGCGTCGAGCCCTCGCCCGCCGGCCCGCGGTTCCGCGTGGGCGACCGGCTCATCCCCGACCGCGCGTCGCTCGAGTCGATCCTCCGCCAGTTGCCCCTGGAGGCGGGGCTGGTCATCCGCGTGGACGGCGCGGTCCCGGTCGAGGCCGCCGCCGCCGCTATTTCAGCGGGCAAGGCCGCGGGCTTCACGAAGATCTCCTATGTCGCAGGCCGGTAGAGCCATCCCCGCGATCCTGCTCGGCGCGTGCCTTCTCGCCCTCCCGGCGCGCGCGCAGTCCGACGCTGACGCGCACCTGGAGTCATACCTCACCGATCACGAGCTCTGGGGCGTGCTCGGGGCGCACCTCCGCCGTCAGATGGCCGAGGGCGACGCCGACACCCGTCTCGCCGCGGCAGAACAGCTCGGCCGCCTGTACGTTCGGATGCTGACCGAGGCGACCACCCGCGAGGCGCGGGAGCAGCTGGAGGCACACGCGCGGGCCCTGCTCGCGCAGGTCCCCGAGGCGGAGTCCTTCGAGCTCCGCATGAACCTCGCCAAGGCGGAGTACCTTCCCGTTGAGGAGATCGTCGAGCAGGACCGGCTGCGCATGGCCTCCGAGGACAATCGCGCCGAGGCGCTGCGCGTCCTGAGGCACGTGGGCCCGCTGCTCGACGAGATCGCAACCAAGGTGGGCCGCCGGGTCGAGCAGCTCGAACGCCGCGAGACTCAGGTCACCGACGACGCCGCCGAGGCCCTTCGGACCGAGCTCGCCGACGCGCGGCGGGTGCGGTCTCTCGCCCGGTACTACGCGGGCTGGGCGCGCTACTACACCGCCGTGCTCTCGAACCAGCCCGCCGGCGCCGCCCGCGCGCTCGAGGACTTCGGGTTCATCCTCAACGCGGTCCCCGGCAAGGCCGCCAGCGTTGAGCGTGTGCCCGAGAACCTCCTCCGCTTCGAGCACGTCGCGCGCGCTGCCATAGGTTGCGCGCTCTGCAACTCTCTGCTCGGCCGCGACACCGAAGCAAACCGTTGGCTCGACGCCGTGGAAACCGCGGAGGGCGTCCCACCCGGCGTGACGGACCAGCTCTTCTCGCGGCGGCTGCTCGTGTACGCCTCCGCCGCCCGCTGGGCCGACGCCGATGCGCTCGTTCGTGCCCACCGGCGTGGCCCGGACAACGCCCCGCGCGCGCTTACGGTCGCCGAGGCGCGCCTGCTCGCGGTGCTCGCCCTTCAGGCCCCGTCCAACGAGGCCCTCCGCCCGGGCACCCGAGCCGCCGCCGAACGCCTCGCGCAGGAGGCGCTGGGCGACCTGGTCCGCCAGGGCGAGATCGGCCACATCCTCAGTCTCGTCCGCCTCTTCGGCACCGCGCCCATCGGCGAGACCGGCTTCATCGTCTCCTATGTCGCGGGCTTGCAGGACTACGAGCAGGCGCGGGCGGCTCACCAGGCCGCGGGGGGCAACGCCGACAGGCCCGCCACCGACCCCGCCCTCATCAACCATTACAGACAGGCCGCGGGTCTTCTCCAGGGCGCCGTCACCAGCGCGGATGCCCAGGCCTTCCCGCAGGAACTCCCGAGGGCGCTCATCCGCCAGGGCCTGGCGCTCTACTACGCGGGCGACCTGCTCCGCGCCGCCGAGGTCTTCGAGAAGGCCGCGGAGAGAGCGTCGGGTGGGACATCGCGTCGCGATGCCCTCTGGTACGCCATCGTCGCGCTCGACCGCGCGATCGAAGAGGGTCTCCTCAGCGCCGTCGAGCCCCGCGACCGCATCGCCACGCTCTATCTCAAGGAGTACCCGGGGACCGACGAGGCCGCCAGGCTCATCCTGCGTCAGGCCGGTGCCGACCGCCTCTCCGACCGTCAGAGCATCGACATCCTCCTCAAGGTCCCGCCGGACTCTCCCCTCCACCAGGCCGCCCGCCGCCAGGCTGCGCGCCTGCTCTACCAGCAGTACCGGCGCACGTCGGGCAGCGAGCGAGATTTCGCGGCGGTCCGATTCGCCGACGTCGCGGAGCCCATGGCCCGCACCGCGCACCAGTCCGCGCTCGCCGCCACCGACGAGCCCGCCCGAGAGGCCGCCGCCGCTCTCCTCCTCCACGCGAGGCAACTCCTCGACGCCCTCCTGGGCGTCACGAGCCCGGACCTCCAGCGCGTCGACTCAATCTTCGCGATGCTCGACGCCGTCGCGGCCTTCCATGGCCTCGACCTCGCGCCCGTCCGGGCCGAACTCACCTTCCGGCGTCTCCAGGTCGCGCTCGCCAAGGCCGACGAGGCCGGCGCCCAGTCGCTGGTCGACGAACTCCGCTCCGCGCCCGACGCCACGTTCTCTCTGGCGGCCGACCGTCTCATGTTCCGGCGCGCGCTCGACCGCGAACGCGCCGATCCCGACTCCCCGGCCCACGCGCGCCAGGTCGTGCGTCACGGCGTGCGCCTCCTCGAGCACGCCGGCCCCGGCGCCAAGGACGCGGTCTCCTCCACCGTGCGAGAGGCCGTCGCCGCCGCCGCCTTCCGGCTCCATGCCTCCACGCCGGACCCGCTGATGCGAGACCTCGCCATCAGGCTCGACCGCGAGCAGTTGGAGCTCGGCAAGCGCACGGCGCCATCGCTGCGTCGCCTCGCGGTGCTGCTCGAACAGACCTCCGATCCCGACGGGGCCCGCGCCCTGTGGGAAGAACTCCTCCAGGGGCTGCCGTCCAAGTCGCTCGCGTGGTACGAGGCCCGCTACCACTCGCTGAGGTTGCTCGCCCGCGTCTCGCCATCGGACGCTGCGACGGTGCTCCGCCAGCACCGCCTGCTCAACCCCGAGCCCGCCCCGGAGCCGTGGGACGCCCGGCTCCGTGAGCTCGAAGCAACCCTCCCCGCCCCCGCGCTACGGGAGGGCTCCAAGTGACGGCTCCCATCAACCAGTTCCTTGGCCCAGAGGTCGACCCGGAGAGCCCTCTCTCGCTCCTCGCGGTCGATCCTGCAACGCTCACCGACGAAGTCGTCATCGCCGCGTTGCGTGCCCGCCTCGCCGTCCTCGCCGACCACCCGCGCTCGGAATCTCCCGAGGCCGACGAGGTGAGGCTTCTGCTTCATGCTGCCGCAGCCCGCCTCCTCGACCCTGCCTTGCGCTGGGAGTACGCATCCTCTGCCCCGGAGCGCCCCGCGGGCGAGGGCCCCCAGAGCGCCGAAGCCGCCGTGCTCCTGACCCTCGGCATGTTCGGCGGATGGAATCGGGAATCCCTCCGCCGCCTCATGCTCATCGCCGAATCTCAGGGCATCTCGCAGCAACAACTCATCGAGCTTGTGCAGGGACTTGGCGCCGGCGGTCACTCACCCGGTGCAGCCATCGGCCCGGGCACCGCCTCTTCACGCTCCGCCTCACCCGTGGCGCGGGCCACCATCGGATCCCGCCCGACCGAGGCTGCGCCGGTTCCCAGCCCTGCGGGGCCCGCCCACTCGGGCGCGCCGGCCCCCACCCGCGCAGACGCCGAGCCTTGGCCGACTCCGGCGCACGTGGATCCAGTCGTCGGCATCGTCAAAGGCGCTGGAGTCGCCGTTGTAGCCGGGCTGCTCGGCCTCATCGCCGTCGGCGCAGTGATCGTCATCTATCTGGACGACCGCACTCCCCCTGCGCCGGCCCCGCAGCAGACCCGGCAGGACCCGCCGAGCGCGCCGGTGGGGCCGGTGGCGACTGCTCCCTCCGGCGCCGGGCCCGTGACCAAGACCCCGCAACCCGGCGCGCCCCCGGATGCACCCCAGAAGGAACTCTTTCCCGCGCCCGACCCAGGGGCAACCCCGGCGCCCGCGTCCCCGCCCCGGGAACGAGTGGGGGACTTTGGCGACGTGCTCCGGGGCCTGTCCGCGGCCAACGCCGGACTCTCGATCGACCGCCCCCAGGCGCTGCGAGACTTCGCCGCCGCCGCCGCCGCCTGCGCGCGTGAATGGACCGGCGCCCCCGCGGACGCGCAGACCGCCGCGCTCAACCAGATACTGGACTTCGTCTACCGCGTGTCGAACGACCCCGCGGACACGCGGGCGGCGCTCGTCGCGGTGCTCCCGCCGCCGCTCCCCGCCGGCCCCCCGCCCGCAAAGGACATCGCTCCGCTCACGTGGTCCGCGGGTGTGCTGGCGAGGCTCTCCCGAGAGCGTGAACTCCCCTCGCCCGCGCGCGAAGAGGTCCGCACGGCGCTCGCGCGGGTATTCCCCCCTTCGAGGCCTCTGGGCGAGTCGTCCCTCAGGGCGGGGGTGACGAGCTACCTGATGTCGCTCCCCGATTCTCTGATGTCCGCGGAGGCCGAGGCCGACCCCAAGGCCACCGCCTTGTCCTGGGCCGCGTGGCAGAAGGTTTCCGACGCCATCGCCGCCGGAGACGCCGCGCTCGCCCAGCGCCTCCGTCTCGCGGCTCTCGACAAGCTCCTCACCGAAGGCCCGGAGCCGAATCAGAGTCAGGTGGTCCTCGACGCGATCTCTTCCCTCACCTCGTCGCTCACCTGGCGCCGCGACGAACAGTCACGGCGGGCGCTCCTCCGCTGGTTTGACTCGCGCGAAGTCAGCACCGCCGACCTCTTCGCGCTCACCAGCACGCTCGCCACGCGCAGCAGCGCCGAGGGCGTGGACTACTCCATGGCCCTCTCGGCGGCCGCGACCGACGCCCAGCGTGCCGAGCTCCGGGCTCGCTACGCCTCGGTGTGGAACCTGGACACCGAAGAGGCCCGCGGCACCGTCATCGATCGGTTCGCTTCCGCCGCTCGAGAGGCCCTCTCCGCCGAGGCGAGTAGGCCCGCCGACGAGTTCCCCTCGACCGATCTCGCCCGCGCCGCGCAGCTCGCGACCATCGCGGACGCGGGCGCCAAGGTCTGGAAGGGCAACACGGAAGGCGCCGCCGCCGCCTTCGCCGCTATCGAGACCATCATCGCCCCGCAGACGTTCGGGGTGCCGACGGCGCCCGGCTCCCGCCCCTGGTACATCGACGTGAGCGGCGTACCCCCCGGCCAGGGCTGGGCCGCGCGCTACCTCGCCGCCAACCAGCACGTCGCAAACCGGCGTGAAATCCTCTCGCAGGTCGCGCAGGCGCCATCACCCGGAGAAGCCGAGATCCTCGTGCAGGAGGCCTGCCGGGGCTCCCCGGCGCAGATCAGGACCGCCGCCCGCGAGCTCGTCGACCGCTACTCCGCTCACCCGACCGTGGTGAACGCGCTCCTGGAGTTCCTGCCCTCGCTCCCGCCCACGCGCGATAACGCGGACCTCGTCCGCCGCGTCGCGGGCTCCGCGCCTCCCTCGCCCCGTGACCCGTCCTTCCGCCCTGTCGTTCGGCGGCTGCTGGTGGAGCGACTGATCGAGCTCCTCGCGAGCAGCGCCGACCGGGGTTTCGCCGACGGCGCCGCGCAGCATCTTGCGCTGGCCTACGCCTCGCGCGACCTCTCCGCACCCGCCCCGGAACCCGACCCCGCCCAGCCCGCCCCAGCGCCCATCGACGCGGAGACCGCCGTGGAGATGGAAGTCGCTCGCCTCTCGCATGAGGCCCGCAGCCTGGTGCCCTCGGGCAAGGAGCCCTTCACTCTGCCGTCGCTCGAGGCGGCCCGATCGGCGCGCAGCCGGGTGGCCTCGGGCCGGGTCCAGGCCTTCGCCGCGGGCCAGATCGATGCTTTCGAACTGCTCGCCTGGGTATGCGTCGCAGAGCGCCCGAGCCGCGCGGACCAGGTCGCGGAGATCGTCCGTGAAGTGACTGACGCCCGGCGCACCGCGCCGCACATTTATTCCCAGTGCCGCGCCGTCGAGCGAGCCAACCTTCGCCTGTGGCTCCTCCGATTCGGACTCGCCGAGCAATGATCGCCCGCACCCTGCTCCAACTCGCGCTCGCCCTGCAGCCCGCGGCTCAGCCGGGGCAGTCGGGCCCCGCCGACGCGCCCTCCGCCGACGCCCCGACCCCCGCCGCTCTTGAGGCCCGTCTCGAAGCCCTCGAACCATCTTCCCCCGAGAGGTACTTCCTGCTCGCCGAGGAAGTCGCCGACGCGGACCCCACGCCCCGACTCGCCGTCGAGCTCTTTGTCCTCGCCTTCGACCTCGACCTTGCGCGGCCCGAGGGCGGCAGGGTCGCCTCCGCCTCGGTGCTCGCCCTGGCCTCGCTCGAAACCACCGATGAGCGACGTGCGTGGCTCATCGCCCTCGCCCGAACGCTCGATCCGCGCCGTGTCCCGCCCCCGTGGCTCGCGCGGCCCGCCACCCCTTCCGCCGATTCCTCCGCCTACCAGATCGCCACCGCCATGGGGCTCGTCCGCAGCGGCGAGGGCATCCGCGCCCGCCAACTGCTGAGCAGCCCCCACATCCGGGCCGCTCTCGAGCGTCACGACCGCACGCTCCTCCGCGTCGGCGTGCCCGGCGGCGCCTTCGGCATCATCCGAGAGGCGGACCTCTGGCCCTGCCCCTCCTGCGCCAACGCCCGGTTCCTCCGCAAGGGCCGCCCCGACGCGGCTGAGGCTCGCGACTGCCCGCACTGCCTCGGAGACCCCGGCCCGCGCCTTTCCTTTGACCACATGGTCGCGCAGCTCCGCTTCGAGTCCTGGCTCCTCGCCGGCCTTCAGCGGTCCTGGGCGGCCCAGGTCGGTGGCGACGCGGGCGCCCCCCTCCGTGACCCCGAGCCGGCGTCCGTCGCCCGCTCCTACCTCGTTGACCCCAGGCTCTGCTACCGCCGCAACGGCGAGTGGACCGGCACGCCCTCGGGCGGCCCGCCCCCCATGCCCCCCACGCCCCCGGACGCGCCAACGCCGCAGAGCCCGCCGGCCCCCGCCGCGCCTTCCACCAGTTCTTCGGGCCAGTAGGCCTACCACGCTTTCATCGGGACGCGCACGCCCAGCCGGTCCGCGCACGCGCGGGCGTCCTCATATCCCGAGTCCGCGTGGCGCAGCACGCCCATCATCGGGTCATTGGTGAGCACACGCTCCACCCGGCGCGCCGCCTCGGGGGTGCCGTCCGCGACCACCACCTGCCCGGCGTGCTGGCTGTAACCGATTCCCACGCCGCCCCCGTGATGAAAGCTCACCCACGAGGCGCCGCTGGCGATGTTCACCATCGCGTTGAGGATGGCCCAGTCGCTCACGTCGTCGGTGCCGTCCTTCATCGCCTCCGTCTCGCGGTTTGGGCTCGCCACGCTGCCGCAGTCCAGGTGGTCTCGCCCGATCACGATGGGCGCCCCGACCCGTCCCTCCGCGACCAGACGGTTGAACATTGCGCCCGCCTTGTCTCGCTCTCCCAGGCCCAGCCAGCAGATGCGTGCGGGCAGGCCCTGGAACGCGAACTTTGGCCGGCAGTCGTCGAACCTCCCCGCCAGCAGCGCCGCGGGGTCGGCGTGGCAGCCCAGCACCCAGCGGTGCAGTCTTGCGTTGTACTCGCTCGCACCCGCCGGGAACAGCCTCAGCACCTCGTAGTCGGTCACGAAGATGTCGCGCGGGTCTCCCGAGAGCGCCGCCCACCGGAAGGGCCCGCGCCCCAGGCAGAACTGGGGCCTGATGTACGCCGGGACGAACCCCGGAAAGTCAAAGGCGTTCGCCACGCCCTCGTCCCGCGCCCGCTGACGGATGTTGTTCCCGTAGTCGAACGTCTCCGCGCCCCGGACCCGCAGCGCGAGCATCGCCCGCACGTGCCGCGCCATGTCGGCCAGGCTCCGCTTCACATAGGTCGTCGCGTCCCTCGTCCGCAGCTCCGCCGCCTCTTGCAGCGTCAGGCCAACGGGCACATACCCGCGCAGGGGGTCGTGCGCGCTCGTCTGGTCCGTCAGCACGTCGGGCGTGACACCCCGCTCCAGCAGCCTCTCCAGCAGCTCGATCGCATTACAGCACACACCCACCGAGCGCGCCGCCCGCTCCCTCTTCAGCACCAGCGCCCGGTCGATGGCCCGGTCCACCGCGCCCGCCCCGGCGCCCTCGATGACCTCGTCCAGGTACCGGTCCCGGTTCCGCCTCGTGAGCGCCCCAGCGTCCACGTCCGCGATCAGGCAGACCCCGCCCGCCAGCGTCACCGCGAGGGGCTGCGCGCCGCCCATCCCGCCGCACCCCGCCGTCACGCACACGCGCCCAGAAAGGTCTCCGCCGAACTTCACCCGCCCGCACTCGGCGAACGTTTCATAGGTGCCCTGCAGGATGCCCTGCGTCCCGATGTAGATCCACGAGCCCGCCGTCATCTGCCCGTACATCATGAGGCCCGCGGCCTCCAGCTCATCGAACCGCGCCTGCGTCGCCCAGTGGGGCACGATGTTCGAGTTTGCGAGCAGCACCCTGGGCGCATCCACGTGCGTTCGCACGATTCCCACGGGCTTGCCCGACTGCACGAGCAGCGTCTCGTCCTCGCGCAGGCTACGCAGTGACGCCACAATGGCGTCGAACGCTGGCCACGAGCGGGCCGCCTTCCCGCGGCCTCCGTACACCACCAGTTCGTCGGGCCTCTCCGCGACCTCCGCGTCAAGGTTGTTCATGAGCATCCGCAGGGCTGCCTCGGCCTGCCAGGTCCGGCAGGTCATCTCCACGCCCCTGGGCGCCCGTACGGGCCTCGCGCCCGCCGCCGCTGGTCGCGTCTGCATCATCCTCGTCTCCCGTTCTGAGCCGGTTACGCCGGGCTGTTCGCCTTGGTCCGAATCTGCTCCATCATCTCCCGCACCTCGGCCGCCATGCGCGTGTTCGGGAACTGCCTCATGATCTGCTCACCCACACCCACCGCGTCGGACCACTGGCGCTCCTGCACCGCGCCCTTGAACCGCGCACCCAGCTCCTCGCGGGCCCGCCCGATCACCCCGCGCGCCATCGTCTTCATCGACTCCGCCTGTTCGGGCGTCAGGTACTGATCCAGCTCCTTCAGCAGGACCATCGCCTCGTTGCTCTGATCGGCGCCCGCGGCGTCCATGAACCGGCGCTCGAGGTCGTCGCGATACGCGGCCCGCGCCGCCGCCACGCGGTCCCGCAGGGGCTCCACCCGGGGGGACCCGGGGAACAGCCTTTGCACCCGCCCGGCCTCCGCCAGCGCGTCGTCCCAGCGCCGCTGCAGGATCAGCCCGTCAAGAAACCCGATCGCCTCGGTGATCTCCATCTCCCGCGTTTTGCGCCGGGCCTCCTCGACCCGCTGCCTCATCGCCTCCGCGTCCGCCCGATACCCGAACCGACCCGCGAGCTCCTCGATCAGCACCATCGCCGCGTCCCAGTTCTGACCCGCGATGTCCTGCTCGATGGCACCCATCAGCAGCGTGCGCTCCGAGTCGCGATTCAGCACCCGCCTCGCATCGTCCGACAGCACCGACTGCTCCGCCAGGTGCCGCACCGATGCCTCGATGCCCTCCAGCCTCAGCGACTCCTCCCGCCGCCCCGCGGCGACCTTCATCAGCCCCAGCGCCAATGGCGCCCCGGTCAGCACGAGCAGCAGGCCGATCGCGCCCACCTCGCGCATCCCCTTCACGAACAGCGTCACCGACACCGCCAGCCCCAGCGCGTAGAGCAGCACAAAGGCCCACGCCAGCGCCGTGCCCTCTCCTCTGCCCCGCCCGCCCGTTCCGCCTGTTTCCTGATGCATAGGTCTCCCAGCACCCCCGCCCGGTCCGCCCCTGCGCGATGCCCGAGTGGCCTCATTGTACCTAACCTCACGCGTGAACCCCCCGCCGCCCGCGCTCCGCGTCCACGCATTCGCCCCCGGTCCATACCAGACCAACTGCTACGTCCTTAGCCAGCCGGGCTCCGGCGCCTGCTGGATCATCGACGCCGGCTTCGAGCCCCAGCACCTCATCCGGCACGTCCGGACGGAGAGCCTGAAGCCCGAGGCCCTGCTCCTCACCCATGCGCACGTGGATCACATCGCGGGCGTTCCCGCGGTCCGGGCGGCCTTTCCCGGCATCCCCGTGCACCTCCACGAGGCCGAGGCAGACTGGCTCACCGACCCCGAGCTCAACCTCAGCATCTTCTCTGGCGCGCCCGTCTCGATGCCGGCGCCGGACAAGCTCCTGCGCGACTCCGACACCCTGAGCCTGGGCGGCCTCTCCTTCCGCGTGCTTCACACGCCCGGGCACTCTCCCGGAGGTGTGGCCTTCTGGTGCGAGTCGCAGGCTGTTGCCTTCGTTGGCGATTCCCTCTTCGCAGGCTCCGTGGGCCGTACCGATTTCCCCGGCTGCTCCTTCGGGACGCTCGAGCACAGCATCCGCACCCGGCTCTACACCCTCCCGGACGCGACGCGCATCTTCCCAGGCCACGGACCCGCGACCACGATCGCGCACGAACGGCGCACGAACCCCTTCGTGACCGACCGGCCCGGACCCCGCGTCCGATAGTCGTCGCGATCCCGCCAACCCGGCACCGATCCGTCCGGCCATCCGGCCCCGTGCCCGCGGAACACGCCGCGTGCGCCGGACTTGCCGCGCGCAACGCCAAAGTCGGGCCCCTACTCGGACGAAGTACGTGCAGAGTCGGACCTGGCGGGCGGGCACCAGGCGCCGCGACTCGTATCCGAGGAGCCCCAAGAAGAGGTCACATATGAAGAACGCTGCTGCCACCACGACCCGTAACCTGTGCCTCGCGGTCTTCGCCGCCGCCGGCCTCCCCGCCGCCGTCGCACAGGTTCAACCCGCCGATCAGCCCTCGGGCCTGACCCCCATGCAGGCGATGTCCGCCGGCCTGGGAGGTGAGGTCACGCCGCCCCAGGCGCCCGCGACGCCCCCTCAGGCCGAGCCCATTCAGGAAGGCCGCGTCAAGGTCGACGACAACAACATCGTTGACCTGCACGTCAACGACGAAGACCTCGGCGCCGTTCTCGAGATGCTCTCCCTCCAGAGCCAGAAGAACATCATCGCTTCCAAGAACGTCTCCGCCCGCGTCACCGCGAACCTCTACGGCGTGTCGTTCTTCGAGGCCCTCGACGCCATCCTCAACGTCAACGGCTACGGCTACCTCGAGCAGGGCAACTTCATCACCATCTACACCATCGAAGAGCTCGAGAAGATGCGCCAGCTCTCCCGCCCGCGCGTCTCAAAGGTCCTCAAGCTCAACTACATGAACTCCACCGACGCCGCGGAGCTCGTCAAGCCCCTCCTCTCCGTCGCGGGCCCCGGCATCGACGCCGGCCAGATCAAGACCAACGGCAAGCTCCCCAACTTCGCCGCGCCCGGCGACGTTCCCAACGGCAGCGAGGAGTACGCCCTCTCCGCCATGCTCGTCGTCTACGACTACGAGGAGAACGTCGCCGCCATCGAGGAGCTGCTCAGGCAGCTCGACCAGCGGCCCCAGCAGGTCCTGGTCGAGGCCACCATCCTCCAGACCTCGCTCAACGAGGCCAACGCGCTCGGCGTGGACTTCTCCATCATCGCCGACACCAACTTCTCTGAGTTCGTCACCGGCGGCCCCCTCGCGGTCGTCAACAGCCTCATCTCGGGCCGCAACGGCTCCAACGCCGTCCCCGCCGATGGCGGCGCCACCGGCGTCGTTCAGACCGTCGGCAAGACCGCCAACGCGGGCGGCATGAAGATCGGCGTGGTCTCCAACGACGTCGCGGTCTTCCTCCGCATGCTCGACGAGGTCACCGACACCACCATCCTCTCCAACCCCAAGATCCTCGCCCTCAACAGGCAGTCCAGCCGTGTGCTCGTCGGTCGCAAGGTCGGCTACCTCAGCACCACCTCCACCGACACCGCTACCACCCAGACCGTCCAGTTCCTCGACACCGGCACCCAGCTCTACTTCCGCCCCATCATCATGTCCGACGGCTACGTCCGCATGGAGCTCAAGCCCCAGGTCTCCGAGGCCGTCATCCGCGAGCAGTCAGACGCCACCGGCGCCGCCGTCACCATCCCCGACGAGATCACCAATGAGCTGACCACCAACATCATGGTCAAGGATGGCCAGACCGTGGTCCTGGGCGGCCTCTTCCGCGAGAGCACCAAGTCCTCCCGCAGCCAGGTCCCGCTCCTGGGCGATATCCCGATCATCGGCTACGCGTTCCGCGGCCAGGAAGACGATGTGCAGCGCAACGAGATCATCTTCATGGTCACGCCCCACATCGTCAACGACGCCTCGCTCGCCGACCAGGGCGCCCGCGCCAACAGCTACGCCGACAACGCCTCCGCCGGCGCCCGCGAGGGCACCCTGTTCTTCAGCCGTGACCGCCTCACCAGCCTGCTGAACGTCGAGGCCGAGTCCCTCGCCGCCAAGGGCGACACCGACAAGGCCCTGTGGTACGTCACCCGCTCGCTGGCCATGAACAACCAGCAGCCCGAGGTCGTCTCGCTCCGCGAGAAGCTCACGGGCAAGGCCGCCTACTGGCCCAGCCGCAGCGTGCTCCAGCGCATCATCGACGGCGAGACCGACACCATCCTCCGCAAGAAGCCCGGCACCTCCAACGCCACCTTCATCGCGCCGGTCCTTCCCGTGGGCGCTCAGGCCCAGGATCAGACCCAGACCGCCACCGCGACCGACGCGACCCTCCCGGTCTCCAACCCCGAGGACGCGCCCGTCGCAGAGTTCACCAACGTCAACGAGGACAACGGCCCCACGCCGCTGCCCGAGTAAGCAACCTTCCCGCGAGGCGTCGGGGAAACCCGGCGCCCAGCGTTTCTCGCCTCTCCCCCCTCACCAGCGCCCGCCTCACACGGGCCAGACACGAAAGCGAGCTCCCCCATGCCGATCCAGAACCGCGCCGCCCGCTCCCCCCGCGCCCTTTCCCTCCGGGTTCTCGGAACCTGCCTGGTCGCGTCCCTCGCTTTGGGCGCCTGCGCCCGCCACGGCAAGCACACCACCGCCCAGCTCAATCTCGCCACGCAGCGCATGGCCGAGCTCAAGAGTGCCACCGAATACCAGATGGCCAACCAGGCCTTCCTCGCGGGCGACCTCGAGAAGGCCCTCAAGCACGTCAACTTCTCGCTCGAGCTCAACCCCGAGATCGCCAAGACCCACATCCTCAAGGGCCGCGTGCTCCTGGAGATGAGCAAGATCGAGGAGTCCGCCGCGTCCCTGCAGAAGGCCGCCTCCATCGACGCCCAGAACGTGGACGCCGCCTACTACCAGGGCCTGCTGGCCGAGCGCATCGACCGTAAGGAGGAGGCGCTCGCGCACTACACCCGCGCCAACTCCCTCGATGCGACCAACCCGCAGTACGCCATCGCCGCCGCCGAGATGCTGGTCGCTCTGGGCCGCGCGGACGAGGCCCAGACGTTCCTCACCGACCGCCGCGAGCACTTCGACCACAGCGCGGGCGTCCGCCAGACCCTGGGGCACATCGCGATGCTCCGCAGCGACGCAAGCGCCGCCAGCCGCCTGTTCTCCGAGGCACGCCTGCTCGCCCCGGACGACGTGACCATCGTCGAGGACCTCATCCGCGCCCAGATCGCCACGGGCGACTTCGGCCAGGCGGAGTTCAACCTCGCCCGTCTCCTCGCCTCGCCACGCAACAAGGACCGGCGCGACCTCCTCCAGATGCGCGCCCGCTGCCTCGTGCAGATCGAGCGCACCGTCGAGGCCCGCGACATCCTCCTCGCCCTCACCCGCGACGACGCCGCCGCCGCCGACCCGCAGACCTGGATCTTCCTGGGCCAGACCGCCGTGACGCTCCGCGACATGCCCCGCGTAAGGCTCGCATCGACCCGCGCCATCGCCCTGGCCCCCCGGAACGCCCAGGGCTACGTCCTCAGGGCCATCTACCAGAAGAACACCGGCAACCCTGAGGCCGCTGAGGCCACGCTCAAGGAGGCCGTCCGCCTCGACCCCTCCTGCGAGAACCTCATCCTGCTCGGCCTCACGCAGCAGGAACTGGGCAAGGCCACCGACGCCGCCGCCTCCTTCAAGGCTGCCGTCGCCGCCGACCCCGCCGACCCCCGCGCCGAGAAGCTCCTCGCGGCGTTCGGCACCCAGGACGTCACGCCCTGAACCGGCGAGCCGCCCCCGAACGCCTCCGAATCTCCGACCCAAAAAACAAAACTCCCCGGGACGGGCCCGTGAGGGGGCTTGTCCCGGGGGTTTGTTCATGGACGGGCCGCGGCCCGGAACGCCGGATCAGACCTTGGCGGCGTCGTCCTTCATCAGCTTGTTGAACTCTTCCGCGGGCATCTCGGTGATCGAGGCCTTGTTCAGCAGAGAGTCCAGCGTCTTGGCCTCGCGGATGTGCTGGAAGACCTCGTTGATCTGGCGGGTCTGGATCAGCTCCGCGCGGAGCTGCTCGGGCCGCACGTTCCGCTGGAACGCCATCTGCCCGATCCGCTGGTTCACCTCGATGTCGTGCACCGTCACCTTCAACTCCTCCGCGATGCGGAAGAGGATGAAGAAGGTCTTGAGGTCGCGCGTGGCCTGCGCGGACGACGCGGTCCGCAGGTCGGCCATGTGCTCCTCGATCTTGTGCGCGTCCACGCCGCGGTGCATCAGCTCCATGCGCCGCCGGGCCAGCGTGCGCGACGACTGCGTGGTCGAGAGCCGCTTGGGCAGCTCCATCTTGACCGTGTCGAGCAGGTGCTTGGCGACCTGCTGGTGCATGACCTGCTGCTGCTGGATCTTCACGCGCTCCGCCAGCCGCGTCTTGATCGTCTCCTTCAGCTTGTCCTCGTTCTCGAAGCCGTACATCTGCACGATCTGGTCCGTTGGCGCGGGGATGATGCGGTCCACCCGCTCCGCGTGGAAGGTGATCGTGAGCGTCGCGTTGCGTATGCCCTCGACCTCGTGCTGCTCGGGGCCCTTGGCCTTGATCATCACGTCGGTGCCCGGCTTGGGTGCGCCCAGCTGCTTGTCGAAGTCCTCGACGACGATCCCCAGGATCATCCCCTTGCCCTTCTTGTCCGCCGTGGGCTTCTGGACGACGGCCCCCTTCAGGTTGTAGAACTCGGTGCCCTTGTCGTCCTTCATCACCGCGTGACCGGTGATGTAGTCGCCGGCCTCCGCCGCGTCGCGGGACTCCAGCGAGCCCTCGTTGATGCAGAGCTTCTTCACCTCGTCCGTCACCATCTCGTCGGTCACTTCGAACACGGGCTTCTTGACCGGGATGCCGTCCAGCGAGGGCAGGTCAAACTCGGGCAGCACCTCCACCTCGACCTGGAACGAGAACGCCTTCCCGTCCTCGATCTCCAGCTTTGGCAGGCTCTCAGAGGCCACGTCGCCCACCACCCGCAGCTTGTGGTCCTCGATCGCCTTGTTCAGCGCCATCGAGACCAGCTCGTTCTTGGCTTCTTTCCGCATCGCGCCGCCGAACCGCTTCTCGACCAGCCACTTCGGCACCCGTCCCTTGCGGAAGCCCGGCAACTGCGCCTCTACTGACAGCGTGTCCAGAGAGCCGCGCAGCTTCTCCGCCACCGTGTCCGCGGGGATCTCGATCGAAACGAGCTTCGCGCTCGGGCCCGCGTCCTTGATCTCGACCTTGTTCGGACGCTCCGCTGTGCTGGTGGACATGGAAGGCCTTCTCCGGCTTGCTGGCCCGCCCCGGGGGCGTTGCCTGGGTTGACTCCCCTCATCCGGCACTTCACCGGTTGCTGGGATAGTGGGGGGGAAGGATACGCCGCCCACGCCCCCGTTTCACCCCCTCACGCATCCCGACCGCCCGCCTCCGTCCCAGCCCGCACCCACACACTCGACTTTGCGCAACTCCGTTCCTTTCTGTACACTGGATCGCATGACCCCAACACCCCGTCTCATCGTCCTCGCACTCGTCGCCGGCGCCACGCTCTCGCTCCCCGCCTTCGCAGAGCCCGACGCTTCCGGCTTCACCGCCGTGATCGACGGCAAGGAGACCCCCGCCCCCGACCTCTCCATGGGCGACCCCTCCGTGGTGCAGGCCATCATCACCGAAGGCCGCGACCGCAACCAGGTCATGCAGCACCTGAGGCACCTCACGCAGAACATCGGCCCGCGCCTCACCGGCTCCACCCGCGCCCTCACCGCCAACGAGTGGTGCAAGGCCCAGTACGAGTCCTGGGGTCTCTCCAACCCCCACCTCGAAAAGTGGGGCGAGATCGCCGTCCGCTTCGACCGTGGCCCCTCCACCGGCCGCGTCCTTCAGCCCCGCGAAGAAAAGGACGACGAAGGCAACGTCACTACTACCTTCGACCCTATCCGCGACCTCGAGTTCTCCACCTCGTCGTGGACCTTCGGCACCGACGGTCCCCTCCGTGCCAAGATCGTGAAGGAGCCCACCACCCCCGAAGACTTCGAGAAGGCCAAGGACTCGCTCACCGGCGCCTGGGTCCTCATCGGGCCCAGCCAGCGCGTGGGCGTCCGCGGCTTCCGCGGCGCCGTCTCCGCCCGCTACGAGATCCGCAAGGCCGCCGCCAAGAAGGCCGCCGAAGGCGTCGACCCCGCCTCCATGTCCGTCCAGGAGCGCGTCGCCCTCCTCCCCGTCGCCGGCTACATCTCCACCAGCCGCGACGAGCGAGTCTGGACCGGGGGCGTCAACGGCTGGCGCGAGCTCAACCTCGATGAGCTCCCCAAGGCCCCCCACGCCATCATCCGGGGCAGCGACTACGACTTCATCAACTCCCGCATCGCCGACGGCGAGTCCATCCACGTCGAGTTCAACCTCCAGCACACCCTCACCCCCGGCCCCATCGACTGCTACAACACCATCGCCGAGATCCCCGGCACCACCTGGCCCGAGCAGGTCGTCATCATCGGCGCCCACCTCGATTCATGGGACGGCCCCGGTTCCCAGGGCACCACCGACAACGGCACGGGCTCTTCCGTCACCCTCGAAGCCGCCCGCATCCTCATGGCCGTCGGTGCCAAGCCCAAGCGCACCATCCGCTTCATCAACTTCACGGGCGAAGAGCAGGGCCTCCTGGGCTCCAAGGGCTACGTCGACCTCCACAAGGACGAGATGCCAAACGTCTCCTGCACCTTCGTCGACGATGGCGGCACCAACTACGAGGGCGGCCTTGGCGCCCCCGCCAAGATGGTCGAGATGCTCGCCGCCGCCACCGCCCCCGTCAACAACGTCTTCTATTCCGAGACGGACAAGAAGTTCCTCAACGTCAACGTCCACACGCTGAAGCGCCGCATGCCCGCCTCCGGCGGCTCGGACCACTCATCCTTCAACGCCTTGGGAGTCCCCGGCTTCTTCTGGGATGAAGTCGGCCGCGCGGACTACGGCTATGGCTGGCACACCCAGAACGACAAGCTCGACCTCGCCATCGAGGAATACCTCCGCCAGTCCTCCACGTGCGCCGCGGTCACGGCCTACCGCCTCGCCTGCGCCGACACCCTGCTGCCGCGCCCCGGCCCCGAAGACAAGGACGAAGAATCCGAAAACACCCCCGCCCGCGCCCCGCGCGAAGGCCGCAACAGGCCCAGGCAGCAGGGGGA
>JADYXW010000013.1 GCA_020853975.1 Phycisphaerales bacterium
GTTGACGCGGCCGGGCTCGACGGCGAGGACGCGGGCGAGGTTGGCGCGGATGGCGTCCTTGTGGGGCGAGAGTTTCGGGCGTTCGAGGATGACGGTGGCATCGAGGTTTTCGAGGCGCCAGCCGAGGGAGGCGGCGCGGTCGGCGGCGGCGCGCAGGAAGACCTCGGAGTCCTGGGACTCGTGGCGCGGGTCGGTGTCGGGGAAGAGCTGGCCGATGTCGGGGAGGGAAAGGGCGCCGAGGATGGCGTCGGTGACGGCGTGGTAGAGGGCGTCACCATCGGAGTGGGCGACGGGGCCGGTGTCGTGGGCGAGGGGGACTCCCCCGAGGATGAGCGGGCGGCCCCTGCCGGCGGGCGGGTGGGGCTCGAGGCGGTGGAGGTCGTAGCCGTGGCCGATGCGGAGTTGGCCCATCGGTGCGAGTTTACGCGGGTGGTGTGGGGCGGTTTTCGGGCGTTGCATTGAGCAGGCCGGCCCCGGCGGGTCGATACAGTCTCGGGCGTCCCCGGGAGGTCGCCTGTTCTCGGACCTGAGTGGAGCGATTCATGAACGCACGCTGCGCATCCGTTGCCGTTGTCTTTGCCGCCGCCCTGGGCCTTGGGGGTTGCCACGCGAACGAGCACCATCACTTCCGGAGCACCGTGACGGTGCCGCAGTCGGTGACGCTGATCGACGTGGGGACGGGCGAGCAGATCTGGTCGTCGGAGGTGCCGGTGGGGAAGCAGCTCAACATGCTGTTCATGCGTTCGCCCCGGTCGGCGGAGCGAGACGGGTGGGACGAGCTGCGGTGGTCTATCGCGGCGATCGGGGATGACAACGGGGGCCGGATGAGCGTGGTGAGGGTGCCCCCCCCTTCGCAGAGGCGGATCGAGACCGAAGTGCGGAAGGGCCCGGAGTTGCGCGACGCATCGGCGATCGCGCCGGGCGGCCCGGCGCTGGCGGCGCCCGCTCCGAGGGCGGAGCCAAAGGCGGCGGAGGCCCCAAAGGCCGAGCCCAAGCCGCGGAAGGCGCCCGAGGGCATCGCGCTGCCGGACCCGAAGCAGGCGGCGCCGAAGTAGGGCGCACGGGCGGGTTCACTCGGTGGCGCGCTTCACGACGCCCTCGTCGCGCTCGTGGGTCTTGTGGTAGACCAGGCGCGTGCGGGCGTATTCCTCGGGGCTGACGTGCAGGTCGGGCTCGTGGCCCTGCTGGTGCATCTTGTGGAGATGTTTCAGGAACGGCACGCACCACATGCAGCCGGTGCCGGCGGAGAGACACTCGCTGATGAGGGAGGCGACCGGGGGGTTTTCGCGGGCGAGGAAGGTGCGGATCTTCCGGAGCGAGACGTGAAAGCACAGGCAGACTTCGTCGTCCGGGTCCACGCGGGAACCATATACACTCCCCGCTCATGGGCACCCCCCGGACCTCCCGCCGCATCACTTCCCGGCTGACTCAGCACGTGCTGCTGGGCGGCAGCCTGCTGGTGCTTGGGGTGTTCCTGGTCTATCCGATCTTGCTCACGGTGCGGGGCGGGTTCTACGAGGACCCGTCGGCGCGGACGGGGTTCACGCTCGAGCACCTGGCGATGGTGGTGACGGACCCGAGGCTGCTGGGGGCGCTGGGCAACTCGGTGAAGCTGGCGTCGGGGACGACGCTGCTGGCGATGCTGATCGCGCTGCCGCTGGCGGTGCTGTCGGCGGGGTACCGGTTTCCGGGGAAGACGTTCTTCAACGCGGCGGTGCTGGTGCCGCTGATCCTCCCGCCGTTCGTGGGGGCGATCGGGATGCGTGCGATCCTTGGGCGTGAGGGGGCGTTGAACGCGGCGCTGGGGCTGGACCTTGACATCCTGGGGAGCGCGAAGGTCCTTGGGGTGATGTGCATGCAGGCGCTGGGGCTGTACCCGATCATCTATCTGAACGCGAGCGCGGCGCTGGCGAACCTGGACCCGGCGCTGGACGAATCGGCGCGGAACCTGGGGGCGGGGTTCTGGACGCGGTTTTTGAGGGTGACGCTGCCCCTGGTGAGGCCGGGCCTGTTCGCGGGCGCGACGATCGTGTTCATCTGGTCGTTCACGGAGCTGGGCACGCCCCTGATGTTCGACTACTACGCGGTGGCGCCGGTGCAGATCTTCAACGGGCTGAAGGAGGTCGAGGGCTCGGCGCGGCCCTATGCGCTGACGCTGGTGATGCTCACGATGGCGGTGGGCATGTACCTGCTGGGCAAGTTCGTGTTCGGGAAGCGCGGCTACTCGATGAACCTGCGGGCGGCGCGGGCGGGGGACGTGACACCACTGACGGGCCTCGCGGGCTGGGCGGCGGCGGGGCTGTTCGGGCTCGTGAGCCTGGCGGCGATCTCTCCCCACATCGGCGTGGTGCTCACGAGCTTTTCGGCGCCCGGGCAGTGGTACCAGTCCGCGCTGCCGAGCGTCTTTACGACCTCGCACTACTACCAGGCGCTGACGGCGGCGGACTCGTTCGGGGCGATCCAGAACTCGCTGAAGCTCGCGGCGGTGGCGATGGTGGTGGACATCGGCTTCGGTCTGCTGGTGGGGTATCTCATCGTCCGGACGCGGCTCCGCCTGCGCTGGCTGCTGGACGCGCTCTGCATGCTGCCCCTGGCTGTGCCGGGGCTGGTGCTGGCGTTCGGGTACGTGGCGATGAGCCTGAGGTGGCCCTTCGGGAAGGATGGGCCGTTGTCCGCGTTCGCGTCCATTCTGTCGGCGGACCCCAACCCGGTGCCGTTCCTGATCGTCGCGTACTCCATTCGGCGGTTGCCCTACATCGTGAGGTCAACGGTGGCGGGGCTGGAGCAGACCAGCGGCGAACTCGAGGAGGCGGCGCTGAACCTTGGCGCGTCGAAGCTGACGGCGATCCGCCGGGTGGTCGTGCCGCTGATCGCGGCGAACCTGATCGCGGGGGGGCTGCTGGTGTTCAGCTTTTCGATGCTGGAGGTGAGCGACTCGCTGATCCTGGCGCAGCAGAGCGGGGATTACCCGATCACGAAGGCGATCCTGGCGTTCATGGACAGGCTGGGGGACGGGCCCTACATCGCGAGCGCGCTGGGGGTGTGGGGCATGGCGCTGCTGACGTGCACGATCTTCGCGGCGAGCAGCCTGCTGGGCAAGAAGCTCGGGGCCGTGTTCAGGGTGTAGACGATGCGGACCGTGGTGCAGAGAGTCCGGTGCGCGAGCGTCGCCGTGGGCGGCGAGGTGGTGTCGTCGATCGGCGTGGGGCTGCTGGCGCTGGTGGGGATCGAGGTGGACGACGGGCGCTCGGACGCGGAGTGGACGGCGGAGAAGCTGGCGCACCTGCGGGTCTTCGAGGACGGGGCGGGGAAGATGAACCTGTCTGTGCTCGACGTGCGCGGTTCGCTGCTGCTGGTGCCGAACTTCACCCTCGCGGGCGATGCGACCAAGGGCCGCAGGCCCGGGTTTGATCGCGCGATGAAGCCGGAGCAGGCCGGGCCGTTGTTCGAGGTGCTGTCCGGGCTGGCGGCGGGACATGGGGCGCCGGTGGGGCGGGGCGTGTTCCGGGCGGAGATGGCGGTGTCGCTGGTCAACGACGGGCCGGTGACGCTGGTGCTGCAGTCACCCCGGACGCGGGAGGGAAGCTGAGCACGCTGGAAACTGCGCAGGACCATCGCGGGGTCGTGAAGGTGGTGTGCATGCTGCTGGGCGTGGCGGCGGCGCTGGGCGCCTACGCGCTGCTGCCGGGCCCGGGCTCGGGGCTGTCGCCCGAGGGGCGCATTGTCGCGAGCGTCGGTGTGCTGATGGCGACGTGGTGGATGACGGAGGCGATCCCGCTGGAGATCACGGGGCTGGTGCCGCTGGCAGCGCTGCCCCTGCTGGGCGTGGCGTCGCTGAAGGACGTGGCGGGCGCGTACGCGGACGACATCATCTACCTGTTCCTGGGCGGGATGATGCTGGGTGCCGCGATGGAGCGCTGGGGCGTGCACCGGAGGCTGGCGCTGGCGATGCTGACGCTGATCGGCACGAGCCCGTCGCGGCTGGTCGCGGGCTTCCTGGTGACGAGCGCGTTCCTGAGCATGTGGGTCTCGAACACCGCGGCGACGGTCATGATGCTGCCCATCGGCGCCAGCGTGGCGGCGATGGTGGCGGCGGGGCTGGAGCGGGCGGCGGGGGTTGACGCGAGGCGCGTGGCGAACTTCGGGCCGTGCCTGGTGCTGGCGATCGCGTTTGGGGCGACGATCGGGGGCGTGGGGACGGTGATCGGGACGCCCCCGATCGCGCAGTACGCGGCGCACATGCACCGGGTGTATGGCCATGAAGTGACGTTCCTGTCGTGGCTGGGGATCGGGCTGCCCGTGCTGCTGCTGGTGGTGCCCGCGACGTGGCTGGTGCTGGCGCGGGTGGCGCTGCCCGTGCCCCGGGGAGAGGTGCCGGGGGTGGCGGAGGCGATCCGCGAGCAGCGGGCGGGCATGGGGAAGTGGTCGCGGGGGGAGGCGCTGACGGTGGCGGTGTTCGGGACGGCGGCGCTCGCGTGGATCGCGGTCCCGCTGCTGCGGGGCCTGCGGGGCGAGGACGGGGAGCGCCTGCTGCCCTTCCTGGAGAAGGCGAGCGACGGCGTGATCGCGATCGGCGCGACGCTGGCCCTGTTCGTGATCCCCGTGAAGGCGGGAGAGGGGCGGTGCATCCTCACGTGGCGCGAGGCGCACCAGATTCCGTGGGGCATCCTGCTGCTGTTCGGCGGGGGGCTGAGCCTTGCGGCGATGCTCTCCGCGACGGGCGTGGACAGGTTCATCGCGGCGCAGGCGGGGCCGCTGTCGTCCTGGCCCACGCTCGCGGTGCTGCTGGCATTCTCGCTGGCGGCGATCATCCTGACGGAGTTCACGAGCAACACGGCGCTGGTGGCGGCGGCGCTGCCGGTCGCGGGCGCGGTGTCGGAGAAGTTCGGCCTGCCCCCGGCGGTGCTGCTCACGACGGTGACGCTCTCGGCGAGTCTGGGCTTCATGCTGCCCGGGGGCACGGCGCCCAACGCGCTGGCCTTTGCGAGCGGAAGGGTCTCGATGCGCCGGATGATGCGGGCCGGGCTGCTGCTGGACGTGATGTGCGCCGTGGGCTCGCCCCTGATGGTGTATGGGGCGTGGAAGCTGGGCGTGCTGCCCGGGGCCTAGTCCTTGATCTCGGCGGGGTTCTGGCCGAGTTCCATGGCGCCGATCTTGTGGAGGCGGCGGGTGTGGCGGCCTCCCTCGAAGGGAGTGCCGATCCAGACCTCGGCGATCTTCTCGATGAGGCGCTGGCCCAGGAGGTCGGCGGAGAGGCAGAGGACGTTGGCGTTGTTGTGGGAGCGGGAGAGCTGGGCGGTCATCTCGTCGTGGACGACGGCGGCGCGGACGCCCCGGATCTTGTTGGCGGCGATGGACATGCCGATCCCGGTGCCGCAGACCAGGATTCCGAGGTCCGCCCTGCCCTCGGAGACGGCCTTGCCGACGTCCCAGGCGCGTTCGGGGTAGTCGCAGGGGGCGCCCTGGCAGTCGCCCAGGATCTGGGCCTGGTGGCCCTCGCGGTTGAGCTTATCGGCGAGCGCACGGATCGCGGCGTGCCCGCGGTGGTCGGCGCTGAGCGCAATCTTCATGGCGTGGCTCCCTGATCGTTCTCGAGTTCGGCGAGGCGGCGTGCGATCAGCTCGCGCAGCCTCCGGGCGGTCGAAAGGTAGACCCCCTGCGCCCCGCCGATGGGGTCGGGGATATCCCTGCCGCCGGGATCGAGCAGCTCGACGCGGACGCCGGGTGGAACAAAGGACGCGGCGGCCCGCGCCTGGGAAGCGGTCATGGCCCAGACGCGGTCGGCGTCTTCGACGATGTCGCGGGTCAGACCTCGCGCACGGTGCTTCCCGGCGTCCACACCCAGCGCGCGGAGCGCCGTTGCGGCTTCGGGGGTCATGGGGTCACCCGTGCCGGCGGCGACACCCGCGGAGGCGACGCGGACCGGGACGCGCCGCAGGCCTGGGCCGGGCGACTCTCTCGCAGTGAGGAGGTCCCTGGCGATGGCCTCCGCCATCGGGCTGCGGCAGGTGTTGCCTGTGCAGACGAAGACGAGGGATCGGTCCACGCGAGCGCGCACCTTGGCGGCGCTCCAGGCACCGTCGCCCTCGATGGTGTAGCCCCCATCGAGCGTGAGACGCACGGGCGTGGAGGGTTGCCCGTGGCGCGCGGGCCCGTCGTCGACGACGGCCTCGACGCCCATCGCGAGCGCTCGCTGCACAACCTGCGGGGAGAGCGCCCCCGCTGCTTCGAGGTCGACATCCGCGAGTCGCTGCATGACAACCGGGCCGGGGACCTGGGAGAGCACGGCGCGGCAGAGCTCGTTGTCCGGCACGCGGACGAAGATGCACATGCCATCGTCGACGATGCCCGCGGGGAGATCGAGCCGGCGGAGCGCCGAGGGGAGGTCCGCGCCGAGTTCGACGGCGAGGCGGACCGCGCCGGGGGCGAGGCGCCGGATCGCACGAAGATGGAGCGGGCTCTGGCGGGAGAGGACGCGGAGGGCGTCTTCGACGGAGGGGGCGTGCCAGGTCTTGGGGAACGTGGTCCCGGGCTTCTGGATGGCGCGCATGCGCTGGGCCGCGGCGGGTGAGCGAGCGCCGAAGGCGATGCCGTAGACCGTTTCCGTCGGGAGGATGGCCAGCCCGTCGCCCGAGAGCGCCGAGACAGCGGCGACCACGCTCTCGCGGAGACCGGCGGCGGGCTTTGTGGTATTCTCGGCCATTGCGAGATCGTAGCGTGCGGCTAGGTCCGTGCCCCGGGGAGGTTGCACTGGTTCCTTGGCCGGTGCTTCGCGACCCACTCATAGCCGAGCCCGGCGAGGTGGCTGATGCCGGGGACATAGAGGACCAGCGCGGGCAGACACCCGAGCGGGGTCTGAAGGACCGCGCGGCGGACCGCTGGGAATCCGAGCAGCACGCGGCCAGAGCCGGTCCGCATGGGCATGCCGGTGTCGGCGAGGTCCAGCGAGACGGGGAGATCGGCCCCGGCCTGGTGCAGGTCGCAAAGCTCCAGCCTGCGGAGCCAGTCGAGCCTTCGCAGCCAGGTCACCGATCGGCGGCAGAATCCGCAGCGCCCGTCGAAGTAGCAACGGTCCCGCATGCCTCATCGTAGGTGGGCGTGTGGCCGCCTCGACCAGCGGCGTGCTTGGCGGCGCGGTGGATCTCGAGGAGCCTGGCGATCTCGATGGAGGTAATGCCGCTGCGGTTGGCGATGCGGGAGAGCTGCACGCGGTTGTCGCAGCCGAGCTTGGCGCCGAGCGAGGCGCGGTGCCACTCGATGGTGCGGGTGCTGCGGTGCATGATCTGGGCGGCCTCGTCGCTGGTCTTGGCCATGCCGATGTGGTGGAGGAGTTCGAGCTCTCGCTCCGTGAGCGCCGCGAGGATGCCCATGTCGTTGTTGCGCGTCGGCCGGATCGTCCCTTGGGGCTTCATCCATGGCTGCTCGACGACAAGCGACCCTGCGATGGCCGAGGCGACAACGGCGCCGGTCTGAGGGCCCGCGGGCCGAAGGGTCACGAAGAAGACGTGCCCTTTCACCACCGAGAGGTACGAGACTACGCGCTGCTGATCGATGGCCTCTTCGATGAAGGCGATGCACTCCGCTGCCTTGCCGGAGCCGACGAGGCTGCTGAGCGCGGCACCCGCGATGTCCGCTGACGGGCCGGCGAGCGAGGCGGCGGCGACGCGGTTGGCGAAGCGCACGTTCCCCGCACGGTCGATCACGGCGAGCGGGCTCGCGACGTCGTCTCGGAGCACCGAGAGCAGCGCCTCGTCGCCCACATGCCCGAGGATGGTATTGTTGTTCACGCGACTCCCCGTCTTGAAGGGTCCTTGAACTCAGAACGGTCACCGGCACGTCAGTGGCGCGGTTCACGCTCCTATTCGCGCCGGGCGGCGGGTTGTTACGGGCGAGCCGGGAGGGAGTACCGCAGCGAGACGGTCGCGTGCATGGGTGGGTACTTCATGACGAGGCGGTGGGCCCTGAGAACGCCGGGATCGGCGCCCAATCTGGACAAGGTCCATTCGATGAGCCGGCCGTATTGGGGAACCCAGGGCGAGTCGAGAGCGGGGTATGGGCCGGGGAGTTCCACGGCGCGCTCGAGGAAGGGCAGGGGCAGGCCGGAGTGCGCGGACCCGGAGTGGCCGACCTTGCCACGAATCAGAACTTCGGGGTTCTTTCCGAGCCCCAGCCGTTCATCCACGATGACATCGAACTGGAGAGTCTCGGTTGGCTGATGGATGTGCGACACGAACTCGGCATGGGTGTCGTCGGGCGTGCGGTACCTGCCCGCGCGGCCTCGGAAGACGCTGCCGAAGAAGCAGGTGCACTTACCGAGGTTGCCGATGGGGCCGGAGTCAAGGACGTACTCAACGCCGCCGGAGGTCGGGACGGTGCGGATGGGGGGGAGGTCCGCGGAGCAGAACTCGCGGAGGAGGTTGGCGCGATCGTGCGACGGCGGGTCGAGGGGCTCTTCTGGGGGCGGGCTGAGGTCAGGGTTGCCCCGGGCGTCGAATGAATGTTTGAAGAAGATGGGCCATGGGGTGCGGGGTCTGAGGCGGCGGAGGTCGACGAGGCCTCCGAGCATGACGACGTCGATCCGATCGGCGTCGGAGCCCGAGGGGAGCAGGAGGACCGTCGTGGATCTGGCGCGCGCTTGCGCACCCCAGAGGCCGGAGTTGCCACGGAAGGCGAGCTTGCGGCTGTGCTCGAGCCGCTCGGCGGCGTCGCGGCCGCCCATGCCGTCGAGGATGAGATCGAACGTGGCGCGATCGCCCGCGTGGCGAACGACGAGGCGGTCGAGTTCCTGCGTCGCTTCGTTGAAGGCGGCGAGGTGGGCGGAGGAGCAGCCCCTGCGCTCGATGGCGGCGGCCAGGATCTCGATACCCTCATCGCCCGGGATGTGGAGGAACGCCTGGAACATGTCGGCCGCGCCGACCACGCGCGAAATTTTCCAGGTGAGGTTGCGGCTGATGCCGAGCTGGCGGGCCATCTCCTGAGGCTCGAGCGGGTCAAGGCCGGCGCCGGAGAGGAGCGAGATCAGCGAACTCCGGACCGCCCCGAAGACGGCAGCCAGGTGGTCTTCGAATGCGGTGAGGCTGGGTCGATCCATGCGGTCCCCCGGAAGGTCGTCACGAGACCGGGAGGGTAGCGCCCGAGCCCCCGGGTGGGGCAAAGCACAGGCCCCAGTTCCGAAGCCAGAAGCGGCGGATGTCCGATGTAGGATCGTTCCTTCCCGCCCCGGCCAGACCCCATGCTCCGACCCGGTCAGACCATCGCGATCATCGTCCTGTGCCTGCTGACTTTCGGCGTGGTCATGGTCAACTCCGCGGACATGCGCGTGGCGCTGGTCGGCTCGGACCAGCCGGTGCCGGAGCTGACGGCGGCGGGGATCGTCGCGTCCCGCCCCACGATCTACATGGTGCTGGCGATGGCGGCCCTGACCGTGGGCTCGCTGCTGCCGGTGCGGCGCCTGGCCTGCGGCGTCCCGACCCTGGGGGGGGAGCACGACGGTTTCAGGCCTTTGGCGCTCGCGACGCTCGCGATCCTCCTGATCTGCGGCCTGGTGTACGTCCCGGGCCTCGCCCCGGAGATCAACGGCGCGCGGCGCTGGCTGCGGCTGCCCATGCCCGGGCTGGGCGACTCGCTCTCGGTCCAGCCATCGGAGATCGCCAAGTGGGCGATGGTGGTTGTGGTGGCGTGGGCCGCGACGATACGGGCCCGGTTTCTCGGGCGGTTCTGGCTGGGCCTGGTGCCGATCCTGGTCGCGGTGGGGATCGTGAGCGTCGTGATCGTGAAGGAGGACCTGGGGACTGGGGCGCTGGTGGGCCTGGTGGGCTGCGTGATGCTGCTGGCGGCGGGCGCGCGGTTCTGGCACTTCATGGTCTTTGTGCCCTTCGCGGGCCTGGGGCTCGCGTACGCGATCATGTCCAGCGACTACCGCATGAAGCGGATCATGGCCTTCTCCGACCCGTACGCGGACCCGGAGGGCATCGGCTATCACACCATCCAGTCCCTCGCGGCGATCGCGAACGGGGAGGGCTTCGGACGCGGGCTCGGGCACGGGCTTCAGAAGTTCGGGTATCTTCCCGAGGCACGCACGGACTTCATTTTCGCGGTCATCTGCGAGGAGCTCGGGATCGCGGGTGCGGCGCTGGTCTGTGCGCTGTTCATCGGGCTGACGTGGGCGGGCTGCACCGTGGCCAGGCGTGAACGCGACATGCTGCCCAGGCTCATCGTGCTGGGGGTGACCGCGACGGTCGCCATCCAGGCGGTGATCAACCTGATGGTCGTCACGGGCCTTGCGCCCACCAAGGGCATCGCGCTCCCTCTGCTGAGCTCGGGGGGTACGGGGTGGATCCTGACATCGTTCTGCCTGGGGCTTGTGATCTCGATCGATCGCACCCAGCACGCTGCGGAGGAGCTGCCGGCACCCGTGGCGGCGTGACGCATGTCTGCGGAGCGGGGCGGCACCATCTTCTTTGCGGGCGGGGGCACGGGGGGGCACATCTTCCCGGCGGTGGCGATCGCTGAGCAGGTGTTGCGGAGGCTCCCAGACGCCCGCTGCGTGTTCGTGTGCTCGGAACGCCCTCTGGACACGGAAATCCTGCGATCACAGAGGGTCGGCGACCAGGCCGCGGAGTTCGTGGCGATCCCGGCGCAGCCGTTCGGGGTGGGCCCGCGCGCGCTGGTGAGGTTCATGCGGAAGTGGGGCGCGTCGGTGCGGGCCGGCCGCGGGCTGATTCGGGAAGGGCGGTCGCGTGGTCCGGTGGTGCTGGTGGCGCTGGGGGGCTTTGTGGCGGCTCCGGCGGCGCAGGCGGCGCGCGTGGAGCGGGCGCCGAGGCTGCTGGTGAACCTGGACGCGGTGCCGGGGCTCGCGAACCGGTGGATCGCGCGATTCGCGACGCGGGTCGTGACCTCTACGCCCGTTCAGGGGCGGGCATGGAGCGTGGTGCCGCCGATCGTGCGGGAGGGAGCGCTGGGCCGGGGCTCGGCGGCGGAGTGCCGCCGCTCGCTGGGGCTGGACCCGTTCGCACCTGTGCTGCTGGTGACGGGCGCGAGCCAGGGGGCAAGCAGCATCAACCGGTTCATGCAAGCGTTCGCGGGCCGGGCCGACCGGCCGCTGAGCGGGTGGCAGGTGATCCACCAGACGGGCAAGAGCGACGCGGAGGAGTGCCGTGCGGCGTACGCGTCGGCGGGGGTTCCGGCAGTGGTGCGGCCTTTCTTTGACGGGATGGGAACGTGCTGGGGGGCGGCGGAGGTTGCGGTGAGCCGCGCGGGCGCGGGGAGCGTGGCGGAGGTGTGGGCGTCGGGCGTGCCGACCTTGTTCCTGCCCTATCCGTACCACCGCGACCAGCATCAGCGCTACAACGCGGCTCCGCTGGAGCGGGCGGGCGGGGCGCTGATCGGCACGGACCAGATCGACCAAGCGCGGAACCTGGAAATGCTCGGGCCGGTGCTGGCGGAACTGCTCGCGAGCCGGGAGAAGCGGGAGTCGCTCCGGGCGGGCCTGGCGTCGCTGGGCCCGGCGGACGGAGCGGCTCGCTGCGCGGCGGAGATCACGGGAATGCTTGTCTCGGCACGCTGATTTTGCTTCTGTCCCCGGGCACTGACCTGTACAATCCTCGCGCATGGAGGCCGCAAGCTATTCCAGGGCGCGCTGCGTGGTGTGGCATCCGCGCGGCAGGCCACCCCGTCCGGAGCTCGCCGCGGCGCTCGACCGCCCGGGGCTGCGGTTCGTGCGCTGCGAGTCGGCAGTGCAGGCCTTTGCCCACCTGACCACGCGGCAGGGGCCTTGGGCGCTCGCTCCTCACGAACTGGGTGTGCTGATCCTCGTCGAGCCGGACCGCCTGGAGGGGCTGGTCGGGGTCATCGACGTGGTGGATCGGTACAACCCTGCTGCGGCGGTGTGGCAGTTTGACCCTGCGTCGGAGCCCCGCCTGAGGTCGGTGGCTCCTGCGGACCTCAGCCACTGGCGAACGCGGCACGTTCAGCCGGCGGAATCCGACGTCAGGCCGGCGCGCCAGGAACAGGTGCGCGAGGAGAGGCCCCCCACGGCCTCGGCACGGCCGGCTGCCCCGGGGTTGAGGCTTGCGGGCGAGGGACCGATTCCGCCCGAGTATCGCCCGCCAGATACGTCGGCCCCACCCCACCCGCACCCTGACGTGAAGCCCGCCCCGAGGACAGAGCCCGCCCCGCGGATCGGGCAAGATCAGGGGACCGGACCGGCAGCCCGCGCTCCTGAGCCGTCTGGAGGACCTCCGCCCATCGTTCCGCTGCTGTCTGACGAAGAACTGGCAATGTTGCTCTCCGGAGATGCCGACCAGAAGCGGTGACCAGTCCCCGGACGAGCGCGGACGTCGCGGTTATCGGACGATGACACGGTCCCCTGCCCATCTCGGGGGTGACGATGGGGCCCAACCGGCGGAGTCCGGCGGGCGTACGAACCTCCGGGGAATCGGGACGCCGATACCCTGATGGTGGCCCAAGGCGGGGCCGAAAGGGACCTCCGTGGCGAGTGGAGAAGCTCATCCGGACGTGCGCGTGGTGCTGCTGGGTCGGACCGGTCTGGACGCAGCATTGCGGCTGGACCCCGGGATCGAACTGGTGCGGGTGAAGACGCCGCTCGAAGCGATCGGCGAAGTGGCGAACCCCATAGACGACGCGTCGCCCGGGCGGGCGGTGGTGGTCGTGGGGAGCAAGGTGAAGGAGCTTGACGACCAGCCCGGGGGCGCGGCGGATTTCGTCTCTTCGCTGCGGATCGCGCATCCGGGGGTTGTCGTGCTGGGAGTTCAGAACGGGAGCGTGCTGCCCCCGGCGTATGACGCGGGTCTCAACCCCGGGGTTTCGCCCGAGATGCTCAGGCGCGCGATGCGCTGGAGCCCGGGCGCGGCGGACCAGCCCGAGGGGCTTTCACCATTGCGGGAAGGGCCACTGAAGCTCGGGACAATCGCCGCGAAGGCACAGGCGGGCGTGCAGGCAACGGTCCCCCGGAGCCCCGACGCGGCACCCTCCCCCACCGCACCCACCATGCCGTCTGCGCCGGCGAGCCCGGCGCGCGGCAGCGCAACGGACCCGGAGTCACTGATCCTGGCGTCCATGGGTGTGGGGACTGAGGGGAGCGACGCGGCGCGGAGCGTGGCGGCGAAGGTTTCGTCCGGGGCGGAGCCCGGAGATCTGGCGCTGGTCGCGTCGCTGGTGAAGGGGGGCGACCCGCTGCCCCTGGCGCTGGCGCTGATCCGCGCGAGAACGGGCGATCATTCTGTGGAGCTGCTGGGCCCTGCGGACGGTGGCGCCCGCGATGCGCGATGCGTGCCGGTGGTGTGGGAGTCGGCGAACTTTGGAGATCTGCGGGCCAGCCGCGTGACGCCCGAGGCGCTGGGCGTGCACGCGCGGTGGCTCGCGGGGTGGCTGAGGCTGCGTGATCAGCAGAACCAGCTTCGGACGGCGGCGTTCACGGACCCGCTGACCGGGGCGTGGAACAGGCGGTACTTCGATCGGTTCATCAGCACGGCGGTGGAGCAGGCGCGGGCCAGCCGCACGTATCTGACGGTGCTGCTGTTCGACATCGACAACTTCAAGAAGTACAACGACCTGTACGGGCACGACGCGGGGGATGAGATTCTTCGCGAGGCGGTGCGTCTGCTGCGGAGCGTGATCCGTCCGACGGATCGTGTCTGCCGCGTGGGCGGCGATGAGTTCGCGGTGATCTTCCACGAACCCCAGGGCCCGAGGCAGACCGGGAGCAGTCACCCGACGGACGTGCTGGCGATCGCGGGGCGGTTCCAGCAGCAGATCCTGAACCACCGGTTCCCGAAGCTGCTGAACTGCGCGCCGGGCACGCTGACGATCTCGGGCGGGCTGGCGACGTTTCCGTGGGACGGCGCGACGCCGGCGGAGCTGCTGGCGAAGGCGGACCAGCTCGCGATGCAGAGCAAGAGGCAGGGGAAGAACGCGATCACGATCGGCCCGGGCGCGATGCGGCTGATGGAGCCGTGAAGGGGCGGGGCGTCAGGGCCTGGTGAGCACGCGCTCGGGCGCGGCGTAGAGGCTGACCTCCCCGGTGTTTTCGGCCCAGACGACGGCGGGGTCGTGGGCGGGGCCCGTGCCGCGGGGAAAGTCGGTGGCGCTGACGGCCTTGGCGTGGCCGTCGGCAAACGCGGCGTTGGTGGAGCCGCCCCCGGCGCCGTCGTGCCGGTAGCCGATGCGGGAGTTGGGGGTTCTGATCTTGTTGTCGCGGTGGCGGCCGGCGTAGACGCCGTCGGCGGTGGCGATGAGCTGCGCGGGGCGGGCGAAGGCGGAGAGCCGGGACTGCTCGATCACGCGCCCGTTGGAGCCGGGGCCATAGCCGACGGAGCCGGTGTAGTGGAGGTCCGGCTCGACGGCGGTGGAGCCCCCGATGGGGTTGAGGGCGTTGATCCAGTACGAGACGCGGAGAATGCGCTCGAAGCCCCGGCTCTCGATGGTGGTTGGAACGTTTGCGGAGCCGGTGCGGGTGAAGGGCCAGTCGACCCAACCCTTGGTGTTGTTTGGGTTCGTGCCGGTCTGGCCAGTCGCGACGCCCTCGATGTCGAACGTATCGGGGCAGACAAAGGGCCCGCGGCGGGTTTCGCGGGCGCCGGCCATGTAGCCGTCACGGTCGAGGATCGGCCCCCAGCCGTCGAGGGGCTCGGTGGTGTCGAGGCCGGACATGTTGTACGAGGGGACGACTCGCTCCTTGTGGTCGTTGTTGTAGAGGGTGAAGGCCTGCGCGACGGATCGCTGGACGCTGAGACAGACGGTACCTTTCGAGGCACGGCGAGCCTTGCCCAGGGCCGGGAGGACCATGGCGATGAGGATCGCGATGATCGCGATGACGACGAGGAGCTCGATGAGGGTGAATGCCCTGCGCATGCGAGGTTGTATGCAGAGAGGGCGACGCGGCGCTACGGGAAAACAAGCGGAACCGGGGCCGGCACGGGGCAGAGATTGCGCCAGTACCCCGCCAAAGGGGCACCCCAGCGGGGGGAAGTGGGAGGGGCCCGGGGGAGGGACGGCTCCGGGAGTGAAGTTGGGGGCGTGGCGGGCCGATAGGCGTTATCAGCCCCGCAACGGGCGCCTGGAGCCGACCATGAGACTTGCCCACGCCGACACCGAGACGGACACGAGCACGCAGACCGATCGGCGTCGTGCGCCGCGTCGCCAGATGCAGGGCGGCGGGATGGCGGTGTTCTCGACCGGGCTGGGCGCGGGCATGCTGGTGCGGGTGGACGTTCTGGACGCGAGCTGGACGGGCATCGGGGTTCGCTCTCCGGTGGCGGTCGAGCCCGGCGCGTGCGTCTCACTTGTTCCCGATGACGCGATGTGGCCCCGGCAGACGGGCCTTGTCGTGCGGTGCGAGCCCGACGCGGATGGCGGCTATCGCATCGGCCTGCTGAGCAAGCGTTCGAAGGCCGTGGCCTGAGGGCCCCGGGGAACTCTCATGGATATCAGCGCGGCGTCACTCTCGGCTCTCTCCCATGGCCGCATCGCGGGCGAGGTATCGGTTCGCGTGGCGCGGGCGGCGCTGGACGCGCAGGAATCTCAGGGTGAGCAGATGGTGAGCCTGCTGCGCGGGGCGGCGGAGTTCGCGGCTCGCGAGGGCGAGCGTGCGAGGACCGGGCTGGGCGACACGCTGGACGTCGAGGCCTAGCCGTGTGCCGCTTCGTGCTGTACCAGGGGCCGGCGATCACGCTCTCCTCGCTGGTGACGGAGCCCTCGCACTCGATCGTCAACCAGAGCGTGCACGCGGACGAGACCGAGGAGCCTCTGAACGGCGACGGCTTCGGGCTGGCGTGGTACGTGCCGGAACTCTCGGCGAACCCGGCGCTCTTTCGGAGCGTGACACCCGCGTGGAGCAACCAGAACCTGCTGGAGTTGGCGCGCGTCACCCGCAGCGGGTGCGTGATGGCCCACGTGCGGGCGGCGACGCGGGGGCTGCCTGTCGCGGAGATCAACTGCCACCCGTTCACGAGCGGTCGGTACGCCTTCATGCACAACGGGGACGTCGCACGCTTCGGCCAGATCCGCAGGCAGTTGCTCGCGGACCTGTCGGACCCGGCGTTCGGCGCGATCCGGGGCTCGACGGACTCGGAGCACCTGTTCGGCGTGTTTCTTGATGAGGCGCTCAGCCGGGAGCCTCAGGAGCACGCGGACCGTGCGGCGGCGCTGGGGGGCTGCCTGGAAGCGGCCCTGCGGCGCGTGCTGGGGCTGGTGAACCGCGCGAAGGCGGTGCTGCCCGCACCCGCCGGCACCGATGATGATGATTCGTGGATCAACGCGGCGGTGAGCGACGGGACGTGCTCGGCGGCGGTGCGCTTCACAAGCGCGGAGGACGAGCCCTCGTCGCTCTACGTGCACTCGGGCAGGCGGTACGTGTGCGACGGGGGCGTGTGCCGGCTGGTGGAGCCGGGGCGGGGCGAGGTTTCGGCGATCATCGCCAGCGAGAAGCTGAGCGCGGACCCGGGCTGGGAGAAGGTGCCCAGGAATCACCTGGTGCTCGTGCGTGCCGACGGCACGGTGGTCACGCGGCCTCTCGAGCTCGAGTGACCCTCGGGCACCGCGCGGAATCGCGACGGGCCGGCGGACGCGGCGCATCTGCGTGTGCGACGCGCTCGGGCGGGGGACTTCGGCGCCGCGACGCACAAGGAGATTCCGATGAAGCGCGCGATGCTCAAGTCCGCGGCGGTGGCGGCCGGTGTGATCATGCTCGTTGAGATCGCGGTGCTGCTCACGCCCCAGATGGTGCTGATCGGCGCGTTCTCGCGCTGAGGGCTCAAGCGCAGGGTGTCGGGGTCGTAGGCGAAGAGCCACAGCCGCGTGGGCTCACCCCGGGCGGAGGTGGTTGTCCGTGGTGACCACGAGCGTGGGCGTGCGGCGATGACGCCCGCGGGAAGGCCCGTGGCGGGGGGGCTCGCAACGTCTGAGGCGTCGCGCGCGTCCGGGGTGATGTCTGCCGCTGCGACGAGTCGGGGGGGCTGCGCGAGAGGGGCCAGCGGAGTATGGAGAGGGTAGAAAAAAACCGCGGAGCCCAGAGGGCCCCGCGGCGGAGTTCACAGAGCTTTGACGGCCGTTTGGCCGCGTGTGATCAGCGGCGGCGGCGAGCCATCGCGAGGCCACCGAGGCCGAGGAGGGCGAGTGCGCCCGGGGCCGGGGTGACGCTCTTGTCCTTGCTGATGATGAAGGTGCGGTTGGCGGGGATCGTGATGTTCCACTGGTAGGCCCAGGTGAAGTCGGCGGGGCCGATGAGAGGGCCGCCGTTGCCGTTGAGGTTGTCGGTGTTGGCGTCGTCGAGCTTGCCGATGGTGACGGGGAAGGTGTTGACCTCCCAGTTGTTGGCGGGCGGGGTGACGACGGTCTCGTTGATGCCGATACCGGAGGCGACGTCCTCCTGGCGGACGACGTTGGGGCTCAGGATGCCGACGAAGTCATCGAGGGTGGTGCCACCCAGGTCGAAATCGCTGTACTGGAAGAAGCTCATGGTGAGCGGAGCGCCGGTGGTGTTGGAGATGCGAATCTGCTCGGCGATATCGGAGCGGTTGGAACCGGCCGAACCGCCACGGAGCGTGAATCGGATCTCGATGGAGAGCCCGGTGCCGCCGTTGTACAGCACGGACATGGTGTCGTGGCGCGAGTCGAAGTTGGTGTTGCTGGAGAACTCGCCGACGATGGGGAGCGAGTTGATGCGCTGCTCGGGCCCCGTGGACCCGACGCGGTACCAGAACCACTGGCTGAACAGCTGGTTGGTGCCATCGACCACCCAGGAGTTCATACCGGGGCGAGTGCCGCCGACGGCGTTGGTGTCAACGGTCGCCGTGGAGTTCCCATCGGCGAGCGTGAAGATCGCGGCATTGGCAGTGCCCGCAGCAGCGAGCAGGGCCATAGACACGATACCGAGCTTCGTAACCTTGGTCATCTCTCTCTCCTCTAACCAGCGATACGTCTCCCCCCTCTAGGGATTCGCGCACTGGGTCTTGCTCTCGTGGAACATCGTACTTTCGGACCTCAGGTTGTCAACGTCAAATGCGTCGAAATTGCCCAGGGAGGCGAGATTCCACCGGGAACCGGTTTCCGGCGCAAGTCCAATAATCATCGCTGCTTGCGTCTGGACATGGCGGCTTTGATCAAAGGAGGGCGAAAAAAAAGCCGCGAACCTGAGTTCGCGGCTTTCGAGGACTTGAAATTCCGGGGTGGAATCAGCGGCGGCGGCGAGCCATCGCGAGGCCACCAAGGCCCAGGAGCGCCATGGCGCCGGGGGCGGGGGTGATGCTCTTGTCCTTGGAGATCAGGAAGCTGTCGCCGGGGGCGAGGGTGATGGTCCACTGGTAGGCCCAGGTCATATCGCCGCTGTAGGGGCCGCCGTCCATGTTGAGGTCGGTGGCAACGCCATCGTTGAGGAGGTTGATGATGGAGGCCCAGGGACCGGCCTGCCAGCGGGTGGCGGCGGGGGTCACAACGGTCTCCTGGAAGGCCACGCCGCCATCGAACTGCTGGGCGACGTTGCCGCTGGGGATGAACACGGTGTCGCCACTGGGGCTGCCGCCCATGTCGAAATCGCTGTACTGGAAGAAGTTGATCTCCAGCACAGAGGTGCCGACGTTGACGAGGCGGATCTGCTCGAGGATGTCCGAGTTGCCGTCGCCGGCGAGGCCGCCCTGCAGACCGAAGGTGACTTCGGCGGAGAGCTGCCCGTTGGAGTACGACGCGACTACGGTGTCATCGCGGGGATCGAAGTTGGTGTTGCTGACGATATGGCCCTGATATCCCAGCGTGTCGAGGGACTGCTCGGCGCCCTGGCCGATGCGGTACCAAAACCACTGCTGGAACAGGTGACCGACGCCGTCAACCTGCCAGTTGTCCATGCCGGACGAGCTGTTGAGGTTAACGTGGACGAGGCTGTTGCCATCCTCGAGCGTCACCGACTGGGCTTGGGCAGCGCCGGCCAACAGCGCGAGCGCGCCAATCCCTGCGAAAACTCCGATCTTCATAACGTTCCTCCAGTCTCTCCTCGCCGTAGGCCGCGCACTGCGACCGCAAACTGCGATGGTCTAGCATCGCACATCCCGCGAGTTTGTCAAGGATTTTCGCCTGATTGAGGGGCCGTTTTGTGCCGCGACTGCGGCCCGAGCCCGGTCCGATAACGAACAGACACCCTACGCCCGGAGCAGCCGTTCGAGGTAGTGGATGTCCACGCCGCCCCGTCTGAAATCCGTGTTGGTCACCAGCCGCTGGTGAAGCGGAATGGTGGTGTGGATGGGTCCGACCTTGAACTCCCGGAGGGCACGCGCCATGCGGTCCAGAGCGGCCTGGCGGGTGTCGGCGTGGACGATCAGCTTGGCGATCATGGAGTCGTAGTTCGGTGGGACGACGTACCCGGGGACGACATGGGTGTCGAGCCTGACCCCTGGGCCGCCGGGGACCTGCCACGTGTCAATGCGGCCCGCGCTGGGGCGGAAGCCGGCGGCTGGGTCCTCGGCGTTGATCCGGCACTCGATGGCGTGCCCGTTGATTTTGATGTCTTCCTGCGTGAAGGGGATCTTCTCGCCCGCGGCGATCCGGATGGACTGCTGGACGATGTCGATGCCCGTGATGAGCTCCGTCACCGGGTGCTCGACCTGCACGCGGGTGTTGACCTCGAGCATGTAGAAATCGCCCTTGCCATCCAGCAGGAACTCGCAGGTGGCGGCGCCGGCGTACTTGGCGGCCTGGATCATCTTGGCGGCGGCCTGGCAGACCTTGCGGAGTTTCTCGCGGTTGATGAGGGGCGCAGGGGCTTCTTCGATGACCTTTTGGTGGCGGCGCTGGAGGGAGCAGTCCCGCTCCCAGAGGTAAACGGCGTTGCCGTGCTTGTCCCCCAGCATCTGGATTTCGACGTGGCGGGCGTGCTCGAGGTATTTCTCGATGAAGACAGAGCCGTCGCCGAAGGCGGCCTGTGCTTCCTGGCTGGCGACGCGGAGCTGGGTGCGGAGGGTGGCCTCGTTGTGGCAGACCTTCATGCCGCGCCCGCCCCCGCCGGCGGATGCCTTGATGATGACGGGGTAGCCGATCTCGGCGGCGATCTTGACGGCTTCTTCCTCTTCCTCGATGGCGTCTTCGGAGCCGGGGAAGACGGGCACGCCGCTGGCTCGGGCGGTCTTTTTGCACTCGACCTTGTCGCCCAGCTTGCCCATGGCTTCGGGGGAAGGGCCGATGAACTCGATCTTGCAATCGCGGCAGGCCTGGGAGAAGTCGGGGCGTTCGGAGAGGAAGCCGTAGCCGGGGTGGATGGCGTCGACGTCGGCGATTTCGGCGGCGGCGATGAGCCTGGCGATGTTGAGGTACGACTCCTTGGCTGGTCCTGGGCCGATGCAGATGGCGCGGTCGGCAAGGCGGAGGTAGGGCGCGTCCTTGTCGGCGGTGGAGTAGACGCAGACGGATTCGATCTCGAGCTCGCGGCAGGCGCGGAGGATCCGCAGGGCGATTTCACCGCGGTTGGCGATCAGGACTCGCTTGAACATTCGATCTCCGGTTGCGTGGCCTCTGGATGGAGGCGCCGCCTGGCTGCGGGGGGGGTGACGCCGGGACGGGATGCGGCGTCGGCAGCCGTGCGAAGGTCAGGGGCGGATGGCGAAGAGCTTCTGGCCGAACTCGATGGCGGCTGAGTTGGAAACGAGGATCTGCTCGACGACGCCGTCTTTCTCGGCCTTGATCTCGTTGAAGACCTTCATGGCCTCGATGAGGCAGACGACGGTGTCCTTGGAGACGCGCTGGCCGATCTTGACAAAGGGCGCCGCGTCGGGGTTTGGCGCGAGGTAGACGGTGCCGACCATGGGAGAGTCGATGGTGATCTGTCCCGAGGCGGCGGCTGCCGCAAGGGCCTGGGCCGCGGGGGCCGTGGCGGGCTGCGGGGCGGCGGGCGCGTGGACCTGCACCGGAGCGGCCTGGACGGTGACGGCACCGCCTCGGCGGATGCAGATGCCCTGTTCGCCATCCTTGATGTCGACCTCGGTGAGGTCGTTGTCCTTCATGAGGTTCACGAGGTCCTTGATGTGCTTGATGTCGATCATGCGGTCTGGTCCCGGGATTGACGGGGTCGGTCGCTGCGTCGCCATGGGTGGCTCCTACAGGGTCGCCCAGTCCAAGTCTAACGGCAAGGAGCAGAGGCACTGGGCCCCACGTTGGGTAACAAGATAGTCGTTCTCCAGGCGCACGCCTCCCACGCCGGGAAGATAAATGCCCGGTTCGATGGTGACGACCATGCCGGGGCGGAGCTCGGTGCCGGGGGGCTGGTGCGCGAGGCGGGGGCCCTCGTGGATGTTGAGGCCGATGCCGTGGCCCAGACCATGGCCGAAGTGCTTGCCGTAACCGGCTTTAGAAATGAGTCCACGGGCGGCGGCGTCGACATCGGTGGTGCGGGCACCCGCCTTGAGGCGCGCGGCGGCGGCGAGGTGGGCGTCAAGGACGATGGTGTAGATCTCCCGCAGCTTGGCCGGCCATTTTCCGATCGCGAAGGTGCGGGTCATGTCGCTGCGATAGCCCCCGACGGTCGCGCCCCAGTCGATGAGCAGGCCCTGACCACTGGCGAGCGTCGTGCGCTGCGGGCGGTAGTGAGGGAGCGAGCCGTTGGCGCGGGCCGCCACGATGGTCTCGAAGGCGGGCACCGAGGAGCCCCGCGATTTCATCTCGAACTCAAGCCTTGCGGCGACCTCGAGCTCGCTCTGCCCCGCCCGGATAGTCCTGAGGGTCGCGAGCAGCGCGGCCTCCTGGATCTTGGCGGCGGCGCGGATGTTCGCGACCTCGCTCGCGTCCTTGACCTCCCGGAGGGGCTGAATCAGGCCGGCGAGCGGCGAGAATGTGACGCCGGGTGCGGCCTTTTCGAGCGCGGCACGCTCCGCCAGCGTGACGGATTCGGCCTGGATGGCGACCCGGCGGAGACGCCGCGCGCTGAGCTCCGACCCTACGGCGGCGGCGATCGACCCGGACCGCATCACAACGCGGGCCCGGACCGCGAGGTGGGCGAGCTCCTCTTCGTAGCGGAAGTCAGAGATGATCGTGAGCCCGCTTGGGCCCAGCAGGAGGTAGGAATCGCCACCCATGAAGCCGGTCAGGTACCCGACGTCGAGGGGGTTGGTCACGAGGAGCCACTGGACCCTGCCGGCCTTGAGCCCCTTGCGAAGCCTGGAGAGGCGGCCCGGAAGATCGGGTTGTGTTTGGCGTGAGGGGGATGGCCGTCGCGTGGATGTTGGCATGTGGCGGCGATGATACCGGGCGTGGCGGGGGCGGGGGCAGGCGGCGGGAAGCCCGGACCACAAACAATAGTGGTGACTGAGGTTGACCACTCCCTGAGCGCGTGTACCTTAGCAATTCCGGAAGATGGGATAAGTACATCCTATTTAGGCGGCGGTCGGTGCGCGGCTGAGGGGTTGGAGTGGAAGTCATGAAGCTGATGGAGATGGTGTGTTTCGCGGGGCTGGCGCTTCCGGTCTCGGCGTTTGCGCAGGCTGAGGCGGTGAAGGCGCTGGGGATGGCGGTGGCGCTGCCCCCGCCGCCGGAGCCGGCGGCGAACCCAACGACCGAGGCGAAGCGGGTGCTGGGGAAGATGCTGTTCTGGGATGAGATTCTCTCGAGCGACAACACCGTGGCGTGCGCGACATGCCACATGCCCGAGTCGGGCGGGGGCGACCCGCGGAAGTCCGGGCACTTCGGGCCCGACGGCGTTCCGGGGAACGGCGATGACCGCCTCGGCTCGCCCGGGGTTCACCTATCGACCGCCGCGGGGGACTACACGCCGGACCCCATGTTCGGGTATGGCAAGCAGGTGACGGGGCGAGCGGCGCCGCCCGCGATCATGGCGGCGTACTTCCAGCAGCTCTTCTGGGACGGGCGCGCGAGCGAGGTGTTTCACGACCCGGTGAGCGGCGTGCTGCTGATCGATGACTTTGGCGCCCTTGAGAGCCAGTCCGTCGGCCCGCCCCTGAGTCTGGTGGAGATGGCACACACGGGGCGGAGCTTTACGGACGTGGTGCAGAGGCTCGACGGGGCCTATCCGCTGCAGTATGCGACGCAGATGACGCCCGACCTGGCGGCCGCGCTCGCGGGCGACCCGACGTACAACGAGCTGTTCGAAGCGGCGTTCGGGACCTCGACCATCAAGCCCGGGGACGTGGCGAAGGCGATCGCGGCGTACGAGCGGACGCTCGTGCCGGACCAGACCCCCTGGGACGCGTTCGACGCGGGCGACACGAACGCGCTGACGCCGGACGAAATCCGCGGGGCGAACGCGTTCGACGCGTCGGCGTGCATCTTCTGCCACACGCCCCCGACGTTTTCGGACGGGTTCTTCTCCAACATCGGCGTGAGGCCGGTGGCGGAGGACCCGGGGCGCTTTGCGGTGACGGGCAGCGTGTTCGACCGGGGCACGTTCAAGACTCCCAGCCTGCGGAACACGGAGCTGCGGTCCTCGTTCATGCACAACGGGCAGTTCGAGACGCTGCGGCAGGTCGTGGATTTCTATGCCCAGACGCCGGGGGCGCCCACGCGCTTCGACGACAACCTGCACCCGGTGATCCCGCTGATGAACATCGATCCAGCGGAGATCCCGTTCATCGTGCAGTTCATGGGAAGGCCCCTGACCGACCCGCGCGTGGCGGCGGCACAGTTCCCGTTTGATCACCCGACACTCTTCTCGCTCCGGGCAGGCTCGCACATTACGACGGTCACCGACTCGGGCGTGCCGGGCTCGGCGGGCTCCAAGCCCGGGATCATCGCGGACAGCCCGCCCATGATCGGCAACGCGGAGTACCGCGTGGGCGTGTACAACGCCCCCGGCGGGGCGTTGGCGAGACTGGCGTTCTCGTCCAACCCGCCCAGCGCCGGGAAGATCGCGCCCTCCGGCCACTTCGCGGAGGTCACGCTGCCGGGCAGCACCAGCAGCGACGGGCACACCACGGTGCACATGCCCCTCCCCGAGGGCGTGTTCTACGACGGGCAGGTGCTGTACCTGCAGTGGCTGATCGCGGACGGCGGCGCCCCGGGCGGCGAGAGCGCGAGCGAGGCAGTGCGCTTGGTCTTCTTCTGTCCTCGCACGGGCTGCACGCCGGCGTGCGACCCGGACGTGAACCAGGACGGGAACGTTGACCAGGACGACGTGACCTACCTCATCAACGTGGTCGCGGGGGGCGACAACCCCTCCGGGATCGACCCGGACTTCAACAGGGATGGCAACGCCGATCAGGACGACGTGGCCGCGCTCGTCAACGTGGTCGCGGGGGGCGACTGCCCCTGATCGGGCTTCAGGTGAGCCAGCGCCCGCCATCGACGCGGAGCACCTCGCCCGTGGTGTAGGTCGCGGCGAGGGCAAGCCAGCAGACCGCGCGTGCGGCTTCTTCGGGAGTTCCCGCGCGCCCGAGCGGAACACGGCGGAGGTACTTTGCCTGCGCCTCCGGGTCTGACTCGAAGCCGGACTCGGGCCAGGCGACGACGCCCGGCGCGACCGCGTTGACGCGGACTTCGGGGGCAAGGTCGCGTGCGAGGCTCTGTACCATCTCGACGAGCGCGGCCTTGGACATCGCGTAGGCCGCGAAGCCCCGGCGCGGGCGGCCCATCGCGTGCATGTCCGCGAGGGCGACGATGGAGCCGCCCCCCTCGAGCGTGGACTCGCGGAGCAGCGGCGCGAGGCGGGCGGAGAGGAGAAGGGGCGCGAGGGCGTTGACGACGTACTGGCGGCGGCAGGTGTCGGCGGTGAGTTCGTCCAGGGGCGAGGGCTCGTAGGTGGCGGCGTTGTGGATCAGGACATCGAGCCGGCCCAGCGTTTCTGCGCGTTCGCGGGCGAAGGCCTCCACGGCGCCCGCGTCGGCGAGGTCGAGCTGGAAGAACGAACAGTCGCAGCCGGCCTGCGCGAGCTCGTGCGCCAGGGTCTCGGCCTCTGATGCGGAGGCGTGGTAGGTGAAGTCCACATCGCAGCCGGCGCGGGCGAGCTCGATAGCGATGGCGCGCCCGACGCGGCGCGAGGAGCCTGTGACGAGCGCGCGGGGACGGTTGCGCCCAGAGCGCGGGGCGGGTTGGAGCTCCATGCCGAGGCGGGTGTCGTTGAGGTCTTCGGCGGGGGGGGCCTGGGCGCGCCTGCCGGCTTCTTCCCAGGCGCTGACGTGGGCGGCGGGCTTCTGCTGACGCTGCGTGCCGCGGAGTTCGGCGGAGCGGGCGCGTCGCCTCATGAGCGCGATGACGATGAGCGTGACGACCGCGAAGAACCCGATGAGAAAGACGATGACAATGAGTGCCGCGGTGCGTCCGGCCTGATCGGGGGTCAGGCTCGGGGAGCCCTGGGGAGGAGCCGCCGAGAGGAGCTGCGCGAGGAACTGGTGCACGGGGTCACTATAACCGACGGCGCACGCGGCATGCCCCGCGCAGACGGGGGCCCGGAGAGCCGGGTGTGGATCGGGCGCCGGGGCGCAGCGTGGGTGTGCCGATGACCCTCCCGCGTGGGCCGGAGGTTTCGACATGGACCACGCCAGCTCTCCCGCCCCTGTCAGGCCGGAACCCGCCCAGATCGCTCGCGCTCAACGCCGCATGATTCACCTTGCGGGGTTGTCGCTCGGGCTTGGGCTTCTGAAGATCGGCATCGGGTCGATGGCGGGCCCGCTGCCCGCTGGGATGGCGAGCGTGATGATGCTCGCGCAGATCGGCGCGTGGGCGGGGCTCACCTGGTCGGTGTGGGGGTTGGTGTGGGCGAGCGGGCAGAGCCGGGCGTCGGCGTGGATTCACGCGCTGCTGATGCTGGTGCCGCTGGTGAACCTGGCGGTGCTGGTGGCGGCGGACATGCGGGCGGTGCGGGTGCTGCGCGAGATGGGCGTGAAGGCCGGGCTGCTGGGGGTGCGCAACCAGGAGCTGGTGAAGTTGGCGTCGGCGGCGTGCCCGGGTTGCGGCTTCAAGTGCCGCGGGGTCGCGGGGAACAACTGCCCCGAGTGCGGCGAGGGCCTGCACACCGCCAAGCGGGCCGCGTAGGCGCTTGCTCAATGAAAAGGCCCGGGCGCGGTGCCCGGGCCTGATGCCGGTGGAGCGGGCTTGCTTCAGCCGCCCTTGCGGGTGAGCTCGAAGCTGGGCCCTTCTGTGCGCTTGCCGTCGGTGAACGAGGCCCAGTCCTGAACAAGGTGGTTCTTGTCCTTGATGGTGACAGTGAGGGCGCCCATGTAGGTCTCTGCACGACTGCCACGGTTGGTGATGTCGCGGAGCGTGAAGGCGAAGACGCCGTTCTGCCCGCCCCGGCAGGCCATGCGGGGCTGGTTGCCGGCGGCGCAGTAGTGGGTGACGACGATCTGGCCGTTGTCGAGGTGGTAGGTGTTGACCATCTCGTGGGGCGAGCCGGGGAACATGGTCTCGTGGACGACCGAGCCGCCCGCGATGACCTTGGTGACCAGGCCCACCTGCTCCTGGCCCTTTTCGTCGCGCATCATCCAGGTGCCTTCGAGGGCCTTGAGTTCGGCGAGGCCGGACAGGTCCTTCTTGCCGTGGGCGGCGGGCGACTGAGAGGCACACCCCCCCACCGCTGTCGCGGCAAGCACCGCTCCGATCGCAAGCACTCGGTTCATGATTCGGACTCCCTGTGTGGGCCACTCCTGCGCGAGGGGAGTGTACACGGGGGCACGGGCCACGGAAACCCCCGGGGCGGGCGGGCCGTATCGTGGCTCCGGACGGCGCCGGTGCGGTCGCCGGCGGTCCAAAGGGAGCAATTGCGTGATGAAGAAGGCCATCGTCGTGGGGCTGTGCGCCCTGGGTGCACTTGTGCTGGCGGGCGCCTCGCAGCCGGAGACCTCGCCCTCGGCGCGGCCGTCGAGACCGGGTACCGGGAGACCCGTGGAGGTGGTGCCGACCGGCAAGGACGTGAACGAGCTGTGGCTGCCCCCGGGGCAGTACTCCGCGATCGTGGTGAGCACCTCGGCGACGGAGCGCACGTGGTGGCTGTCGCTGGACACGCTCGGCGGATCGTTCCCGATCACGATCGGGCCCCAGCAGACGGTGACGATCGACTTTGACCCGCCCTGGACGGTTGGAGTGGACAGCAACGCGCGGCTCACGAGCCGGTACGTGCCCTTCGGCGACTACACGGAGTTCAACCCGCTGAACAACCAGCGGGTGCAGCTCTTCGCCTGGGGCATCACAACGGCGGGGCCGGTGCAGCTCGTGCCGCCGAAGGTGACGAAGTGAGGTGTGCGGGTCAGGTAGAGAGAAGCCAGAGCCCGACCCACGAGGCAACGTGCAGGAAGGCGATGAATGCCTGGGCTGCAACGAAGCCGGCCTTGCGGTTCTTGTGACGCAGGAGGTGCATCGCGGCGAGGGCGCCGGGCCAGCCGCCGAGGGCGGAGGCAAGGTGCAGCGTGCGTTCGCGGATACGGCGTCCCCCACCCTGCGCGAGGCGCTTGTCGAGCCAGAAGGCGACGAACGCGGCGGCAGAGGCGGCGAGGTAGCAGAGGGCGACGTAGGACACGGGCGGAGCGTACGAGCGCGCGGAGCGGCCGGAGCGAGCCCCCAGTTGTCGCCCCGGCCGTCCGTTCTCTCCCGGCCCGTGCCGGTGGTGCGTTGGGAGAGAGAACGGAGGGAGCGGGCAGTGCTCACGCGTGAACAGAGCGTGCGCGGCGGCGTCGCGGGGCGAGCGCGAGAGTGAAGATCGCAAAGGTCGGGGGGGCGGGAAGGAAGATCATGGCGGGTTGACACTCAAAGCCTGATCGGGCGGACGCCACGGCCTCGTTGACGTTCGAGAACCAGCGGACGTTGGGAACGTAGACGCCGTTCTCCAGGGTGCGGTTGAAGCCGCATTCCTCCGGGGTGTTCGGAGTGGAGAGGACCATGGGGTCGGAGAGCTGGCCCACGATGAACCCGAACTTGAAGACGACCAGGTTTTGGGTCTGGGCGTTGAAAGGCGGATCGGAAGGGAGACGGGAGGGGTTGGCGATCTGCGCGATGGAGACCCCACCGCCGCCGTTGACGTTGTTGTTGGCGGTGGCGCCGGAGGTGGCTCCCTGGCCGATCCAGTTGGTGATGTGAGCCTGGGCGATTCGGAGCATGCCGCTGGCGGTGCCTGTGCCGAGATGGCCGCGGAGAAACGTCGAGGTCGTGGTCGGGTTGACGCCCCACGGACTCGTGCGGCCATAGATACCGGGTTGGTTTTCGACGATGCCGGGCGGAAAGGACCTAGAGCCGCCGATCGGCCCGATGCCGTCGGGCGGACCGGGGAGGCCGAGGTCGCTGTTGGTAAGAAGGTGGCTATCACCCCAGTTCGTGATGACAGGCTGGAAGACCAACTGTGAAAGGGCGGCGACGGGCGCCGTGCCCACGAACGAGACAAGGGCCCGAACTTCGAGCCTTGCCCCCGGTGAGGCGGGGAGGGTGGAACTCCATCCCTCGTCGTGGCCGGAGTGGTAGTAGCGGACCTGGTAGGTGAGGCGGGTGACGTCGGTCCCGGCGTAGGCGGAGAGGGCAAGCCCGACGAGAGCGAAGCAGGCAGCAGCGCGGCGCATGCAGATCCCCTTGGTGCGGACCGGCAGCGGCGTCGAAGGAGGGGTCCGCAGGAAGAGTGTGCGCTAGAAAGGGGTGAGTGCCAGCGGACTGGTCAAAAAAAAGAACTCCCCGGGGGGTCAGTCCCGGGGAGTCGAGTCGTGCGCGTGTTGGGGTGTTACCCCAGCCGCTTAGCGGCGGCGGCGGCCGGCGACCAAGCCACCCAGGCCCATGAGGGCGAGGGTCGCGGGCGTCGGGACGATGTTGATCGTCGCGGCGCAGGTCTCAGCGCCCATGCGGGTGAAGTCGGCGTCGCCGGAGTTGGGCGTGTTGAACCACTGGATGTTGTTGACGTAGGCACCGCTGACCAGCGTACGGCCAAGGCCGTTCTGGGGGGTGTCAACGCTCATGCTGCGCACGTCGGTGGACGAGCTGAGCACGAACGCGAACTTGAAGACGACCAGGCCGGTCTGGCCGAGGTTGGAAGCGGGGTCGGTGGAGTTACGGGAGGGGACGGCGATCTGAGCGACGGAGACGCCGCCGCCGCCGTTGAAGTTGTTGTTGGCGGTGGAGCCGGAGGTGTTGCCGGCGCCGATCCAGTTGGTGACGTGGTTCTGGGCGATGCGGAGCATGCCGGCGGCGGTGCCGGTGCCGACGTGGCCGCGGAGGAAGGTGGAGGTGGTGGTGGCGTTGGCGACCCAGGGGCTGAGGCGGCCGTAGGCGCCGGGGGCGTCAACGGCACCGGGGTTCTGGGGGGTGGAGCGAGCGCCACCCATGAGGCCGACGCCCTGGCTCGTGGAGGTGCCAGCGCCGTCGATGTCCTGGGTGACGAGGGCGTCAGCGCCAGTCCAGCCGTTGACGACGGGCTGGAAGACGATCTGCTTCAGACCGCCGGCGATGGTGCCGCCGTTGAGCAGGCTGACCACGGCGCGAACCTCGATGGTGTCACCGGGGAGAGCGTTGACGGAAGCGCCCCAGCCGTCGTTGTTGCCGGCGTTGAACACGCGGGCCTCGTAGCAGAGCTGGGTCATGGGCTGAGCGCCCGCCGCGGCGGCGAGACCCGCAACGGCAACGATGGAACCAATCAACTTCTTCATGATCCTTGTCTCCTCCCGGACTCTCGTCCGGCTCCCTGAACATTCTTGAGCGAGCACTTCGCTCTCGCGGGGGCATTCTAATGGCCCGGACAGGGCAATGGAAGCCCATTTGGCATAGAAAGGCGCGAATCTGGCCTAAGTTTTGGTTGCCGGCAAGAGTTTTTGCATTTTGGAAGGCATATGGTTTGGTGTTTGTACTGTATGCAGCGCAAGAAAAACCCCTCCCTGGCGAACCAGGGAGGGGCGAGTCAGTGCGTTACAAGAGCGGATGGGGTCCGCCGGAGCCGTGATTAGCGGCGGCGGCGAGCGGCGACCAGGCCGCCGAGACCCAGGAGGGCCATCGCACCGGGGGCGGGCACCGGGACGACGCGGATCGTCGCGGCCTCGGCCACAGCGGCGGTCTGGACGGAGGCGCTGGCCTCGTTCTCGTTGGCGAACCAGCGGATGTTGGGGACATACTGGCCGCTGGAGATGGTGCGGTTGAAGCCGTTGTCGGGGGTGTTGATGACGAGGCTGCGACCGTCACCGGCGCCGACGAGGAAGGAGAACTTGAAGACGACGAGGTTGGAGGTGCCGTTGTTGAAGGCGGGATCGGTGGGGAGGCGAGAGGGGTTGGCGATCTGAGCGATCGACACACCGCCGCCGCCGTTGTTGTTGTTGTTCGCGGTGGAGCCGGAGGTGGCGCCGACGCCGATCCAGTTGGTGATGTGGTTCTGGGCGATGCGGAGCATGCCGGCGGCGGTGCCGGTGCCGACGTGGCCGCGGAGGAAGGTCGAGGTCGTGGTGGCGTTGGCGCCCCAGGGGTGCATGCGGCCGTAGACGCCCGGGAGGTTGTCAACGGTGCCGATGGGGGTGGAGCGGGAGCCGCCGACGGGGCCCATGCCGGTGGCGGGGCCGGTCTGGCCGGTGTCCGCGTTGGTCACGAGGGCCTCGCCGCCCGTCCAGCCGTTGACGATGGGCTGGAAGACGATCTGGCTGAGACCACCGACGGTGCCGGTGCCGGTGTAGCTGACCAGGGCGCGAACCTCGACGCGGGTGCCGGGGTTGACGTCAATGGCGGAGCCCCAACCGGTGTCGTTGCCGGCGTTGAACACGCGGGCCTCGTACTTCAGCAGGGTGGCCAGGGGCTGGGCGTGAGCCGCAGCGGCGAGACCAGCGACAGCAACCAGCGAACCAATCACATTCTTCATTTGCAATCTCCTCACGAACACTTGGGGATGACTCCCAACACGCTTCTAGAACGAACGACTCGTTCCTGACCCAACTCGAACATACATCACGCCCGGCGCGCGGCCATGAAAATGGCAAAACGAAGTGGGGTTTTTGCATGGGCCCGGGTGGCGTTCCCGGGCTCAGAATGGGGGTAATCCCATACGCGGCCCAAAAACAGGCCCGCCGCCCGGGGCCGAGGTGGGTCGGCGGGGCGGCGTGATGGAGAATCTCGGACGTTTGGGGCTCTGCGGCGGGGCGAGGCGCGGGTTCAGGACGGGCCGAGGCCCAGGGCGGCCCGCTTGGCGGCCCACTCCGCCTGCTCTCTCTTATTAGGTGTCGCGAGGTCGGGGGCTACCCCAGAGGCGTGAGCGCGGATCGCCTCTACTTCAGCCCGGGTGAGACGGACGGAATCCAGCTCGTAATCGCGGAAGGCCTCGAGGGTGACGGGGACGATGGGCTCGAGCAGGCGGTACATGGCGTTGGCGTAGGCCCTGATCTCCCACTGCGCGTGGCTGTCCATGCGCAGAGAGAGGAACCGCAGGATGTTGTGCAGATCGCACTTCCAGTACCACTCTGTGTAGACGTTGACGGGCAGGCCCATGCGGGCGAGCTCACGGGAAACGCCCTTGCTGGTGAGCGCGAGATAGCGTTCGTAGAGCGACTCCGCGTCACCAAGGTACTCGAGAAAGGCCTGCGCGGTCGCGGCGTCGTCGGGGCTGCTCTGCACGGCGAAGGTCTCTTCACCTCCCTGGCGGTTGGAGGTTGACTGCTTGCGGATGGCCTCGAGCGTGGGCGTGTAGAAGCGGTCGGGGACGATCGAGTAGCGGGCGGAGTACTCGTTAACGTTGGCGGTGCGGTGGCGGATCCACTGTCGGGCGATGAAGATGGGCATCGCGATGTGGAACTTGAACTCGACCATCTCGAAGGGCGTGGTGTGCCGATGGCGGAGGAGGTAGCGCACGAGGCCCCGGTCCTCGGAGACCTGCTTGGTGCCCTGGCCGTAGGAGACGCGCGCGGCCTGGACGATCGCGGCGTCGGCGGTCTGACCTTCGGGAACCAGACGCGGCATGGCATCGACAAGGGCGACAAAGCCGTGGTCGAGGACCTTTATCTCCTGGCGGGAGGCGCCGCCCATGACGTCGCGCAAGGGTTGCTCGGGCCTTGTGGAGGTGATGGGTTTGAGCTCGATGGCGGCGTCGGCGGCAGGGTGGGACATGCCCGAGCGTACCCGCGGGCCCCGGAGGCCGGGCTGTCGGTAGATACCGGGTGCGGCCCGGAGGTGGGCGCGACGGACTGCCAGTGGGCTCTCTGCACCTGTTCGGGTGAAATTCTGGTGAGATTGCTGGCAGGACTGGGGGGATGGTGTACGTTTTCGGGCAGGAGGCGGAGAGCGACGGACGCCTAACAAGGAGTCTGTCCATGCGTCTGTTCATCGTGGGATCGGCGGCTGCGCTTTTCGCGGGTTCGGCGTTCGGAACTGTGCTGAACGGTTCCTTTGAATCGGCGGCCCTTCCCGCGCCGGATCGGGTGGACATCTCGAATCTGACCGACTGGGGCGTGACCGGCGGCAGCACGGTGCTGTTGGAGCGGGGAGTGAACGGGGTGTCCCAGATCGCAGCGCACGGGGGCGTGCAGTTTGTGACGATGGGGCACAACAGCGGGCAGGGCGAAACGCTGACGCAGCTTCTGAGCACGACGCCCGGACAGGCGTACACCGCGACGTTCTACCTCGCGTGCATCCAGGGTGATGCGCTGCAGTCTGTGCGCATGGCGGTGTCGGACGGGGCCAACGACCTGGGCTCGGTGGTCGGCACGGTGAGCTCGCGGACCGAAGGCTGGGTGCCGTTCAGCTTTGACTTCGTGGCGAACGGGCTGACGGCGAGGCTGACGCTGACGCAGACGGTGGGCGCCTCGGAAGCGAACGTGGCGATTGACGACGTGAGCGTCGTTCCCGCACCGGGGTCGGCGCTCGCGCTTCTGGGTCTGGTGGCGGCGCGCCGCGGACGTCGCTGAGCGGGGGCGGGAGCAGGGCGAAGGGTCAGGGCGCCGGCAGGAGCGTGACGGCGGCCTCGCGCATGAGCGAGCCCCGGCGGTAGCTGACGGTGACTTCTGTGCCGGGCTCGTAGCCGCTGAGCACGCGGACGAGTTCGGCGAGGTCGCGGGTGGGGCGCTCGTCGATGGCGAGAATGACGTCTCCCAGGCGGAGGTCGATGCGCGAGCCGTCGGTGCGCCTGGGTGGGGCGGCGATGACGGGGCCCTCGCCGCTTCCGGCGTCGACCTCGACGCCCAGGCTGGCCATGCCGGGCTTGATCTCTTCCGGCACGGCGGGGAGGAGCCGGACCCAGGCTTTGAAGTCGGCGTCGATCTCCGCGTGGGACCGGCCGAGAGCGCGCTCGAGGGACGCGAGGCCGGATCGGTCGTCGCGAAAGGAACGCTCGTAGTCGCTGAACCAGTCGCGCAGCACTCCCCGGTCCTGGAGGTAGAGGAAGAACGCGCGGGATTGGGCGTAGTTCGCGAGTGGCCTCTGCCCCGCGAACTGGACGTGCGTCATGGAGGAGAGCTTCGCGAGCGGGATCAGCTTGTTGATCTTCTCGATGCGTTTGGCGGTGTTGGTGCGCCAGGAGATGGCGGGGACGAGCGAGCCCTTGTCGGTGAGGTCGTAGTCCTCGACGAGCGTGCCGAGGCCTTCGAGGATCCAGAGCGGGTGGGCCTGGCCCTTCCGGGTGCTGACGCGCCAGTGGAGGGCGTGGAGGAACTCGTGCCGGAGCGTGGCGCCGAGGTCCATGGCGACCAGGCGTTTCTGGTCGTGCATGTAGGAGCCGGCGATCATGCTGTTGCCCTGCACGGCGTCGTTGCCGAAGGACGCGCGGGCCCAGGACGCGAAGTCGGACTTGCCGGGGAGGACGACGACGACCCAGGCGTCGTCACGGGAGGCCTCCGGGTCGAAGAGGTCGGGGAAGAGGCCGGCCTTCGACCACTCGGCGATGCGGGTGAGTTCGGCGCGCACGGCCTCGAAGCTCTTGGGGTTGAACGCGGAGAGGTAGATGACCTTGAGGTGCTCGTCGCGGGTGACCTCATAGCCCTTGGCGAAGGTACGCTGGGCGTCCTTCAGGTTGTTCTCGGCTTGGGCGAGGAGGACCTTGGGCCATCGCTCGCGGAGCCCGCGGATGGTGGGCTCGTCGCGGACTGAGGCGAGCTGCGGGTCGCGCTCCATGTGCGCGAGGTCGGTGAAGCCGTGCTCGACGGCGCGGACGATGAAGTCCGCGGCCTGCTCGGACTCGCCCCGCATGGCGAGGGCGCAGCCCAGGTTGTACATGATGACGAAGTTGCCGGGCTGGAGGACAAGCTGGCGGCGGAGGAGTTGCTCGGCCCCGGCGAAGTCGTTCTTCTCGAAGGCCTCGGTCGCCTGTTGCGCGAGCTTGTTCGCGAGGAGACGGCGTTCCTGATCCTGCTGCGCGGGCGCGAGCTGGGCGGCGAGCGAAAGAGCGACGAGCACGAGAAGCAGCGGGCGCCGGCGGTGCATGCTGGGCTCCGGGGGAGTGGCGCGTGCCGCGCGAGGGCGGTGCGTGGTTCAGACGCCCGATGGTGCGGGGAGGTTCCCGAGCGCCCAGCGGATGGCGCGCGGGTAGGCGCTGAGCTCGGCCTGGAAGACACGGGCGGCGAGGGACTCGGGGGTGTCGCCCGGCTCGACGGGGCAGGCGTGCTGGAGGATGACCTTGCCGGTGTCGTAGGTGTCGTCGCAGTAGTGGACGGTGCAGCCGGACTGACGGTCGCCCGACGCGAGAACGGCCTCGTGGACTCGGCGACCGTGCATGCCGGGCCCGCCGTGGAGAGGGAGGAGGGCGGGATGAATGTTGAGCACTCGGCCCTTGAAGGCGTCGGGGATGCGGACGAGGCGGAGGTAGCCCGCGAGGAGCACGAGATCGACGTGGTGGGCGCGGAGTGCGTCGGCGAGGGCTGGGGCGGGGATCTCGCCGGGCATCACCAGGACTGCTGGGACGCGGCCCCGGGCGAGTTCGGCGCCGCGGCACTCCTGCGAGGCGATGACGAGCGCGACCCTCGCGGGAATCTCGCCCGAGTCGCAGCGTGAGAGGATGTTCTCAAGCGTGCGGCCCGAGCCCGAGACCATCACGGCGAGGCGCGGGACGGCTCCGGGCGTGTTCGCCGGGCTTGCGGGGTTCACGCAAAGTCCTTGAGGGCGGCGGAGAGGTCGTCGCGGGCAGGGATGACCTTATCGAGCCGGGTGATACGGAGGACTTCGCGGATGACGGGGGCCACGCCGCAGAGCACGAGCCGGCCCTTCCCGCCCTCGCAGGCAGCGCGGACCTGAACGAGCATGCCCAAGCCGGCGGAGGTGAGAAGTTCGACCTCGGAAAGATCCACGATGAGCCTGCCTGAGGCCTGGGAAGCAGCCTGCTCGAGGTCGGAGCGGAGACCGGCGACCTGAGCGTCGGTGATTTTGGAGAGGTGGACCCTTGCGACGGCAACGCCTTGGATCAGCGAGCCGGATAGGTTGGAGTTATTGGGAAGCGGCACGCGGGCAGTGTACGCAGTCGTCGGAGGGGCACATTTCAGTTGGGCTCTGTTCGGAGGCAGACTGAAGAACGGGGGAATGTGCGAGTTGAGGAACGCCTGGGTCTTGTTCGCCCGATGTACGCCCTTGTGACAGGGGGTAGGGTATTGGCGTGACACAGCACTCCGTGACACATTCGACGCTGCTGGTGCGGCTCCGCGATGCCGGCGATGGCGGCGCGTGGCGTGAGTTTTTGGAGCGGTACGGCGATCTGATCCGCGGGTTCTGCGCGCGTCGCGGGCTGCAGGCGGCGGACGTGGAGGACGTGTGCCAGGACGTGATGGTGTCGCTGACCAAATCGATAGGGAAGTTTGAGTACGACCCCGCGCGGGGGCTGTTCCGGTCGTACCTCAAGACGGTCGTGGTGCACGCGATCTCGAAGCGAATGTGTCAGAAGCAAGCCTCGGCGGGGCTATCCCAGGCGCCGGACCCGTCGGACGGGGAGGAGCCCTGGGAGCTGGAATGGAGGCAGTATCACTTTCGGCGCGCGATGCAGGTGATCGACTCCGAGTTCTCGGAGGCGGACCGGCGGGCGTTCAGGCTGTATGGCGTGGAGGGTCGGCCCGCGCCGGAGGTGGCGGAGTTGCTGGGGCTGAGCGTGGACTCGGTCTACCAGGCGAAGTCTCGCGTGCTGAGGAGGCTGTCTCGGGTCATCGACGAGCAGGTGCGCGAGGAGGGGTGAGCCCGGGGGGTGCCTGGTGACTGGAGTCGCTCAAACCGGGCCGGGGCGGGCGTGGTACGAGGACGAGACTTCGCTGGTGGAGCTGGCGCGCGCCACCAAGGGCGGGCCGACTCCGGTCATCGCGGGGTATGAGTCGCTGACGGAGCTTCGCCGGGGAGGGCAGGGCGTCGTCTATGAGGCGCGGCAGAGCTCGACGAGGCAGCGCGTGGCCATCAAGGTGCTGCTGGGCGGGGCGATGGCGGGGACCGCGGCCCGGAGGCGGTTTGACCGCGAGGCGGAGCTGGCGGCGAGCCTGCGGCACCCCGGCATCGTTCGGGTGTATGACCGGGGCGAGACGCCCGACGGCCTGTCGTACCTGGTGATGGAGTTTGTCGAGGGGCGGCCGCTGGACGAGGTGATCCGGCGCGCGCAGGGCTTTGAGATGTCGCTCCGCGCACGGGTGGAGCTGTTCTCGCAGGTGTGCGAGGCGGTGTCGCACGCGCACCAGCGTGGCGTGATCCACCGTGATCTCAAGCCATCGAACATCCGTGTGGACGAGGCCGGAAAGCCCCGGGTGCTGGACTTTGGGCTCGCGAAGGCGAGCGGGTCGGAGTCGCTGGATGTGACGGGCTCCGGGCAGTTCGTGGGGTCGCTGCCCTGGGCGAGCCCGGAAGCCGCGGAGACTGGCGCGCAAGCGGCGGACGTGCGGTCGGACATCTACTCGCTGGGGGTGGTTCTGTACCAGCTCGTCACGGGGAGGTTCCCGTACGACGTGACGGGGAGCGCGAGCGCGGCGCTGGCGGCGATCCGGAGCACGTCGCCGGCGCCGTTCCGGGGTGTGGGGGCGGACGCCGACGACGACCTGCAGACGATCACGCACCGCTGCCTGGCCAAGGAGCCCGAGCGTCGCTACCAGACGGCGGAGTCGCTCCTCGCGGACGTGAGGTCGTGGCTTTCGGGGCAGCCGATCCTGGCCAAGCGCGACAGCGCGTGGTACGCGCTGCGCAAGCGGGCCGGGCGCCACCGGGCGGCGGCGCTCGCGGCGGGCGCGGCGCTGGTGGTGGCGCTCGCGGGCGCGGGGTGGCTCACGGTGCTCTACAGGCGCGCGACCGACGCCGAGCGGAACGCCGCCGGAGCGTTGGCGGACGCGACTCGCGAGCTGGAAGAGAAGTCTGCGGCGGTGGAGTTCCTGCGGACGATGCTGGAGTCCGGCAGCACCGCGAAGGACGGGCGCGAGGTGCGCGTGCTGGACGTGGTCGACAAGGCCAAGGAGCAGTTGGAGAAGGGCGACCTGCCCGAGCCCACGCGGGCGGTGCTGTGCTCGACGCTCGCGGACACGTACCTCTCGCTGTCGGCGTTCGACAAGGCGGACCCGCTGATGCGCGAGGCGCTGCGGCTGCGTGAGAAACTGCACGGGCGGGGGCACGTGGAAGCCATCAGGGCGACGGTCAGGCTTTCGTACCTCAAGTACCGCGAGGGGGCGGGGAACGAGGCGCTGCAGTTGGCGGAGGACGCCGCGGGGAGGGCTCGCGGGCTCTCGGCACAGGATCAGTACGAGACGCGTGCGCTGGAGGGCCTTGGGCTCGCGCTGCACGCGATGGGCGACCTGGCGGGCGCGGAGGAAGCGACGCGGGCGGCGCTGGCGCTGTACGACTCGCTGGGCAAGGGCGACGAGCCCCGGGCTCTGGAGGCACTTGGGAACCTCGGGGTGACGCTGCGGCAAGAGAGCAAGCTCGCGGAGGCCGAGGCGGTGTACCTGGACGCGTTGAAGCGGACGGAGAACCGGCCCGACATGGGCGCGAACTATCGCGACCATCTGATGCTGAACTACGGCTCGCTTCTGCACGACCTGGGGCGGGTGAAGGAGGCGGAGGCGGCGTATCGGAACGCGGCGTCGGGAATGGAGAAGATGCTGGGGCTCGACCACATCGACACGCTGACGGCGTGGTCGAACCTGGGGACGCTGCTCATTCAGCAGGGCGAGTGCGAGAGGGCTCGCGAGGTGCTCGCGCCGGTGGTGGAACGATGCACGGTCCGCTACGGGGCGGACAACGCCTCCACGCTGCTCTTCGCGCACAATCTCGCGAAGTCGCTGCAGGACTGCGGCAGGCTCGACGAAGCCGAGGCACTCACCCGGCAGGTGGTCGAGGCACGCTCGAGGACCATCGGGCGGGAGCACCCCTCGACGCTGGGGACGCTGGCGAACCTCGCGGCGATCCTGAAGCTGCGTGGGCAGGTGGCGGAGAGCGCCGCCCTGGACGAAGAGGTGCTGGCGCTACGGCGGAACAAGCTGGGGGATACCAACGTCAGCACGCTGATCTCATTGAACAACGTGGCGCTGGCGCGGGCGAACGCGGGGAACTTCGAGGGGGCGCTGGAGTGCTCGGGCCTTGCGGTGAGCGGCGCGGAAAAGGTGCTGGGGGCGGCGCACTGGATGACGGCGACGTTTCGCGCCGGTCGGGGGAAGGTGCTGGACAAGGCCGGGCGGGCGGAGGAGGCGGAGCGGGACCTGCTCGCGGGCTTTGAGGGGCTGCAGGCGGCGCTGGGCGACGCGGACAAGCGCGTGAAGAACGCCGCGGGATCGCTCGCGGACTTTTATGCGGCGCACGACCGGGCCGCGGACTCGGCGGCGTGGCGGGCGCGGTCGCAGTAAGCGAGCTCGCTGATCACCGGCGGCGACGGGCCGCGGCGAGGGCGCTCAGGCCCAGGAGGGCCGCGGTGCCGGGCGCGGGGATCGGCGCGATGGAGACGGCGTCGATGGCCGGGCCCCGTGCTGAGGTAGCGGTGAGCGCGCGGAACATGAGGCGGTTGGTGCCGGGCTGAGCGATGACGTCGACGGACTGCTCGGTCCAGTTCATGAACGCACCGTTGTTGCCGCCACGGGTCACCTGGAAGTTACCTGCGGTGGCGCCGTTCCACATGGTGTCCATGGAGAAGAGGAAGTTGGGCCCCCAGACGTTGGCGCTGAACGCGAAGGAGACGCGGTATGCCTGGCCCGGGGTGAGGCCGACGATGTCCTGGTAGATGGCGCTGGGGGCGCCGGTGCCGCAGAGGTCGATCCAGTACTGGCCTTCGTAGGCGGAAAGTTCGAGCCCGGGGAGGCTGCCCGAGGGCGTGGCGAAGACGAACTCGATGTTGGAGGGGCCGGCGTTGGTCCAGTTGCCCCAGGTCTGCCCGGCGCTGACGTTGCGGAACCCTCCGCCGGGCTGCTCGAACCCGCCGTTGATGATCTGCGCGGACGCGGCGGAGGTAAGCAGGGCGAGGGTGACGATGGCGGAACGGACCATGGGAATCTCTCCTCTTGAACGGAGCAAGGAGTATCCCCGATTCAGGCGAGATGTCAACCGTTCAGAGACCGCGCGGGCAGAAACTCGTCGCTTATGGGACGCGTCAGGGGCACCCGCCGCCCGCGATGGTGTGGACGAGGGCGAGGAGGTCGTCCTGGTCTTCGTTGCCGTCGCGGTTGTAGTCGGCGAAGCGCCCGGTGGGGTTCTCGCCCCCGGCGAGGACATTGGCGAGGCAGAGGACGTCGTCCTGGTCGGTGTTGCCGTCCCAGTTGAAGTCGCCGTCGCAGTAGGGAATGTTGGGGGGCTGGATGCGGATGTGCAGTTCGGTGTTTCGGTCCATTCGAGCTGGGTTCTCCGCACTGCCGA
>JADYXW010000014.1 GCA_020853975.1 Phycisphaerales bacterium
CGCGTCCACCCGCCATTGGGCGGGCAGCCGTTGGCGCCGCAGTTGACGGCGTAGAGCCAGTTGTCGGAGGGGTAGTTGAGGGCGGAGTATCCCGAGCCGCAGCCGATGACGGTGTTGTCAGTGCAGGGGAAGGCGTTGGAGTTGCTGGGGGGTGCGGTGAAGCAGGGGTTGGCGGTCTGGTCGTTGTGGTGGTCGATGCGGAGGCCGACGGAGAAGGTGTGCGTGGGATCGTTGTTGGGGTTGTAGATCCAGATCTGCTCCGGGTCGTTGGGGTCGACCTGAGCCTGGATGTTGGTGCCCCGGGTGCCGGGGCCCATGATGACGTGCGGGAGTATCTGCCCGTCGGAGTTGAACTCGAAGACGAGCTGGTTCTGGTTCGGGGTACCGTCGTAGACCAGGATCGAGAACTGCGTCTCGGTCTGCACGGTCGCACTGAGCTGGGCGAGGATCGCCTCTACGAGCGTGATGCGCAGCGGGAAGAGGTTGCCGGGGAGGGTGTAGGAGACCGCGGCGATTTCGCCCTCCGCGAAGCCGCCCTGGGCGGTGTAGGTGCCTCCCTCGAAACTGGCGGTGGTCTTCGATGAGACCTGGGGGCAGTTCTCGCGGTCGGAATACGGGTTCCGGTGGCCGCTGGGGCTGAGAAGCACAGGGAAGGGCGCGACGTCGGGCGCCAGCACGGGCAGGGGCACGTGCTGCGGGTTGGGAGACTCGACCTGCGCGTGGGCGAGGCCGGAGCAGAGCATCAGAGCGAACGCGGCATGGGCGCGCATGGTGAACCCTCCTGGTTGCCGCTTCGCGCGGCGAGGCCCAACGGTTCCCTTCCGTCGGCACCTGCGAACAAGATACTCCACGGCGCTCGCGGTGCAACCCAATTGGGCAGGCAAATGGTTGGGTGGGGGCATGGGGAGCCTGATTCTCGGAGCGTCAGCCGCCACCCGGCGCGGCCGGGAACTGAGGCCGAGGTTGGGGCCTGGGGAGCGCGAGCCCGAGCAGGCCCGCACCCAACGAGGCGAGGAAGACGCCGCCCCCAAAGGCCTTGAAGGCGTTCTCGCCCTGCTTCTGGTCCTCGACGGCGTAGGCGATCAGCGCCCGCATGAGCTCATGGCCGACCAGAAAGACACCCACGCCCGCCACGAGCAACAGGCAGCCGAGGCCGATGGCGAGCCGTCTCAGCACTGACTTCATGGCGGTTCTCCATTATGGCCCTGGCCGCGGGGTGTTCGTTGCTCAGAACGCCGAGATGCTCCGAGGGCAGCACCTGCCAGTGCGGCCCCGGGAAGCACGAAGAGGACGGCGGCTGCTGCGAGCTCGAAGCCCGCCACGGCTCCGCGCGTGGCAAGGACCAGACCCAGCGAGACCGACGCCGCCAATACGGCAGCTAGGGCAGCGAACTTCGCCAGGCGCCAGCGCCCTGATCCCAAGGTGGGGTCTCCCGGTTGGTCCCGAGCCATAGCATACCCGTTCGTGCTCTGGAAGGAAGGCAGTTGCGGCGCGATGCCGGCCCAGATAAGTTAGTGCCTGCTGAAGTAATTGCACTTGTGGAGTTTGTCCGGGGCGTGGAGGGGCGGTATCGTCCGATCCTTGTGAAGTCGTTCGCGAACATTCGTGGGCTCGGCGCGTGCGTAGTGCTGGCATTGTCCGCGGGTCTGGCCCTTGGTCAGGGCCCCGTGGCGCCGCCGCCGGAGGAACGTGCGTCACCAGAGGTGCAGGCGCTGGCGGGCCGGATGGTGTCGCGGGTGACGCTGGCGCTCGGACCGCGAGCCGCGGGCGAGGCACCCGAGCCCCTGGACCCGTCGATCGAGACCCTGGCACGCAACAGCGTCCGGATGTCGCCGGGGACGGCGCTGGAACCGGCGCTGATCAGCGAGGACCTGTCGAGGTTGACCAGGCTGGGCCGTTTCCGGTCCGCGGAGGGGCGTGCGCAGCTCCTGAGCGACGGCTCGGTCGAGGTGACGTACCTGCTGACGCTGCAGCCGATCATCGAGTCGGTGCAGACCGTGGGCAATCGAGAGTTCTCGGATGAGGATCTTGGGGTCTCGCTCAGCGTGCTGGAGGGGACGCCGATCGACCCCACTCAGCTCGAGCGGGCGTGCCGACGGATCGAGGCGCTCTACAGAGAGAAGGGCTTCTACAGCACGCTGGTGACGGTGGACGAGGGCGAGCTGGAGAAGAACCAGATCGCGGTGTTCCGGGTTCGCGAGGGCCCCAAGAGCAAGGTGGCGAGCATCCGCTTCGAAGGGCTAAAGACGTACCTGCCCGAGCAGATCAAGAGCGACCTCAAGACGAAGGAAGCCTGGCTGCTGGAGCGGGGCCCGATCGATCCGGACCTGCTGGACGAGGACATCGCAACGATCATCAAGTTCTTCAAGGATCGGGGGCACCTGGACATCCGCGTGGACCGGGTGATCACGCCCTCTCCCGACGGGCGCGAGGCGATCGTGACCTTCGTGCTCGACGAGGGGCCGATCTACACGCTGCGGGACCTGCACCTGGAGTTCGCGGGCGACGACGCCCCCGCGATGACGGCGGAGCAGCTCCGTGGGCTGTTCGACGTCCGCGCCGGCGATGCGTACAGCCTCGACCGCGTGCAGCGGGCGATCAAGGCGATCGAGAACGCCTACGGCGCGATCGGCTACGCGGACGCCAAGGTGCAGAAGCGCGAGCTGCGCGAGCCCGGGGCGCCCCTGGTGGACGTGCTGCTGACGGTCCGACAGGGCAGCGCGTTCAAGACCGGCCTCATCACCATCACGGGGAACACCCGCACGCGCGACGACGTGATCCGCGAGCGGCTGACCATCAGCCCGGACCGCCCCCTGGACTCGGGCGAGCTCGAAGAGAGCCGCAAGAGGCTCGCCGACACGCGGTTCTTCGTGCCCGACAGCGTGAAGCTGACGGTGCAGCCCGAGCGCGAGGACGAGCCGGGGTATCGCGACGTGCTTGTCGAGGTGGACGAGACCAACACGGGCTCGATCAACTTCGGTGCCGCACTCTCCGCGGACAACGGCGTGATCGGCACGATCTCCCTCACCGAGCGCAACTTCGACGTCCGCGACTGGCCCGATTCGTGGGGAGAGCTCTTCTCGGGCGAGGCGTTCCACGGCGGGGGGCAGACCTTTACGCTCGCCGTCCAGCCCGGCGACCGCTACCGGAACCTCTCGATCGGCCTTTCCGATCCGTACGCGTTCGGGACGGACTATTCGATGGGTGGGAGCGTCTACTACCGCGACCGCATCTACCGGGCGTACGACGAGCAGCGGATCGGCGCCGAGGTGCGCGTCGGCAGACGCTACGGCTCGCGCTGGAACCTCTCGATCCCCTTCCGCGTGGAGACCATCGAGCTCTCGAACATCGACGAGGATGCGCCGACCGAATACTTCGAGCAGGAAGAGGGCTCGATGCTGGCGAGCGCGGGGCTTTCGCTCAGCCGCAGCAGCCTGGACAACATCACCTTTCCCAGCAAGGGCAACAAGCTGGAGATGGGGCTGGAGCTCTTCACGGGTGATTACTCCTTCGCGGTGCTGAAGGGCGAGGCCTCCCGGTACTTCAGACTGCGGGAGAACGTGCTGGGCGAGAAGACGGTGCTGCAGCTCACCGCGCGGGCCGCGTACATCCCCGGCGACGAGGACGTGGCGCCCTTCTACCAGAGGCTGTACATGGGCGGCCAGACCTTCCGAGGGTTTGACTATCGCGCCGTCGCGCCCGCGGGCATCCGCAACGACACGGGCGGCGTGAGCGAGGACACCGTGGGCGGGAACTTCATGTTCTTCGCCGGCGCCGAGGTTCGCCACCCTCTCTTCACGGACCTCCTCAGCGGTGTGGCGTTCATCGACACGGGCACCGTCGATGAAGAAGTCTCCTTCGACAGCTACAGGGTGTCGGTGGGCGTGGGTCTCCGCATCTACGTCGAGCAGCTCTCGCCGGTCCCCCTCGCCTTCGACTTCGGATTCCCGATCCTGAAGGAAGACACGGACGAGACCCGCCTCTTCACCTTCAGCATCGATGTGCCGTTCAGGTAGGTGGGGCCGCGGCCCGGCCCCGTTCGCAGAAATCCCGCTCCGAGGAACTGCCCGGGCGCTCGTGCGTCCCAACCGGAGCAAGCAGCAGGAGTCAGCCATGTCCAGCCTCTTCCGTTCCCCGGTTCTCGCCTCGGCGTGCGTGCTCGGCCTCGCCATCGTGGCGGGCTCCGCCCTCAGGTCCAACGCCTCCCCCGCGGGGGTTCCCGCCCAGATCCAGCCCCGGGTGGCGCTCGTAAACCTCGAGCTCATCAACAAGCTGGCGGAACTGCAGGACCGCAACCGCGCGATCGCGGCCCATGCCGATCAGCTCAAGAAGACGCTGGACGACATGGGAGAGCAGATCAAGGCCGTGGACAACGAGCTGGCAACGGTCATCCCCCCCACCGACCACAAGAGGCGCAACGAGAAGCAGGCCGAGCGGATCGAGCTGCAGGGCCTCCGCGAGGCCCGCTCCCGGATGTACCAGCAGATCATCAACCTCGAACAGGGGGACGTGGTCCGCGAGCTCTATCTGAAGCTGAACGGCGTCGTCGCCCAGATCGCGGCGAAGGAGGGCTTCGACCTTGTCATCCTCGACGACAGCTCTCTCAAGGTGCCGGAGCGCGCGACGGCGGAGGAGTACGGGTCGCTCCTCAAGCAGCGCACCGTGCTCTACCGCACCGATGGGATGGACATCACCGACCGCGTGCTGACCGTGCTCAACAACGAGTACGCCGCCCAGGGCGGGAAGCCCTGAGCCATGAGCGGCATGCGCTGCGATGAGATCGCTCGGCTCGTCCGGGGCTCTCTGCTGGGCCCGGGCGAGGTGATCGTCGACCGCATCGAGACGCTCGACCAGGCCGGGCCCGGGGCGCTCACCTTCGTGCGTTCCTCGAAGTTCGGGCGGCGCTGGGCCTCGAGCGGCGCCTCCGCGGCGGTGGTCACGCGGGACGTGCCGCTCGCCGACCTTGTGCCCGGCTTTGACCCGGCCTCTCCCGCCTCGCCCCGACCGCTCATCATCGTCCCCGACGCGGACCTGGCGCTCATCGCCATGCTCCAGCGGTTCGCGCCGCCCGAACCGGCGGTGCCCACGGGCGTGCACCCCACGGCTGTGGTCGACCCTTCGGCGCGCGTGCACCAGAACGCGAGCATCGGCCCGCTCTGCGTGATCGGCGCGGGGGCGGTCGTCCACGAGGGTGCCAGGCTGGAGGCGCAGGTGTTCGTCGGCGCGGGCGCGAGCATCGGCGCACGGACGCTGATCCGGCCAAACGCCAGCATCATGCACGCCTGCGTCATCGGGCACGACTGCATCCTGCACAGCGGCGTGGTGATCGGCGGCGACGGCTTCGGGTTCCATCCATCCCCGGATGAGCGTGGGCTCGTGAAAGTCCCGCACATCGGCAATGTCGTGGTCGGCAATCACGTGGAGATCGGCGCCTGCTCGTGCATTGATCGGGCGAAGTTCGGATCGACCACTGTGGGTGATGGAACGAAGATCGACAACCTCGTGCAGGTTGGGCATGGCTGCCGCATCGGGCGGTGCTGCGTCCTCTGCGGGCAGGTGGGACTGGCGGGGTCCGTGGTGCTCGGCGACGGGGTGATCATGGGCGGGCAGTCGGGCGTGGCGGACTCGAAAGAGGTCGGCGCCGGCGCGCGAGTCGGGGGCGGCGCCGGGGTCACCGGAAACATCGAGCGGGGGGCCACCGTCATGGGCATGCCGGCGGGCCCCGCGGGCGAGTGGCGCCGGATCTACGCGGCGCTCCGCCGTCTCGGGCGGCGTGGGGGAACGGACCGTCCCGGCGCCTAAGGTTGAAGCGTGAGGGCAAGGGTGCCTCGCTCGCCGCGACGGCTGATCACCCGACCGCTGGGCGGGCCGCGGGGAATCTCGCCCCGGCCCGGGCCGCGGGTGAGTTCCGCCGCGCGATTGTTCAACCACGCTTCGCCGGAAACCGCATGAGCAGCCAGCCAGGGACCAGCCAGTACGGGGCCGACCGGCCCCACCCGTTCCGCTACACGGCGCAGATCGCCGACGAGATCGAGCGTCGGTGGCAAGCGACTTGGGAGGAGCGGTCCGCCTTTTGCCAGCCCAACCCGGGCGAGGCGGGGTTTGACGCCTCAAGGCCCAAGTACTACTGCCTGGACATGTTCCCCTACCCAAGCGGCGCGGGGCTGCACGTGGGGCACCCTGAGGGCTACACCGCGACCGACATCATGTCGCGGTACAGGCGCATGACCGGGCACAACGTGCTTCACCCCATGGGATGGGACGCCTTCGGCCTGCCTGCGGAGCAGTACGCCATTCAGACCGGCATTCATCCGGCCATCACCACGCGTCAGGCGATCGACAACTTCCGTAGGCAGCTCAAGCGGTTCGGGTTCTCGTACGACTGGTCGCGCGAGTTCGGGACGATCGACGAGGGCTATTACCGCTGGACCCAGTGGATCTTCCTGAGGCTGTTCGACTCCTGGTTTGATCCGGCGCATGGCCGCGCAAGGCCGATCGGCGAGCTTGTTTCGGCGCTGGAGCGTGGCCGCGTGGCCGTCAACACCTTCGGCGAGGTGGTGGCGATTCCGACCGGGTCGCAGGCGATCACGGGGAGCGTGGTGGGCGTGCGGATGTGGCACGAGCTCTCCGACGACGAGCGTGGCGCGCTGATCGACACGTACCGACTGGCCTACCGGAGCGAGACGACGGTGAACTGGTGCCCGAAGTTGGGCACGGTGCTGGCCAACGACGAGGTAATCGAAGGACGCAGCGAACGGGGCGGGCATCCGGTGGTCCGCAAGCCGCTGAGCCAGTGGGCGTTCAGGATCACCGCGTATGCCGAGAGGTTGCTGAAGCAACTCGACTCGCTGGAGTGGCCCGCGTCCACCAAGACCATGCAGCGTGAGTGGATCGGCCGGAGCGAGGGCGCCGAGATCGACTTTGCGATCGATGGGACCGACCAGAGCCTCCGCGTCTTTACCACCCGTCCGGACACGCTCTTCGGTGCGACCTACATGGTGATCGCCCCCGAACACCCGCTGGTGCAGATGGTGATCGAAGGCGCGGGGCCCCACGCCGCGGCGGTGGCGGACTACGCCGCCCGCACCCGCCGTCGGAGTGACGTCGAGCGTCAGGAGAGCCGTGAGAAGACAGGCGTCTTCACCGGCCTGCGCGCGATCAACCCGGCGACGGGGCAGGCGGTTCCCGTGTGGACGGCGGAGTACGTGCTCATGGGGTACGGCACCGGGGCCATCATGGCGGTGCCGGCACACGACGAACGTGACTTCGAGTTCGCGCAGGCCCACGGCCTCCCGATGCGGGACGTGGTGTACCAGCCCCCGGTCTTCGCGATGCGGTATTTCGCCCTGCACTCATATCCCGAGGGCGCGGTCGAAGAAGGCTGGCGTGAGCGCCTCGCGGACTTCGTCGGCATCTCGGTCACGGGCGCCCCCGCCAAGCCCGCGGCGGAGCGCCTGCGCAGGGTCTTTCAGCAGCGAGCGGCGGCACCCGACCAGGTGTGCGAAGTCGGGCCCATGGGCTCCCGCCGGGGCGTGACACAGCGCGTGTGGCTCGAGGTCATCGAAGACTTGCACGTGAGCGACTTCGGCGCGCTCAGGCGGGAGTTCGAGGCCGGAATGTACCACGCAAGCCACGACGGCGCGCTCGCCGAGGCCGGGATCGCCGCCAACTCGACGAACGCCGACATCAGCCTGGACGGGATGCACAGCGCCGACGCCAAGGAGGCGGTACTCGCGTGGCTTGAGGCCAAGGGCCTTGGGGCGAGGAAGGTCAACTTCAGGCTGCGCGACTGGGTGTTCTCGCGGCAGCGGTATTGGGGCGAGCCGTTCCCGATCGTGTACGACGCGGGGGGCAGAGCGTACCCGGTCGGAGAAAGCCACCTGCCCGTGAAGCTCCCCGCGCTGGCGGATTATGCGCCCGTGGAGAGCGAGGACCCGATGCCCCTGCTGGCCAAGGCGCAGGATTGGGTGAAGACCACCGCGGGCGACGCGGGCGTGGCCCCGTCTCTGCTGGCGCCGGAGACCCCGGTGTGGCGAGAGACCAATACGATGCCCGGGAGTGCCGGCTCGTCGTGGTATGCCATCCGCTACTGCGACGCGCTGAATCCGGGCCGGTTCGTGGGGCGCGAGGCGGAGGCGTATTGGATGGCAGGGGGCGTGGACCTGTACGTGGGCGGGTCCGAGCACGCGGTCGGGCACCTGCTGTACTCGCGGTTCTGGCAGAACGTGCTGTTCGACCTTGGGGAGGTCACGACACCCGAGCCGTTCAGGCGGCTGTTCCACCAGGGCCTCATCACGAGCTTTGCCTACCAGCGCAAGGACAAGACGCTGGTGCCGGTGGACCAGGTCTCAGAGCCCAGCGAGGGCGCGTTCGTCGAGACCGCGACGGGCGCTCCGGTCTCGCAGATCGTTGCAAAGATGTCCAAGAGCCTCAAGAACGTGGTGAACCCCGACGAGGTGATCGCCGAGTTCGGGGCCGACACGTTCCGGCTCTATGAGATGTACATGGGCCCGCTCGAGGCGAGCAAGCCCTGGAACCCGCGCGACATCGCGGGGCTCTTCCGCTTCCTCCAGAGACTGTGGCGCCTTGCGGTGGACGAGGAGACGGGCAAACCTCGCACCTCGGCGGATCCAAGTGCCAACATCGAGAAGCTCCTGCACCGCCTGGTCGTGAAGGTCGGGGCGGACATCGACCGCCTGTCGCTGAACACCGCGATCGCCGCGGCGATCGAGTTCGTCAACGCCTGCGTCGGCGTGGACAAGGGCATGGGTGCGCTGACCTCGGACCAGATCCGGCGGCTGGCGCTCACGCTCTGCCCGTTTGTGCCGCACATCGCCGAGGAGTTGTGGGCAAGGCACGGCGGCGCCGGCTTCGCCTCTCACCAGCCCTGGCCCCAGGTCGACGCGAGGCTGCTGGTGGACGACGAGGTGGAAGTGCCCGTGCAGGTAGCCGGAAAAGTCCGCAGCCGAGTGATGGTGCCGGCGGGCGCCGATGCGGGCACGCACGAGCGGGTGGCGCTGGCGGACGCCCGCGTGCAGGAGTTCATCGCGGGCAAGCCCGTGCGGAAGGTGATCGTGGTGCCCGGCAAGATGGTCAACGTCGTCCTGTAGGAGCCCTCCCGCGAGCCGGGCCGGAAAAGCGGTGGGGAGGGGATTCGAACCCCTGAGGGGGACTGGCCCCCTAGCGGATTTCAAGTCCGCCGCGTTCAACCGCTCTGCCACCCCACCTGGGTCCGGCATCGTAGGGCGTGGCGTGCGGCAGCCGCGCGGGGCTGGTACCCTCTTGCCCCATGATGACTCTCGCCTTCGATCCCGCCGCGTTGCTCACTGTGGACAACGCCATCGCGCTGCTCACCCTCACCCTGCTGGAGATCGTGCTGGGGGTGGACAATATCGTGTTCATCGCGATCCTCTGCGGCCGGCTGCCCGAGGCGCAGCGCGCCAAGGCCCGCAGAACGGGCCTGGCGCTCGCCCTCATCACGCGCATCGCTCTGCTCAGCACCATCGCCTGGATCATCGGCCTGGCGCAGACGCCACTCTTCGAAGTGCCCTGGATCACCGAGGCCATCGAGAAGGATGGCAAGATGGTGGACGTGCCCAACCAGATCTCGGGGCGGGACCTCATCCTCATCCTGGGCGGCGGATTCCTGCTGGCCAAGGCGACCCTTGAGATCCACCACAAGATTGAGCCGAAACCGGACCAGGAGCAGAAGACCAAGCACTCCTCGTTCTGGTCCATCATCGCCCAGGTGCTGGTCATCGACATCGTGTTCTCGCTGGATTCGGTCATCACGGCGGTGGGCATGGCCCGGGCGCTGGAGGTCATGATCATCGCGGTGGTCCTGTCCGTGGGCGTCATGCTCGCCTTCGCGGGCACGATCAGCCACTTCATCGACAAGCACCCGACGCTGAAGATGCTCGCGCTCGCGTTCCTGATGCTCATCGGCGTGCTGCTGGTGGCCGACGGCTTCGGCCAGCACATCCCGAAGGGGTACGTCTACTTCGCCATGGCCTTCTCGCTGGGGGTCGAGGTGCTGAACATTGTGTCCCGGGGCAAGGCCGCCCGGGCCGCGAGCGCGGAGCCCAGGTAGCCCGCTCAACCCTTCAGCCGGGCCCGCAGGATGGCGCGGGTCTCGTCGCTGGCGACGATCGCCGCGGACAGCTCAGCCCCGGCGTGCAGCACCGGCGTGTCGATGGAGTTATCCAGGCGGTTGAGAAGTTCCTTGGTTGCGAGCAGCGCCAGGTGCCCGCCCGTGGCGAGCCGAGTGGTGAGCGACGTGCAGAGCGCGTCGAGCCCCGCGGCGTCGGGGGCCAGATGGTCCACGATGCCCAGGGCGTGCGCCTCCGCCCCGCTCATGAGCCCGCCCGACAGCAGCACCCGCCGGGCCCTGCCCGCGCCGATCTTCTTCACCAGCCAGGGGGCGACGACCGCGGGGCAGACGCCAAGGTCCACCTCGGGGAAGCCCATGCGCGAGTCCGCGTGGGTGATCGCGATGTCGCAGACGCACGCGAGCCCGCAGCCGCCCCCGATCGCGGCGCCGTTGACGCGCGCCACGGTCACCATGGGCAGGGCCCGCAGCGAGAGCGTGAGATCCGCGAGGGACCGCAGCAGCCTCAGGGCAGCGTCGGCGTCGTCGACAACGGCCTTGAGGTCCATCCCGGCGCAGAAGGCACGCCCCTCGCCCGTGAGCACCAGGACTGAGACGTCGCTCGAAGCACCGAGCGAGGCGACCCGCGCGTGCAGGTCGTTGAGCAGATCGACGGAGAGCGCGTTGCGGACCTCCGGCCTGCGGAGTGTCAGGGTGGCGATGGGGCCGTCCTTCGTGAGTGTCGTCAGTTCGGTCATGCCATCTCCAGGTTCACGTGCGGCTCCACACCTGCGCGAGCAGCCGGCGCTGCTCGGCCCCCCCCACCCCTGCCAGCGAGGCCCGAAGGCCATCCTCGCTCGATCGATCATCGCACAGCGGGTCGATCCGGTTCAGCCAGCCCTTGGTGTGCGCGAAGGCGGCGGCGGGCTTGCGGCTGAGCTGCGCCGCGAGCACAATCGCCCGGGGCTCGCACTCCGCGCCCGTCTTCATCAGGTCGCTCACCAGGCCGAGCCGCGCGGCTTCCTCGCCCGAGATCACTCCCGGATCGAGTTGCAGGCACCTCGCGGGGCCCACCCCGATGACTGACGCCAGCGACGGCGCGGAGACCGCGGGGGAGATGCCCAGACGCAGCGCCGGGTAGCCGATGCGTGACGCGGCGTCCGCAACGACAAAGTCGCACGCGCACAGCAGCGCGCACCCGCCCGCGATCGCCGCCCCGTGGGCAGAGGCGATGACAGGCACGGGTGCGTCCCGAAGCGCCCGCACAGCGGACGCCAGTTCGGTGATGAGCACCGCCAGCGCGCCGTCGTCGTCTTTCGCCAGCGTGAGGTCAAAGCCGGCGCAGAAGACGTCGCCGACGCCCGAGAGCACGATGGCGCGCGCCGACGCGCATCCCGCCACGCGGGCCACAAGGTCACGGAGCATGGCGGGCGTCAGCGCGTTCTTCTTCGCGGCACGGTCCAGCCGCAGCACCGCAACCTCGCCCACGGGCTCGAAGGAAATCATGGGGAAGCACTCCCCGGCGGGCGCGAGGCCGCCAGGCCCGCGGCGAACTCGGAGGCGCGGGCGAGGGCCTCGTCATCGACCGCCGCCTCGAACCCTGCCTCGCGGATCGCACGGACCAGCGCCGTCGTCGCGATGTTCCCGGGGGCTCGCTTTCCCGGTGTGCTCGCGTACGGGCAGCCCCCCAGCCCCCCTGCGGCGGAATCGAACGAGCGCACGCCCAGCGAGAGGGCCCGCGTCACGCACGACGCCGCCTTGCCGAACGTGTCGTGCAGGTGCAGCACGAGCGCCGCCTCGGGCCCGCGGGCATGGCCCCACTCGGGCAGGGCCAGCGTCCGCTCGATGGCCGGCGCGATCGTCTCCGGGGTCGCGGCCCCGATGGTGTCTCCAAGGTCGATCTCGATGCCCGCAAGGCCGGGCGCGCCCGCGGGGCGGGAATCGTGGGCTCTCTGCATGGCCTGCAACCCCTGCCGCGCAACCGTCGCGACGGTGTCCGGAGCGATCGGCCCCTCGAACGGGCACGCCACCACGCACGAGACGTAGAGCCTGACGCGGAGCCCCGCGACAGCGGCCCGATCGAGCACCGGTACAAACCGATCAAACGTTTCCGCGATGCTCGCGTTGGTGTTCCTGCGGCTGAAGGTCTCGCTGGCGGCGGTGAACAAAGAGACCTTCTCGATCAGCGCCCGTCCCGCTGCCCGGTTCACGGCGAGTGCTCCGTCCAGGCCCCTGTCGTTCGGGACCAGGGCGGAGAACATGGGCCGCCTCGTCCCCGGGGGGAATCGGGCTGCCAGGGCCGCGAAGACCTCCGCCCCATCTCCGAGCTGCGGCACCCAGCGGGGGCTCACAAAGCTCGTGACCTCAACCTCGTCAACCCCGGCCAGGCACAACAGCTCCACCAGGCGTGCCTTCTCCGAGGCGGGGATCACGCCTGGCTCGTTCTGGAGCCCGTCGCGGGGTGAGACGTCTGTGATGCGAACGCGCCGGGACATGGCGGCGGGACTGTATGGATTGACTGGCGGGTGGGGCGACGAACATCGCATTGAGCAGTGCCATGCCCAACGCACCCGCACCCGCCCTTGCCCATCCCCCTCAGCGCTCGCGGATCGCGACCCTGCTGCGCACAGGCTGGCTCGGCGCGAGCCAGGACGAGCGCAACGCGTGGCGGGGCGAGTTCCTCCGCGCGCTCGAGCCCGGCGGCGACCTCTGGGACGACAGACGGGGCCGGGCGAACCTCGCGGGCCTGTGCCTGGCTCACTACGACCTGTCGGGTGTGAGCCTGGGCGGTGCGGATCTCTCCCGCACAGACCTGCGCGGAGCGGACCTTTCGGGGACGGACCTGTCCGGCTGCGACTTGTTCGCTGCGACTCTGGAGGGCGCGTCCCTCCGCCGCGCACGGCTCAGCCGGGCGAATCTGCACAGCACAAGGCTCGCCGACGCGGACGTGTCCGGCGCGGACCTGAGCGATGCGACCCTCCACCAGTGCGACTTGACCCGGGTGGACTTCCGCACGGCCAGGCTCTTCGGGGCACGGATCACCGAACCCGCGTGGTGGATCAACCTGCCGACCTCCACGCTTCGAGGTGAGGTCAGGTTTCAGTCCGGGATTCCCGAGCACCCCATCCAAGACGTGCTGGGTCTGCCCCCGCTGCTCCGCCGACAGATCGCCGACGTGCAGCACCTGCGGGACATGCACCGGCGCTCGCACGGCGCGACAAGGAAGCTGGTGTGGCTCTGGGGCGTGTGCTGCGGGTTCGGGCAGAGTCTGGGGCGGCTGGGGCTCACGGCGGTGGTGATCCTCATGGTGTTCGTGGGGAGCTACATGCTCTCGGACTTCTCGCTCGTGCGTCCGGGCGAGGCGGGCAGCGACGTCGTGAGGTATGTGGGGAGGCCCGACTTTGGCCAGGCGCTCTTCTTTGCGATCACGACGTTCACGGCACCCGGCACCAGCGGGCAGTTCCCCATCGGGGCGCTGGGCAAGGTGCTGCTTTCCGCGCAGGGCCTGGTGAGCTTTCTGCTGCTGGGCGGGTTGCTCTCGATCTTCGCGAACAAGGTGTCGAGGCTGTCGTAAGGGCGCGGGCCGGCCCCAGGCTAGTCGTCGTCCCCGCCTCCGCGCCGACGCTGCCAGGGCTTTTTCTCGCTCTCCGCCCTGTCGATCGCAACGCCCGTGGCTCGCACCATGCCGTGCCCCAGCTCGGACTCGATGGTCTGCACCAGGTCCGGGGCGAGCTGCACGCGGAGCTGCGGGTCCGCGGAGAGCACTGCGACCTGGGAGTCGGTGCCGATGAAGAGCTCGACGCTGAACGCGGCGGGGTTCTCGCCCGGGGCTCGCTGGGCCGCCTTGGGAGGAGTCTGCAGCGCCCGGGCGACCCGCTCGATCGCGGCGCCGGCCCCGCCGTTGAGGCGGGTCTCGTCGACAAAGAGGCGCAGTTTCCCCCCGTCGAGGGGCACGCCGTCGATGGGAACAAGGCGCTCGATGAGCACCTGGGGCTCTCCCCGGGCGCGGTCAACGCGGCCCAGCACAAAGACGACTTGCTCCGCGACCGCCAGGTGCCCGAACTTGGCGTAGTTATCCGAGAAGATCACGCTGTCGCAGGAGCCGGAGAGGTCCTCGATGGTGACGATCGCCATCTTCTGGCCCGCGGACTTGCCGTTGCGCACGAGGATCGTGCGAACGGATTGGATCATCGAGGCAACGACGACGCGGGTGTCCTGGGGCAGGTCCTTCACGCCCACGACTGTGGTGGTGGAGAACGTGCTGCCCCAGGCCCGCCACCGCTCGAGCGGATGGCTCGAGATGTAGAAACCGACGGTGTCCTTCTCCTGCTTGAGCGTTTCGGTCTCGGACCACGGCTCGGCCCTCGCGAGGGTCCCCGGGCTCGGCTTGGCGGTCGCGACAACTCCACCTCCACCGAAGAGCCCGCCCTGGCCCGCGGCCTTGTCCGCCGCGGCCTTGGACCCGGCGGTGAGCGCCTGGTCGATCGTCGCGGTCATCGCGGCGCGCAGCGCACGCCCGTGGCAGCCGTCGAGCGCGCCGCACTTGATGAGGGCTTCCAGCCCCGTCTTGTTCAGCACACCCGGGGGCAGGCGCTCGGTGAGGTCAAAGAGGCTCGTGTACGCCCCGCCCCGCTCACGTTCGGCGATGATCGCCCCCACCGCCTTCTCGCCCAGCCCCTTGATCGCCTTGAGCCCGAAGCGCAGGTGCCCCTGGTGCGAGCGCAGCGACGCACGCTCATCGGCGTAGACGACCGCGAAGTCCGCGTCGGACAGGTTGATCTCGGGCGGACGGACCTCCACACCCACACCGATGGTCTCGCCGTTGCCCGGGTCGATGCTGCGCGTGCGGCGGCAGTCGTCGAGGTACGGGGTCCACTCGCTGGCCTTGCCCGCCTGGCTCTCGTAGGTGAGGAACGCCGCCATGTACTGGCGCGGGAAGTAGGCTTTGAGATAGGCGGTCTGGTACGCGACGATCGCGTAGCCCGTGGAGTGGCTCTTGTTGAAGCCGTAGCCCGCGAACTTGAGGATCAGCTCGAAGAGGGCCTCCGCATCCTGGGCCGAGAGCCCCTGCTTCTGCGCACCCTGGACGAACTTCGGGCGTTCCTTCTCGATCTTGTCGTGCTTCTTCTTGCTGATGTTCTTGATGAGCGAGTAGGCGTCGCGGAGCTTGATACCCCCAAGGCCATGCACGATCTGCATGATCTGTTCCTGGTAGACCATGACGCCGTAGGTCTCGCCCGTGAAGGTCTCGACGATGGGGTGGAGCGTGGGCACAACGTCGAGCTTGTGCTTGCGCCGGTTGTAGTCCGGGATGAGCTCCATCGGCCCCGGTCGGAAGAGCGCGTTGGCGGCGATCAGGTCCTCGAGCCTGTCGGGCTTCATCTCAACAAGCAGGCGGCGCATGCCCCCGGATTCGAACTGGAAGACGCCCGTGGTCTCGCCCCGGCGGAAGAGCTCCAGCACGTGCTGGTCGTCGTACTCCAGCCGGTCTAGGTCCAGCGGGTGCGGGCCCGCGTCGCCCGGGGCTCGCCCCACCGCGGCGTAGATGTCGGGCTCGCTCAGGCCCTGGCGGATCAGCTTCTTGGCCCGCTCGATCACGCTGAGCGTGCGGAGGCCCAGGAAGTCCATCTTCAGCAGGCCCATCTTCTCGCACGTCGGGCCGTCCCACTGCGTGATCACCTCGTTCCCGTCCGTCCCCGGGGGCCGGTACAGCGGGATGATCTCCTGCAGGGGCCTGGTGGCAACGATGACGCCCGCGGCGTGCACGCCCGCGTGGCGTGTGTGCCCCTCGAGCTGGATGGCGTTGTCCAGGAGCCGGCGGTAGCGGGGCTCGGTGTTGTAGAGCTTCCTGAGCTCCGCCTCCTGGTCGATCGCGTCCTGGATCGAGATGTTGAGCTGCGCAGGGATCAGCTTGCACAGCCGATCGACCTCGCCAAGCGGCACCTCGAGCACTCGCCCCACGTCGCGGATCGCGGCCTTGGCACCCAGTGTTCCGAAGGTGATGATCTGCGCGACGTGCCCGTACTTCTCGCGGACGTAGTTGATGACATCGCCCCGCCCGTCCTGGCAGAGGTCGATATCGATATCCGGGTACTCGCTGCGGTCCGGGTCGGTGAACCGCTCGAACAGCAGGCCGTACTTCACCGGGCACGCGTTGGACAGGCCCAGCACGTAGCCGACCATGGTCCCCACGCCCGAGCCACGGGCGTTGGCGGGGATGCCCCGCTGGCGGCCCCAGTTCACGAAGTCCCAGACGATCAGGAAGTACGCGGAGATGTTCTTGTCCGACAGCACGCGGAGCTCTCGCTCCAGGCGGGCGCGCCGGTCCGCCTCGGCGCCGGACCCCGCCGCCCCGTACCGCCACATGTACCCGGCCTCCGCGAGCATGCGGAGCGCCCGGTCGCAGTTGGCCTTGGAGGCCTCGAGCTGCGCGAGGGTGGGCGGCTCTCGGAACGGGCGCAGCTCGAACGCGGCGCAGTACGCGGTGTACCACGCGGAAAGATCGCCCCCGAAGCGCGGGTCGTCGTGCGAGGGGAGCGACGAGGCGTCGGGCAGATCGATCTGCACCGCAGGGGCGTTGTTGGCGCCGAGGGGGAGATTCACGCTGCAGCGCGCCGCGATGGCGACGGAGTTGTCCAGGGCCTCGGCGCCCACGTCGCCATACGCCCCGAAGAGCGACTCCATCTCCGCGGGGCTCTTGACGTAAAGCTCCCGCGGGTACCGCATGCGGTTGTCGTCGTTCTTCCCACGGGCAGTCGAGATGCAGATCAGCGTGTCGTGCGCGTCGTGATCTTCCTCCCTCAGGAAGTGCGCGTCGTTGTCGCAGACCAGAGGCATCCCCTCCTGCCGCGCGAGCCTCACGAGCAGGGGGTTGATAGCGTTCTGCTCCGGCACGTGGTGCTGCATCTCGATGAACGCACGCGGCCCCGTGCCGTCGTCCGTGAACACCGAGGCATGCCATTTCGCGCTCTCCACCGCGGCGTCCCAGAACTTCTGGTCCTGCGAGCGGTGAAAGTCCAGCAGGTGGTCGCCGATCTCGCTGCCCAGGTGCCCGTTGATCGCGATGAGGCCCTTGTTGTGCTTCGCGAGCAGCTCGCGGTCGATCCGGGGCTTGTAGTAGAAGCCCGTCAGGAACGCCTCGCTGCAGAGCACGAGCAGGTTGCGCCAGCCCTCGTCGTTCTCCGCGAGCAGCACGAGGTGGTAGCCCCCCTCGCCGCCCCCTGAATACGTGCGGTCGGCCCGGGGTTTGCCCGGCGGGGTGACGTAGGCCTCCACGCCCAGGATCGGGTGGATTCCCTTTTCCTTGCAGGCCTGGTAGAAGGCCACCGCCCCGAAGATGTTGCCGTGGTCGGTGATGGCGCACGAGGACATCCCAAGCTCGGCCAGTCGCGCAACGAGCTTCTCGACCTGGTTGCCACCATCGAGCAGCGAGTACTCGGTGTGCAGGTGAAGGTGGGCGAACTGGCCCGGGTGCTTTCGGGAGAGGGTGCTCATCGCTGTGACCGCCGGTGAAAGAGCGTATCGGGCGTGGGGCCGGCCGGGGCGGAGTCCGGATACCCGCGCCGACAGGACGGGCGTACCGGCATGCCCGGCGTACGGGTCGCGGGGATGGCCGGCGGTGGCCCAAACCCGGCCCCTTTTCCCCCACGCGGGCGTTTTTGTGGCACCTTTGGGGCATCGGCGGCAAGGAGAGCCGCCCGGGCCGAAAGGCCCGCCACGAACCATCCCCGCACCGTGAAGAGGAGAGAAGACATGAAGACCTGCACCACCGCCGCCGCCATCACCGTCGCCGCCGCCTGCGGCCTCGCCAACGCCGGCGTTGTGACCGTGCAGTACACGGGCACGGGCCAGGGCCGCTCCGTTCACGTCGCCTCTCCCGCGTTCAATGGCAACGTCTTCGCGGGCCAGCTCAGGCACACGATCTCGGGCGGCCTCGGCGACGACGCGGAGTACAACGGCAACCACGTGACCTTCTGCACGGATCTGTCGCAGCGCGTCACCTCCACCCCGCGCACCTACGAGATCGTCGCGGTCGACGAGATGCCCAACTCCACCCCCATGGGCGACGCAAAGGCCGACGCGATCCGCAACATGTACGACTTCGCGTCGGGGACCCAGCTCCTCGGGGGCACGTCCACCGACCTCGGCGCCGCCTTCCAGCTCGCGGTCTGGGAGATCATCACCGACTACAACCCCTCGATCTTCGGCGGAAACCTGAGCGTCACCACCGGCTCCTTCCGGGCGACCAAGACCGATGGCTCCGCGCTCTGGGGCGGCGTGCAGACCCAGCTCGCGGCCCTGCTCGGAGCCGCGACCACCGAGGGAAGCGGCTCCAGCGACGTCGCGGGCATCCGCAGCTCGGGCTACCAGGACCAGATCGTCCCCATCCCCGCGCCCGGCGCTGCGGTCCTCGCGAGCCTCGGCCTGGTCTGCCTCACCGGCCGCCGCCGCACCACCAGCCTCTGATCACTCGCCTCGCCCCGGGCGGAGCCCGTGGGACTCACTGCTCCGCACGCCCCGCCCGCACGCACCCGGGCGGGGTGTTCGCGCGCCCATCAGGCGGACAGCCGCCGGGTGACCGGGAAGCAGAGCGTGGCCAGATTGACGCACAGCCGATCTGAGAGCCTCCCGTACGTCTGATACTGCTGATCGGCCTGGGCGGTGATCTCGCCGGGCGTGATCCCCGCACCGGGCATATCTCCCTTGCTGGCCACCATGAGCGCCTCGAGCATCGGGCGGTCGCACTCGAAATGGCACAGGAAGCCCAGAGTGCGCACGCCGGCACGGAACGCCACGTGCTTCGTACCGGCACCGGAGGCGAGCGTCACGGCGCCGGGGGGAACCTGCTTGATCTCCTGCCCGCACGAGAAAACCTGCGGGCTCTGCCAGGCGATGCCCGCCAGGATCGGGTCTGTCTGCCCCGTGGTGTTGATCAGCATGTCGTAGAAACCGACCGCCGGCTTCTCGCGGGGAGCCACCTGCCCGCCCAGAGCGTGCGCGATGAGCTGAGCCCCGAGGCATATGCCGATGACGGGCAGTTGAGCCGCGTGCGCCCGCCTGACGAGGTCGAACTCGGCCTGCATCCAGGGGAGGCCGGGCGCATCGGAGACGTTCTGGGGCCCGCCCAGGATCAGCAGCCCGTGCACGTTATCCAAGTCAGAAGGCACCCCGAGCGCAGAGCCTACCGGGTGCTTGTCGGGCCGGCGGTGGTCGAGCGCAAAGCCGTGATCGCGGAGGCACGCGCCGAGGCGCCCGGGGCCGCCGATGTCCGAATGCTGGAGAACGATGATCGCCATGCGGGGAATATAGGTGGGACCCCGCGAGGCCGACCTGACTACACGCGCACCATCGCGGCGTACTCGTTGTACCGGGCGTCGAGCTCAGAGCGGGTCAGCGCCCGCAGCCGCTCCAGGCTGAACGCCTCGATGTTGAAGCTCGCGACCACGGTGCCGTGCACCAGCGCCCGGCGGATGGCGTCGAACGAGCCCGCGTCCGCGCCCGGGGCCGAGCCCGCCGCGGCCAGCGAACCCATCATGCCGCCCGCAAAGCTGTCGCCCGCGCCGGTTGGGTCGATCACCTTCTCCGCCGGGTACGCCGGAAGGGCCGCCAGGCCATCACGGTGCACCAGCAGCGCGCCGTGCTCGCCCTTCTTGATGACCACGAAGCGTGGTCCTAACTCAAGAATCTGACGGCCGGCGGTCACCGGATTCTTCTTGCCCGTCAGCAGCTCCGCCTCGTCGTAGTTCAGCACCAGCCCGTCCACCTGCTTCAGCAGCGACAACAGCTCAGGCTTCGCGACGTTGATCCACAGGTCCATCGTGTCCGCGACCGTGAGCGACCGCTTGGGCAACTGGCCCAGCATGCCCGCCTGAACGCCGGGGTGCGTGTTCGCGAGGAACACGAAGCGAGAATCAGCGAACGCCGCGGGGACCTTTGGCGGCGCTTCCGCGAGCACGCCCAGCTCGGTAAAGAGCGTGTCCCGCGAGTTCATGTCGTCGCGGTACTTGCCCCCCCACGCGAAGGTCTTTGAGCCCTTGCGCACCTCCAGGCCCGCCAGATCCACGCTGCGGAAGTGGCCAAGGGTCGCCATGAACTCCGGCGGAAAGTCGCCCCCCACCGCGGCGACCATCCGCACAGGCCCATAGAAAGACGCGGCGGCGGCGAAGTAGGTGCAGGACCCGCCCAGGATGCGTTCTCCGTGGCCGGTGGGCGTGTAGACGGTGTCGATGCCGATGGTGCCGGTGACGATGAGTGACATGGGGGGGGAGTGTAGGGGCCGCCCGCCCGCCGTCAGGGTGTGCCGCCCACCGGCACGTTGTCCGCGCCGAGCTCGAACCGCACCGTGTGGATGCCGTCAAACGCGACCGCCTCGATGGTGCCGACGCGGTCGAGCCACGCCGCGTCCAGGTGCACGTTCTTCTGCACCATGATGTACTCGTCGCGAGTCTCGAACTCCTGCCCGCCGTGCATGAAGTTCCCGCCAGAGCCGTCCTTCGCGCGCAGTCTCAGCCCGGCGAAGATGGGCTCGTAGCGGCCCTTCTCCGGGGCCTCCCACCGGCGGATCCGCACCTCGTAGTCGATCTTCACCTGCTCTCCCTCTCTGACAAGCCTCGTCAGCAGGAAGTTCACCCCGGGCGCAAGCTCGAAGGCCTCGTTCACAAGCCCCGCCTCCAGGGGCCTGGTGTGCGTGCCGGTCGCGATGATCATGTCCACCCAGCCCCGGATGCGGCTGAACTCGGCGGGCAGCCCCTGCCCCACCTCCACGCTCTCTCTCATGTGCACCCGAGCGGACATGGCGCGCCCGTTCGAGAGTTGCGACGCGAACCGCCCCCGGAGCTGGCTCCGATCGAACGCCCAGTCCTTCCGGGGCGACTTGGGCGGCGTGAGCCAGTTCCTTCCATCGGGCCCCACAGCCTCCGCGATGTCAAAGGCCGACTGCACGTAGAGGGCGGCGCCCTCCGCCACCGACGCCACCGCCGCCATCTCGAGCGTGCGGCCCACGACCGGCGCCGCCGGGTCCCGCTCCCAGCTCACCGTCGTTCGAACATCGATCGACTTGATCTCGCAGGTGACGCCCTCCTTGGTCTGCGCGGGCAGAAGCGTGGGCGGCCTGAGCGTTGCGAGAACCGCGAGCAGGCAGGCGATGGTGCTGGTCATGGAACCTCCCGTGAGATGAGCGTACCGCGAGGGGCTTCCACGGGCAGCACTCCGCCGGCCCCCTGTTACTCGGGGGTGACGTCCAACGCCGCGAAACCAAAGGCGGGGGTTCCCAAAGGAGTACTCCCCCGCGTCTCTTCGCCTCGGTACCCTCTACCCGATGCTCGAACCGCCCCGCACACCCACCATCGTCGACGAGCGCTACCACCGCGCGTTCGGCGCCGAGCGGGCCCGCGTGCTCCGCCGACGCATCACGATCTATTGCGGCGTGGCCCTCGTGCTCGTAGCGCTCAGCTTCTTCGGCACGCTGATGGACTTTGCCCACCCCTACCACGACGACGGCACGCCCATCCGCACGCTCTGGTCCGACGTGATCTCTGACCTCCTGCTCGCCGCGAGCTTCGCGGGCACCGCGTGGTTCGTTATCGCCAAGAAGCCCCGCCGCACAGGGCTGGTCCCCGCTGTGACCATCCTCACGGTCCTCGTTGGCGTGATCGCGGCGGTCTCGGAGATGATCTCCCGGCGCGCGGAGCCCGACATCGCGTCGGGCCTCGTCTCGCAGACAGGGGCCGCGTGGATCCTCACCCGCCTCTGCGCCGCGGATTTTCTCGTATTCCAGGGCATGGCGTCGCTGCTGATCCCCATGAGGCTGCGAGAGCAGGTGCGCCTCGTCGCCCCCTGCTGGACCGCGTTTGCCACGGTCGCCCTCATGATGATCCCGGGCTCCTTCGGCATGGTGCAGCTCGGCTTCATCGTGCTCTTCCCGCTGCTCGCGACCCCCGCGGTGCTCTGGAGCACCTGGCGCTACCGCGAGTTCGACGCCCGCTTCGCCGGCAAGGAGATCGCCTTCCGCTTCGGCGAGGTCAGCGAAGAGCTCGCCTACGCCCGGCGCATCCACGAGGCGCTCTTCCCGCCGCAGCTCGATCGGGGCCCCGTCCGCGTGCGATACCGCTACGAGCCGATGCGCCAGATCGGGGGCGACTTCCTGTTCGTCCACCCGCTCGCGTTCCCGCCCAGCGAGGTCGCGGGCCCCGTTTCCGTCGTCATTATCGACGTCTCGGGCCACGGCGTGCCCGCGGCCCTCGCGGTCAACCGGCTCCACGGCGAGCTCCAGCGGCTGTTCGCCACCACCCCCGCCATCGAGCCCGGCGCCCTCATCGCGGCCCTCAACGCGTACACCCATGCTGCGCTCGCGCCCCAAGGCGTTTTCGCCACGGGCTGCGCCGCAAGGCTGGACCCGACCTCTCGCACCCTGTCGTGGGCGAGCGCGGGCCACCCCCCCGCGTTCTTCCGCCGCGCCGATGGCACGATCGAAGAGCTCCATTCCACCGCGACGATGCTCGGGGTGCTCGACGCGTCCATCTTCGAGGGCGAGCAGATCAATCTGCCGATCGCGGAGGGCGACTCGCTGCTGGCCTACACCGACGGCGCGACCGAGGCCCGCAGCGACTCGGGCGAGTTTACGATCGCTCGCGCGCGGGCCATCGCAGCGCAGGGCGATGCGTCGCCCGCGGCGGCACTCATGGACGCTGTGCGCTCGCACCGTATGGGGATCGTCGACGACGACACGCTGGTCGTCGAGGTGTCGCTGGCCGCTGCCCCCACGCCTGCATGATCGGGCCGCTCAGCCCTGGGCGGCGTCCTTGGCCCAGCTGTCGCGCAGCGTGGTCGTGCGGTTCAGTACGGGCTTGTGGGGCGTGCCGTCCGGGTCCACGCAGAAGTAGCCGAGCCTTTCGAGCTGGAACCGGCGGATGCCGTCCGCCCACGCGGGCTCCTGGGGCTGCGAGGAGGCGAGCCAGGGATCGACCAGCGCCCGCACCGTCTCAAGCGAGGCGGGGTTCAGGTCGTCCTCCCACTTGCCCGTGCGCTTGCCCGGCTCCTCGGCGCTGAACAGCCGGTCGTACAGCCGCACCTCCGCCTCCACCGCGTGTTTCGCAGAGACCCAGTGGATCGTGCCCTTGACCTTGCGGCTGGGCTTGCCGTCCGGTCCGGGGGGGGCGTCGCCCCCCCGTGTCGCGGGGTCGATGGTCGCCCGCAGGCACACCACGCGCCCCGCCGCGTCCTTCTCCACGCCCGTGCACGTCAGGAAGTACGCCCAGCGCAGGCGCACCTCCGCGCCCGGCGCGAGCCGGAAGAACTTCTTGGGCGGGTTCTCCATGAAGTCGTCCTGCTCGATGTAGATGTCCCGCGTGAAGGGGATTTTCCGCGTGCCGGCGCCGGGGTCCTCCGGGTTCACCACGAAGTCCAGGAGGTCGGTCTTGTCCTCGGGCCAGTTCTCGATGACGACGCGCAGGGGGCGGAGCACACCCATCGCGCGGGGCGCGACCTTGTTCAGGTGCTCCCGCACCGCGTTCTCCTGCCTCACCACGTCGATGCTGCTCTCCACCTTGGTCACGCCCACGTCGCGGCAGAGCGCCCGGATCGCCTCAGGCGTGTAGCCACGCCGCCGGATCCCCGCGACGGTCGGCATCCGCGGATCGTCCCACCCCTTCACAATCCCCGATTGCACCATCTTCAGCAGGTTCCGCTTGCTGAGCACGGTGTACGTCGGGCGATACTTCGCGAACTCGATCTGCTGCGGGTGGTGAATCTTCGCGGGCTGGCCCGGCCCGCCCCGGCCCTCGTTGATGGCCCCGATGAACCAGTCGTACAGCGGGCGGTGGTCCTCGAACTCCAGCGTGCAGATGGAGTGCGTGATGCCCTCCAGCGAATCCTCGATGCCGTGGGCCCAGTCGTACATCGGGTAGATGCACCACGCGGTGCCCGTGTTGTGGTGCGCCTCGTGCAGGATGCGGTACATCACCGGATCGCGCAGGTTGAAGTTCGGGCTCGCCAGGTCGATCTTCGCGCGGAGCGTCATCGCGCCGTTGGGGTGCTTGCCCGCTTTCATCTCCGCGAACAGCCTCAGGCTCTCCTCGATGGGCCGGTCACGGTACGGGCTCGTCGCCGGCACGCCGGGCGACCCGCGGCGGGAGCTCACCTCCTCCGCCGTGAGCTGGCAGACATACGCCCGGCCCTTGCTCACCAGTTCCCCGGCAAAGTCGTACATGGCCTGGAAGTAGTCGCTGGCCCAGTAGAGCCCGCCGCCGAAGGGCCCGTCGTACGCGCCGCCCAGCCACCTCACATCGCGCTTGATGGACTCGACGTACTCCATCTCCTCCTTGGAGGGGTTGGTGTCGTCGAAGCGCAGGTTGAACTTGCCCGCGTAGCGCTCCGCAAGGCCGTAGTTGAGGCAGATGGACTTCGCGTGGCCCACGTGCAGATAGCCGTTGGGCTCGGGCGGGAACCGCGTGTGCACGCGGGGCGCGCCCTCGCGCTGCCCGCTGATCGCCTCGCCCGCCTTCCACACGCCCCACTTGGACGAGGCGTTGTCGGCCTCGACGATCTGCTCGATGAAGTGCAGCGGCTTTTCGTCGCCCGAACCGGCCGGGCCGCTCCCGGAACTGCTCTCGGGCCTGCTGGTGTGAGACATGTGCAGACTCCTTCACGCCCCAGCGCTCCACGCCCAGCGGCGTGGAGATGAAGCGCGGTGAATGGGTTGTCGCACAATCTTTGGCCGAACGGGAGCGGTTGTCACTCAGGGGCCGTCCGGACCCGCTCGCCGTGGGTCGGCCGGGTGCCGTGGCCCGGCGGCTTCGCCGATCCACGACGGATCGCGTTGGGCGACCGCGGCCTCACGGGCACCCGCCCCCCGCGATGGTGTGGACGAGCGCGAGCAGGTCGTCCTGGTCTTCGTTGCCGTCGCGGTTGTAGTCCGCCCAGCGGCCGGTGGGGTTCCCGTGGCCAGCGAGAATATGGCCAAGCGCCCAAACATCCTCTTGGTCCACATTGCCGTCCCAGTCAAAGTCGCCGTCGCAGAATGGAACGTCTGGAGGGCTGACGCGGATGGTCAGCGTGGTGTGGCGTGCGGGGTCCGAAGGGGGACGATTCGTCAGGACGGTCCAGTTGTCCGGCCCTGCCAAGAACTCATTGCCAATAGCAATCCAATACCACCCGCGCTCCATCGGGCCCCACTGTCCGGCGAGCGGACGGTCGCACGCGATGTTGCCGAACTCGTCGTACACGATGCAGCGCGGTGGCCGGGGGTCCTGCAGCCCCCAGCTCATTCCCACCACCGAAAGATCGCCGCCCCCAGAGTCTGCGCCCTCTTGGCGACCCGCGGCGTCAAACACCGCGACGTTTGGGAAGATCATGAACCCCGGACAACCGTTCCAGAAGCAGTCTTCGGGCACCGGCGTAAATATCTCGACAAACCCGGCCTCAGCTTCGACCGTCGGCAGTTCGACGAGGAACCACTTGATGTCATCACCGGAGTCCAGCAGGATGGGTACTTCGAGCGTCTGTGCCGTCACGCGAGACCCGAGGTTGGTGTAGGCCTCGGGCTGGGCGACCGCCGCCTGTGTTGCTATTGCGGCGAGCCCGAGCATGAGCGGCATCACGCGCCACCCCGACTGTGCCGTGAGTGTATTTACGGGCATCCGTCACCTCCGACGTATGAGAGCAGGTCCGCGATATCGGTCTGATCCACGTTCCCGTCATGGTTGAAGTCTGGGTCGATGCACGCGGGGTTGTCACCACCCCCGATGACGCTGACGAGGTACGCCACATCATCTTGGTCCACGTTGCCGTCGCGATTCATGTCCGCGTCGCAGCAGTCGGCGCAACTGATCACTTGGTACACCCTGAGTTCGTCAATACCCCCTTCCACTGCGGTATCGTGGGGCGGGAGGTCCATGAAGTGAAGCCGAACCTGGTGGGTTTGGCCGCCCGATGGTGCGATGAAGCGTCTCTGCCGCCAGACAGTTGAGGCGTCTCCCCGCGGGAGGGACATGCCTACACCCGAGACCGTTGTGCCATCCCGCACCCAGTCCGCACGGGCTTCCACGTCGTTGCCGGTATCGGCGCTGTTGACCTTGAGACTCGCGAACCAGTGCTGAAACTCGACGATGGCTGGCGACAGCGCGTCCAGCGGGATGTTGGGCGAGCGGAGCCACACCCCGTCCTCATCGTTTCCCGATGCGGTGGCGGAGTCGACGTCATCGAGCAGCGCCCCCGCGGCGCTTGGGTTGTGCTGCTCGGTCATCCAGCACTGGTAGCCCGGTCCCGGCGTGGCGTCGCGCGCCGGGTGAACGGCCCCGCCGCCCGACGGGTCACCACGGAACCAGGCCCCTGCGGTCGCTGACGACCCGGATACCCATGGGGTCGCCATGCCGATCGCCCACTCCGATGTGCCCGATTCCATGTCTCGGGCAAACACGACTTCGACAACCCCCGCGGCGACCGCCATGGGTGGCGACGACTTGCTCGCCGCGTTCGGCCCCTCGGTGGTTGCGGTCGCCCACACCTCCCACGCCTGCCGGCAGAGCCCGGGGCCGATCGTGACTCGGTAGGTTCCCGGTGAGACAAGCTCGGCAGGGCTCGGGAGCCCAAGTATGCAGGGGTCCGGCGCGGCATCCCCGATGACCGACGCGACCGGTCTGCTGTTGCCGACCACCAGCACGTCGAACGTGGTGGCTTCGCACGTGTGGATCGCGATGAGCGGCTCGTCGAGCAGGAACACGCTGAGCTCGTCGTCATTGGTCGGGACGACCTCGAACGATTCGATCACGCCGCAGGCGGAGCCGCCGTTCGGGCTCGACGCACCCCAACCAAGCCCGCGCTTGGCAAAGGCCGTCCGCAGCGCCGGAAGGTGTACGCCGCCATGCCTCAGAACATCGGCCTGGAGCATCGCATCGCGCGCCTCCACAAGGTTCGGGCGAATGGGGCAGAGCTTGATACCCTCGATGACCAACTGCATCGCAAGGTCGTTCGCGGCCCACCCCATCGACACTGAGAGTTCATTCCGGCATTCCAGCAGCATCGTTGCCCAGACGAGCCCGACCGTGTACTCCTCGTCGCGAGCACGACCAGCGACCTCGGGGTTTTGGGGTGGGGTCTGGCCCTCGTACGTGAACGCCTTCGGGCGGACCGGACTGGACGACGTACATGGATCGATGTGGGCAAACGTGACCGGGTTCTTGAACATGTCGGCGGAGTAGGGGAAACGGCGGGCGCCGAAGTAGTAGTGGCTGATGGGTGGGTCGCCAGTCGTCGTGAGGTCATTCTCGCGTGCCGCCCACGCGAACATCGGGTATTCGGCGCCCAGGTTGTCACTCGATTGCGCGGTCAGGCAGACCGCGAAGAAGTCGGCCCAACCCTCGTGCATGCCGTACGCCTGCTTTGGCCCACCAGAGGCACCCACGAGCAGCCTCGCCACCATCGTGTGTGTCAGTTCATGGAAGACCACTCCGCGGTCGAGGGCTGCAGAGCGGTCAGGCGCAGGGCCGGTCATCACGGCAAACTTCACCTGGTAGAGAGCGCCATCCTCCCATTGCCCTTGCAGGTAGCTGGCACCCCCGTAGTTGTTCAGCCCGTCGTGGACGCGAATGAGCAGCGCGTCCCCAGCAGGATTCCCGCCTAGATCGAAGTTGTCCTCCTGGAAGTTGCCGGCCGCCTCGTTGAAGCCGAAACGGTACATGCGATCGTGCCAGACGTTGGCCAAGTAGAACACCTGGGTGATTGCGGTGTTCAGGTTATCGTCGGCATCCGGGGGCAGGCCGAGGTCCATCGGGAAGTCGAACTCGCGGGAGGGCGCGGCAACGGTCTCGTCAGCTGCGCCTCGCCTCACTCGAACGTTGTTCCCACAAGTCTGGCTCGCGGTTCCGCCGTGCGATGTGCGACAGTGCCGGAACCCGGGCCGGGTGGTCGGTGGATTCGTAGACTCGTCCTCCCATGTCCCACCTTCGTTGAGCCACCCGCAAGGGGACCAATCTTCGACATCCCCCGCCGTCACCGTCACCAGTTGCCGGTTCGCGGGCGAGAAGTACGTCTCAGTGTCCTGGTTCTGCCCGGACCCCGGCAACGTCGCCAGCCCCGGCGTGCCCGGCACGGGCGAGTCGTCCGTGTACACGCGGAACGTCACCGGCTCCGGCTGGCAGAAGTGCATCGTCAGGTCGTGCGTGCTCAGCACGGACAGGTCCGAGTGCTTCACCATGCACTCCCACGCCGCGTCGTCGCTGCTCGGGTTGCTCGGCAGGCGCAC
>JADYXW010000015.1 GCA_020853975.1 Phycisphaerales bacterium
GAGGCAGCCCAGGCGTCCCACTCCCAGATGTGCCGGTCCGTGCCGCAGATTCCGACCTTGGAGACTCGGACTAGGACATCTCGCGGGCCGGGCACGGGCTTGGTCTGGTCGGGGACGAACTGGAGCTCTGGACCGGCGTGGTGCTTGATGAGGGCGCGCATCGTGTGGCTCGGGGGGACTTTGACTTCCACTGGGGCTTTCTTGAGGGTGGTCATGGTGGGGCAACCTGAGCGGGCCGGGTGCGGTAGGCAGGAGGGGTATTGTGAGGGCGCTGAGACGGGCAATCCATCCCGTCCGCACGCCGAACGCGACGATGTTCAATCCCGGATTGCTACGCTTCCTCACGTGAGCACCGCCCCGACTTCCCAGTTCGTGTACATGGCCGCAACGCCCACGGGCGGGCGCGCGTGGGGGGTGTGTCGGGCGAAGAACGCGCGGCACCTGGCGGAGCAGCTCAGAACCCGCCGGCTGGTACCCCTGCGGACCTGGACGCTGCCGGCGTGGGCCTCCACGCCTGCCGGAAAGGTGCGGCTGAAGGACCAGAACGAACTGCACACGCAGCTCGGGCAGCTCCTGACGCGGGGCGTGCCGCTGGTGGAGGCGCTGGAGGTCTGCTGCACGTCGGTCGCGCCGCGGGCGAGGCCACCGGTGCAGCGGATGCGGGACATGGTGGCGGCGGGGAGCTCGTTCGCCGAGGCGGCGAAGGCGGTGGATATCTTCGACGCCGTCACGATCGCGGTATATCGGGCCGCGGAGCGGACGGGCGATCTGGGCGGGGCCGCGAAGCAGCTCGCGACGACGACCAGGCGGCAGCTCGCGATCTCCGGGAAGGTCGGGACGCTGCTGATCTATCCGGCGATTGTGCTCTCCATCAGCGTGGTGATCAGCACGGTGATGATCGTGTTCATCGTGCCCCGCATCGGCACGGCGCTGGAGGGAACGGGCATGGATCTGCCCTGGTTCACCCGGGCGCTCATGTCCATCGGCGTGTTCGCGAAGGAGCAGGCCCTTTGGGTGCTGCTGGGGCTGGGCGCCGTGGTCGTGGGCGCGGTGCTTGGCCGCGCCACGATCGGCGGGGCGTTCTCCGGCCTGTTGAGGCGGGCGCCGCTGGTGCGCGACGTGGTGCTGGCCCAGGAGTCCGCCCGGTTTTTCACGGTGATGGCGGCGATGACTCGCTCGGGCATCACGATCGCGGACGCGCTGGGGGTGGCGGCGGGGGCCATCGGGCACCCGGTCCTGCGGGACCAGCTCTTCACGTTGCGAACGAGGCTGGTAGAGGGCGGAGCGCTGCGGCAGCTCATCGACAGCGTCTCGGCGCTTCCCATTCCCACGCGCCGCCTGCTGATGGCGGCGGAACGCTCCGGGGACCTCGAAGCCGCGTTCGAGACGCTGGCGGGCGACCTTACCGAGGAACTCGACCGGCGGACCTCGCGGATGCTCGCGGCCCTGGAGCCGCTCCTGATCGTGGTGATGTTCCTGGTCATCGGCTCGCTGCTGCTGGCGATCATGATCCCGCTCCTGAAAGCCTCGTCGCAGGTGATGTGATGGAAGAGCAGACCCCGGCATCGCGCGGCGCGTGCGATGGGCCGCCGCCGATCCCCGGGGTCGCCGGGCAGCACGACGGCTGCCCCGGGTGCGGGTATTCGCTGCGGGGACTGGCCTTTGAAGCCGGACGCGTGCGGTGCCCGGAGTGCGGCAGGGCGAGCACACCGGCGGAACTGCGGCTGCAGGGTGTGATCACGCCCGCGCTGCCGGGGCTGATGGTCATGGTGCTGCCCGCGTGGGGGCTGGGTCTTCTGGCGGCGATGACATCGCAGGCTTTGCACCCGAGCACCGGGCCCGCGGCGGTGTTGTTCGGCGCTGCCTTCGCGTGGGGCATGGCGGCGCCGTGGCTGGTGGTGCGCCACCGCGCGAGCAAGCTCGGGGACGGGTACTTCTACCTTCTGCTCTTCGAGGAAGGGTTCACGGGGCTGGTCGTTGCGCTGCTGGGCGCCTCTTGCTGCACGTGCGGCCTGTTCAGGTTCTGAGCCGGCCTGCCCTGAGGGCCCGCGGCGGGGGCCAACCCGGCGTTCAACCGGCTTCGTAGAATCAGGCGTGCTGAGGATCACGACCATCACGCCGGAGAGCGGCACAGAGCGGACGGTGCGTGGCCCGTTCGCCTTGCTGATCTGGCTGGCCTGGGCGCTGGTGATCGCGCTTGGGGTGGTCGTGGCGCTCGTGCTGCTGGTGCCGCTGGCGCTGCTGGCCCTGGTCATCGGCCTCGGGGCGTGGCTGTATGCGAGACTGACGCGGGCCCTGCGGCGCGAGCACGAGCCCAACGGCGTGCTGGACGGCAGGCGCAACGTTCGGGTAATCGATCCGGACTCGCCTCGGGACGGGGGCGAGGCGTGAGCACGGGCACAGAGACGACGACGACGCCGCCGTGGCCCGGCTGGCCCGGGCTTGCGTGGCAGGCCAGCCGATGGGTGCTGGCGGGGTGCGTCCTCGCGGCGGCGCTGCTGGTGGTGTCCGGGCTCGGCGGCGCTGGTGCGCCAGGGTCGCCTGGCTGGGGGCGAACGGTGGCCTTCTGGGGGGCGGCGTGCCTGCGGATCACCGCGGTGCTGGCGGTCTTCATGCCCATGGTGGTCGCGGTGCGGCACGGCAGATGGGGGTTCTCCCCTTTCGGCCGCTCGATCGCGCAGCTCACGCTCGCGGGCTGGGTAGCGGCGTGGGCGGTGTACCTGGCGACGCTGGCGCTGCTCGCGATGGCGTAGGGGCTCAGGTCTTGACGCCGGAGATCGCGGCGATGGCGATGGGGACGAGCACCATCACGGGAACCAGCGGGCTGATGGAGGGGGGCAGGCCCGGCAGCGTGATGCTGGCGCCGAGCAGGCCCGCGATGAGCGCACAGATCGCGACGGGTGCGCAGTAGAGGCTCTGCACGACCATGTTGGCGGGCTCTCGGCGGATGAAGAAGGGCATGCAGATCAGCAGCGTGAGCAGGTTGCAGGCGATGGTCGCGAACCGCCCTGTCCGGATGCGCTCGAGCTGCTCCACGCGGTGCGCGGGGCTGTGCGGCGCGGCGTGGTAGCGGTCCAGCATGCCGCCGATCTGCATCAGCGAGAGGTTGCTGCTGTAGCCCTCGTAGCGACGCAGCGTCAGCGCCGTGGGGTCAAGGTCCGTTTCCAGCGTTTCGATGACGCGGATGTCGCGCTGGCCCGCGGCGGATGATCGCCGGGCTTCGCCCCTGCCATCGACCAGCCGCCACACGCCCTTCTCCCACGTGGCGGAGGTTGCGGTGATGCGCCGGGTCATGAGGCCCTGCTCGTCGCGCTCCCAGACCCACAGGCCCTCGATGCGGCCCGAGTCTGGGTCGAACGACTTGGCGTAGAAGAGACGGTTGCGGTCGTCCACTCCCAGCGGGACGCGGGCGGCGCCCATGCTGTGACGGCCGGCGTCGACCTTCTCGCGGGTGAGGAGCGGCGCGAGCTTTGGCAGTGCGATCTCGCTGTCGGCGAACTGCAGCACGGACATGACGCACGCGACCAGAAGCATGGGGCGGGCGACACGGCGGAGGCTGATGCCGCCCGCAAGGATCGCGACGAACTCACGGTGCCTGACGAACTGGGCGGCGGTGAAGCCCATGGCCCCGACCAGCACAAAGCCGAGGAGGTAGTAGAACAGTTGGAACAGCCGGGGCCACCAGAGGTCGAGCACGAGCGAGACGGCGAGGAGCGTGCGGTGGGCGGCGGTGTCGGGCCACCGCCACTCCTTGACCAGACGTTCGGCGATGTCGCTGAACTCGTCGAAGTTGAGGGAGAAGTCGATGACGACGACGACAGCGAAGAGCAGCACGAACAGCAGGAAGATGTTCGCGAGGTACTGTCGGGCGATGTAGCGGTCGAGGAGGGTCATGCGGAGCGAGACTCCCGGGCGCCGGGAAACTCCGCGAGCGTGCGCCGGAGGAGTCGAACGACAGCGTATGAGACGAGGGCGGCGGCGAAGCAGTCTGACACGAAGTGGGCGCCGGCGGCGACGCGCGACCACACGCACCCCATGGCGAGCAGGAACAGGGGCCACCTCCAGGCGGGGACCAGGAGCCCGAGCATGAAAGCCCCGCCAAAGGCGACGGCGGCGTGGCTGCTGACGGTGCCGAGGCCCAGGCCGGGTGCGCCCCCGCCGGCCCAGTCGAAGCGGAGAAGCCCGTCGTCGCCGGGCCGCTGGCGCCGGATGAGTGCCTTGGCGATTTCTGCGGCGAGCCCCGAGCACGCGGCGCCGAGGACCACCATCGTGCCCCGGTGCCATGCCGCGAGCCCGCCCCCGGCGAACCGGATGGTGTGGTCGCGCAGGATGAACAGCCCCCCCACCACGATCCAGAGCGGGAGGTAGCCAACAGCGCGGAGCGCCTGCCACCAGTCCTTGGAGGAGAGGGTGGACGCGCTGTCGAGCTTCAGCCACATCCAGAGCGGGCGGTCAATCCAGACCGTGAGCGCAAGGGCCGCGAGAAGCGCGAGCGCCCGCCACAGGATTGAAGCGCGGCGCTGACGGCGTTGGGCGGGAGAGAGGTACATGGCGAATCAGTCCGGCGTTGGGGCCTCCGGCAGGTCTTTGAGGCCGCCAGCGGGGAACCCCCTGAACCCGTAGGCAAGGAACGCGGGGCGGTTGCGCTTGCCATCGCCCCGGAGCGTGCCCACGAGGGTCACGCGCTCGAAGACCCGCTGCCATTCTTCGAGGGTGGAGCCGACGACGACGGCGGGGCGACCCAGGAGTCCCGGGGCGGCACTGGGGTTCGTCGCGGGCCAGTAGTCGTACTGCGTGCGCCGGCCCTCGCGCATGAGGCTGCTCGAGCAGAGGACTGTTGGCCGGCCCGGAAGGTAGAACGCGAGCTGGCTCGCCCGACCATAGTGCGTGGCCATGATGAAGGGTTCGGCGCCGGTTTCCTGCTCGAGCGAGGCCCTGAGTTCCTCGACGTGGAGGGCCATGACATCCGCGCCGGTGAAACGGTGGATGGGGATGCGCGGACCCAGCACCGGGAGTTTCGCGAGGACGTCGAGGCGTGGGACGACGGTCGCCACGAACAGACCCAGACCCACGGCGGCGTACCAGAGCACCTGCGTCGGGGTTTCCGGCCGGCGAACGAAGAACCCGGCACGGGGGCGGGGCTCGGGGAGGGCCCGCCAGGCGAGGAGTTGCGCGTGCCACCGGTCGAGGCCGGCCACGACGCGGCGGGCCGCGAGGGGCAGCATCGCCACAAACCCCGCGAGGGGCCAGTTGCCCTCGGGCTCTGCGACAAAGCTGACCGCGAGGTAGAAGAGCAGGATGGGGAGGGAGAGCGCGATCAGCAGGCGGTAGCCCTGCCACTGCAGGGGCTGATCTCGGCGGGCCTCCCAGGAATCTCTCGCGCCCAAGGCGGCGAGGACCAGCACGGGGCCAACGAGCGCCATCTGCGTGCCGATCAGGCCGAGGGTCCAGAGCGGGTTGTAGTGCCAACCCTTGCCTTCGCCCTGGGTCACCGGCATGTCTCCGCCGTGGAGCCCGAGGTGCCCAAGCAGGTGCCGGATGGTGGGCCAGCCCTCGTGCTGATTCCAGATGATGATGGGGGAGACCGCAGCGAGGAACAGGATGGCGCCGCAGGCGACCCCGAGCATCGCGCGGCCTCGGGCGCCCGTGCGTGCGGAGGCGAACGCGGCGATGAGGATCGGCCCGGGCAGGGCGAGCAGGATGGTGTACTTGCAGAGAGCACCGGCGCCGAGCGCGACGCCCATCGCCGCCCAGCCCCAGGGCTTGCGATCGACGATGGCGATCCACGCGGCCCACGACACGATTGCCCAGCACGCCAGGTACGGGCCGTCGATGGTCATCGTGAGGCCCAGTGTCTGGAAGGCCGGCGCGAGGAGCCAGCAGGCAAGAGTGATGAAGGGCGCGCGCGGGTCCTGCACGGCGCGGCGTGCGAGCAGGACAAGAAAGGCGCCCGCGAGCGCGGAGCTGATTGCGGCGGGGAGCCGCACCGCGAACGCGCTGTCGCCCAGAACGCTCGTGGACGCCCCGATGATCCACGCGACGCCCGGCCCCTTGGTGTAGTAGCTGAGCGCGAGGTGGCGGCTCCACTCCCAGTAGTGCGCCTCGTCCTCGATCAGCGTGTAGGGGCACCCCCACGCGAGGTATGCCACGCGGGCGAGCGTGGCCAGGGCGAGGAGCACCCACGCGGCGCGTGGCGAGGCCATCCAGGGGGCCCATCGCGTGGCGCGGTCTTCGGCGGGTGGGGTGGGCATGGGCGGGCGGCTAGTGACGCCGCAGCCTCCAGAACATCCAAAGTGTGTAGAGCGCCAGCCCCCCGACCCCGGCCCACATGAGCCAGAGCCCGACGGGGCCCTGCTTCACGATCATCTGCTGCCCGCCGGAGATCGTGACGACGCACGCGAGCGCGGGGAAGAAGGTGAAGAGGTAGACCGCGAGCGGTTGGCGACGGGAGAGGTAGAGGGCGGCGACGGCGCCGGTGAGAATCATCACCAGGCACGAGGCGGCGAGCGCCATGCGCTCGTGCCGCTTCGAGAGGATGTCGCGCGAGAGTCGCTTCAGGTGGCGGTCCAGCTCCGCCGCAGCCTTGACCACCAGCGGGTCGGGCTCGGGCCTCTCCAGCCATGGCTTCGCCGCGGCGAGGAGCTGCGTGCTCGACATCGCGCGGTACTCCTCGGTGGGCGAGGCGCTGAAGGTAAGCCCGGGAACAGAGAGCTCTCCCAGCACGGCCCCGCCCGCGTCGGACGTGCGCACACCCCGCAGCACGAGGCTGAATGCGAGACGCTGTGAAGGCGTCTCGGCGCGGACGTCGTTGGCGAGCACGGCGGAATCGGCGAGGAGCGTGGTGGGCGTGCGGATCTCGGCCTGGCTCACGCCCGAGGGCCTCACGCGGACCATGCGGATCTCCACGGGCTTTCCGGGCGCGGGGGGGAGGAGTTCCCAGCGGTCCTTCCAGACGAGCTGGCCGGTCACGATCTCCACGGGGTGTCCGCGGCTATCGACCATGCGGAGGAGGTTGTCCCGCCCGCTCTGGGCGGTCATCAGCTCCATCGTGCGGCGCTCGGCGAGGGTGTAGAGGAGCGTCTGGCGTCGGGACTCGATCCAGTTCATGCGCTCGGGGTGCTCGTGGAGCACGGACATCTGATCGGAGGTAAGGAACTTCACGTTGTCGCGGAACGCGTTGGGAACGGTCCAGGACAGGTCGTTGATCTCCGCGGCGGCGACGAGGCCCCGGTCGGGCAGAACGACCGTGACGTTCTCGAGCTTCACGATGAGGCGCGTGACGCCCTGCTCCTCGCTGGGGCCCTCTCCCTCGACCAGCCATACTTTGGCCCGCTGGGCGGCGACCTCGCGGTTGGGCTCGTTGTTCTCGTGAAGAACCGCGGCGAAGCCGGTGAGGAGCAGTTGATCGAGCACGCCCGTGCCCGGTGCGGGCGCAACGCGCTGCACCTGGTCGGCATGGAGCATGACGCCCTTGAACGCGACGCCCTCACCCCGTTCGACGCGCTGCGCGATGAGTCGCCCGACGTCGGTGGTGACCAGCCTCTGCATGCGTTCGAGGAATCGTGGGATGACCTGCTCGTTGAGGGCCACGAGGCATCCGGCGCAGGCGAGGGCCAGGCCCAGGGCGGGCGCGAGCAGGCTGCGGTGCGACACGCCGCTCGCGTAGGCGGCGGTCGCCTCCAGGTCCGTCGCCATGCGGTGATAGACCAGCGTGGAGGCGAACCCGCCCGCGAAGGGCAGGGCGTAGGCCAGCATGGGTGGAATGGCGAGCAGGATGTACTTGACCGCGTCCGCCGCGTCGAGCACGCCATCGGAGATCGGCTTGACCGCTCCGGCAAAGGCGATGACCGTGACCAGCACCCCGGCGGTGAGCGAGACCAGACGGAGCAGGTCCATCAGGTACAGGCGCCAGAGAGTCCTGGGGGGTCGGAGCATCAGCGGCCATCGTACGGGCGGCGGGGGCTCGCCGGGTCAGTCGTTGCCGCCCAGGGTCTTTGGGCCGGCCTTGCCCGCGACCCTCTCCATGTATCCCTTGCCCTTGCGCTCGTACTTGGTGAAGCCCATGCGCTCGAGGTTCTTGTTGGAGAGGGCGCCCTTGCCCTTCATGTCCGACCACTTGCCCGCGATGCTGGGTGCGACGATGGCGCGTCGGCAGGGGCGGCCCTTGGAGTCGCTGGTCAGGGGCGGCTCCTTCATGAGCTGCACCACCTCGAACCGCTCTCCGGTTGGGTTCCCCTTCTTGTCCAGGATCTCGTACTCGTACGTCGGCATGCGATCCTCGCGCGGGCCTAGCCCCCGAACGTGCGGCCTGTCTCGATATCGACCATCTTCCACCCCAGGGCGCGGCAGAGTTTCATGAGCACGGGGAAAGCGTAATCCTCGTCGTTCAGCGTCGCGACGGCCTGGCTGACGGGGTCGGCGGACGTGGAAACCTCCACCACCATGCCGGGGCCGTGCAAGCGCTCGATCCCCGAATCGGAGGTTCCCGACCCATCCGCGGAGGTGTTGAAGCGGGCGAGCCCCGCGCGGACGTCCCGAAGGGTCCCCATGGCGGGCCCCGCGCCGGACATGATGACGAGTTGTCGGCGCTTCTTTGCCATCAGGTCTCCGCGTCCTGCTCGTCGTCCTCGTCCATCTCCTCCTCTCTCGCCTCGATGATTTCGGCGGCGATCTCGACCAGGTGCGTGAGAGGAACGGGCTTCTGAAGGTAGCGGTCCACACCCAGGGATTCCGCGTAGGCCTGGTGACGTTTGCCCTCGTTGGCGGTAACCATGATCACCGCGGGAGCGTCCTCGTAGCCCTTGATGCGCTCCAGCGCCAGAAAGCCCGAGCGGCCCGGGAGCATCATGTCAAGGATCACAAGGTCCGGGGGCTCTTCGCGGCAGATGCGCACCGCGTCGTTCCCGTTGCTGGTGCACTGGGTGAGGGCCCCGGCGGCCTGGAACGCCGCCTCCATGGAATCGAGCACGTCGCGGTCGTCGTCCACGATCAGCACCTTGATCTCACTGAGTCGGCCGTGCATGGGCTGCTCCTTCGCGGGGCCCCGGTGGGGGCGTCGCGTCCGGGCGGGGGTCTTCGCGGCGTGCGCGGCCTCTTCCGCCGGACAGACTGTACCGCGCTCCCGGGGGTTTGGTGCCCAAATTCCGCCCGATCACGGCCCGAGAACCGCGGCACCTCGCCCGGGTGCTATCGCTGGAGCGACGCGAGGTTGGCGGCGTCATCGTCGCTGCGGGCGACCAGGGCGTCCACATCGGGGATCGTCATCCAGGGGAGCGCGGCGAGCTTGTCGCGCAGGACACCGGGGAAGGGCTTTCCGAGCCGCTCGTGCGCCGGGCGGCTGCGCCAGACGCGGTGCATCCAGAAGTACTGGGCCGGGTCCTTTCGGATCATGGTCTCGATGGCCCGGCGGTAGCGGGCCGTGATGTAGAAGAGGGGATCAGGCTGGCCCTCCCAGTCCGCGGGGCCGAAGCGGTCCACCATCTCGATGGCGTAGCCCATGGAACCCGCGGGGGCACGCGAGTTTCCGGGGAGGCCGGGGGGACTCTCGCGCGGCCCGAGCCGCCTGGCCATGCCGCAGACCAGCGTGGAGCCCGTCTGCATCGCGAGCAGGCCGATGGACTTGTAGGTGGACGTGAGGCGGCCGAAGAAGGGCACGAACAGCCCGCGGTCCCCACCGCTCTGGTCGGCGACGAGCCCAGCGGGGTGGCCCGCCCGGATAGCCGGCGGGAGCGCCCGGACAGCGCCGAACTTGCTGACCAAGGTGAGGCCCCGACGGCGGCGGGTCTCGTGCAGCCAGCGGTCCAGCGGGCGAAGGTCCAGCGGGCGGTACACCGCGTGAACGGGGAAGCCCAGCATGGAGATTGCGTAGCCGATGAGCTCCCAGTTGCCGGCGTGGCCCGTGATGAGCAGGCACGGCTCGCCCGAAAGGAGCGTGGAGAGGCCGGGCGCGATGTCGGCGAAGAAGAGGTGCTGGGCGAAGCCCTCTTCGGTGATCAGCCTTGGCGCGTAGAGAATCTCGACCGCGAGCTTGAAGACATGCTGGTAGCAGCCCACGGCGACCATCCGGCGGCGCTCGTCGGTCCAGCCTGGAAAGGCGTCGGAGAGGTTTCGGACGGCTCGCTCGAAGCGCCGTTCCTGGAGCCTTGGATAGACGGCTCCGAGCGCGTCGGCGACACGTCGGGCGTTGTCGAGCCCCAGGAGCAGGGGGGTACCCATCGCGGCGCGCAACGCCGCAGCGATGGGCCACTCGATGGCGGGCGGCAGGTGCTTCTTTCGTCCCACGCGAGGGTCGCGATCACCGCCTGTTGGAGGCGGGCGCCTTGCCGATGAGGGTGTACAGGCGGTTCTCGTTGAGGACGGGCAGGCTGGTGGACTGCGCCTGGCGGGCGAGCGCGTCGTAGCGCTGCGCCTCCTGGTCGCGGCGCTGGAACTCGAGGATGAGCTCGAGAGGGGCGCCGCTGCCGGGCCGGGGCGGGGTGAGCGGGCGCTCGCCCAGGACGAGGAAGTCCGTGTCGCCCGCGATGTCGTTCACGACGGTGCCGCCCCAGGACTCGATCATGGCGCGGACGTCGTCACGTTCGAGGGCCGTGGGCGCGCCGTCGCGGTTGGTGTCGAAGTTGCCGAAGATCACGAAGCGATAGGTCTTGTTGGGGTCGAACACGGCGTTGGCGATGACGTCGCCCTTGACGACGGGGTTGCCCCTCACTTCGCTGGTGATGCGGCAGGTGCTGCTGTTCTCGCCGACGCTGATGACCTCGAGCGTGGCCTTGCCCCGGGGGTAGTTGCCCTCGGCGTCGGGGCGGATGGCCTCGGGGCCCGAGTAGACGGCGAAGGTCATGCCCAGGACGACGTGGTTCTTGGTGCCGAGGCTGACGTACGCCAAGCGGGACGCACCGTCGGTCTGGACGACGCTGCCGTCAACCAAGGCGGACTCGTCGCCGGGGCGTACCACGGCGAGGTTCTTCTGGGAGCGGAGGGCGTTGAGCTGGCTCTCGATGATCACCTTCTCCTCGGTGAGGCGGGCGATCTGGGAGGTGAGGCGGGCCTCGGTCTCCGCGGCGGCCTGCTTGACGGCGTCGGCCTGGGCGTCGACCTGCTTCTTGTAGCCGTCGGTCCCGGTGCGGATGGAATCGACCTCGTCCTTGTACTGGGCGACCTGGGCGTTGAGATCGTTGATGGTGCGCTGGTGGGCGCTCTCGATGCCGCGGATGCGGGCGGACTCGTTCTGGAAGCTGGCCTGGGCGGCAAGGGTTGCCGCGCTGGCCTGTTCGAGCTGCTTCTGGAGCGAATCGATCTGGCCCTGCTGCTGGCGGACGACGGGGATCAGGGCGGAGTCGCGGGCGCCGGCGACGCCCTCGAGCTTGGTGGCGAGGTCGGCGAGGGAGTCCCGCCCGGAGCCTGTGATCTTCTGCATGAGCGCCTCGCGGTTGCTCACGAGGTAGCCCACCAGGCTCTTCTGGTCGCGCTTGGCCTCTTCGACGAGGTTGCGGACGTTGTCCTGGTTCATCTCGTCGGAGCGGATGAACTCCGCGACGTTCTGCTTGGCGAGCTGCAGCTCGACCGTCCGGTTGCTGTTCTTGCTGTAGAAGATCGCGAACGCGACAAAGAACCCCAGCGAGGTGATCGCGAGGACGGTGATGGTCGCGGCGACGCCGAACGAAGTGCTGGTCCTGCCTGCCATGGTCGAGGCTCCAAAGAAACGATTGCGGCCCCGGTTTCGGCCGGGGGAAGGCGACAATAGGCCCGCCCGGGGTCTCAAACCCGCCCGGCGCGTTCCGACCGCCCTTCCTGTTCCCCTCGGTCGCCCACCGCAGGGCCATCCGAGGTTTTCATAGTGTGACCATTTCGGCTCGGCGCGTCAAGTGTCGGCGCTCTGTTAGGGGTGCGGGGCCCCGGCGCACCACTCCCTCCACATCCCACGCACAGCGCGCTCGAACTTCGCGGCGTACGCCGGGCCATCACACAGGGGTGAGTTGGCCATCCGCGTCCGCAGGCTGGTTCGGAACGACGCGAGCCGCGATGGGTCGGAGGCCAGGCCCGAGGCGGCGCTCACGTAGGCGTCCTCGTCCGGCGCGGCGAGTTCGGCAAGCCCCACCGACGAGAGCAGCGACGCCCCGACGCGCGAGCGGTGCCGGTCTCCGGCGAGGGTCACCACCGGCACCCCCATCCATATCGCCTCGCAGGTTGTCGTTGTGCCATTGTAGGGGGTGGGGTCCAAGGCGATGTCCACGCCCGAGTAGAGGGCCAGGTGCCCCGAAGTTTCCGGCACGTGCGGGAGCACCCGAACCCGGCCCGGGCCAACGTGCGATTCCAGTCTCGCAAGCCAGGGAGCGGCGGCGGCGACACCGGGGGGGCTCTTCACCACAAGCTCTGATCCCGGAACGGCGCGCAGCACGCGCCCCCAGAGGGCCATGCAGCGCTCCCCCACCTTCGCTGAGTGGTTGAACGAGCCGAAGGTCACGGCGGGCTTGCGGGCGGGGGTCGTGGGTTCCGGCCACGACGGGTCGGGCGCGAAGTGCCACAGGCAGCCGTCGAGCCGGCGCAGGCGCTCCGTGCACGCAGCTTCGGCGCCGGGCGGGTCGGTCACGCTGTCCACGAGGCGCCAGGTGATGCTCGGGACTCCCGTCGTGCCGGGATAGCCGAGGAAAGTGGCTTGGACGGGTGCGAGTCCGGGCGCGAAGGCTCGCATGTGGCCGGGGGCGGTCCAGCCATTGGCATCGATGAGCACGTCGATGGCGTCGGAGGCGATGAGGTCGGCAAGGCCCGCGGGGGAGAGCGCGGCGCAGGCCCGCCACTGGCCCATGCGCTTGAAGCGAGCGGACGTGTCGTCTTCGACGCCGGTGGAGTAGAGGAAGAGGCGGACCCGATCGAGGAGCGGGAGCCACCCCTGGAGAAAGAAGGCGCAGGAGTGCAACTTCAGATCAGAGGAGAGAATGGCCAGGTTGAGGGGCCGATCCGGCTCGGGCAGGTTGGGCCAGTGGCGGGGCTGCGCGGGCCCCAGGAGCCTCGCGAGGCGCTGGTGCGTCTCGCGTTCCTGCGCGGGCGTGTCGCACCCCGCGACGTTCTGGGCATAGACAAGGCTGAGGAGCAGGGTTTCGTCATCGCCGCAGAGAGCGAGGCCCTCGCGGAGGCAGCCGACGCTCTGGGAGGGTGCACCGGCCTTCAGCAGAAGGTCGGAGCGAAGCTTCCAGGCGTGCGGGAGGGCGGCGCCGGGGCTGTGGCAGAGGTCCGCGGCGCGGGACAGAGCGTCGTCCCAACGGCCGGAGGCGGCGAGGGCGCGGGCGTGGAGCAGCAGGGCCCCGGGGGTCCCCGGGGCGGCGGCGAGAGCCCGCTGGGTGGCATGCAGGGCCTGGGCCGGGTCGCCCAGGGCCAGTTGAACGTCGGCGAAGAGGCACAGGGCCTCGTAATCGCGTGGCTTCGCGGCAAGGTAGCGGAGGAGCAGGGCCCGGGCGGCGTCGTGCCGGCCCGCGGCGTGGCTGGCCAGCGCATCCCGCACGGCGGGCGCGGTCATGGTTGCCCTCTCGCCGGGGCGTGGTAGGCTGTGGGTGCTGGGGCGTGGCCGTGGGCCATGGTGCGGGATCGTACCGAAACCGCGCGGGGGCCAGGGCCAACAAGCCACGGGAGGGCCGTCATGCGAACCGCCATCGCCCTGTTGCTCGTGACGCCGCTGATGGCACTGTCTGCGCCCGCCCCGCAGCCCGCGGACCCGTCGCCCCTGGGCGGCCCGAAGGTGCGGGAGCAGCCCTCCCGCCCGACGATCATCGCGCGGAACTTCGACGGCTCGGTGAAGCCGCCGGAGGGCACGGCGGAAGAGGCGGTGCTGGAGTTGCTCGGCGTGGCGGGCGTCGGGGCCATGGGCGCGAGCCCGGAGGAGCAGCAGGCGGGCGAGCGGGTGCGCGTGATCCTCGCGAAGCGCGGCAGGGTCCTGGAGGACTTCGTGTTCGAGAACGTGGCGCTGCTCACGAAGCTCGACACCGCCGCGAACACGGGGGATAAGGCGGACCAGTTGCGGCTGCTGGCGGAGGCGTTTCGCCAGCTTGCGCCGCTGCGGGAGGGCGGGCCCCTGTCAAGCCAGATCAGGGCGGCACTCCCCGAGGCCAAGGGTGCCGAGTTTGACCTGATTCTGCGGGAGTACTGGGAGGCGGTGATCGCGGACCGGATGAGCCGCGCGAAGCCCGAGGGCGGGTTCCCCAGCCGTCTGGAGGCCATCGCGGGCGCCAGGCTCGAATCGCTGGGCAAGGAGATCGAGCGATCGTTCTACCGGCTGCTGATGTCCGGGGAGTTCATCTATCGCGTGGCGACGCGCGGACTGACCCTGACCCCGGAGCAGTCTCGCCGGCTGCGGGCGGTGATCGGGGAGCATTACCGATTGACGGGTGGCAACGACGACGAGGCGGCGAACAAGCGGCTGTTCGCGAAGTCCATCGCGGTGCTGGATGACGACCAGAAGCCGCGGTTCATCCGCAACCTGCGCGAGCTGGGCTCGCCGAAGAAGGCTCCGCCCGCGCCCGTACCCCCGTTGCCGGACGACGCGGAGGGGGGCGGGGGCGGGTGACCACTACGCGGGTATGCTCAGGGCATGCCCGAACTCGACGAAGGACCCAGCCCCGAGGACGTGGAGCGCTTCTCCGACGCGACGGTCGAGTGCCCGAAGTGCAGCGCGCGGCTGCACGACGACGTGGACCTGTGCTACAAGTGCGGGCACGCGCTGGGAGCCGAGCCCGAGAGCACCATGCCGGGCAGGGGTGCGTTGATCGCGATCGTGCTGGTGGTGCTGGTGCTCACCGGAGCCACGGGGTATTGGATGCACTGGTGGTGAGCGGCCTCGCGGCGGGCGGGCGAGCGGGCGCCGGGCCTAGTGCCCGAAGAGGTTCTTCTCGGCGAAGTAGCCGTTTTCTTCGAAGTACCGCAGGGCTTCCTCGGTGGTTCTGAAGACGCGGGTGGCGGTCTCGGTGATGAAGGGGCTGGGGGCCTTCCTGGGCTTCCAGACGACGAAGACTTCCTTGGTGTGCTCGAAGGCGTGGTGGAGCTCGCGCTCGACGCCGCTGGAGAGCCCGGGGAACTCGGTCCCGGAGGCGGTGGGGATCTCGGGGATGTAGCTGACGATCATGTCGGACTGATCGATGAGCTTGAAGTCGCGCATGTAGATCTGGCCGTCGATGTCGCCCGCGATGTCGAGGACCTCACGGACGCGGACTCGGATGGACTTGGCGCTGGCGGCCTTGCTCCCGCCGAAGGCGTGGGGCGCGACGTCGAGGTAGTCCTTGCCCTCCTTGCTGGCGGCGATGGCGCGGTCCAGCAGGAGCTTCTCGTCGACATCGCCCGGGTCAAACGTAATGAAGTGTTCTGCGAGGGCGGCGCGGAAAGCGTCGATCTCCGCGAGGACCTCGGGCATGTCGACGACGTGGCTCATGGGGAAGCTGGGGTAGACCTTGCGCATGCCGGGGCGGCAGACCAGGCGGAAGAGCGTGCGCGTGGTCGGGGCATGGCGGCCCCTGCTGAGGATGTAGAACCGGCTGTCGGGGATGGACCGGCTCATCAGTTCGGTCGCGAGGATCTCTTCCTCGCGCCAGACCATGCAGTCCTTGAGTGTGGCGTCGATCTCATGCTCGGCGTGGAGGCGATGGTGCACGACCTCGATGTTGTCCACGAGGCAGATGAAGAGGTCCGGCTGCATCTTGGTGACCTGGTCGTAGTCGAAGGCGGCGAAGAGCCCGTGCCGCCAGCGGAACGTGGCGTGCGTGTTGACGACGAGGTTCTTGGTGTCGCGTGACTCGCTGATGATGTCCTTGAACGCGGCTCGCCTCAGCGAGTTGAGCCTGGAGATCGGGAGGTCGAGGATCTTTCCCGGGCGGACGTCGGGCCCCTCGCGGTACATGAGGTCGCCCACGTGGAAGACTTGGAGCGCCTCGCCCTGCTGGCCCGCGAACGCGGCGGCGCCGTCGAGGTAGGGCTTCTTGTCCATCCCGATCTGGCCTGTGATGATGGCTCGCATGGCATTCCGCTTCTGTGTCTGATAGAGTGGGCCCGAACTCGCGGGGGACAGGTCTGGTGGGAACAGGGCAACGCAACTCTAGGTCGGGGAGTGCCGGGGGCTTCGCTTCTCAGAGCCCGTGCCTGCCGGAGGCATCGGCATCGCCACGCACAGTGCACGATTGCCTTGTGCACCTGGGCTTGTCCGATTGGCGCGAGTCCGCGGGCGACCGACTGCTGGAATGGCCCCCCGATGTCTTTGCAGCGACGGCGTATGTCCTTCGGGAATCCGGTGCGTACGTCCAACTTGTGCATCCGGGCGGGACTCCACTCAAGGACTGGCGGGGACGGGTTGAGAAGGCGGGGCTGGAGTGGCGAGACCGGGCGCCGAAGTGCCCACGGCACGTGCGAGACCTCTTCGCTGCCTTTCAAACGCTGGGTGACACGGCGCTCGCCGCCCTCCGAAGCAACGACGCCTGCCATGAGGTGGTCGAGTTGTGTTGCATCGCCGACCACGCGTGCAGGACGATTGGACTGCCGGATCGCCGGTGGGTCGATCTGAAAAAGGAGGTTCTGCGGGCTGATTACCGCTTCCGGGCTTGGTTGGGCCACCTCCAGACGCGGGAGACCCCTTCGGGGGGCAGCGGCCCTCCGGCTTCCCCCGCATCGACGTTTGCGAGACACATCCATCCTTCCCGTGCCATCGTGCTCCCCAAGATGCGCACGCCGCAGAGTGGGGTCACGGTTCGGTCGCTCTCTCATCACGCAGCACTGATTACCGGCAGCGACATCGTTCCTCACTGGAACGTGGTGGAACCGCCTATGCCGGGGCGGCCCCCGCGCGCCCCCTACAACCTGCTGGTGGTCCCGTATCCGTACGACGTGAGGCCCGCCCAGTTCAGCGCGTACGCACCGCCCGCCTCATTAAGGGACAAGTGCCCGGAGGTGTTGCGGTTCTTCTCGTTTGACCACGGAGAAGTACCCGACACCTTCGAGACCGACATCGGGAAGCTCATCAAGTCCGCCGAGCGCGACGTGGGCCCTGTTCATGGGCTGGTGTTTCCGGAGATGGCTATGCGGTCCTCGGACTTTGAGACTCGGGTCTTGAAGGGGCTGCTCCGAGACGACATGCCCGGGTCCCTTGAGTTCATTGTCTGCGGGGTCTACGACCTGCCTACCCCGGACCAACTGGGAAGCAACTTCGCGATTGTCGCTCGCCGCGACGGGGCTAAGCCGAAGGGTCATCGCGTCTGGACCCTGCGGCAGCACAAGCACCACCGCTGGATCCTCGACGAGGGCCAAATTCGGAACTACGGGCTAGGGTCCATCCTGGATCCGAGTTTCCGCTGGTCAGAGGCGGTCTCTCTCCCAGGCCGGGACCTGCACTTCTTCCATCTTGACAACCATTGTGTCTTTTCCGTCCTGATCTGCGAAGACCTCGCCAGACCGGACCCTGTGGGTGATTGCCTTCGCGCGGTTGGTCCCAACCTCGTCGTTGCGCTGCTCCTCGACGGCCCGCAGCTTCCAGACCGGTGGAGCGCCCGGTATGCCATGGCGCTCGCGGACGACCCGGGCAGTTCCGTACTAACCGTTTCGAGCCTCGGAATGGTGAGGCTCAGCAAACCGCTCGATCGCGAGAGCACCAAGTTGCGGGCGATCGGACTCTGGAGGGAACCCGGCTCGGGAACCATCCCCATTGTTATGGACGAGGGCGCCAAGGGAGTCGTTCTCTCCCTTACGCAACGTCCGAATCAGGAGTTCACACTCGATGGGCGTGGAGACGAAACCAACGCCGGGTGCCTGCGGCTGGGTGGCATCCGCAGTGTCGGGTAAAGCCAAACCCCACTGGGGGCCGAATATAGGGGCTAAGCCGCCTTTGGCGCTGGCAACCGGTCGTGAGCGAGACTATTCTCCCGCTCGGACGCGTGACGCCGCTTTGGCCGCTCCGATCTCAAGTAGGTGAGTCACAGAATGCACCAGATCACCTTCCAGCAGGCTGCCCGAGACGCACTCGCCGCGTGGACAGCGTTTGCCGAGGGCTCGGCGCCGGGCGGTGCTGCCTCGCCGGCCCCCAGCAAGAAGCCCGCCGTGCGCCGGGGCAAGCCCTCGAAGGCGCGCGGCTCCAAGCGCCGTCCCTAGTCCTCACTCCGGCTTCATCATCGGGAAGAGCATCACATCGCGGATCGTGCGCTGGTTGGTCAGCAGCATGACCAGCCGGTCTACGCCCAGCCCCATGCCGCCCGCGGGGGGCATGCCCACCTTGAGCGCCCGCAGGAAGTCGTGGTCCATGGTGCGGAAGGTGTTCTCTTCCGCGGCCTTGTCGGCGTCCACGCCCCCGAGCTGCTCGCGGAACTTGGCCTCCTGCACGTCGGGATCGTTGAGCTCGGTGTAGTGCGGGGCGATCTCCATGTGCCCGATGAACAGGTCCGCGCGGTCGGCGAGCGCCGGGTTGTCGCGGTTTGGGCGGGTGAGGGGTGAGATCGCCGCGGGGTAGTGCGTGATGAACGTGGGGCGCGAGCCATCGATGCTCTTCTCGGCGAACTCCTCGAAGAGCTCGTTGACCACCAGCGCGGGGTCGAGCTTCGCCGCGGCGTCGGGCGACATGACCTTTCGGTCGCGGGCCTCCTGGCGGCACCGCGCAACGTCGGCCATGGGGAAGCCCAGCGTCCGCTCGAACAGGTCCGGGTACTTCACGCGGTCAAAGGGCCGGGAGTAGTCGATGATCCAGTCGCCGAAGGGGAGGCAGAGGTCGGTCGCGCCGGCGGCTTGCGCGACGTCCTGGGCGGCGGCCCGGATGATGCCCTCGGTGAGATCCATGACGGTGGTCATATCGCCGAAGGACTCGTAGGCCTCGAGCATGGTGAACTCGGGGTTGTGCTGCTTGTCGAGGCCCTCGTTGCGGAAGTTGCGGTTGATCTCGAAGACGCGGGGCATGCCGCCGACCAGAAGCCGCTTGAGGTAGAGCTCCGGCGCGATGCGCATGAAAAGGTCGATCGACAGGGCGTTCATGTGGGTGCGGAAGGGCCTGGCGGCGGCGCCGCCCGCGAGGGCCTGGAGCATGGGCGTCTCGACCTCGAGATAGCCCAGGCCGGTCAGGTGGCGGCGGATGCAGGCGACGATGCGGCTGCGCGCCTCGAACACGCGCATGGTCTCGGGGTTCGCCCAGAGGTCCACGTAGCGCTGGCGGTACCGCAGCTCAACGTCGGTAAGGCCGGCGTGCTTCTCGGGCGGGGGGACCAGGCTCTTGGCCGCAGGCTCGAGCGTGGAACACCAGAGGGTGATCTCGCCGGTCTTGGTCTTCATGACGCGCCCGCGCGCGATCACGACATCGGAGAGGTCGGTGAGCTTGGCAACCTTGAAGCCCTGTTCGTCGCAGTCCCGCTGGCTGACGGCGATCTGCAGGTCGCCCGACGCGTCGCGGAGGGTCATCCACAGCAGCTTGCCGTTGTCGCGGAGGAGCATGACGCGACCGGCGACTCGGGCCTCGGGCCGGCGGTCGGTGTAGCCGGGCTCTTTCGCGCGCGTGTTGTGCTCGGTGTCCGCGGCAGCGTCGTAGAGGGCGCGGGCGTCGCGCAGGCCCAGGAGGCCGGCGGTGCGCTGGCCGTAGGGGTTGAGCCCGAGAGAGGCGAGCGCGTCGCGGTTGGCGCGTCGCTGCTGCTCGAGGTGGTGGGGCGAGGGAAGGTCCGGGTTGCCTGGGTTGTCGTGCGACATCCGCGGATGGTAGATCGGCGGTGTCTCGGGCTCAGCCTCGTGCCTTGCCCCCCACCGTCAGCGTGGCGGGAGCAGTCTCGCACAGGGGCTTGCTCGGAGTGCGCGGGTCGTCGACCAGCGACTGGAGCGTCACGCCATCGAACTTGGCGATGAGCGCCGCGGCAGCATCGTCGAGGGCCCGGTGCAGCGGGCACAGCATCGGACCGTGCGTTGAGATGCCCAGCGGGCAGGTCTCGATGCGCTTGAGAGTGCCGACCGCGTTGATGATTTCGAGCAGGGTGATGCGCTCGGCGGGCTTGGAGAGGCGATAGCCACCGCCCACGCCCCGGCGGCCGGCGATGAGGCCCGCGCCGGCGAGCTGCTGGAGGACTTTGGCGAGGTAGTTGCCCGGAACACGGGTCCGTTCGGCGACGATGTTCGTTGGGACAAGGGACTCGGGCTGCAGGGCCAGGCATGCCATGGCCCGGAGCGCGTACTCGGTCGTCTGAGAGAGCATGAACCGTCCTTTCGCGCCGACGCCCAATCGAGAATCACCCGACCCCGGGCTCAACAATACTCGGCTTGGACCAACCCCGATGCGCCGCCACCACCGCCGACCCCCTGGGCGCCGCCAACCATAGCAGGCTCAGGGAGTTTATCACAACCAGGATGGTGCCGCCTTCGTGGGCCAGGACACCCATTCCCAGCGGCATGTCGTGCCCTGTGAGTGATCCCACCAGGGTCGCGACCGCCATCAGAACCATGATCGAGATGGCGATGGCGAAGTTCGTGGCGATGGTCCGGCGGGCCCTCCGTGCGAGCCGGATGGCCCAGGGCACCGTGGTCAGGCCGTCCGTGAGAAGGACAGCGTCGGCGGACTCAAGTGCGGCAGCGGTGCCGATGGTGCCCATGGCCAGGGAGACGTCCGCGAGTGCCAGCGCCGGAGCGTCGTTCACACCGTCGCCTATGAACGCCACGCCCGCCCTTCGCTTCCCCGCCTCGTGCTTGATCTCACCCACGATCCGGAGTTTGTCCTCGGGGAGGAGTTCGGCGTCGAAGGCGTCCAGACCGATCGCGGTCGCGACGCGCTCCGCGGTCTTGCGGTTGTCACCTGTGAGCATTCGAACCGGCTTTACCCCCAGTCCGTGCAGTTCCCTGGTCAGCGTGTCGGCCCCCGGGCGTATGGCGTCGGCCATGATGAGGACCGCCGCCTGGCCGGACTCGGCCGGGCCATCAGGGGCCATGGCGATGGTGACGGCGACATGCCCCCGGCTCTGGATGCGCTCCAGCACCTCCGCAACGCGATTACGGAAGCAGATCGGGACCAGTGGTTCGGTGAACGCCAGGCTGCCAAGGCGGACCTCACGCCCCTCAACCCGGCCCGAGATGCCCCGGGCGGTGACGTGGTTGATGTCGGCGACCCGGGCGGGAGCCACGCCTCTCACTTCCGCGGCTTCGCGGATCGCGACCGCGATGGGGTGGGTGGAGTCCGCCTCGAGCCCCGCCGCGACCGCCAGCAACTCCGGCCCCTGCGACCACGCGACCGGGTGCACCTCGTAGAGCCGTGGACGGCCGAACGTGAGCGTTCCGGTCTTGTCCAGGCACATCGCGCCGGTCCGAGCGAGCCTCTCGAGCGCCGCGCCGCCCTTGAAGAGCACGCCTCCCCGAGCGGCCCGTGCGATGGCGGCGAGGGTGGCGGTGGGCGTCGCGATGACGAGCGCACAGGGCGAGGCAACGATGAGGAGGGTGATCGCGGTATACAGAGCGCCCGGGCGATCGGCGTCACCCAGAAGCGGCCTCTTGAGACCCAGCCACCAGACGAGGCCGACGACCACGCTCACCACCAGCACACCCAGCGCGTAGGGCTGGCTCAGGCGATCTATGACTCGCTGCACGGGCTCTCGCTGCTCGCGGGCCCGCATGACAAGTTCGAGGATCTTCTGGAGGCTGCTCTCGCTGGCGGGGCGCAGCACCCTGGCCTCGATGGGGTCGTCGGTGTTGATGGTGCCAGCGAACAACTCGTCCCCGGGCGTGACGTGCCGGGGGTGGCTCTCGCCCGTGATCGCGGACTGGTCGATCTGCGACTCGCCCGAGACAACGGCGGCGTCCGCGGGCACCCGCTCGCCCGGGCGGACCTTGATGATGTCTCCCGCGATCAGTTCACCCGGGTCCACGATGACCCATCCGGCACCTCGCTGCACGAGCGCGTCCTTGGGCATGATGGCGTGGAGGGCTGCGACCTCTCGCCTGGTGCGCTCCATCGCGAGGTCCTCGAGCGCGCCGGCGAGCACGAAGAGGAAGAGCAGGAGCGCTCCCTCCTCCGGGTGGCCGATGTGCGCGGCGAGCCCGGCGCCGACGACCATGAGCACGTCGATGTCGAAGCGCCGCTCGAGCAGGGATTGGATCGCGGGACGTCCGCCGTAGACAAGCCCGATGGTGAGGCTGACCCAATAGGCCCACGCGCCCTGGGGCCAACCCGCGGCGCGAACGGCGATGTAGCCCGTGGCGAGCAGCCCACCCATGGCGATCGCCGCGAAGAGCTCCGCCCGGGGCTCGAAGAGTGCCCGCCAGCCGCCGGGCCCTGGTTCCTCCGAGGCGTGTGTCACGGCCGATTCTATGAGCGGCTACTTGAAGAACACGGCGATACCGAGCGTGAGCGCCATGACGCAGGCGACGCCCGTCTTGGCGACGGTGGCGACGAGCCGCCCCGCCGCCGCCCCGCCCCCGGCGCGGGAGGCCTCGGCCCAGGTCTTGTTGGCGGTGCCGCGCTCGGCGATCATCGTCCCCGCCGCGGCACCGACCACGCCCCCCACGATCGTGCCGATCGGAAAGAGAAAGGGCGAGCCCGCAACGGCGCCGACGACGGAGCCCAGAACGGCGCCGATGGCGCCGCGGCGCGAGGCGCCCCCCTTGGCGGCGCCCAGGGCCGAGGCGAAGAACTCGATCGCCTCCCCCACCACCGCGAGCAGGCCCGCGGCGATCAGCACCCACCAGGGCATGAGCCCGGGCTGCCACAGCTTCACGAGCAGCGACGCGCAGAGCAAGACCCAGGTGCCGGGCAGCGTGAGCAGGGTGAGAATGACACCCAGAAGCGCCGCGACGATCACGACGACGATCGCCGCCACGTGCGACCAGTCCGCGGATTGAAGCCAGTCCATCATCGATGGATTATTGGGATTCGGCGGGCTTCCCGTTCGCGGCGGCGTCCGCCTCGGCGGCCCGGTCCGGGAACGCGGCCTTCTCCATCTCCAGCACCCAGGCCTCGACGGGTTCGTAGCGGAGGAGGTCGAGCTCCACCGACTGGCCCCCGAGCGTGGCGTGGTCCTTCTTCAGCAGGACGGAGACGTAGAACTTGTGCCACTTGCGCTTGTCAAAGTCCTCGATGTCCCCGGGGGCGATGGTGCCCCCCGAGGGGAGCGTCAGCGTGTGCGACTCCGGGTCGAACCGGAACGTGCGTGACTTGACGCGGAAGATGAGCAGGGCGACATAGCCCCCGATGCCCACGCCCAGGGCCATGATCAGCCACTGCACGGGGATATCCCACGGGCTGAGCGGGCTCGGCGCGGTCACGCGCTCGCCGGTGGCGGTTGTGAACTTAGCCCGGAGGAAATCCAGGCGGGCGCGGGCGTCGGTGACGGCGCTCCCGTCGCCTCCACGGAAGTCATCCCTCGGGATGGCGGTGGCGCGGGGCCCGTCGGCCTTGCCGATGAGCTTCAGCGCGTCGAGCCAGCGGGCCAGGGCCTCGTCTACGGGGGGCAACTGGCCTTTCTCCTGCATCAGGCGGCTGAGCCGCTCTCGCTCCGACGCGGGGTCGGCCACGCCCGCGCGGGTGTCCAGGGGTGGGCGGCTGCGGGAGAACTCTTCGAGATACTGGAACTCCAGCCACTCCGCCGCCAAGGCGCCGCGGGCCGGATAGACGCGCACCGCGTCCCAAAGGCCCCAGAGGCCAAACGCGATCAGCACGGTCGCGATGACGACCATTCGGATCGTCCATTTGCGGCTGACCTTTGATGTGAGCAGTTGCGACATGGCGATGGCCCCTCTCGGCGGTGCCAGAGGCTATCGTCGCGCTGGACCCCAGACCAACAGGAAGTCCGGCGAGCGAGCGGCTGGTTTCAGCCGTCCGTGTCCGGATCGTCTACTCGGGCCATGGCCATGGCCCACCAGCGCTCCGCGAGCATGGGCCCCCCGGGCCTCGCCATCAGCCTTGAGAAGCCGCCGATCGAAACGGCCCGCACCGGGATTCGTGGGTACTCGCGGCCTGTGGCGAAGGCCCGCGTCAGCCAGCGGGAGTGCTGGCGACGCATCGCCTCGGGTGTCTGCCCGCCGCGTCGTCGTGAGAGACGGTCCCAGAACATCGCCCGAGTTTACCTGCAGCCGTTCTGTGGAGAGAGCCCCATGTCAACTGGTCCGGCCACAACCCGAACGAGGTCCGCGTGGTCATTCCGAGACTTTGGTGGCCGACCCCTGATTCATGGGGTATATCCGAGGAACGAACCGCGTTCTTTTTGGAGGCCGCCCCATGCGTTGGACTGCTGCTGCGCTCGCCACCCTTGCCTTTGCCTCTGCGGCCTGGGCCGACCTGATTTCGGTCGGAGCCCTCCGGGACAACACGCTGTACGAGTCCAGCACGGGCTCGCTCTCCAACGGGCAGGGCGTGTACGTCTTCTCCGGTAGGACCTCCCAAGGGCTCGTCCGCCGGGCGCTGCTGCAGTTTGACCTCTCGCTCATTCCCGCGGGTTCGACGATCACTTCGGCGACGCTGTCGCTGCGCTCCGACCAGGCGCAGGGCTCCGCAACCTACACGCTGCACCGGCTGCTCGCGACCTGGGGCGAGGGATCGAGCGACGCCGGCTCGCCCGGCGGCGCCGGGACTGCCGCGACCTCCGGCGACGCCACGTGGCTTCACCGGTTCCACTCGACCACGACCTGGACGAACGCCGGCGGTGACTTCGTCGCCTCCGCCTCCGCGAGCACGGTGGTAGCGGGCGCCGGGCCATACTCCTGGTCCGGCGCGGGCCTGGTCCAGGACGTTCAGGCGTGGCTCGACGGGGGGGCGATTAGCGCGGGGTGGGCCCTGCTGGGCAACGAGGTCAACGCAGGCTCCGCGGTCCGGTTCGGCTCCTCCGAGAACGCCACCTCGAACATGCGACCCGAACTGACCATCGAGTACACACCGGCGCCGGCCCCCGGGGCGGCCGGGCTGGGCGTGCTGGCGCTTCTGGGCGGGCTCCGGCGTCGTCGCTAGCGATTCTCTGCGGAACCGTCGTACTTCACGAAGTCTTCGACGTCTCGCTTGCCGACCTCCGAGGCCTCCCAGGCCGCCGCGTACAGCGAGGCCAGCGTCGCGGCCCCGTCGGCGAGCCGCTCGACGATGAACTGCCGCCCCGGCTCGCGGTCGAGGTCTCCCGACTTCTTGAGTGTGTACAGCGGCTCGACCTGCGCGTACGAGCGTTCGAGTTCGGCGGAGATGTCGTTCCACGGGCTGACGGGGTCTGGTGTGCGGGGCTTGATGGCAGTTCGCACGTCGTCGATGGTGATGCGATGGAGGCGGATGAGGCCGCCGTCGATGTAGGAATGAATGCCCCGGTCGGTGGTGAAGCCTCGGGGGTTGGGGCCTATCCAGCCGTGGTGGTGTGTTGTGGTGTGGAGGGGCTGGGAGGCGTCGCCGATGTAGTGCGCGAGGACCCCCAGGTTGTAGCGAGCGCTCGCGCGGGCCATTTCGAGCTGCGCGTCGCGGCTGGGGTCGGCGAGCTTCTCGATCACGCGCGCGGTCTTGAGCGCCGAGACCGTCTTTGCCCAGGTCTCCATGGCGGCGTGGGGGAGAAAGCCGGGATAGCCCTGCACCAACTCCGGATCGAGCTTCCCGCCCATGGGCTTTCCCTTGAACCCCGGCGCCTCCCGAGCAACTGAGAGCTGGCGGACGTACTCGTGCCTCAGGGGCGGCAGCGTCTTGAGCGACAAGCCGAAGTCTGAAAGGTCCTCGATGTCGAGGTAGTGATCCGGGTTATTCAAGTGCGTGAGCTGGGCCACGCGCGTGCCCCGCCAACGGTCGGGGGTCACCGCCTGGTCGGAGATCATGGCGCGGCTTTCGGGGCCGACAAGCCAAGAGGGGGCATCAGGACCGATCTGCTTCGCGGCGGTCTCGATGGCCGCACGGCAGATCATGCGATGCCCGTCCGCGTCCCACGCGAGCGCCGTGGGAGCGCCGGAAGCGATCGCGAGCAGGGCGGCCCAGAGTTTGCGCATGTTCATGCGGCAACGGTACGCGAACGCGGGCGGCTCAGGGGCAGCCGCCGCCGCCCACGGTATTGATGAGCGCCGCGACATCGTCCTGATCGGCGTTGCCGTCCTGGTTGAAGTCGGGGTCGATTCCCGTGGGGTTCCCGCCGCCGCCCACAACATTGATGAGGTAGGCAACATCGTCCTGGTCGGCGTTGCCGTCCTGGTTCATGTCGGGGTCGCATGGCACCGGGGGCGGCTCGTCGAGGTCGGTCATCCAGGGCTTGGGTGAGCCCTCGCCGACGATCGTGGTGCCGTCGTCGGAAATGGCCTTGGCACTGGTGAGGGTCGCGCCGCCCAGGTTGACACCCAGGCTGGTGAGGAGCGTGTCGATGAACCGCACTCCGTTGACCGCGTCCCACATGTACGCGGCGGACTGGCCCGAACGGGTCGCAAGGCCGACGACCATGCGGCCATCCGGGGTGATGTCTGTCGCGAGGCCCGGGCAGCAGACCGTGCTGACGGTCGTGACGCCCTCGCCGACGCGGTGCCTCTGGAGCGGGCCGTTGTACTGCGTCTGGAAGTAGGCCGCGGAGCCGTCGTTCGAGACGGCGAGCAGGTCGGCGGTGAGGGGGATCGTCGCCGCAGGGACCAAGGGCCCAGCGGGGGCGGTCCAACGGTAGAGGACGCGGGTGGTGGGGTTGGCGGCGGGTCGGCCGACGAACACCACGGTGGACCCGTCCGCGCTCACGAGCGGTCCGTCGGTGGGGGTCTGCGCGGTGCCGAGACTGAAGACGGTGCCGGCTCCGATGCGGATTGCAACCTCTGGCTCGGAAGTGAAGTCCGGCTGGCCATAGCCGGCGACCAGGGTGCCGTCGCCCGAGAGCCCCCGGATCTGCGTGAACCTGAAGGACTCAACGGGGAGCACAGACAGAGGCACCATGCCCTGGGAGGGGTTCCAGATCCAAGTTAGAGCATTGGGGTTGGCGTCGCAGTTGGTGTCGCCCGCGAGGTGCCAGCCGTTGGCGCTGATGGCCCTTGGCAGGCCGTTGTCGAACCCGAGGGATTCGGCCGAAACCGTCGCGCCGCTGCGGAGCCAGCGGATCGGGGTTGGGTCGCACTGCGAGAGGCTGCGCCCGAACAGAACCATGCCGTCGGCCGAAACGCCGTCGGCAGTCGGCGCGCCGTCGGACCCGGCGGGGGCCTCGAGCGAGGTGAAGACCTGGCCCGAGGCGGCGGCCACAAAGAACGGAGCCGCAATGATGGCGGCCCAGCTTGACGTGCGCATCGATCTCCTCCCAACGAAACTCCGCTCCACCACCATGCTACCACGTGCGGGTTTTCGGACAAGGGCCATCCCGCGATTTCACGGGAGGGTTGCGCGGGCTTCACGGGGCCGGGTGCTCCGGGCGCAAACCGGACAGGACCCTCCAGACGTCCTTCACAACCCAGCTCATGGCGGCGTGGGCGGCGGCGGTGCCCGCAGCGAGGTGCGGGGAGAGCACCGCGTTCTCCAGGCCCAACAGGGGGTACTCGGGCCCGAAGGGCTCTGGATCATGCACGTCGATGAGGGCCATTCCGGCGGGGTGCACCAAGAGCCACCGGGCAAGGGCCGCCTCGTCGAGCACCAGGCCCCGGCTGGAGTTCACGACGATCGCGGTTGGTCTGAGCAGCGAACAGAACCGCTCCGAGAACCACTTGCGGTTCTCGGACCGGCCGTCAACATGGATCGTGACGACATCGCTGTCCCGGAGCAGCGCGTCGAGCGGCACGGGGACTGCCCCGTGACGCGAGGGCTCCGGAATGTCGAGCAGGTCGTGGTAGAGCACGCGCATGCCGATGCCCCGTGCGATGCGCGCGACGCGCGAGCCCACGCGGCCAAGGCCCAGCACGCCCATGGTCAGCTCGTTCAGTTGCGACGTGGCCTCGTGGCCCTTGCGGACACGGTTCCACTCCGCGAGGTCGAGGGCCGAGCGCAGGCCGATCCTCGGTCGCAGCGCGCCGAAGAGCATCGCGAAGACGTATTCGGCGACGGCGTCGCAGTTTGCGGCGGGGGTGTGCACAACTTCCACGCCGCGGCGGCGGCAGGCCTTGACGTCTATGTGGTCGAGCCCGACGCCGGCGCGGCCCACGACCCGCAGCCGCGGCGCGCGGTCGAGCAGACCCTGGTCAACCCGGGTGTAGGTGCGGACCACAAGGCCCTCGGCCTGCGCAAGGAGTTCATCGAACCGTGGCTGCGTAGAGAAATGGCACTCGGCGAGGTCGCAGGACTCGCGCAGCCACGCCGCGGCGGCGGGGTCGAGGTCCTCGCTCTGGAGCACGCGCGGCATCGGCACGGGGCAGTCTAGGGACGGGGCCCGGGCGGAACCGCCGCTCCTATCATCCCGCCGCTCACCAGGAGCCCTCAGGCATGGCGTGGATCACGAAGAACTCCGGAACTGCGCAGATCGAGAAGCGGGACCAGCCCTACCTGACGCCCGCGATGCGCCAGGACCTTTCGAACCGGGTCCTGCCCCGCTATGAGCAGAAGAGAGGGGCGCTGCTGGCGTGCCTGCACGCGGTGCAGCACGCGTATGGCTGGGTCCCCCACCAGGCGATGCTCGAGATCGCCGCGTTTCTCGCCATCTCGCCGGGCGAGGTCATCGACTGTGCGAGCTTCTATGAGGAATACTGGCTGAGGCCCAAGGGCGCGCACCTGATCTCCGTCTGCCGCTCGATCGCCTGCGAGTTCTGCGGGCACGAGAAGATCACCCAGGCCATCAAGGACAAGCTGGGGATCGACGTGGGCGAGACCACGCCCGACGGCCTGTTCACGCTGATCGAGCTCGAGTGCCTGGGAAGCTGCGACACGGCGCCCGTGGCGCTTGTGGACGAGCACCTGCACGAACGGCTGACTCCCCAGGCGATTCTCAAGGCCATCGACGAGGTGCGAGCGGGCAAGGGCGGGCACCACTAGCCCGATCTGTTCAGCCGGGGTCGGGCTTCGGGGGCAACGCCGGCGCGAGCGGCGGCGCCGTGAGGTCGAACATCCGGCCCCCGTCGGGAGAGAACTCCAGGCGGTCAAAGGTCCACGTGGAGCCGGCGCCCCGCGCGCGGATCCGCAGCGTGCCCTCGCCCTGCGGGCCTCGCAGCGAGAGTTGAAGGTCAGCGACCTGGGCGCCGTTGCGCATGCCGATGCTGCCGCCCGCGATCGGCCCGAGGGTGATGGGCTGCCCGATGGCCGCGATGACCTTTGGGTCGGTCTGCGCGAGTGCGACCGCCTGCTGCGCCGCCGGATGATTGCGCATCGCGGCGAAGATTTTGAAGACGAACCATGTGCCCCCGAGCGCGGCGAGAAACAGCACGCCGAGGACGCCAAGGATCACGATCAGAACCCAATGACGCGCGGCCCAGGATCGCGGGGGCGGGCTGGGGACAAAGGCGGGCTGGGGAGGCGTGTGCTCGGGCATGGGGCCCGATCCTACACGCCCCCCCGCGTTGACGGGCACCGCTACTTCGTGAACACGAACCTCCCGCCATCCCAGTCGACGCGGACGCTGTCGCCCGGGCCGAACTCGCCCGCGAGGATTCGGCCCGCAAGGGCATTCTCGATGCGCTGCTGGATGGTGCGCTTCAGGGGCCGGGCGCCGAAGACCGGGTCCCAACCTTCGCTGGCGATCTCGGCCTTGGCGGCGTCGGTGAGGTCGATCTGCATATCGCGGTCCTTCAGGCGGCGGCGCAGGCGGCCGAGCTGGATCTCGACGATGGAGGCCAGGGCCTCGCGCCGGAGCTGGTGGAAGACGATGACCTCGTCGATGCGGTTGAGAAGCTCGGGCCTCATGAGGCCCCCGGTCATGGTCGCCGCGGCGCGGCTCATGACCTCCGTCACCTTGCGGGGCAGGCCGGCGGCCTTGCCGAACTCGTCGGTCATGACCCCCGCCGGACCACGCTTCAGCAGCTCGCGGACCGCGGCCTCGATCTCCCAGTCTTCCGCGCCCTGGGCGGTGAGTTCCTGAATCTGGGCGCTGCCGAAGTTGCTGGTCATGACCACGATCGTGTTCTTGAAGTCCACGGTGCGGCCCTGGCCGTCGGTGAGGCGGCCGTCGTCGAGCAGCTGAAGCAGCACGTTGTAGACGTCGGGGTGGGCCTTCTCGATCTCGTCAAGCAGCACGACGCAGTATGGGCGGCGGCGGACGGCCTCGGTGAGCTGGCCACCCTCCTCGAAGCCGACGTAGCCGGGAGGGGCGCCGATGAGACGGCTGACGGCGTGCTTCTCGCCGTACTCGCTCATGTCGATGCGGACCATGGCTTCTTCGGTGTCGAAGAGGAACTCGGCGAGGGCCTTGCAGGTTTCGGTCTTGCCCACGCCAGTGGGGCCCAGGAACAGGAACGAGCCGATGGGACGGTTGGGGTCCGCGAGGCCGGCCCTGCTCCGGCGGACGGCGTCGCTCATCGCACGCAGGGCGTGGTCCTGCCCCACCACGCGGCGAGCCAGGTTCTGCTCCATGCGGGTCAGCTTCTCGCGTTCGCTCTCGACGAGTCGCGACACGGGGATGCCCGTCCAACGCCCCACGATCTCCGCAATCGCCTCGGCGTCGACTTCTTCCTTGACCAGCGCTTCGCCCTTATTCTCCTTGGCGGCGAGAGCCTTTTCGGCAAGGGCGAGCTTGGCCTCGAGGTCGCGGATCTCGCCATAGCGGATGCGGGCCGCGGCCTCCAGGTCTCCGCGGCGCTGCGCCTGCTCCAGGTTGACCTGCTTGCCCGCGATCTGCTCCTTGATGGTCTTGACGGCGTCCAGCTCCTGCTTCTCGGCTTCCCAGCGGGCCGTCAGCGAGCGGTTCTGTTCCTGCAGTTCCGCGAGCTCCTTCTCGATGCGGTCGAGCTCCCGCCTTGCCCCGTCGGCGCCCTGCTTGGCCTTCTGGCCGACCTCCAGCTTCACCGCCTCGCGCTCGATCTCGAGCTGCATGATGCGCCGGCGGAGTTCGTCCAGCTCCGTCGGCATGCTGTCGTTCTCGATGCGAAGTCGCGCGGCAGCCTCGTCGATGAGATCGATGGCCTTGTCAGGCAGGAAGCGGTCGGCGATGTATCGCTGGCTGAGCTGGGCAGCGGCGAGGATGGCGCCGTCGAGGATGCGCACGCCGTGGTGCGCCTCGTAGCGGGGCTTGAGCCCGCGCAGGATCGCGACGGTCTCTTCGACGCTGGGCTCTCCGACCATGATGGGCTGGAAGCGGCGCTCGAAGGCGGGGTCCTTCTCGACGTGCTTGCGGTACTCGTCCAGGGTGGTGGCGCCGATGCAGCGGAGCTCGCCCCGCGCCAGCGCGGGCTTGAGCATGTTGCCCGCGGAAACGGCGCCCTCGGCGGCTCCGGCGCCGAGGATGGTGTGGAGTTCGTCGATGAACAGGATGATGCCGCCACCGGCGTCGGAGTACGACGCCTGCACCTCGCGCAGCACCGCCTTCAACCGCTCCTCGAACTCGCCCCGGTACTTCGCGCCCGCGAGGAGCTGGCCCACGTCCAGGGCCATGATGCGCTTGTCGCGCATGCCCTCGGGGCAGTCGCCGTTGACGATGCGCTGTGCCAGGCCCTCGGCGATGGCGGTCTTTCCGACGCCCGGCTCGCCGATCAGCACGGGGTTGTTCTTGGTGCGCCGGCTGAGCACCTGCATGCAGCGCCGGATCTCCTCGTCACGCCCCACGACCGGATCGAGCTTGCCCTGCTGCGCCTTTTCGGTGAGGTCCACTGCGTACTTCTTGAGCGCCTCAAAGCTGCTCTCGGCCCCGGGGTCGTTGATGTTCGAGACCCCCGACGCGGCGCGGATAGCCTTGACCGCCTGCTCGATGCGGGACTTGTTGAGCCCGGCGGCTTCCAGAACATCCCTCGCCTGCCCCGGCGTCTGCGCGAGCGCGAGCAGCAAGTGCTCGCTGCTGACGTATGAGTCGCCCATGCCCTTCGCCCCGGCATCCGCCTTGGCGAGAATCTCCATGACGGCGCGACCCGTTGAGCCCGCGCCCGAGGACGTGGTAGGCAGGCGGGAGAGCTCGGCCTCGGCCACCTGGGCGACGCGCGCCGGCTCCACCCCGGCCTTGCTGAGCGTGGACCAGCCGGCGCCGTTCTTATCCGAAAGCAACGCCGCCAGCAGGTGCAGGCCGGTCACCTCCGGGTGACCACGCCCCATTGCGGCGGTCTGGGCGTCGGCAAGGGCCTGCTGGGCGGTGGTTGTGAAGCGGTCCATTCGCATGAAAAACCTCCCGTGGGGCCTTACAGAGCCCCCACATCAGAACATGCAACCGGCGCGCCGATCCGGGCGGCCTGAAAACGGCCCGTCGGGCTGCCTGGAACCGGGGCGATACCAATTCCCTGCCTGTGTGGCAGGCGGGGACAGGCGAGGGGCCCGGGACCCTCTCGGCTGGGACGCGGGACTAATCCCATTGCCGGCCTTGGCTTGGAGTACGGAATCCGGCTGTTGGTCTCCCGTGGAGGCCGGGGGGGTGGGTTGACGCGGGAGGTCGGGGCGGGTACAACCCTGTTGGTTGCGCCACTTCAATCCGGAGGTTTCTGATGTCCCGTCGCGGCTGTGCTGTCGTTTCCGTTCTCGCCCTCGGGGCGATCGCGTGCGTTCTGGGCGGCTGCACGGGGCTGACGCCCGAGCTGCGGACGATGTCTCAGCGTCCCGTTGACAGCCGCAACATGTTCCGCTCGACGTGGAACGAGAACGTGCGGATGGCGTGGGAGGACTTCCACCGCGGAGCGTTGTACGAACGCTCCAGCCGCATGGTCGCGCACCCCACCGGGCACTAAGCCCCGGACGTCCACAAAGTCGAAGGGCGGCCGCCACGGGGCGACCGCCCTTTTGCTTGCGCTCGCCGAGCCGCCGATCCTCAGCCTCCGAGGCCGACGATGCCCATCTGCTTGTCGAACTCGAGGCGGAACTTGTACTCGAGGGCGAAGGCGTCCTGCCCCGAGGCGTTGGGCGGGATGGTGACGTCCCAGCGGAGGATGCCGTCCTTGCGGGGCCCGGCGAGGTAGGCGGCGTCGCTGGAGAGCTCGCCCCCGGGCGAGACCAGGGTGAGCCGCACGTCCGACCGCTTGTCGTCGACCTTTGGAAGGCGGTCGAGCAGGCGGATCGGCGCCGGGGCGTCGGAGAAGTTCTCGACGATGAGGCGGTAGGTGAGCTCGACGACGCGGTTGCCTCCCTGCGTGGACTCCACTCGCTCCACAAGCTCGCGTGAGGTGCGGAGCGACGCGTCGATGCCGAACCCGGAGGAGAACCGCTGCCCAGAGGCGATGGTGGGCATCTCGCCCGAGCCGACGAAGGCGCCGTCGCGGTAGGCGGTGACCGGTCCGGCGAGCAGCACGGACGCTCCCGTGTTCGCCGCCGATGCCTCGTGGTAGACGTACCCGGTCAGCACGGGCATCGCCATGCGGGCGAACTCCGCCTTGAACGGGACCGCGGCGATCTGGATGAGCTGCCGCTCGCTGCGGCTGGGGAGGGAGGTGCGAGCGGGGATGGAGTACGTGACGCTCAGCCCTTCCTGGGGCGGGACCGCCGACGAGGCGCGGGCCCGCTCCACCTTCGCCCCCTGCGCGATGAGGTCAAGCACCTGCAGGTCGTTCGCGAGGGTGTTGAGGCTCTTGTCGGCTTCGACCTGCGCGCCCCCGGGGGGCGGGGCGTTGGTGCTCCCCCCGGCAACGATGTACCCCACGAAGTTCTGCGCCCGCTCTCGCTCGGCGTCGCGCAGCTTGGCCCGCAGGTCCCTGCGGGCGTCGTCGTACGTCAGGCTGAGCGTCTGCTGCACGGGGACGGAGAGTGAGATCGTGAGCGGGGTCAGCCGCGGGGCCGATGCGATGAGCGAGGGGGTCGCGGTCGAGAGCGTGATGGCGACGTCCGACCAGTCCTCGCCCGACATCTGGCTGATGGAGGCGTAGTACTCGATGGTGACCGAGTCGGGCTTGTCGGAGGTGGAGCGGACGTTGTACGACGGGTCCCACGTTGCCCCGTCGACCAGGTACCGCAGCCGGAGCGTGCCGGGGGCGTCGGGGATTTGCGTCAGGAGCACCACGGCCTCGTGTACGGTGCGTGAAGACCCCGCGGTGGTGAGCTGCCTCTCCCGCTGGGCCTGTTCGAGGTCCGCGTTGAGTTTCTTGGCCTCCGAGGCGAGGGTGAGCTCCGTCTCGGTGAGCGCGGCCCGCTGCTTGATGAGGTAGCCGCTGAGCTTCTCGATTGTCTCCGCGTTCAGGACACCCCGGGTCATCTCAACGGCGGCGGTCGGGGCGATGAAGCCCTGCAGGCTGGCGAGGTACGCACGATCCTCGCCCAGCAGGGCGACCTTGCGCGCGTTGACGCCCAGCTTCCCCTGCAGCTCCTCGATGCGGGCGTCGATGGCGCGGACCTCCTCGCGGGTGTCCTGGACGACCGGGCGCGTGCGGTAGGTGACCGAGCGGATCTGCACGCCGGGGGTCGTCTCCGCGTGCAGGCTCTCGGGACGCAGGTGCGCGGGCAGGTCGGTGACGACGATCTCCTGCACGGCGCCTGCGGCGGCGGGGAGCACGCGGGGCAGCTCCACGGCGCGGGTGACGACCGCCTGGCCCCTGTAGACCGTGACGGCGTCGATCTTCCCGGGCGTCTGCGTGGCGGCGATCGCGAGGGCTGGGGCGACCAAAAGTCCGGCGAGCACGAGATGCTTCATTGTGAGTCTCCTGTGGCGGCGCACAGGAAACTACGGGCGAGATGGCCGCCCGGGCGTCACGCGCCTGTAACGGATTCAGGCCAGCACATGTGCGGGGGCCGGGGTGTCGTCGGTCACTCGCTCGCGCGTCACCTTGCCCCCCACCTCTGACAGCGTGAGCAGGTGCTGCTCCTCGTTGATGACGGCAAAGAGGTGCACGGGCCGGCCCCAGATCGCTCGCAGTGCGGAGAGAACCTCCGTCGCCTTGGCGGCCTCGACCTCGACGCCCGCGAACTTGTGGGCCAGCACCAACTCGCCCCGGTTGAGGTAGTTCGCGTCCACGACGTGGATCATGGGCTGCCCCGCGTTGGTGAGGTGGTGCAGAAGCGTCTGCTTCACGCGGGCAAAGTCGCGGGTGACAACCTTCAACTCGCCGGTCTGCGGATCACGCCGGTGCTGGTACATCCGGTGCCGCTCGACGAACTCTTCCGTGAGAAACTCGTCGATGAACGACACGTCGTTGTAGATGCGTCGCACCTCGAAGATCCTGTGGCGGCCCCGCATGCTCCTGTCGTCGAACTTCTCCTTGGCGCCGATGCCCTCCATGCCTTCCCAGCCCGGGCCGTGCTGGCCCCGGTCCCATCGGCGCTCGATGTCCTTGAAGAGCTCGACTCCGATCTTGTAGGGGTTGAAGCCCCCCGGGGGCATGTGGACCACGCCGCTGTGCTGATCGGCGTAGTGGACAATCTCCCTGGCCTCGAGAAAGTGCTGGGTCATGAGCTTCGAATGCCAGTACGTCGCCCAGCCCTCGTTCATGACCTTGGTCATGCCCTGGGGCGCAAAGTAGTACGCCTCGTCGCGGATGATTCCCAGAATGTCCGCCTGCCAATCGGCGAGTCTCGCGTTCTTGAGGAGAAAGAGGAGCACGTCCCGCGTTGGGCGCCTGGGGTGCTTCTGGCTCGCGTCGCGCCGCTGCTGCTCGTGGGCCCGGCGCTGGCGGTCGAGCTCCTGCTGCGGGTTGATGAATGGATCCATGTAGTCCTTGGCGGGCAGGCGGTCGGGCTCGAAGGTCTCCGCGGGCGCCTCCTCTCCCGCCGCACGGCGCGCGGCCCCCGCGGGCTCGTCCCGGTGGACGAACATGGAGTGTGGGTCGATGAGGTTTTCCAGGCACAGGCAGGCGTCGATGAATCGTTCGACGGCGTCCTGGCCGTGGCGCTCGATGTGCCGTCGCACGCGCGTGGCGTGGTTGGCCATCTCGTCCATCATCTTGCGGTTGGTCTTGGAGAACCAGAGGTTGTGCTTGAAGAAGTCCGCGTGCCCATAGACATGGGCCATGACGAGCTTCTGATCGGTGGTGTTGTTGGACTCCTGGAGATAGGCGTAGCAGGGGTCGTTGTTGATGACCATCTCGTAGATGCGGCCCAGGCCATAGGCGTCGCGACGGCTGAGGCGTTCGTACTCCATGCCCCAGCGCCAGTGCGGGTAGCGGGTGGGGAACCCCCCGTACGCCGCGATCTGGTTCATGATCTCAAAGGGCAGCACCTCGAAGACAACCTCGAAGAAGTCGAGCCCGTACTCGACCGCCTTGGCGCGGATCCGCTGCATGTGCTCCAGCAGTTCGGGAGAAAGGTCGGTGTGAGGCGTGGCGGGCATGGGGTGCCTCCCGGCGCGCGGGCGCTGCGGAGTTATCGGCGCGCGGCACTCGTGTCTGTACGCGGGGTGGGGGGATTCGGATCGGGCGCCCATGCCGGCTACCACCAGCCGCAGGCGAACGGCAGGGCCCATGCCCACGCGGCGGCCAGGCGGACCCAGTGCTGCTTTGTGGGACCCCTCCACGCCTCACGCCGGGCCGCTGTTCGCGACTGAAGCACCCAGCCCGGCACCACGATGGCCGTCGCGACAAGCGTCGCGGCTCGTCCGGACCACCCCACCGGCCGGCACGCGGTGAAGCCCAACCCCCACCCGCAGAGCACCACGACGCCCCCAATCACAACCACAGCGCCGAGCAGTCCGCCCATCACCGTAAGTGTCTCCACCCGGCGGACTAGAGAGGCGGCTTCCGGGTTCACCTCGATCGTAATGATCTTTGGGAATGGCGTGGAGGGCGCGGGTGGCCCGATCGTCGAGGCTGCGCCGGGCGAGGCGTGCGAGCGGAGTGTGACGGCGACGGTCAGTGCCACGCCGCATTCCGGGCATCGAGGCTTGTCGAGCCCTCGCAGGTTGTAGTCGCAGTTGGGGCAGGAGACGTCGTATTGCGCCAGAAACGCCGCGAGCAGCGGGTCCCGCTCGTCGTGGCTCACCCCTGAACCACCCGGATCCGCCGGAGCGCGACCTTGCAGTGGGCCCGCAGGACCTCCATGCCCCCGGTGCGGAGCCAGACATCCAGCTCGTAGCCCGCGGCGGCGTCGGCAACGACCAGCGTCGCAATCCCGCCCGGGGTCACGCGCTGCACCGTAACTCCCGATGCGACCAGGGCAGGCGCATGCTCGGCGAGGGCGGCATCGAGCCCGCCCGAAGCGGCGTACCGCTTCGAGACATCCTTGCGGATCTTCTCGACGTCGCGCGTGATCGTGGTGTCAAACTCCCGCGGCTTGCGGAACTCTCTGAGTGCTCGCAGTTGCTGGGCGGGGGTGCGTCGCACAGGCGCATCCTATCGCGGTTCCGGGCGAGCCCGGGAGAAGCCCAGCCGGAACGCGAGCAGGCCGGCCAGCCCGGTGCGGGGAACCCCGGCGGGGGCGGGCTCTTGCGTGACACCGAGATGCGCGCCCGCCAGCACGCACCAGACGCGCCCGAAAGATGGTCCGGCGTGACGCAACGCCGCGAGCACGCCCATCGCCATGCCGGCGAGCGCCGTCAGTCCCTCGCCATGCCGACGGCAGAGCCAGATCCAGTTTCGGGTCGCGAGGCGCAGCCAACGCTCGCTCTTGCGGCGGGCGGCGGGGCTGTCGTGCCAGACCACCCACGCGGGGTCAAACGCGATGCCACGGCCCGTCGCGAGCAGCCTCAGCGCCAGGTCGGTGTCGTTGCGGTAAAGGAAGTAGGAGGGCTCGTACCCCCCGAGCGCGCGCCACGCGGCGGCCCGGATGAGATTACCGCAGCCCATGAGCGGAAAGGCCTCGTGCTCTGGCCCATGCGACCACTCGGGGAGTTGTGTGGAGGGGTGGACCGGAAGGAGTGTGACCGCCGCCAGCTCCGGACGCGTCGCGAGCGCCCCCTGTGCCGCCCGCAGTGATGGGCCGTCCGGCCAAGAGTCGTCGTCGAGGATGAGGAGCGTGTCGCCCCGGGCGGCGGCGGCGGCGAGGTTGTACGCCTCCACGCCAAGGTTCTCGCTCAGTTCCAGCACGGCGGCTCTGGGAAACTCCGTCCGGACCATGGCGGGCGAGCCGTCGGTAGAGGCGTTGTCGGCGACGATGACCTCGCCCGCATCGAAGAGGCCCAGGGCCGCGAGTTCGTGCAGAGTTCTCGCGAGCGCGTGGCGTCGATTGTGGCTGACAACGATGGCGGAGAGCACGGCCTAGGCCACCGGTTCTGGAGAGCGCGGCGCCCGCTCGGTCGGGGCCGGCGCCGGATTCCACGCGGGTGCCGGTGGAAGCGGCATGACGTGCGGCCCGCGCAGGCCGATCTGTGCCGCGAGCTTGAGGCCGCGCAGGAAGACCCCCACGCCGTGCCTGAATGTGGGCCAGAAGTCGACCTTGCGGACGATCAGGCCTTCGCTGGTGACCTGGATGAGCGTCCTGGCGCGGAACCAGTTGGTGGGCCAGCCCGTGGGAACGAGCGCGACATCCGCCGAGCCGCCGCCAATGAGACGCCCGATGGCGCCGAACATGTCGGAGAACGGTTGCGCCTCAAGGTTTCGGCGGCGCCACAGACGGCGGTCCTCGGGCCACGTCACGTTGAGCTTTTCGAGCTGCCGGCGGAAGGCCTCGAGGCCCGGGATTTGCGACTTGAGGAGGGGGTGGACGTAGAGCGTGCCCAGCCTGCCCGCGGCGCGGGCCTCGGCCTGTTCCGCCTCGATGATGGCCCCGAGCTCCTTGAAGGGTCTGAAGCCGACGGGCTTCACGACGTTCTTGGGCTCGATGTCGATGAACCGCCGGTCGCGGGCGTCCGCGAGCCCCTTGAGGTGGAGCTCCGCGAGTTCGGGAAGGCCCATCATGGCCTGCCCCACGGCGCGGGGAACCTCCAGCATCGCGCGCCGGAACCGCTTCCAGCTTCCCATCTTCAGGACGTCCATGTGCCCGAAGCAGTTTCGCGCGATGTAGTAGCGTGCCCAGGTGACGTAGCGACGGTTGCCGGGCGGGTGGTACGCGCGGGATCGGGGGGCTCCGACGCACTTGAGACCGGTGCGACGGGTCATCTGGATGCTCCAGTCCACGTCGTCGTAGTAGATGAAGTTCTCGGGGAAGAGGCCGGTTTGTTCGATAGCTTCCCGCCGCACCAGGGCGCTGCACGCGGCGAGGTACCGGGCCTTCACGAGGAACCGGCGGTCAAGGTCGCCGCCGCCCGCGGGCCAGACTCGCCCGTTCCAAGGGACGATGTTTCCGCCGCACTCCCACATGTGGCCGGTGGAGATGTCGCACATCGCCGAGCCCACAGCCCCGACCTTTGGGCGATGCTCCAGGACGCGGACAAGGTGGCTCAGCGCCTTGCGGGAGACACGTGCATCGCTGTCTACCCACCAGAGGAAGTCGGGCCTGCCCAGCTCGCCTGTCAGGCCCTTGCCCGAGAGCACGTGGCTCATGCCGAGGTTGAAGCCGCCGGAGCCCCCGGTGTTCTTCTCGGAGCGGACAAACTCCACGCGCAGGCCCGCGGGGAGCCTGATCGTGGAGAGGGGCTCGGTGGAGGCGTTGTCCACCACAACGCACCACAGCTCAATGTTTGGTGTGTGTTGGCGCGACAGATCGACCATGAGAATCTCAAGGTCGGCGCGGCGATTGAAGCATGGGATGACCGCGGCGACCTTCCAGGGCTCGCGCGACACGCGCGCGTGCCCGTTGTGCCCCGGCTGGGGGGTAAGTGCCTCGATCCCCACGATCGCAGGCTTTCCGGGGGGTGTCGCTCCGTTCATTGGCTGCAAGTATAGCCGAATGCTCGCCTGGTCCCGATGTTTGGCGGGTTGGTTCTGGCGTCCAGACGCGCGCGACCTCAGAACACGCACCGAACCGATGGGGTGGTGCCGGCGAAGATGCCCGGTTACACTGTGACTTGCCGGGCCGCGCGCCCGAGCCGTCCGGGAGGGCGGCTGAAACGACCCATACACACGAGGCGTGCCGCCCAAGCCCCGCCCTCGCGACGCCAGAGGAGCCTGCATGAAGCTTCGCCGCATCTCACGCGCCGTTCGGCCCCTGATCGCCCGCCTGTTCGGGGTCAACGGCACGGAACACTCCGCATTCCAGATGCTGGAAAGCCGCCAGTTGCTCGCGGGCGGCCCGCTCCCCACGCTCGCGGACCTCGAAAGCCCGAACAACACGGTCGTACGCCTCGAGACGAACTTCGGCGACATCGACTTTGAGCTCTTCAACTCCGACGCGCCCGTGACGGTCGCGAACTTCCTCACCTACGTGAACAGCGGCCGGCTGGACAACACCTTCTTCCACCGGTCCGCGTTCACCAACAGCACCCCCTTCGTGCTTCAGGGGGGTGGGTTCTCCATCGACGACACCACGGGCATCACCGCCGTCTCGACGGACCCACCCATCGTCAAGGAGACCACCGGCCGCTCTAACCTGCAGCGGACCGTGGCGATGGCCCGCACGAGCGACCTCAACAGCGCCACCAGCCAGTTCTTCGTCAACTACAACGATAACACCTTCCTAGACACTAGCGGCGGGGGCTACGCGGTCTTTGCCCGTGTGATCGGGGGCTGGAACGTCGTCCTGAGCATCCAGAATCTCCGGAGCCTGTCGCTCACGGGCGTGGCGCCGTTCCAGGGTTCGCAGCACCAGAGCATCGGGGGTGAGGTACCCGTCCACGCGAACTACGTGCAGAGCACGGCGCTGACAGAGGCCAACGCGGTCGTCCTGATCAACGCGGAAGTGATCAAGCCCGCTGGGATCGCCGGGTTTTTCAACCAGCGGCTGGTGATGCCCGAGGGTTTCCGGTCCGGGGCGACGACCGAGAGCCTGGAGATGGTCAACCCCAACAGCGTCGCCGCGGGATACCAGATCATCGCCCGCTACGAGACCGGGATCCGCGACACGGTGATCGCCAGCGGCACACTGAGCGCGAACACGTCGCTGGAGATCAAGCTCTCTGACGCGCTAAACACGGCCCTGAACACGGTGCGTTCGGGCGTGCCCTATTCCCTGGTGGTCGAGACCGCCCTGCCCTCGTCCGCGACCAACATCCAGCCGATCGCGGCGTCGATCAACCGCCTGGACTTCGGCTCCGCGACGGGCGAGCCCCTCTTCAACGCGACCGGGTACAGCGACAGCGATCTGCGCTCGTGGCTGTTTCCCCGCGTTGAGCGGGCCACGACCTCACGCGAGTTCATGACCTGGGTCAATCTCTCCGACCAGACCGCGACCGTAACCGTCGAGTTCCTGACCACGGGCGGCACGGTCACTGTCTCCCGCACGCTGGAGGCCTACAGGCGGGGCGGGCTCGAGGTGTTCAGCCTGAACCTGCCCACGGGCACGATGTCCGCCAGGGTCACGTCGACCCAGAACATCGTGACCTTCCTGAGCGACTGGGACCTGCCCCTGCAACTCACGACGGCTTCTTCATACTTCACGCCGGCCTTCGGCACGATGGGCGCCCCGGCGGGGGGCGCGACCGAGGGCGTGCTGCCGGACGCGGTGGCGGAAGCCACCAACACCAATACGCTCTCCATCTACAACCCCGGCTCCACGGTCGCGGTGGTGACGCTGAGCTTCTGGCGGGCCAGCCGCCTGCCCAGCGAGGACCCGATCACGGTCACGCGGATCATCTTCGCTGGCGGCCGCGAGGACTATGCCCTGAGCAGCGGCGCCCTCGGCATCCCGGCGGGCGAGCGGTTCAGTGTTTCGTACTCTTCGGGATCGGCGAATATCGGTGTGCAGTGGACCAGCGTCGACGACACCTCGCGGGGCCTGCCCGTGGGCCAGATCCGGACCGACGGCATCTCCACGCTGCTGGCGACCCGCGTCGCGCCGATCGCGCACTTCGGCGATGGTAACTTTGACGTGAACCGGACGGACGGCTCGATGGTCGAGCGCATCTCGCTCTTCAACCCCTTCACCGACTCCAACTCCACCTACGCCTACACAGTCACGTACACGTTCTCCGACGGCACCGCGATCGACGCCTTCACGGGCTCGCTCTCCACCAGCCAGCGTGTCGACCTGCTGACCGGCGACAGCACCTCGGTGCGGAACAAGATCGGCTCCAACGCCGCGTTCCGGCACTACTCGGTGACGGTCCGGGGCACGGGGACTCGGGACTCCACCACCACCAGCGCCGTGCTCGCGCAGTTTACCCGCACAGACACGACGCAGGGCCGGTCTGTCTCGTCGCTGGGGTCGGTTTCCGGGTTCGGGCTCTTGGTGGGTGACGGCGTCTTTCACCCCGGCAACTGATTCGGCGGCTGGGGGGCGAGCACTCTGGCCCGGCCGCTGGCCAGCCTCGATCTCGCGCTCAACAATGGCTGTCCGGGCCGCGCCCCGGCAGCATGACTATCACCCCGGCTGATTTCCCCGCACATGGCCAAGCACCTCCCCGGACGTCCGAGCAGGGGTTCTGGTGGTTCGTGCGGGCGATGCTGAGGTCCGGGTGGCTGGTTCTCGCGGCGCTGGTGATGGTCGGCATCTCGGGCGTGACGCTCGGGGTTGGTCTGCTCGCGGCACGCCCGGTGCTGCGGAGCATCCTGGGCGACCACGCCGATCTGCCCCGGCTCGCAACGGACCTGAACACCTGGATCGATTCGTCGGTCCCGTGGGCGTCGCCCCTGCACGTGCCCCAGGCGTGGATCGATCGCCTGCCCGCCGGCCCGTTCACGGCCCTGGTGTGGATCGTCTCCGGGTTGTGCCTGCTGACCGTCGTGGGGTCGATCGCCAACTTCCTGCACGCGTACCTGTCGCTGACGGTTGTGAACCGGACCGTGACCATGGCGAGGCGGCGGGCGTTTCACGTGATCCTGCGCGCCCCTCTGCGGACAGTCGTTGCAAGCGGCCCGACGGACGTGATCAGCCGCATCGTCAACGACTCGTCCAAGGTCGGGGACGGCCTGAACGTGCTGACCAGCAAGGCGATTCTGCAGGTCTTCAAGGGGATCGCCGGCCTGTGCGTGGCCCTGTGGTATGACTGGCGTGTGACGCTGGTGGCGCTGCTGGTGGCGCCGGTGCTCTACCACGTCATCCGCAAGCTGGGCAAACGCATCAAGCGGTACAGCGGCGCGGCACTGGAAAGCCAGGCCGGCCTCTACCACGCGGCGGCGGAGTCCCTTCAGGGCCTGCGGGTCGTGAAGGTCCACACGACGGAGCTCTACGAGGGCGGACGCTTTCATCGCATCAACAAGAAGATGCTCCGGGAACTCAACCGCGTGCGGACGGCAAGGGCCCTGGCCAGCCCGCTCACCGAGATGCTCTCGATCTTCCTGCTGTGTGGGCTCGTGCTCGCCGCGGCGAACGCCATCGTGAAGCAGAGCATTGATCCCGGCGACTTCATCATGGCCATCGGCTCGCTCGCGGTCGCCGGTGCCTCACTCAAGCCGCTCACGGGCATCGTCAACGACATCCAGGCGACCATGCCCGCGGCGGACCGGCTTCGGCAGATCATGCTCTCGCCCCCGGAGCCTGGCCACGGGCCGGGCCTGCCCAGGCTCCAGAGGCACGCCTTGTCGATCGAGTTCCGCGGGGTCGGCCTCACCTACTCCGGCGCCACGACACCAGCGCTGCGGGACATCTCGCTGCGAGTCCCACACGGCACGCGTGTGGCGTTCGTCGGGCCCAACGGCTGCGGCAAGACGACACTTCTCTCGCTTGTCCCGCGGCTGTTTGATCCGGACACAGGCGCCGTGCTGATCGACGGGCGGGACCTGCGCGAGGTCTCGGTACGCTCCCTCCGCCAGCAGATCGGCGTCGTCACCCAGGACACCGTGCTCTTCAGGGCCACGGTCCGGGCGAACATCGCGTACGGCTGCGGCTGGGCGACGCAGCACGACATCGAAGCCGCGGCGGTTGCGGCACGTGCCCACGACTTCATCCGGCGCATGCCCCAGGGCTATGACACGCCCGTCGCGGAGCAGGGGCAGAGCCTGTCGGGCGGGCAGCGCCAGCGGATCGCGATCGCGCGGGCGATCCTGCGCAATCCGGCGATCCTGATCCTGGACGAGGCGACGAGCATGATCGACAGCGAGAGCGAGTCGCAGATCGCGGAGGCGATTGCGGAGTTCAGCACCAGCCGCACATGCCTGGTGGTGGCGCACCGCATGGCGACGGTGTTGGGGTGCGACTCCATCGTGGTGATGGACGCCGGTCAGATCGTCGATCAGGGCACGCACGATCAGTTGCTCTCCCGCTGCGAGCTGTACAGGCAGCTTGCGAGGCACCAGTTGCTGCCCGCGGAGACCGCCTGATGCACCGCCGGGGCGCCGACCCATCGATGATGTCGCCGGAGGATTTTCTGTGCGACTTCTGCATGCACCACTGGACGCCCGAGCGCCCGATGGTCGAGGGGCACCGGGGCAGCCTGATCTGCGGCCGGTGCCTCACCGTCGCCTATGCCGCGGTGCACGTGCTCGGGGCCGGCGAGCCCGCGCCGGAGGGGGAGACGTGCCTCTTGTGCCTCTCGCACAGGGACGGACCCCACTGGCGGAGCGCGGTGGTGGACGCCCGGCCCCTGGTGTGTGCCGATTGCCTGAACCAGGCGGCCCGCCAGCTCGAGAAGGACCGCGACAGTGATTGGAAGCGGCCCGTCGGGGACTAGCTCGCCGCGAACCACGCGAGCAATGCTCGCCATTCGGCGTAGCGATATGGAATCGCCCGCCTCTCGTGCAGCCTGCGGAGTTGGTCGACCACACGCTCGCTGAGCGCCTGCTGCCAGCCCTCGTTCTCCTGATCGCAGAAGTAGACCCGGCAGCCAGAGGGCTTGATGGTGTGAATCGAGCACTGCTCGCGGACCAGGAAGGGGCAATCCCCCCGATCAACAGCGCCCGCGACACTCTCGGGCGAGAGTGATCGGCCAGGCCTGAGCCGGCTCACGGCGTAGGCGGCCTCGAGCCCTGTCGTGTAGAGCAGGTGGCCGTGGTCACGAAAGTGGCAGCATCTTCCCGAGCTGACGCAGACGGGCTGGTGGGCCGCGACCTGATCCGCGACGATCTGGTAGATGGCCTCGATCTCCGCCGCAACCTCGTGTGTGTTCGCGGCCCGGAGCCACGCATCGACGAGCGAGCGCGTGTCGTCCTGTTGCTCGGCACGGGGGAGGAGGTCAGACATCAACTTCATCCCTCAGCACCCGCACCTGTTGCAGCGGGACGGGGGGCCCCTTGCCCATGCCCGGGCACACCGCCTTGGCGCGTCGCCACGAGTCCTCGCTGGCGAGGATGCTGGGCCAGAATGGCCACGTGCGGCACTGGGCGGGGCGGGCCTGATACGCCCGGCAGAGCGCGCGGCCCGGGCTGCTCGTGCGGTCCAGGAACACGCAGTCGTGCCCACGGGCGGTCTGCACGTCGCGGAGCGAGCGGCCCCGCGAGGTGAGGTGCGTGTACCGAAACACGAACTCTCCGCTCTCAACGCCGATCGCGGCCGCCATCGCGTCGATTTCCGCCTCGCTGACGACGACGTATCCCTCGGGCCCGGAGCAGCACGACCCGCACATCGTGCAGCGGAACCGCATCTGGTCCGCTCCGGCGGGGGTCTCCCACCACTCCTGCGCGGGGCCGCGGGTGGTCACGGGGCGGCCTCACAGAGCGAGAGAACGTGCGCACACCGCTTCGCGGATTCCGTGAGCAGGCCACGGGCCTGGGCGAGCGCGGCGGCTCCCCGTTCGCCCGCGCCGTCCGCATTGACCGCGATGTTCCACCACGACGCGCGGGCTGATGCGTCCGCGAGGATCGCCGCGATGGCGAGGTCGCTCCGCAGGTGCCTATTGGTGCTGCCCGCAAGCCTTTCAAAGAGGCGCAGCAGATCGACGCACACAGCGACAACGGCGAGGGGAACCTGCACACTCGCGGCGATCGCCCCCGGGAGAACCTCTCGCCTTGGGTCGTCCTGGGGCAGGCGCGAGAGTTCGTTGACCAGGCCATAGGCCTGCGCGTCTTCCTCCGCGAGCCTCACCATGAGTCCGCCCGTGTTGATGAGCACACGGTCGGCGTCCGAGAGTGCCTGCTCGTGCTGGGCGAAGGCCTTCTTGCCACGCGTGTACGAGACGACCATGCGGGCCAGCGCCGCCCCCAGCGCTCCGATAACGGAGGCAACAGCACCGCCCCCGGGGGTGGGGGATTTGTCGCCGACCTTTTGCAGAAAGTCGTCGATGGTGAGCCGCGAAAAGCCGTCGGGCATGCCGGTTTCCTCCGGGGCGTAGACTGGCAACTCTACGCCCAGGCCATGCCCACCCTCACGGTGCGATCTCCGCTCCCCGTCACACGCGAAGAGGCGTTCGCGTGGCACACGCGGCCCGGCGCCTTCGAGCGTCTTGCGCCGCCCTGGACGCGCCTGCGGATCGTCGACGCGGGAGCGGGCGTGGCGGAGGGGTCGAGGGTGGTCTTTGATGCCCACCGCGGACCATTGAAGGTCCGTTGGGTCGCGCACCACTTCGATGTGAGGCCGGGGGTCGGGTTTTCAGACTCGCAGGTGCGCGGGCCGATGCGCCGGTGGGTGCACGAGCACGCCGTGGAGGGCGACGGTCCGGAGTGCCGGCTGGTAGATACGGTGCGGTTCCAGCCACCACTGGGTTGGGTTGGCGGTCTGGTCGCGGGGTGCGCTCTGCGGCTGGAGCTCGAACGCGTCTTCAGATTCAGGCACGCCCGGCTGCGCGCGGACCTTCGGCGGCTCGCAACCTTTGACGCGCTCCGAAGAAGCGCGAAGCCGCTGCGGGTCGCCATCTCCGGCGCCTCCGGGTTTCTGGGTGCGACGCTGCACACGGTGCTGTCCACGGGCGGGCACTCGGTGATCCGGCTGGTGCGACACAGGTCCGAACACCCGGATGAAGTCTTGATCGCGCCGGGCGCCGGTTCGAGGGGCGGGCAGGTCGATCTGGAGCCGCTCGAAGGGCTGGATGTGGTGGTGCACCTGGCGGGAGAGCCGGTGTCGGGCGGGCGGTGGACGAAGGCGCGGATGTCGCGGGTGAGGGAGAGTCGCGTGGAGAGCACGCGGCTGCTTGCGCTGGCTGTGTCCCAGCTCAGACGGCCGCCGGGGGCGTTTGTCGTGGCGTCGGGGGTGGGTTATTACGGCGATCGCGGGGACGAACTGCTTGCGGAGGACGCGGGCGTGGGGAGCGGGTTTTTCGCGGAGCTCACGCGCGATTGGGAAGCCGCGGCGGAGCCCGCGAGACAGGCCGGCGTGCGAACCACGAATCTGCGCTTTGGTGCGGTCCTCGGTGCTGCGGGCGGGGTGCTTGGGATGCTGCGACCCTGGCACTCGCTGGGGCTCGGACTGATCGCGGGCCCGGGAACGCAGTGGTGGTCGTGGATCGGGCTGGACGATGCGATCTCGGCGCTCATGCACGCGATGGCGGACGAGACTCTGTCCGGCCCGGTAAACGTCGTGGCTCCCCAGGCCGTGACCGCGCAGGAGTGCTCCGCGGTGCTGGCTCGCGTGCTCGACAAACCCCTGCTCGGCCGCGCCCCCGCGTGGCTCATCCGCTTGGCGGCGGGCGGTGCCGCGGACTGGGCCCTCTCGAGCGTTCGCACGGCTCCGGCGGCCCTGCGGGCACGCGGGTTTGAGTGGGCGACTCCAACCCTGGATGCGGCGGTCCGCTGGGAGCTTGGCCTGAGCGCGGACGCGGACAGCACGAGCGTGGCCTGGGCCCGTTGAGGAGGGCCGCTCTCATGCGCGGGGTGTGCCCTCCAGATTCCCGGCTTCCTGACGTTGACAAGGTGTGGACGGCCCGGTACGTTCCACCCCGCCGGGCGCTGCGATGCCCGTGCCGGGTGGTCGGGTGTGTGTCCGGGTGGAGAGAGTCTGACACGGGGCGCGGGCCCCTACAGCGGTGGGTTCAATGATCGACCCTGATCGCCAGATCTGGGACGCAATGCTCGGCTATCTCCGGGCGAATCACCCGGCGGTGTGCAGGCAGTGGTTCGAAGAGCTCGCACCGCTGGGCATCGCGGGCGGCGCCATGCAACTGCGCACCCTCTCGGACCTCCATCGCGACTATCTCAAGAGGCAGTGCGGGGACGTCTTCAACGACGCGGCCCGCACCGTCTCGGGCCGGTTGCTTTCCGTTCGGTTTCTAGGGCCGGATGACCAGGCCACGCCCGCGTCGCCTCCCGCGCCGAGCAGGCGCGCCCCCGAGCCTCCGCGCGTGGTGTCACAGGTGGAGCCCAAGCCGCCCGAGCCCGAGCGCCCCGCACGCGTGGTTATCAGCCACTCCGACCACTCACGGTATGAATCGCTCGTCATCAATCCCGACTACGCGTTCGAGAACTTCGTGGTTGGGCCTGGGAACCGGCTCGCGCATGCCGCGGCCCAGGCGGTGAGCGCCAACCCGGGGCGCGCGTACAACCCGTTCTTTGTGCACGGCGGGGTCGGGCTGGGCAAGACCCACCTGCTCCAGGCCATGTGCCTGCGCATCGTGGAGAGCAACCCGCGAGCCTCCATTCATTACACCTCGTGCGAGGGGTTCGTCACGCACTACTTCGAGAGTGTGCAGTCGGGCGAGCTCTCCGAGTTCCGGCACCGCTTCCGCGACGTGGATGTGCTGGTGATCGACGACATCCACTTCCTGGCGAAGCGCGACCGCTCCCAGGAAGAGTTCTTCCACACATTCAACAGCCTGTTCCAGTCGAACAAGCAGATCATTCTGTCGTCGGACGCGCCGCCCGAGGACATCCCCGACCTGGAGGAGCGCCTCGTCAGCCGCTTCAAGTGGGGGCTGGTCGCGAAGGTGGAGGCGCCGGACTATGAGACGCGCATCCAGATCCTGAAGACCAAGGCCAGGCTGCGCGGGCTCCAGATGCCCGACGACGTCGCGGAGTACATCGCGGAGCGCCTTGCCAGCAACATCCGCGAGCTGGAGGGCGCGGTCGTCAAGCTGCAGATCCACTCGACCGTGGAGAAGCGCCCCATCGACCTCTCGCTCGCGAAGACGGCGCTGGGCGACGAGCCCCGCCAGCCCGCGGGCGAGCCCACCATCCAGTGCATCATCGACGTGGTGACCGACTACTACGCGATCCGCCTCGCGGACCTGCAGAGCAAGCACCGCCAGCGCAGCATCGCGCTCCCGAGGCAGGTGTGCATGTTCCTCGCGCGGCGCTGCACGCGCCACAGCCTCGAAGAAATCGGCGGGTTCTTTGGCGGGCGCGACCACACCACGGTCATGCACGCGATCCGGTCGGTCGAGGTGCGCTGCAAGGACGCGCCCGAGTTTGATTCGACCATCCGCTCGCTCGAGGATCGAATCCGCTCGGCGCGGGGTAATGCCTGACCCCAATCGATTGGGGTGTGCCGCGGCCTTCCCCCACCGCTGGAACTGACAGCCGTGGTGTGAGCGGACTGTGGGTTTCGTGGCTGTTTCGCGCCGTTGCGGATGGCCCGCGGGACTCGGCCGGGGGGGTGGGGGGCGCTCCCAACGATGCAGGTGAACCCAGCCGCGCGCACGCACGCGCCAAGCGCCAGTTTGTTTCGGGGGAATAACGACACAACCGCTTGTTTCACAGGGTCTTGCGAGTGGCTTCCCCGGTTCCCCACAATGCGCCAGGGCTAATTACTGCTACGACGAATCTTCTATCTCATAGTTCATACCAAGGCCACCATCGCGGGCCTTGTCTGGCGGGCCCGGCGGTCCTTGAGCAAGGTGAGCCTCCCGATGTGGAAAAATCACTTCTGGCAGGCCGGGCACCACACAGTCGCCCGCTGCGCCAGGAGCCCGCCGGCGAGGGTCGCCCCACAGGAGGGGCACGGCATGCCCGCCCTGCCGTAGACGCTGTGCCGGGCCTGATAAAGGCCGGGATTGCCCTCCCCGTCTCGGTAGTCTCGGAGGGTCGAGCCGCCGGCGAGCACCGCCTCCGCCAGGACCGCCCGGATGGCGTGCGCGAGGCGGTTCCAAGTTGCAGCCGAAAGGGAGCGGCAGGTTGTGTGCGGCAGCAGCCGGGCGAGAAAGAGGGCCTCGTCAGCGTAGATGTTTCCAACGCCCGCGAGCGCGTGCTGATCGAGCAGCGCGGCCTTGATGGGGCGGCGTGATCGGGCAAGTGCCTGGTGCAGGTGGCTGCCCGAGATGGTGAGCGCGTCGGGCCCGAGAGCCGCCCACTGGGTCGCAAGGGACTCCTCGCGCAGCGAGGTCAGCCCGCCGAAGCGTCGCGGGTCGACGAACCAGAAGAAGCCGCGGCCGCTTTCGAGCGTCCATACGCAATGCACATGGGTCAAGGAACCGCGCGCCAAGGGCTCGGACGACCAGCGCAGCGAGCCGGTCATTCCGAGTTGGACGATACAGGTGCGGCCGTCGTGCGTGACGATGGCGAGCTGCTTGCCATGACGACGGAGATTCACGACTCGTCCCCCGGCTAGGAGCAGGGCCTCGCGCGGGGCGCCGGGCTGGCCGGGCGGCTGGGTCAGCACGTCGCGCCGCCGCAGCCGGGCAGACTCGACGACCGCTCCCACGAGCCTGGGCTCGAGGGTCCTCCGCACGCACTCAACCTCCGGGAGTTCGGGCATGGGGTCAGCCCTTTCCGTTGCGGTGGGTGCGCAGCGACGAAAAGAATGTCCGCAGCAGCGCCGACGAACGTGCCGCCATGATGCCTGTGATGGGCGTGACGCGATGGTTGAGTCTCGCATCTTCGGTGATCCGGTAGAGGCTGCCTGCGGCGCCGGCCTTGGGGTCCATAGCGCCAAAGACCAGCCGGCCGACCCGCGCGTTCACGATGAGGCCGGCGCACATGGCGCAGGGCTCGAGGGTGACGGCGAGGGAGCACTCGTTCAGGCGCCAGTCGTTGTTGTGGGCGCAGGCCCGGCGGATGGCGATGAGTTCGGCGTGGGCCGCGGGGTCGTGGTCGGCTTCGCGCCTGTTGAACCCCTCGCCCAGCACCTCGCCCGTGGTGGAGTGAAAGACCACGGCGCCGACAGGCACCTCACCCATGGCCGCCGCCTGTTCCGCGAGCGCGAGAGCGCGGGCCATCATGGCGTGATCGAAGGGCCCTGGCGCCTGGGGTTGGGCTGGGGGGGCCTCCCGGCGCGCGAGGGCGAGCCAGAGCAGCCGGCGGCTCATCCCTCGCCCTCGGTCGCGTCGGGGTCGGTCGCGCCGCGGACGCGCGAGGCGGGGAAGACGCGGAGCAGCACGCCGCCAAGCTCGTAGAGGGCGATGAGCGGGAGCCACATGAGGACTAGAGAGGTGGGGTCCCCGGGCGAGATGAAGGCGGCGATGACCAGGCACCCCAGCACCGCGTGCCTGCGGAACTTGCTGAGGAAGGCGTTGTCGATGAGCCCCACCCAGCCCAGCAGAAGCACGACGACCGGCGCCTGGAAGATCGCGGCGAAGGCGATGGTGAGCGTGAAGAGCAGCGAGACGTACTTTTCGATGCTGAACTGCTGGAAGATCACCGTGTCCTTGCGGAGAGGCTGCGAGAGGATCGAGACGGCGCCCTCGTTCACCCCCGTGCACACGCGCCACTCGTGCAGGGACGAGTTGACCCAGGCCATGCCGGGCTTTAACGCCTCAACGGGTGGATCGCGGTCGAGTATGGTCACGGTGCTGAGCGAGACACCTTCCGCGAGCGGGGCGACCGCGGGCGGGGTGGCGCCGATGTCCGCGCCGAAGCCCACCAACCACGTCAGCATGATGGGCAGGATGACGAGGTACAGAAAGCAGACGGACGCAGCGGTGAGCAGGGCGGAGAGTGGCAGCAGGAAATAGACGTACCGCCGCTCGTGCTTGTACAGGCCCGGGGCGACGAACCTCCAGAGCTGGTAGAGAACCCAGGGCGTGCCCACGATCACCGCGGCAATCGTGGAGACCTTCAGGTACGCGCCGAGCACCTCGAGGGGCCCCAGCGCCGTGAGTGTGTCGGGCTGCCCGGCCTCGCGCAGCGCCTGCCTCGCGGGCTCGATGAGATAGGTCATCAGAGGTTTCCCGAACGCGAGCGCAATGCAGAAGACGGGCACCAGGCCCGCGAGGGCCCAGAGCACGCGCCGGCGGAGTTCCTCGAGATGATCTCCGAGCGGCATGTGCGTCGATTCGGTGTTTCTTAGGGGCATAGAGGATGCTCTGGGCGAACAGCATAGAACCCCAGGGGCGTATTCCGAAATGAGAGACGGGGATTCTCCCGTTGGCGACGGAAACCGGGGGGCGGAGCATCCGGGATGGGTGACGGAGACAGGCGTGCGTCAAGATGGCGGCACAACCGAGGGCTCCGGTGATTGCTCGCAGCCCGCGGGGCCGTGGTCGCTTGATCAGGCCGCGTCCGAGCTTGAAACACGCGGTGCCGTTGCGGGCGATCAGGAAGCACTCAAGGAACTCTGGAGACGCCACAGGCGATGGGTGGCGGCGATCCTTCTCGCGCACAAGCCCCGCTGGGTGGACCTGGACGACCTGCTCCAGGAGGTTGCGGTCGCGGTGGTTCGCAAGATCGGCGAGCTGCGAGATCCCAAGTCGGTGAGGCCATGGCTGCGGACCGTCGCGATCAACGCCGCGCACGCGGCGGGCCGGAGCGGGGCGAGGCGGTCCCGCGACGTATCACTGGCGGGCGAGGATCATAGTGACAGCGTCCGGCCCCGGGGCCTGAGCACCGTGCCGACCGGGCTGGACGAAGGCCGACGGCTGATGGAGCTGGCGGCGCAGCTTCCGGATGGCTATCGCGAGCCGCTGCTGCTGAAGGCGGTGCAGAACCTGAGTTATCGGGAGATCGGAAACATCCTGATGCTTCCCGAGACGACGATCGAGACGCGCATCGCCCGGGGCCGGCGGATGCTCCGAGAACTGGCGCAGCAGGCCCACGTGGAAGCGGCGGAATGATGACGGGACCGCCGACGCGGCGCATCAGGGTGAGTGGAAAGGAAGCGTACCTGTGGCCGAGACTGAACTGGACATCCTGATGACACGTGCGATCGACGGCCGCGCGTCCTCGACGGACTGGGCGGAGATCGAGCGGCTCGGTGAGCGTGACCCCGGGGTGTGGCGCGACCTCGCGACCGCCCAGCGGGACGATGCGTCCCTCCGGCGCGCCGTGGCTCTGAGTCTGGCCGGGGTTGACCGTGTGGAACTCGCGGAGGCGGTGCACGCGCACGAGGCGACGCACGCGGCCCACACCATGAGCCGCCGGACCCGCGCCGTGGCGACCTGGGCCGGATGGGCGGCGGCTGCGGCGGTCGGTCTCGCGTTCTTCACGCAGCAGCCCCGCGGCGACGACACCGGCCGCGCCATGAACCCCGCGACCGCCGGCGTCGGCGCCCCGCAGGGGCAGATCGAGAGCGCCGCTGACATGCTCGCCCGGTATCTCGACCAGGGCCGCCAGGAGGGCAAGGTCATCCAGGAGGTGCCCGAGAAGTGGCTCTTGAGCGCCGAACCGACGGGCGACGGTTCCAGGCAGCAGGTCATCTATCTCCGGCTCATCATGGAGCGGGCCGAGGTGCCGGAGTTCTACACGTTCTCGCAGGATGAGTGGGGCAACCCCGCCCCCGCGAGGATCCAGATTCAGACGCCGCAGACGCAGCCGGCCAAGCGGGCGGTCAGGCCGCCGGTCTGAGATTGAAAGGGCCCAGGGGTGGCGGCGTCGGAGTGCCGCGGGCGGGTGCAAGCACGACGGAGCGATTCCGAAGGATCAGGTTTGGAGGTATCACCCATGAATCACACCACACGCATCGCCGCCACAGCCCTGTTCATGCTCGCCGGTGCGGCCCACGCGCAGAACGAGAAGCTCGAGGGCGATCTGAGGCAGCCCCTGATCGTGACCCGGGGCGGGCCCTCGGTCAAGATGATCGAGAACAACGACGGGGATGAGTGGGTGTTGGAGATTACCAACGGCGAGGTGACGGCGAAGCACAACGGCAAGGCCGTGCCCGCCGAACGCATCCGCAAGGCCGAGGGCAAGGTCGAGATCCTCGACGACAAGGGCAACGTCGAGAAGACCTTCGACGTCGACGCAACCGGCAACGCGATGACGCTGGGGCGCAATGTGGGCCGCGGACGCACGCGAGTGCTGACGGCCCCGCAGGCGTGGCCCCGGTTGGCGCCGGAGCCCCCGGCGGTGGCGCAGGCCGAGCCCCCCAAGGTGATGGTCGGCATCCGCATGGACGAGGTCGAGGACCGCGTGGTCATCGCGGACGTGATCGAGGACACCCCCGCGGCGAAGGCGGGGGTGCAGGCCGGCGATGTGCTGATCTCGGTCGCCGGCGCGGAGATCAAGTCAACAACCGATGTTCGCGACGCGCTCAAGGGTAAGAACCCGGGCGATGAGATCGAGGTCAAGGTTGAGCGCGAGGGCAAGGCGGAGACGCTCCGCGTGATGCTGGCGGCGTACAACCTGCCCATGCTCGATGCGACCCCGGAGGCAAAGGCTTGGGGCTGGTCGCAGGACGACGAGGACCGCTGGGTCGAGGCCGCCAAGAAGCACGTCGAAGAGGCGATCGAAACGATCAAGAAGAGCGACGCGCTCAACAGCGACAAGATGAAGGTCGCGGTCGAGAAGTCCATGCGGGAGGCGCTCAAGGCCCTGGACGAGGCCGGCAAGGGCGCCGAGCAGTTCATGCACACCTTCCGCGCCCGGCCGGGCGTCGGCGGCGGGGACGACGTGGTTGTCTTCGGCCCCGAGGGTGCCGATCAGCGGTTCTTCCTGCACGGCATGGGAGGGATGGAGGCCGACGGAACGGCCCGCAAGCTCGACCGCCTGTCCGAACAACTGGAGAGAATGAACGAGCGGCTCGATCAGCTCCAGAAGCGGCTCGAGCAACTCGACAAGGGGCGCTGAAGCGCCCGCAAGACGTCTCCGTTCGGGACGGGCCGCGCTACCACCCCTGGCGCGGCCTGCTCCCTTTTTGGACCCGGCCCGCCGCTTGCATTCTCCCTCGCTTGCGGGGACCATGTGCACATGGACTTTTCATTCTCGTTCAAGAAGAAGCCCCAGGGTCATCCCGGGCAGCCCGCCCCGAAATCAAACCCCGCGAGGGAGCAGTTTGACCAACTCCGGGGCTGCGGGATCAACCTGCGGGGCAAGGCGAAGCTCGAAACGCTCACCGCCGGCACGGACTCAGGCGCGTTCGAGCAGACGCCCTTCGTGCAACTGCTGGTGCTGCTGGGGGGCATGCAGGAGAGTGGCGAGGCATGGAGCGACGAGGTGTGGCTGTGGCCCGCTGGCGCCGTCACGCAGACGGGCGTGCTCACCTGGTGCGTGGAGCAGCTCATGAGACTCACCCGGGGCGCACTGCCTCTTGAGGGGGTGCAGGACGCGATGGAGGGCGATGGCCTGTCGCTCGCCTTCACACTCGATGGCGAGCAGGTGCAGTGGGATGTGGGCTGCGAGAACGGTGAGCCCGACCCGACCGTGCTCTCCGCCCTCGCCGGGCTCGCGGCGGAGCGGGGCGACGGCGCCAGGCTCGCCTTCTGCGACGTGGAGGGGGCGGGCCGGCTGCTGGTTTTCATGACCGAGCCGGAGGTGGGCGAGCTCTGCGAGGCGACCGGGCTGGGCTGGGCCTGGATCGAGTAGGTCGGGCGCCGAGCCGGCGGCACGTCTGCAGCAGCGTCGCGCGGTCGATGGGCTTGGTGAGGAACGCGGGCCACCCCACACCAGACCGCCAAAGCCGTTGTGTGGCATCCCGTCTTACAGCAGACCCGAGAGATCCTGCGCGGGAGGCTCTGCAACCGCCGCGTGCGAGAGCAGGCGTGAGAGCATCCACCGGCCCGCGACACCTGTGTGGTCGAGTGTCGAGATCAGCAGCAGGCCCGCGCCGAATCGAGCGGTGCACGCCGCGTCTAGCAGCTTTGGAACGCCGGCGTCGTGTGTGTACACGTATCGCACGATCGGGTCCACGTGCGGCGCGATTCCGAGGTCCTGGGACGGGAGGGCGCGGATCGACCGCCTCGTGAGGTCGAGGGGCAGCATGAGGCGGACAGCCTCGCTCTCACCCTCGCGGATCGGCCCGCCCTCGATGATGAGAGGTACCAGGCCCCAGAGGTTCATGAAGCGGCTCGCGAAGGGCGGCGAGTGGCGGGACGCGAGCAGCACGCAGCGACCGCCCGCGTTGACCCACGCCGCGAGCGAAGGCGTGAACGCGGCGACGAGCGCAACGCGGGTGCCCGACGCCGGAGCGGCGTCGGCGGAAAAAAGGGTCGCGCGCGGCCATGAGGGCTCGGGCCGTTCCAGGGGCGTCCACGAACGGCAGGGAAGCCCCCAGCCGCTGGAATATGACGCTTCCTCGAACTCCGGCCTCGCGGAGAACGGCGGGAGGTCGCGTTGCACCGCGATCCCTTCGCAACGCTTCGGTGGCGGCAGCGAGACACACGTCCACCGGTTGGAGTCCACGCCCTCCGCGTGCGCCTCCAGCGTGAAGACGCGGGGTGAGTCCTCCGCGGGCGGAACGCGGAGGGCGACGCGGGCGCTGGCGATCCTCCCGGGCGCCGCCGACAGCGGAACCTCGTCCGCGGGCGAGCCGTCGGTGTTGAAGTGGGCCGGCACAACGGCGGCGTCCGGGGCGAAGTTCGAGAGCGCGACGTGGACCGTCACGTCCGCGCCGCTGTGGAACGCGCGGGCGTGGTCCGGCGTGTGCAGCAGCAGTGCGCGGTCCGCGATGGACGGCCGAAAGTCTTCGGGCGCGAAGCGCCAGCGGTCGGCGTCGTCCTTGAGCCCAAGCCGGCAGATGGCGACGTCCCGGATGCTGTTGGTCACAAACCCGGCATTGCGCTCGCGGGTGCGGAGCAGTTCGATCTGGAAGCGGCGGTGCTCGCGTCCCCACGCGGCGGCGTCCGCTCGAAACCGGGCAAGCGTGCCCGTGCCCCAGCGGGACTCGATGTCCCGTTCCAGGTCCGCGCACTCGGCCAACCCCCGCGTGAGGAACCAGGGCGGGCTTCCTTGGAAGGCATCTCGCAGCGCCGCGATGTCCGGCCAGGCGTTGGAGATGATGGTCTCCCCCATGACGAAGGGCTTTTCGGGCAGCTCGTTGATGCGAGCCTGCATGTCGTCCACGAAGCACACCCAGCGCCCATGGCTGTCGTACACGTGATCGTCGTACAGGTCCGTCTGCTCCGGGGGGGTCCACTCGAGAAACCCGGTCTGAATCTGCCTCAGTGTGCGGGGGAGCATCCTACCTGAAGTCTCCCACCACCAGCGGGCGAGGTCCGCGTCAAAGGCTTCGTGCTCGCAGGTGGCGCTGACGATGACAACGCTGGTGTGCCGTCGATCCCGCCGGAGGAAGCGCTCGAACATGCGCCGGTACTCCGGCATCACGTCCGGCGTCATGCGGCTCTTCCACACGGGGTGCTCCTGCCACACCAGCATGCCCAGCTCGTCGGCGATCTCGAAGAAATGCTCGGGCGGGTAGTACATGCACAGGCACACGAGGTTGAAGCCCATGGCGCGGAGCATCTCAAACTCGCGGCGGATTTCCTCGCGCGCCTGGGCGGGCGAGATGTGCCGGGGCTCGTGGCCCCAGTAGAGCACCCCGCGGATGAAGAGCGGATGGCCGTTCAGCAGCACGTGAGAGTTGCCCGGGCCGTCGGGGGCGCCGGTGCGGATGCTGCGGAAGCCGAACCGGAGCGAATGAACCTCGGCTCCCCCCCCGCTCTTGATTTCGAGGAGCAGGGAGTACAGCGCTGGGTCGGCGGGTGACCACAGGCGGGGCTCTTGGACGACGTGCTCAGCCGTCGCGAAGCCCTCCGAAGTTCTCTGGAGCGGGAAGGCGGCGAGCAAAGTTCCCGACGGGTCGCGAAGTGTTGCGGCCAGCGAGACATCGCCCCGGCCGGCGACTTCTGCGCAGACGCGGAGGACTCCGCGTGAAGCGTCCGCATCGACGAAGAGGCCGTCGGGGCCCAGTGTGACGTCCCCGGTGGCTCGCAGCGAGACCTCTCCCCACAACCCTGCGTGCTGCAGGCTCAGGACGTCGTGAAAGCCCTTGGTGACGTGGCCGTTCTCTACAACCACACCCTTGGCGGGGCGGGGGGCGTTCACCTGATCTACGCGGACGATGAGGCTCGCGGGCCCGGACGCCGCGAGGAGCGCGTCGGTGATGTCGAACTCGAAGGGCGCGTAGTCGCCCAGGCTCCGACCGACAGGTTGCCCGTTCACCCACGCCTGCGTGTCCGTCGCGGACGCTTCGAAGCACAGCCGCACGCGGCGGCCCGCGCTCGCCCATGCAAACGCCTCGGCTGGCAGCTCGCGCCGATACCACGCAACGCCCCCGGCATCCGGCCCGAGCACCGTCTGCCACGCGGAGGGCACGGCGATATCCCGCCAGCCGTCTGCGGGTGGCGACTTCCACCAGCGGCCCGTAGTGCCCTGCGAGAGCGGGTCGTGGCGGATCTGCCAGGTTCCGGCAAGGTCGAGGCGGGGCATGAGGTCAGGCTAGCAGGCCGGACGGGTCCGGGGGGCGGGCGGGCGCGTCGAGAGCATCGAGTAGAATCCCGCCATGCACGACCCGCGAGTCACGGAGCTCATGCCGCAGATGCTCGCCCTGCGCCAGCAGGTTGAAGCCATGGAGCGGGGCCTGCTGGGCATGCAGCGGAGGGTGCACGCGCTGGACGCGCACCACCGGCTTGCCCTCGCCGGGCGCACTCCCCGGTACCCAGTCGAGTTTCGCAGCGAGTACGGCGAGGATGTCTGGCTCTGGGAGTTGTTCGACGGGAAGCAGGATGGGTTCTTTATCGAGGTCGGGGCGTACGACGGCTACACCAACAGCACGTCGTACGCGTTCGAGGCCGTGGGGTGGCGGGGGTTGCTGATCGAGCCGATCCCGAAGCGGTACGACCTGTGCAGAGCGCGGCGCGGGGCGAGCACCGTGGTTCACGGGGCCGCGAGCTCGCCGGGCGGGGCCGCAACCATCGACTTCACTGTTGTCGAGGACGACGTGTGGGACCTGTGTTCCTACGCGCACGACCGGCCCCAGCACAGGCCCGAGCTCGACCGCACGGACTTCAAGCGCACACGCGTGACGGTGCCCCTTACCACCATCAACGCCCAACTGACGGCGATGGGGCACGCCGGCGCGATCGACTTTGCCACGATCGACGTGGAGGGGGCGGAGTTCGAGTTGCTGCAGGGGTTTGACCTGAAGAAGTGGTGCCCGCGGGTGGTGATCATCGAAGACCTGACGCGGGGCAAGGACGTCCGGGCCGCCAACCACATGAAGACCCAACCCTACGAGTTCGTCGGGTGGCTGGCGATCAACCGGCTGTACGTGCACCGGGACGAACGGGCGATTCTGGCCAGGCTCGGCGCGCTGCGCTGAGCGCGTCCCGATAAAACCCGCCACCCCCGGGCGGGGAACCCGCGGGCACGCCCGGCGTATACATGGATGTCCAGATCTGTAGCAGCGCCTGAGCCGCGCGGGCCATCGGGCCGATATTCCGATGTGGGGCCGGTGCCCCTTCGGCGGCGGGCGCGACGATTCGTTGACAAGTGTGTCGGCGTACATACCTCTGGCACGGGAGTGCTGAGCCATGCAGGAATACCGCGCGATCCAGGGACGGGACGTGGGAGCCAGCAACGGGCGAGACCTCGCCGCGGCGGTCGAGAGCCGCCTCGACAGGCGCCGCTTTCAGGACCACCACTGGTCCGGCACGTTCTGGGAATACCTCGATATCTGCGCGAAGGACCCGAGCGTCGCGAGGAACGCCTACCAGCGCCTCTACGACGCCATCATGCACTACGGCAGCGAAAAGTACAAGGTGTTCAAGAAGGAGTGTGTGAGATACCACTTCTTCAGCGACCCCTTTGACGGCGGCGCGGACGCCATCTTCGGCCTCGACTTCGCGCTCGTGCAACTCGTGGACTTTCTCCGTTCCGCCGCGGAGGGCTATGGCACCGACAAGCGCATCCTGCTCCTGCACGGGCCGGTGGGGAGCAGCAAGAGCACGATCGCCAGGCTGCTGAAGAAAGGCGCCGAGGCCTATAGCCGCACGCCCGAGGGCGCGCTGTACTCGTTCTCCTGGCTGCTGGACGAGCACTGCGAGGTCTCGCCGGTGTCGGGCGGGGCAAAGGAGGCGGCGAAGAGCCACGAGTTCACGTGCCCCATGCACGAGGACCCACTGATCCTGATCCCCCGGGAGGCCCGCGAGGAAGTGCTGGGTAGGCTGAACGCGGCCTACAAGCCCAGGCACCACGGCGGGAAGATCCGCATCGTCGGCGAGCCCGACCCCTTCTGCCGCAAGGTGCTCGAGGACCTCATGCGGTTCTACGACGGGGACTGGCGCAGGGTCATGGACCACGTGAAGGTCCGGCGCATCGTGCTGAGCGAGAAGGACCGCGTCGGCATCGGCACGTTCCAGCCCAAGGACGAGAAGAACCAGGACAGCACCGAGCTGACGGGCGACATCAACTACCGCAAGATCGCGATGTACGGCAGCGACAGCGACCCGCGGGCGTTCAACTTTGACGGCGAACTGAACATCGCCAACCGCGGCATCTGCGAGTTCATCGAGGTGCTGAAGCTCGACGTGGCCTTCCTGTACGACCTGCTGGGGGCCAGCCAGGAGCACACCATCAAGCCCAAGAAGTTCGCCCAGACCTACATCGACGAGGCGATCATCGGGCACACCAACGAGCCGGAGTACAAGCGCCTTCAGAGCAACGAGATGATGGAGGCATTCCGCGACCGAACCATCAAAATCGATGTGCCCTACAACATCCGCCTCGACGACGAGGTGCGGATCTACCAGAAGGACTTCGGGCCCGAGCGCGTGCGGGGCATTCACCTGGCGCCTCACACGCTGGAGGTCGCGGCGATGTGGGCGGTGCTCAGCCGCCTGGAAGAGCCCAAGAAGTCCGGCCTGACGCCCATGCAGAAGCTCAAGCTCTACAACGGGAAGAGCATCCCCGGGTTCACCGAGGAGAGCGTGCGCGAGCTGAAGGAGGAGGCGCCCCGCGAGGGGATGTCGGGCATCTCACCCCGGTACATCCAGGACAAGATCAGCAACGCGCTGGTCAGCCGCCAGGCCATTGAGGACCGGAGCATAAACCCGTTCATGGTGCTCAACGCCCTGGAGGAAGGGCTGAGCCACCACTCGCTGATCAGCGACGAGAACACGAAGAAGCGGTACCGGGAGTTGCTGGCGGTGGTGAAGGAGGAGTACGAGGACATCATCAAGGGAGAGGTGCAGCGGGCGATCTCCGCCGACGAGGACGCCATCCGGCGCATGTGCGCGAACTACATCGAGAGCGTGCGGGCGTACACCCAGAAGGAGCGGGTGAAGAACAAGTACACCGGGCGCGACGAGGAGCCGGACGAGCGGCTGATGCGGAGCATCGAGGAGAAGATCGACATTCCCGACAGCCGCAAGGACGACTTCCGCCAGGAGATCATGAACTACATCGGCGCGCTCTCGCTCGACGGCAAGAAGTTCGAGTACAACACCAACGCGCGCCTGTACCGGGCGCTCGAGCTCAAGCTCTTCGAGGACCAGCGCGACACCATCAAGCTGAAGAACCTGGTGAGCAGCGTCGTGGACGATGAGACCCAGAAGAAGATCGACGTGGTGAAGCAGCGCCTCATCAAGAACTTCGGCTACAACGAGACCAGCGCAACCGACGTGCTGAACTACGTCGCGAGCATCTTCGCCCGGGGAGACAGCAAGGGGCGGTAGGAGCGCCGGGCTACCCTCCCCCGTGCGATTCACCTTTCTCGGCACGGGCACATCCTCGGGCATCCCCGCCATCGGGTGCGACTGCGCGACGTGCACCAGCCCGGACCCGCGCGACCAGCGCCTGCGCTGTGCCGCAAGCGTGCAGTTCATCGACGCGCAGGGCCGCCCGCGGGGCGTTCTGCTCGACGCGGGGCCGGACCTGCGCCAGCAGGTGCTCCGATTCGGCGTGCGGCGCTGCGACGCCATCCTCTTCACGCACAACCACGTGGACCACGTCTTCGGGCTCGACGAAACCCGGCGCTTCAACGCGCTGCAGCGGGGCCCCATCGAGGTATACGCCGACGACCACACCATGGACTCGCTGGAGCGCGTCTACGAGCACATCTTCTCGCGCGACCAGAACGTGAACGACAGCTTCGTCGCCACGCTTCTCCCCAGACGCATCACGAGGCAGGAGATCGCCGCGGGAACGCCCCTGGACCTCTTCGGCGTGCGTGCCACCCCCATCCCGCTGCTGCACGGCAGGCTCCCGGTGCTCGGGTACCGGCTGGAGCCGGGCCCCGAGCTCGCCGCCACCATCGGCACACCACAGGCCGACCCGGAGGCACGGATCCCCGAACCACCCTTCCCGCTGGCGTACTGCACGGACGTGAGCGCCATCCCCGCGGAGAGTTGGCCTCGTCTCTCGGGGCTGAGGACGCTAGTGCTGGATGCGCTGCGGCCTCGGCATCACCCGACCCACCTGACACTCGACCAGGCGATCGCCATCGCCCGGCGCGTGGGCGCGGAGCGCACGTACTTCATCCACATGTCGCACGACCTGGCCCACGAGGCGACCAGCCGCGAACTGCCGGAAGGAATGCACCTGGCCTACGACGGCCTGGTGCTGGGCTGACCGGGCTCAGCCACCGGCGATCACGCCCGCCGCGTCGTCGAGCACGCGTGAGGCGTCCCGGCTTGTCGGGGCCTCCGCAATGAGCCTCATGATCGGCTCCGTGTTGCTCGCGCGCACGTGCAGCCAGGCCTTGCCCGCGAGCGGGCCGCCCGTGAAATCCACCCAGGCGCCGTCCTGGCGGTCCACCCGATGGTCTCGGTACGCGCGGCTGATCTTCTCCACCGCCCGTGTCGCGGCGGCGCGGTCCGGCAGGTCCACCTTACGCTTGACGATCGCGTACGACGGCACGCCGGCGATGAGGCTGCTCAGTGTGCGCCGTGAGCCGCCGGCGTGGAGCAGCCGAAGGGTGAGGGCCATGCCGGAGAGTGAGTCGCGGACGTACGCAACGCGGGGCCAGATGATCCCGCCATTGCCCTCCCCGCCGCAGACCACCGTGCGGCCCTCGGCGGCGAGTCGTTTCATCGCGGCGACCACGTGGGCCTCGCCCACCGCGGTGCGAACGACCTCGGCGCCGTACCGGCCCGCGACATCGTCGAGCATGCGCGAGGTGCTGAGGTTTGTCACGAGGACCGCGTGCTCGGTGCGGGCGCCGGCGGCGCGCATCCCCTCGAGCAGCGCCATGGCGCTCAGCACAAGCGTGTATTCCTCGCCGATATAGCGGCCGGTCTCGTCGATCAGCGCCAGGCGGTCCGCGTCCGGGTCCTGGGCGAAGCCCGCGTCGCAGCCCCCTTCACGCACCGCGTCGCACAGCCCGCCCGGGAGCGTGAGATTCTCGGCGGTGGGCTCGGGCGGGTGGGAGAAGACTCCCGACGGGTCGGCGCCGATGTGCAGGATCTCGTCGCAGCCCAGGGACTCCAGGCACAGGCGGGTCGCCTCGATGCCCGAGCCGTTGACCGAGTCCGCCGCCACCTTCAGCCCGTGGCCCAGCGACGACGAAAACTCGCACAGGCCCGCGGCCTCCATCGCCTCCATCACCCGGTCCACGTGCTCTTCCGCGGCGGACTCATCTGTGCGGAGCGTGCCCAGGCCCGACCACGACTTCAGCGTGCGCGGGCCGTTCCTGAAGCGGTCGATGATCGCGTTCGCAACGTCCGGGGGCGGAGCGCACGCGGCGCTGCCGTGCTCGCCGCCCTCCGCGACGAGGCACTTGAGCCCGCACCAGGGTTGCGGATTGTGGCTCGCGGTGATCTCCATGCCCGCAACAAGCCCTGACGGGGCCCCGGGTTGGGGGCGGGTCCGCGCCAGGTGGTCGGTCATCACCGCGGTGGTGGGAGTGGTCGCGACGCCCAGGTCAACCACGTCGCAGCCGGAGGCCAGCAGGCCCGCCACCGCCGCCGACCGCACCATGTCGCTCCCGCGCCTGCCATCGCGACCCAGGACGACCCTCACCGGCCTGCCGCCGGCCCGCTCCTGGAGCCAACCCCCAAAGGCCCCCCCGAAACCGGCGGCGACCTCCGGAGTCAGAGAGTCCCCAAGCACGCCCCGACATCCGGATACGGAGAGCATCAGCGATGACATAGACCAAAGACTAGGGGCTTGCGGCGACCAAACATTTTCCAAAACGCCAACGGAATCGGATGAATCAGGAGCGCGGGTGGTGCCGAGAAGGAGGGCTGTTCCAAGTAATTCACAGAAACGGGTTGTTTCTTTTGTGCCGTGATGCACATTCAGGGCGGCCGCAAGGCCAGATCCCGCGGGAGCACTGGGGTCCGCCCAAGCGTTGAAGGGCGGATGAGGAAGGGAGTGCCACCGTGGCCTACGTGGGCCCGTGGGGATCGTGGACAATCTGGGCAGACTCCGCGCAGGACGCTCGCGTGGGGTCGGGAGGTGGTGCACGGCCGGTTGCGTAACCGCTGGCGTAGGACTATGAGTGCGCTCTCTCGACATTCCGAAGTACCGCTGCTGGTCGCGGACTGGCAGGCCGACGTCACCCAGCTTCTGGACGAACGCCACCTGGTGGCCTGGTCCGAGGTGCCCGCGAGGCGGACCCAGTTCGCCGTGAGCCTTGCCCAGTTCCTGGGCAGCCAGCACGACACCGAAGTCTGCGTGTTCTACGGCCAGTTCATCACGGACATGGAGACGTTCTGCGCCCAGTTGGAGCGGGCCATCGCCGGCCCACCCCTGGAGCGGCGTCTGCACGGACCGCGCGGCGCGGTCTCTCTCATGCGATCCCGCTGCGGGTTCCGGGGCAGGCCCGAGACCAAGTACCGCTTCTTCATCTGGCACGACGCCGACGTGCTGCTCCGCAAGGACCACGTGCTCTTTGGCCAGGTCGTCGATGCGCTGGCGGGCGTCGCGGCGGAGGCGGAGTACGTCAGCGACGACATGCTGCTCATCCACCGGTCGGTCTTTGTGGGCTCGCCCATGCTGGACATCTACTACGACGACACCCGGGGGCAGTTCCGGCGGTGGTTCGCCGCCCCGGGCGAAGAACCCTTCTGGCAGGTCGTGACCGGGATCAAGTCCCCGCCGTTCATGAAGTACCGGATCGACAAGCTCGGGACCTGAGAGGCCCCGGTTTCCAGCCGAGAGAGACGGTCGCCGTCGGGTGAAAACCCGGCCGACCGTCTCTTGCTTTTGAAGCCGCAGCAAGTCCCCGCACCGCGTCAGGGCGCCGCGTCGCACGTGCACCAATACCGGGTTTCGTGCTCGACCACTTCCTTGTGGAGAGTGCAGGTGCTCGGTGCCGGGTAGTCTACAGCCTTGCAGGTGACGTTCAGGACGTTATTGACAATCGTGTAGACCGGATTGCACACCGGGGGAACCTCGCCCACCTCAAAGTGCTCCACACGCACCACGCGACCGTGGCGGTCGGTGACGATTGCCTTGCACTCATGCTCTCCCGGAGCGAGGTCCAGACCCGGCACCAGCCCGACGCAATGGAGTTCCACGCCCACCAGACGACCATCGCCATCCACCCGGAACCCGGCCACGGGAGAGCCCTCGGTGACACTCAGGGCCTCGTCGCTCATCCAGCGATCACCCGGATCCGTGGAGGTCCCGTCGGCGTTGACGAGCACGATCCGCGTCAGCCGCGGATCCGGCTCGGTGCGGACGGCGCCGGCGCTTGCACCACCCTCAGTGCACCTAGCCGGCGCGGCGCACAGGGCCGGCACGAGGGATCCCAAGCCCAACCCGGCAATGACACGACGCATCACGCCCACCTTCCAATTATGTCGGAACCCCGAATGGCGCGGCCAAAAGCCAACGCTTCGCTTGCGAGTCTACCCCCCCCGTCCAAGTCAAGACTCTGGACGCGAGCCGCAGACTTCGCGCTAGTGATCGCGCCGGTGGTGGGTCTTCTGCTGGTCGCGGCCTTTGCTGCGCTGCGAGCGCTTCTGTGAGCCGGTCTTGTGCGGGCGGTCAAAGCTCCCGAACCCCGCACCCTTGCCGGCGAACCCGCCGCCAACCGGCCCTGTGGGTCCGGCCTTCTTCGCCTTGCCCACGGCACGGCCCGCGGAGTCGTCGATCGTGAGGTCGAGCTGCCTCTTGGCGAGGTCCACGTTCGCGATGCGCACCGTGACGAGGTCGCCGAAGTTGAAACTCCGCCCCGAGCGCTGGTCCACGAGCGCCCCGCTGCGAGCGTCGATGCGCCACATCGGCGTGAGGTTGTCGCGCGTGACATCCCCGGGCAGGTCCTCGGCCTTCACGAAGCCGTCGGCGAGGTACTTGTCGAGCTGCACGAAGATGCCCCGCGGGTTGATGCCCGTCACGACACCCTTGTAACTCTCGCCCACGTGCGTGGAGAGCAGTTGCAGCACGAGGAAGTTGCGGAGTTCCTTCTCCGCGGCTTCCGCGTTCACCTCCCGGCGCGAGGCGTGACGCCCGATCTCGGCCAGTTCATCCTCGGACAGGCAGTCGCGCGAGTCGCGCAGCGCCGAGCCGAGTTCCCGCCGCTCGCGGTCGCTCTTGGGGCGCTTGCGGCCGTTCTCCGTCAGGCCCAGGTACTCGGCGATGGCCCGGTGCACGGTGAGATCGGCGTAGCGGCGGATGGGGCTGGTGAAGTGTGCATACGCCTCGCTGGCGAGCGCAAAGTGCCCGATCGCCGCGGGGCTGTACTCGGCCTTACTGAGCGTGCGGAGGACGGCGAGGTGCACCGCCCGGGCCGCGGGCGTGCCGTGCGTGGCCTTGAGCAGGCCCTGGAGTTCTTCGCGGGTCGGGTTCTTGGGCACGCGGAAGCCCGCGACCATCGCCACCTTGCGCATTCCCTCCACGTCGCCCGGTACCGGGTCCGGGTGAATGCGTCGCAGGAGCGGCACGTTCAGGTCCTCGAAGAGCCGCGCGACGACCTCGTTCGCCTCGACCATGAACATCTCGATCAGTTTGTGCGTGAAGGCGTCGTCCTCTCGCTCGGCGTCCACGACGTGCCCGTTGGCGTCGTAGATCAGCACGCACTCGGGCAGGTCGAGCACGATCATGCCCGCGCGGTCGCGCCGGCCCTGGATGGCCCTCGCGCACGCGTTCATCTCTCGCAGCGTGTCGATCAGTTCGTCCGTGTAGCGGGGGGGCGTCTTGGCGTGCTTGCGGGCGAGGTTCAGGTCGCCGTCGATCAGCGACTGCGCCTCCAGGTACGTCAGCCGCTTCGACGAGCGGATGAGCGTCTGGGTGACGCCCTCGCCCCGGATCTGCCCGCGGCTGTCGTAGGTCATGAACGCCGACTTGCAGTACCGGGGCACGCCCTCCTGCAGCGAGCAGATGCCGTTGCTGAGCAACTCCGGGAGCATCGGGATCACAAGCCGGGGCAGGTAGCACGAGTTGGACCGGTCCGCCGCTTCAACGTCCAGCGGGCTTCCCCGCCTGATGAAGTGGGCCACGTCGGCGATGTGCACGCCGACCTCCCACCCGGGCTCGTGGGACTCCAGCCCCACACTGTCGGTCTTGCGGATGGAGATGGCGTCGTCGTAGTCCTTGGCGTCGGGCGGATCGATGGTGATGATGAAGTCGTCCGTGAGATCGAGCCGGTTGTCGAGCGACGACGGGCCGTGGGCCGTGTACGCCGCGATCTCGGTCTCGAAGCGGCCCGCGGCCTCGCGTGCCTGGTCGACGCAGGATTCGGGGAACTCGCCGGGCAGGTCGTACGCCGCGATGACCGCCTGCGTCTCGACGTCGGGCCGCCCCGCGTCGCCCAGCACGCGGGTGATGACTCCCTCGCCCAGCATGTCGCTCTCGGGCCAGATCGTGAGCTCGACGACGACCTTGTCCCCCTCCTTGGCGTTCTTGGACTCGGCGTCGCGGACCACGATGGGCGAGGTGACCTGCTTACCGTCGGGCGCCACAACCCACTGCCCGCCCCGCTTCTGCAGTGTGCCCGTGTAGGTTGACTTGCTGCGCTCCAGCACCTCGACGATGGCGCCGGCGAACTGCCCCTCGTTGCGCCGGTCGCGGCCGAACTTGACCCGCACCCGGTCGCCCGTCAGTGCGTCACCCACCGAGTCGGCGGGGATGAAGATCGACCGCTCACGCACGGGCTCGTCGGGGGTCACAAAGCCAAACCCGCGGAGATTGCGCCTGAATCGGCCTGTTGTCACGCCGCCCCGGCCCGCGAGCGAGGGCAGGGCGACCGAGCCGCCGCCGGAGACCTCGAGCACCCCCACATCGGCAAGCTCGCGCACGACGGCGGCGAGGGTCTCCCGCTCTTCGCCCTCCACGCCCAGGTCGTCGGCGATCTCCGCCACCCGCCGCGGGGTGTACGACTCGTGCTTCACGTGGTCCAGAATGCGGCGCTGCAGGCGGCTGGTCATGGGTCAGGGTAGGAAGCCGCGCAGGTGAACCCTCATCGCCGACCGATCGGCGCCCATTCGCGGCCTCGCAGTTCGGTCAGGCGGGCGCCGAACAGGCTCAGCAGGCGCTGCTCGCGGACCGCGTCGCCGAACTCCCCCACCTTCACGAACACCTCGATCTCGCGCGGGTCGCCGGTTTCCTGGGCCCAGCACCGGACCAGCGCGGGCTCGTCGCCGCCCGTCACCAGTTCGAAGCGGCAGCGTTTGGTCGGGACCCCTACGACCTCCGCAGGCGCAAGGCCGAACCCCGCCTCGCCGACGACCGCCATCTCCAGAGCCCCGGCCGCGTGCTGGACCGAGGCCTCTACGTCGTTCCAATCGCCTGTAAACACTTGGGTTGTGCCCTCCGACAGCACCCCCGACGAGCGGCTGCGGTTGTCCAAAGCGCAGCCAGAGAGCCCGGCAAGGCAAGAAACGAGAACCATCGCAAATATTTGGATTTTGATAGGTATCCTGATCATGCGTGGCGTCTCGGGGAGGGGCACCCCTTATGATACCGATCGGCCGCAGAGGGCATGGTCCCCCGACCGCTCCGGAGAGCTCTGTTGGAAATCTCGGTCAAAGTTCCCGCCGGCGCCCAGCGGCTGGCGGTGCTCGGCGCCTCGGAGCGAAACCTCAAGATGCTGCGCGAGGCGCTGGGCGTCCATGTCACCTCTCGGGAGGGCAAGGTGGTCATCGGCGGCAAGCCCGACGCGGTGGTCGTGGCCCGCAATGTCCTGGAGACACTGGCCGAACTGGGGCGAAGAGGCGCCCCCCCGGACCGGCGCACGGTCCTGGACCTGATCGCGGACGAGGCCCAAGCCATCCGCGAGGGCGGCGCGGAAGCTCTGCCGGGGGAGACGGTAGAGGACTGGGATGGCAGGCTGAGCGTCTACGCCGCGGGCCGGCCCGTGAGGCCCAAGACCCCGAACCAGGAGCGGTACCTCGCCGCGATCCGGGAGAACGACCTGGTCTTCGGGATTGGTCCGGCGGGCACCGGCAAGACGTACCTCGCGGTGGCGGCGGCGGTGCACCTGCTGAAGACAGGCCGCATCAAACGCGTCGTGCTTACCCGCCCCGCGGTTGAAGCCGGGGAGAAGCTTGGCTTCCTGCCCGGCGACCTGCGGCAGAAGGTGAATCCGTATCTGAGGCCCTTGTTCGACGCGCTCGCGGACATGATGGACGTGGGGACCGTGCAGCGGTTCCTGGAGACGGATGTGGTGGAGGTGTCGCCCCTCGCCTTCATGCGGGGGCGCACGCTCAACAACTCCGTCATCATCCTCGACGAGGCACAGAATACCACGCGCGGGCAGATGAAGATGTTCCTCACCAGGCTCGGGCACGGCTCGAAGATGGTCGTGACAGGGGATATCACCCAGACGGACCTCCCCGACCCGGGCGACAGCGGGCTCATCGACGCCGCAAGGCGGCTGGGGAAGACGCCTGGTGTCGAGTTCATCACGTTCGACCGGTCGGACGTGGTCCGGCACAGCCTGGTCCAGCGCATTATCGAGGCGTACGGCGAGGAGGAAGCCCGGCCCCGCGCCCGGAAGAGGACGGTTACTTCCGATAACACAGAAGTGGTCCCGGCGGTCGGCCCGATGCTGCCCTGACGCATGAGCAAGTTCCCCGGCCAACCCGAGAGCAGAGTCGCCGATGTGGCGCGGAGCGTGCGCGCCCGTGGTGGGCTGCGATCGAGGCTTTCGGCGATGTGGACGGGCGTCCTCGACGCCATGGCCTCCCCGAGCCTGGGGTGGGGGATGCTCATCGCGGCGGTCTTCGTCGTGGCATGCACCGCGACCGCCTGGTGGACGCGGGGCCAGCCGCTCGTCGCCGTCGGCCGCACCATGGACGAGACGAGGCTGGTGCGACACGAGATCGTGACCGTGGACGAGGTGCAGACCCAGGCGAAGCGAGAAGCCGCGAGGCAGGCAACTCCCCGCGTCTATGTCGCGGACCTCTCTGCGATTGAAGCCATCGTGCAGTCTCTCGAGAACCTGCCCCGGACCTTAGGGGCCGCGGAGACGCTTGACGCGGTGGACCCCACGATCCGCGAGCAGTTCCGCCTGACGCCCGAGCAACTCGCCGCGGTCCGGGCCGAGTTTGTGGACGGGCAGGCGTCCGCCTCGTGGAAGGCCAAGGTGCGCACGCTCGCGGGCATGCTGCACAGGCACCCCATGCTCGATCAGCAGACCTGGCAGCGGGGCACGCAGGAGGGCACGGCCCCCACGATCCGCCTCGTGGTCGACGGGCGCATCATGCAGCCCGTGCTGCGGGGGGAGGCCATCAACGTCGACGACGCGGCGGCCATGAACGCCGCGATGCAGGTCATCGCGAGGGATGGCGGGTTCTCCGAACCCCTGCGCACGATGGTGGTTTCGAGGCTGACCGTCGGGGCGAGGCCCACTTTCACGTTCGACTCTGCCGGCACGACGTCCGAGCAGAACGCCGCGGCGGAGGCCACGCCCGCCTCAATCTCCATCAACCCGGTCGGACAGGTCATCTTCAGGCGGGGCGACGTGCTGACCGAGGCGCAGGCAAGCCTGAACCGCGCGGAGCTGGCCCTGACGGAGCGGCAGACCCCGCCCGTGACCAGGCTGCTCCGAGTCGTCGGGACCGCGGGGGGCGTCACGGGCGTGACCCTGGCGCTCGCGGGGTACACGCTGCTCTTCTGCCCGCGCATCCGGCGGAACGCGGGGCGCATCGCGGGGGTGGCGGGCGTGCTCGCGGCGATGATGGTGGTGGCGTGCTTCACAACCGCCGCGGCCCCGCACTGGGCGGCCCTCACGACGATCGCGCCGACGATCCTGCTGGCGATGCTCATGTCCATCGCCTACGACCGGCGTGCGGCGCTCGCGTACTCGCTGCTGCACGGGCTCCTGGTGTGCCTGGCGCTTCGGGAGTCGGTGGGCACAATGGCGGTGATGGTGACGGGGGTGGCGTGCGTGGGCTGGTCGCTCCGGGAGATCCGCGACCGCGGCGCGCTTCTGCGGTCCTCCGCGATCACGGCGCTGGGCGTGGGGCTCGCGACCGTGGTGACCGGCCTCCTGGATCGCACGATCTCGCCACAGACGATCACGGAGATACTCACCGACGCCGCCCGGGCCGCGGGTGGCATGATCGCGCTGGGCGCCGCGGTGCTGATGGTGCTGCCGTTCATCGAGCGCGCGTTCAACGTCACGACCGGCATGTCCCTCCAGGACCTGCGCGATCCGGCGCAGCCGCTGCTGAGAGAGATGCAGCAGCGTGCCCCGGGCACGTACACGCACTCGCTGAACGTCGCGACCATCTGCGAGGCCGCGGCCCAGGCCATCGGCGCCGACGCGCTGCTCGCCTATGTGGGCGCGCTCTACCACGACATCGGGAAGATGAACAAGCCCGAGTACTTCGTGGAGAACCAGGCGGGCGGCCCGAACAAGCATGACCGCCTGAGCCCCGCGATGTCCCTGCTGATCGTCGTGGGCCACGTGAAGGACGGTGTGGAGCTCGCCCGCGAGTTCCGCGTCCCCGCGCCCCTCATCCACTTCATCGAGGCGCACCACGGCACCACGCTCGTGGAGTACTTCTTCCACCGGGCCAGGCGGCAGGCGGAGCAGGGAGACCGCGGGACCGCCGTCCCGGACGAGTTCGAGTATCGCTACCCGGGCCCCAAGCCCCGGACGCGCGAGGTGGCGATCCTCATGATCGCCGATGCGGTGGAGAGCGCCTGCCGCGCCATGCCGGACCCTACGCCCTCGCGCATCGATCAGCTCGTGCGGGCGATCTCGCACAAGCGGCTGATGGACGGGCAGTTCGACGAGTGCGAGCTCACGCTGCGTGAGCTCTCGGACATCACCGAGGCCATCAGCCGCACGGTGGCCAGCATGTACCACTCGCGCGTCGCCTACCCGCACGAGCCGGAGCGAGAGGCCGTGAGCGTGTGAGGCGTCAGGCTTTGCCGGGGGCGGCGCGCCGGACCTCGACCTTGCCCCCGGGCATGTCCTTGATCGCGAGCCCCATGGACGCCAACTCGTCGCGGATAGAGTCCGACGCCTTGAAGTCCTTGGCGGCACGGGCGTCGCGGCGCTTGCGGAGCAGATCCTCCACCGCCGGGTCCGGCGGGACGCCCGGCGCGTAGACGCCCAGGTCAGACTGCCTTGCCTCGGGTGCCTTCAGACCCAGGACGCCGATCACGCGGTCGAGCACGTCGAAGAGAGCCGCCTCACGCGCGCCGGGCGCCTCGATCGAGGACACCCAGACGTTGATCGAGGCGATTGCCTCCGCGATGTTCAGGTCGCTGTGCATCGCGCCGGCGAACGAGACGCGGCAGGCGTCGGTCGCGACGTGCGCCGCGTCCGGCCCGGTCTGCGCCGCCGCGAGAAAACGCCTCCACCGATCGATGGTCCGCTGGCTGTCCGCCAGCCCCTGCATGGTGAAGTTCGCCTGGGTGCGATAGTGGGTCTTGATGAGCTCCAGCCGGATTGCCGCGGGCTCGATCCCCTTGGCAAACAGGTCCCGCGCCGTGTAGAAGTTCCCCTTGCTCTTGCTCATCTTGGTGCCCTCGACGAGCAGGAAGCGAGGGTGGAACCACATTGAGGCGAAGGGCGCGCCCGCGGGGGAGGCGTTGAACGCGCAGCACGACTGTGCGAGTTCGCACTCGTGGTGCGGGAAGATGTTGTCCTCGCCGCCGCTGTGCAGGTCGATGATCGGAGCGCCGCCGGGGAGCGTGAGGGTGGCCTCGTCGCCTCCTCCCCGGGCGCGGAGCGACATGACGGAGCACTCGATGTGCCACCCCGGGTAGCCCCATCCCCAAGGGCTGTCCCACTTCATGATGTGCGACGCGTCTTCCTTCCAGAGCAGAAAGTCCGCCGGGCTTCGCTTGCCTGCCTGGTTGGACGCGGAGACTCGTCCACCCTCGCCCGCGCGGAGCGCCTCGACGGTGTTGCCGCTGAGCCTGCCATAGGCGGGGAAGCTGCGCACATCGAAGTAGACCACGCGCACACCCTGCGCGCCCACGACATACGCGTTGCTGTTGCCGATGAGCCTCGCGATGAGCCGGATCATCCCCGGCACGTGGGCAGTGGCCTTGGGGTGAAGGCTCTCGTCATGCTCGGCGTCAAGTGAAACCTTGAGGCCCAGAGCCCGCGCGTCTTCGCGGAAGCGGGACTCGTAGAACTTGGCGATCTGGAAGGGGTCGCGCGGATCGATCGACACCCCGGGCGGGAGCTTGCCGCTCTTCTTCGCCTCTTCGAGGCGCCGGCCCGCCACCGCCATGCGGTCCTCGCCCGACTCGCCCCCCTCCGCGTCGTCGGTCATGTGCCCCACGTCGGTGATGTTCATCACGTGCGTCACGCGACGGCCGGCCCGCTCTCGCCGAGTCTTCTGCTCGGGCGTCTCGTTGGCGAGCTCGCAGAGCGGGCTCTCGACGAACCGTCTGAGCAGGTCCGCGGCGAGGAAGCTCCGGAAGTTGCCGATGTGCGCGTCGTCGTAGACCGTTGGGCCGCAGGTGTAGAACGAAACGCACCCCGGGTCCGCGGGGCGGAAGTCCTCGATCTGCTTGGTCAGTGAGTTGTAGAGACGCAGCGGCATGGGCGGATGGTAGTGGCGCCGTCTCGGGGCCCGTCGTGCCCGCGGCCGGCCGGCCCGGCCTACTGGGGCACGCTCACCACAAAGCTGGGCTGCTCGCTCGCCCTGCTCTGGCCCCGGACGCGGACCAGGTACGTGGCGCCGTTGACCAGGTTGTACGGGTACTTCTGACGCAGCAGCGTCAGGCGCGGGTTCTCGCGTTCGGGGCGCTGCACGTCGTAGTCCGCATCGGCAAAGAGCCCGAGCGTGACCATGCTGCGCCGCGGGCCGTGGTAGTAGAACGCGAGCTCGCCCTCGCGGCGGAACTCGACCGCCGCCCGCTCCGCGGCGAGCCGAATCTCCTGCAACTCCTGCGGGGTGGGGTCCTTCTCCCCGCCGCGCTCATAGACCGCGACCTGGAGGGTGTAGATCGCCTGGACCCCGAACCGTTGGCGGGCGGTGGAGAGGTCGTACTCGGGGATGGTCCCCGCGATGCCGGAGAATGGGGGAGGCGCGATGACCGCGGCTTCGAAGGGCCGCCTGCCGCCGATCTCCAGCTCGCGAAGGCGGCGCAGGTCTCGCTGGGCCGCGGGGTCTCCCCCTGACGGGTAGGAGCCGTAGGCGACGACGACCGACTTGCCGCGGAGGTCCAGGTACGCCCGGTCGAGGCCGGGCGTGGACCTTACGAGCTGGAGCACGCCAGAGGCCTGTGCTTCGCCGCCCTCTCTTGGGAACGAGGCGAGGACGATGGACCACTCGCCGGGCGCGGAGGCCAGGGCCTCGGGGGTTGAGGGCTCAGGGAGCGGGCCGGTGGCGATCTCATCGGAGGGAAAGGCGGGGGCGTCGGTGGCGAGCCGGTTCTTGGGAACGAAGCGCATCGGGCCGTAGGCACCGGTCGATTTTGGAGCGGCCTCCGGCTGTTTTTGGGGGCCGTCACAGGCACCGACCACAACACAAACAATAATTGCGCACCCGGCATGGAAAGTGGTGTGCAAATTGGCGGTCCGAAGCGAGGTTATTATCTGCAATGGGTTCATTTGCAGTGCCTTAGGTGACTTGAGCGGGGTTCACGATTTCCTAGAGAGTTGAAGGGGTGCGGGTCGATAGGAAAAGCGCCGGAACGGGACTTTGAGTCCCGCTTTCCCTCCGGGTGAGGGCGTGGCGTGTGTACCACGGGGCAGGGGCCTTGGCCGCAGTGTGGAGCGACTCGTGGCGGCCCAACAGTAGGAGATTCGACCATGACAGAACTTGCTCCGATTGACCGGACCCGAGCGATTCACCCCGCCGCCGCTGCGTACGCGCGGGCGGGGAAGGAAGAAGCAGCGCCGACCATCAGGCGGGGGACAGATCACGTGGAGGTATCCGAGTTGGCCACCTATCTCGCAAAGATCAGGCAGTTGCCGATCCGCCAGGAACTGGTGGACCGGGTGCGCGACGAGATTTCCCGGGGTGAGTACGACACACCCGACAGGGTGGAGGCGGCGGTTGAGGAACTGCTGAAGGACCTGTAGAGTTTCCTTCCCGAGAGGGGCCCCCGAGCAGCGCGGAGGAGGAAAGGGACGAGACGCGAGGAAGAGAGCGGCGGAGAGAGAACGGGCGAGAGAGAGACCGCCCGCCGTCGAGATCTACCAGCCCTACCCCGGTTCGGACCTCAGGCCACGAACCACCACACGATCTACCCCCTCCGTGCTGCTCGGGGGCCCCAACCAAGCGAACTGCCGACCGGGCCCGCGCCCGGTCGGTCGCGTTTTTGGGGGCGGGGCGCGGGCCCTTCTGGGGCGGGGGACACCAGCCCGCGACTTCACCAGTCAGGTAAAGTTGACGAGCAACCGCGACTAGTCAAGAACACTTGACTAGCGGGTTACACCCCAATCTCATCCGCGACCGATTCGAGCGTCTCGGGCTCGTCGGGCTTGACGCCAACGGGGGCGGCGGTGGGCAAGGGCTTGCCCTTGGCGTCCGTCAGCGGTGCGCCGCTCATGGTGCGGATGACGGGCACGGGGTTGGCCTTTTCGTGTGTCGCGAGGGCTTTCTCAAGAGCCGCCCGCTGGTCTTCGGGCAGTTCGGCCCACTTGCCACGGCCCCGGCACTTGGGGAAGCCGGAGCAACTGAGCCACGGCCCGCGGACGCCCCCACGCAGGTAGAGCGGGCGCGACTTGCACACGCCGCACTGGATGTCGGTGGTGAGGGGCGGGACGCCCGGCGCCTCCACGCGGCCCTTCTTGTCGAGGTTGAGGATGCCGTCGCAGGGGGCGTCCTTGTCGCCGAACTTCGAGCAGCCCAGGAAGGGCCCGAAGCGGCCGACGCGCTTGGTCATGGGCGAGCCGCACTTGTGGCAGGCGACGTCGACGGTTTCCGCGGCGGGCCTTGGGTTGCCCTCTCGGTCCACGGGGCTGGCCCACTTGCACTCGGGGTAGAGCGAGCACGAGAGGAACCGGCCGTTCTTTCCGAAGCGGTAGACGGTGCCAACGGTGCCCCGGCCTTCCTTCTCGCACTGAGGGCAGGTGAGCTCCGCGGGGGCCGGGCGCGTCTCAGCCTTGGCGTGCATGAGGTCCGTCTCGGCGGCGGCGAGTTGCTTCTTGAAAGGCTTGTAGAACTTGCGGAGCATGTCGACCCAGTCGAGGTGGTCGTCCTCGACCTTGTCGAGCAGGCCCTCCATGTCGCGGGTGTAGCCCACGTCCATGATGTCCGGGATGGCCTCGAGCAGCTTGTCGGTCACGACTTCGCCAAGGTCCGTGGCGAAGAAACGGCCGCTCTCCTTCGCGACGTAGTTGCGGTCCTGGATGGTGGAGATGATGGAGGCGTAGGTGCTGGGGCGTCCGATGCCCTCGGACTCCAGGAGCTTGATGAGGCTCGCCTCGGAGAAGCGCGCCGGCGGGCTGGTGAACTTCTGCTGTGCCTCGAGCGCGAAGGGGGCGAGGGTTGCACCCTCGGCGAGCACGGGCAGGTGCTGCTCGTCGCCGGCCTGGGGCACGCCCGAGACCTTGTAGAACCCGTCGAACACGAGGCTGCGTCCGCCCGCGCGGAAGACGCAGGGGGTCTTTGGATCGGTGCCGCCCGTGATGAGCACGCTGGTGGCGTCCCACTGCGCGGGGACCATCTGGCAGGCGACGAAGCGCTCCCAGATGAGCGTGTAGAGCTTGAGCTGGTCGGGGGAGAGTGCGCCGCGGACCTTTGCTGGCGGGTAGTCGAGCGACGCGGGGCGGATGGCCTCGTGGGCTTCCTGCGCGTCCTTGTTCGAGGAGGTGTAGATGTTCGCGCGCTCGGGGAGGTACCGCTCGCCGAACCTGGACTTCACGTAGGACCGCACCATGTCGATGGCGTCCGCCGAGAGGTGCGTGGAGTCCGTACGCATGTAGGTGATGAGGCCGACGGGCCCCTCGCCCGGGATCTCGACGCCCTCGTAGAGCTGCTGGGCGGTGCGCATGGTGCGCTGAGCCGCGAAGCCCAGGCGGCTGGCGCCCGCCTGCTGCAGGGTGCTGGTGATGAACGGCGCGGGCGGGCGGCTGGTGGTGCGCTTGGTCTCGACCGACGTCACGCGGTAGGGCGTGGCGGGGTCGACCTCACCCAGCACCTCTCGCATCGCACCCGCGGGCCCACGGCCCTTGGCGTCACCCACGCTCGTGCTGCGGATGTCGCGAAGGCCGACCAGCGCGGCGACGTTCTTCACGCGGGGCGTCAGGTCGGGCCAGGGCTCGCCCGCGGAGGCGAGCGTGCGGATGTCGACCTTCTCGCCCCCGACCTCGATGAGCTCGGCGCGGAACCCGGCGTGCTCTCCCAGCCAGGCGTTCTGCAGGCGCTGCGTGGGCGGGTTGCCCTTTTCGTCGCGCCGGGCCAGCAGGGCCCGCCAGTCCTTCGCGAGCCCCGCGGCCTTCGCGAGCTCGTGCGTGAAGCACGCGCCGACTGTCCAGTACTCATCCGGCACAAAGGCACGAATCTCCCGCTCGCGCTCGACGACCACGCGCACCGCCACGCTCTGCACTCGCCCCGCGGAGAGCCCGCGCGCGACCTTCTTCCACAGCAGGGGCGAGACCTGGTATCCCACGATGCGGTCGAGGATCCGCCGTGCCTGCTGCGCGTTCACGCGGTCTTCGTTGATCGGGTGCGGGTGCTGAAAGGCCCGCTCGATCTCCGACTTCGTGATGGCGGGGAAGACGACCCGCTTGGCCTTCGCGGCGGCGATGCCGAGCTCCTGCGACAGGTGCCAGGCGATGGCCTCTCCTTCTCTGTCCAAGTCGGTTGCGAACCACACGTCGCACCCCGAGGACTGAGACTCCTTCGCCGCCCGCTTGAGATCGGCGATCACCCGCTCCTTGCCCTCGCTGATGGCGTACGTCGGGCGGAAGTCGTGCTCCAGGTCCACGCCCGGCACGGGGCTCTTGACGCCCTTGGGGTTGCGGCTGGGCAGGTCGCGCACGTGGCCCACGCTCGCGAGCACCAGGTAGTCGCGCCCGAGGTACTTGTTGATCGTCTTGGCCTTCGAGGGCGACTCGACGATCACAAGGTGGCGGTCCGTGCCGGCCCCGGGTTTGTACGCGGTGGTCGCCTGCCTGCGAAAGCGGCCCCCCTTACCGGTCGCCGGCGCGGCCTCTGCCTTGGCCGGAGCATCCGTGGCGGCGGGCTTCTTTGCGGCCTTCGTGGATTTGGGGGGCTTCTTGGCCATTCGAGGAGCAAACACCCCACCAAAGCACAAACAATCTACAAGCCTTGGCGGGGTGCCGTCGGCTAGGAAAGGTCTGGTAGGGGTGCGTGTCAAGTCGGCCGAGCGGGGCGCATCCCGTGAGTCATTCCGGTTTCGAGTAGGTGCGGAGCCAGGTCCCGCGTAGGGCGGAAGCCAGGTACGGACAGCCGCACTCGGGGCAGAGGTCCTGGTCAGGGCGCGAGCGAAGGTCGAGCCGACAGTGAACACAAACCCTGAAATCACAATGGCGTAAGCAGTGCAACTGCCGGCCGTTGATGGAAGCAATCCACCCTTCGGTGGTTACAACCAGAAACCCGCGGCACCGACCGCGGACGCCGGTTCCATCCCTGGGCCGATGAGGCTCGTGGGGACTCCGAAAAAGAGAACGGGAAAGAGCTACTTCAGGCGTCGAACGACCCGCTCTTCGGTGGATGGGCCGCCCCTGTCCGGTGTGTGGTTGAAGGAGGGGGTGGTCCTGCCTCAGGCCCCCGGCTGCGTCATCGCCAGGCGTTGGTACACCTGTTCCCAGCGCTCCTTTAGTTCCGCCGCCGTGACGTGCCGGCCGCACTCGGGGCAGGTGATACCCGCAGGCCCCGGCCCGGGCGCGATGGAGATGCCCCGAAGGTCATACTCGCACTTCGGGCAGATGCGGTAGTCGATGGAGCGGATGAACTTCATGCCGGCGTAGTGAGCGGCGGCCAGGCGGGTGGCCTTGAACGCCACGAAGAAGATGCACAGATAGATCAGGGGGAGGCCGGCGAGGGTGGACTTCGGCAGCACGTTGAGCCCGGCGAGCAGGATCACCGAGACTGTGACGAGCAGAATGCCCAGCGGCACCAGCACGACCCACCGGCGGAGGCGGCGCTCCTCCGGCGTGGCGAGCGGGAGGAATAGCGTGGAGAGCGTGAGCTGGCCGGCGCGGCTCATGCGGACACCCCCAGGGCGCTCAGCACGAGATCGGCCCGGCCGTGCGGCGGCACGGCCTCGCAGTCGATGCGCACGCAACCGGGCGCGGCGCCGAGTCTTCGCAGCCATGTGCGCTGGTTCTTGGCGAAGCGGCGCGTCTCGATCTTGATCTGCTCGATGGCGTCGTCCAGCGAGCATCGCCCCTCAAAGTGCGCCACAAGCTGCTTGTACCCGAGCGCCTCGCGGGCCTGGGGGCCAAGCCGCCGGGCCTCCCACAACCCCCGGGCTTCCTCGACGAGGCCCTGCGCGACCATCTGGCGCACTCGATCGTTGATGCGGCGGTTGATGAGATCGGTGGACCAGGCGAGCACGACGAGCAGGTACGGAGACTCCGGGCGGTCGGTGTCCCATTGCTTCTGGAGCGCACTGATGGGGGTGCCGGTCAGGCGGAAGACCTCGAGCGCCCGGATGGTTCGGCGGCGGTCGTTGGGGTGCAGCCTCGAGGCGGCGGCGGGATCGGCGGCGAGCAGCGCCGCACGCAGTGCGTCGTTGTCCAGCGCGTCGAGCTCGGCCCTGATGGAGTCGTTGGCGCCGGGACCATCGAAGAGGCCGTCGAGCAACGCCTTGATGTAGAGGTGCGTGCCGCCCGCGACGACGGTGCGGGCGCCGGACGACCGGATGGAACCAATCGCGTCCGTCGCGGCCCGCAGCCAATCGTGCACAGTGAACGAGTCCGCGGGGTCGCAGATGTCGACGAGGTGGTGCGGAACGCCGCCGCGCTCCGCCTCTGTCGGCTTGGCGGTGCCGATGTCCATGCCCCGGTAGAGGAGCATCGAGTCGGCGGAAACAACCTGCGCCGGCGCGAGGCGCTGGGCCACCTCGACCGCGAGGGCGGTCTTGCCGCCCGCGGTCGGCCCCGCGATGATGGGGATCATGCCCTGCACGGGTGATCGTAGAGGGAGGGGTCAGGCCTTTGGCGCTGGGGTGCGCTGGCCCCAGCGGGACTCAGTACCCGCACGCAGCCTCGCGATGTTGCCCCGGTGCGTCCAGACGACCATCACCGCCAGCAGCGTGCTCACGCCCAGGAAGGGCAGCATGTGCACAACTTCTACCACGGGTTCGTCACGGAGCGTGACGCCCATATGCGCCAGGTGGAACCACGCGGCGGCCGACAGGGGAACGCTTGCGGACGCGACGATGGCGGCCAGGCTGACATAGCGCCACACCCTCAGGCAGACCAGGAAGACAACGAGCGCGGCCACACCGGGGATGGTCATGGCGGGGAAGACCGCGAGCAGCGCCCCGGCGCTGGTCGCGACGCCCTTGCCGCCCCTGAACTTCAGCCAGGGCGTAAAGACGTGCCCGGCGACCGCAGCGACAACCACTCCCAGCCACTTCAGCGACGTCGCGGGCTCGATCGCCATGTGCGAGAGTGCGCCCAGGAGCCAGCCCGCGGCGAGCACAGGGAGGAAGCCCTTCAGAAAATCCAGCAGAAAGACGAGGTAGAAGAACCGCTTCCCAAGCACGCGGCCCACGTTGGTGGCTCCGATGTTCCCAGACCCGTGTGCGCGGATGTCCACACCCTTGGCGCGGGCGACGAGCAGGCCGAAGGGGATGGACCCCGCGAGGAACGCGGCGGCGAGGAGGGCCGGGAGCATCCGCGCAGGATAGCGGGCGGGGCGCGTCGCCGGGCTGGTAGGATTCCCCATGACAAAGCCCAGGACCCTGGTGGAGAAGCTCGCAACGCGGTTTGCCTCCGGCGCCGGCCCCGACGGGGCGCTCCAGGGCGATTTCGTCACTATCCGCCCCAAGCACGTGATGACCCACGACAACACGGGCGCCGTGATCCCCAAGTTCAGGCAGCTCGGGGCGACGAAGATCGCCGACCCGCGCCAGCCCGTCTTCGCCATCGATCATGACATCCAGAACACGACGCCCGAGAACCTGGGGAAGTACGCGAAGATCGAGAAGTTTGCGGCGGAGCACGGCATCGACTTCTACCCCGCGGGCACGGGCATCAGCCACCAGGTGATGGTGGAGCAGGGGTACGTCGTGCCGGGCTCGATGGTCGTGGGGAGCGACTCCCACAGCAACCTGTACGGTGCGCTCTCATGCCTGGGAACGCCCGTGGTGCGGACTGACGCCGCGAGCATCTGGGCGACCGGCGTCACGTGGTGGCAGGTGCCCTCGGTGGCGCGGGTCGTGCTGAAGGGGGCGCTCCGCCCGGGGGTGGTCGGCAAGGACGTGATCGTGGCGCTCTGCGGCTATTTCAACAGGGACGAGGTGCTGAACCACGCGGTGGAGTTCACGGGCGAGGGGGTTTCCGGGCTGTCGATGGACCAGCGGATGTCGATCGCGAACATGACGACCGAGTGGGGGGCGCTGGCGGGGGTCTTTCCGTTCGATGAGGTGCTGAAGAAGTACCTGCTGGACCGGGCGGACTACTTCGCAGCGGGGCGCCGGCCCGGCACGAGGCGCGAGGGCTCGCTGGGCGGGTACACGCGGGCGCAGGTGGAGGCGTGGTGGGCCGCCCGCGAGGGGGCCGACGCGGGCGCGTCGTACGCGGCGGAGTTGGAGCTGGACCTGTCGAGCATCGTGCCCCACGTGTCCGGTCCGAACGACGTGAAGACGATGCACGCGCTGCCGGAGATCGAGGCGAGGCGGGTGGCGATCCAGAAGGCGTGGCTGATGTCGTGCGTGAACGCGCGGTACGAGGACCTTGCCGCCGCCGCAGGCGTCGTGAAGGGCAAGAAGGTCGCGCCGGGCGTGGAGTTCTACTTGGCGGCGGCGAGCGCGGACGTGCAGGCGCGGGCCGAGGCCGACGGGCACTGGGGCGCGCTGGTCGAGGCCGGGGCAACGGTGCTGCCCCCGGGCTGCGGCACGTGCATCGGGCTCGGGCGGGGCACGATCAAGGCGGGGGAGGTCGGCATCTCGGCGACCAACCGCAACTTCGAGGGGCGCATGGGCGACAAGGCGGGCCAGGTGTACCTGGGCTCGCCGGCGGTGGTTGCGGCGAGCGCGGTCGTGGGGTACATCTGCTCGCCCACGAAGTTCGAGTCCATGGGCGCGAAGGGCGCCGTGCGGCTCGCCGGGAGCGCCGCCCCGCGCAGGGGCGGCGCGTCGATCATCGCGGGGTTCCCCGCGCGGGTCGCGGGCCGCGCCTGGCTGCTGGACAAGGACAACCTGAACACCGACGGCATCTACGCGGGCAAGCACACGTACAACGACGCGATGACGCCCGAGCAGATGGCGGGCGTGATCTTCGAGAACTATGACGCCGGCCTGATCAAGAACGCCCGCGCAGGAGACATCGTCGTGGGCGGGCTGAACTTCGGCACCGGCTCCAGCCGCGAGCAGGCGGCGACGGCGCTCAAGTACTTCGGGATACCGTGCGTGATTGCGGCGTCATTCTCCGAAACGTACAAGCGCAACGCGTTCAATAACGGGCTGGTGTGCTTCGAGTGCCCGGCACTGGTGGCGCACCTGCGGGCGAAGTTCGGGAAGGGGGAGCGCACGGCGCTCTGTCCGGACCTCACGGTCGACTATTCGATGTCGATCGTCTCGTGCGATGGGCAGAAGTTTCCTTTCGCCGCGCTGAGCCCCGTGGCACAGGAGCTGGTCGTGGCGGGCGGCGCGGAAGAGGTTGTCAGGAGACGGCTGGCCTCGGTATCTTGAGGGACGCGGCAAGGCCCGCGGGGCCGGAACCAGGAGCAACGAGATGACCAATCTGCTATCGGCTCGGTACGAGACCAGCCTGCCGTACGACAAGCGGCGCATCCACGCCGCGGCGATCTACTGCTCCGACGGGCGAATCGGCGAGCACTTCGACGACTTCCTCCAGAACGGGCTGGGGCTGCCCCGGTATGACCGCGTGGCGCTGCCGGGCGGCCCCGGGTGCCTCGCGGGGCACGCGCAGGCGTCGCTCGAAGAAAAGGGTGTGGTGGACGAGCTGCAGTTTCTTGTCGAGGTGCACGCGCTGAATCGCATCGTGCTCATCGGGCACGAGGGGTGCGCCTTCTACTCCACGAGGCTCGAGCTCAAGGACCGGCGCATGGAGCTGGTGCAGAAGGCGGACCTGGTGCGGGCGGCGTCGGTGGTGCACCGCGTGACGCAGCTCTCGTCGATCGAGGCCTATTTCGCCCGGCACATGAAGGACCGCATCGTCTTTGAGCAGGTCGAGGTCTGACCGGGCCGGGGGCTAGCATTGGGCTCGCCGCGGGCTGGGCGCCGGCGGCAGTGCCCCAAGGGAGGCCCCGATGCTCACGCTGCCAGTGCTGGTCCCCGTGTTCGCGGCTGTCCTCGCCACGAACCCCCCCGCGACGCCCCAGAAGCCGGTGACCGATGAGTACCACGGCACCAAGGTCGTGGACCCGTACCGCTGGCTGGAGGACTGGAACGCGAAGGACGTGCGGGAGTGGTCCGCCTCGCAGAACTCATACGCGCGCGAGATGCTCGACGCGCTCCCCAACGTCGGCGCCATCCGCGAGCGGGTTACGGCCCTGCTCAGCGTCTCGACGCCTTCGTATGGCAGTGTCGGGACCTTCGGCGGGCAGTTCTTCGCGGTCAAGAGGCAGCCCCCAAAGCAGCAGCCCTTCCTGGTCGTCATGCCCTCGCCCATGCACCCGGACAAGGAGCGCGTGCTGGTGGATCCCAACACCATGAGCGACCATGGCGGGGTCTCGATGGACTGGGCCATCCCCAGCCCCGACGGCACGCTGGTCGCGGTTTCTCTTTCCAAGGGCGGCAGCGAGTCGGGTGACGTGAGCGTCTTCGAGGTCGCCTCGGGCAAGCAGGTGTTCGAGGAGATCGTGCGGGTCAACGGCGGCACCGCGGGCGGCTCGCTCGCCTGGGCCCCGGACTCCAAGGGGTTCTTCTACACCCGCTACCCGCGAGCCGGCGAGCGGCCCGAGACCGACATGGACTTCTACGTGCAGCTCTACTTCCACGAGCTGGGCACGCCCGTCGAGAAGGACCGCTACGAGCTCGGCAAGGACTTCCCACGCATCGCCGAGATCGTCGTGGAGTGCCTGCCCGAGGGCCCCGCCAGGGGAGCGGCGCTGGTCTCGATGCAGAAGGGCGACGGCGGCGAGTTCCAGCACTATCTCCGCTCGGCGAAGGGCGAGTGGACACAGCTCACGAAGTATGAGGACCGAGTGGTGCAGGCGACCTTCGCGCCAGACGGCGGCGTGGTGATGGTCAGCCGCCTGAACGCGCCCAAGGGCAAGCTGCTCATGCTCGACGCCTCGGCGCCGGCGCTCGCCAAGGCCAGGACGCTCGTGCCCGAGGGTGAGGACACCCTCGCCGACGAGTTCTTCGAGGCCAGCAACCTGCTCGCGACGCCCCACGCGATCTACGCCCAGTACCAGCTTGGCGGGCCGTCGGAAGTCCGCGTGTTTGACTACCAGGGCAAGCAGCTCGCCAAGCCCGCGCTCCCTCCGGTCTCCGCCGCTCATGGGCTGACGGGGATCGGCGGCGGGAAGGTCATGATGAGCGTCGGGTCGTACGTCAGCCCCACGGCGTGGATGGTCTTTGACCCCGCCTCCCCCACCACGCTCGCGAAGGCCCCCATCTCCAGCCAGTACCCGTTCTCCTTCGACGACTACGAGGTCGTGCGCGAGTTCGCCCCGTCCAAGGACGGCACCAACATCCCCGTCAACATCCTCCGAAAGAAGGGCAAGACGCTCGACGGCGCCGGCACGCTCCTGGTCACCGGGTATGGCGGCTATGGCGTCAACCTCGAGCCCTCGTTCAACGGTGGACGCCTCGCGCTCCTTGAGCAGGGCGTCGTGTGGGCCCAGGCCAACCTGCGGGGAGGCGGCGAGTACGGCGACCGCTGGCACCGCGAAGGCAACCTCACCAACAAGCAGAACGTCTTTGACGACTTCGCCGGTGTCGTAGCGCACCTGCAGAAGCAGGGCTACGCCAAGCCCGGACGCACCGCGATCGAGGGTGGGTCCAATGGCGGGCTGCTCATGGGCGCGACCCTCACGCAGCGGCCCGAACTCCTCGGCTGCGTCATCAGCCACGTCGGGATCTACGACATGCTCCGCGTCGAGCTCTCCGCCAACGGCGCCTTCAACATCCCCGAGTTCGGCACCGTCACCGACCCCTCCCACTTCCGGGCCCTCCACGCTTACTCGCCCTATCACAACGTGAAAGACGGCGGGAAGTACCCGCCGGTGCTCTTCCTGACCGGCGCGAACGACCCGCGCGTGGACCCCATGCAGAGCCGCAAAATGACCGCGAGGCTGCAGGCGGCGGGTGCGCGGGCGTATCTCCGCACGAGCATGAGCAGCGGGCACGGCATCGGCACGGCGCTCTCGGAGCGCATCGAGCAGCAGGTTGACGTGCAGGCGTTCCTCTTCAACACCTTGGGCGTGAAGCACCGGCCCGTGAAGTAATGGCAAAGAAGCCCCAAAAGTCGACGATGAGGCACCTGGGCGAGTTCTTCGGCGAGGTGTGGAAGGGCATCAAGGCCGACCCCGCGACCCGCGCAGTCTCGCGCACCCAGGTCGAGGAGCGGCGTGTGGATACGCCCGCGGGCCAGGTGACGCTCCGCCGGACCATCATCGAGGAAGTGGTGCCCGCGAAGCAGGGCTAGACGCGCACGAACGCGAACTCGTGCCCGACGGGCGAACGGGCGAAGAGTCGATACCCCGCGTCCTGGAGCGACCGGATGGAGTCCGCCGTCTCCTGCACGCGCGACCTGGGTCCCTCGAAGTAGTGATACTCGATGAGGAGCTGCGCTGGGCGAAACGCGCCGGCGAGGATGTCTTTGAGCGCCCCGTACTCCGCGCCCTCGATGTCCATCTTGAGAATGTCCACGCGCTCGTGGCCCAGGTCCTTGGCGATGGTCGCGAGGGTGCGGACCTGACACCGGACGATCTCGTGGGCGCCGCGCGCGTCCTCGCCACCCTTGGTCAGGTTGTACGCGTTCCAGAGTGGGTCCGGATTGTGCATGGCGAACTGGGCCTCGCCGTCGAAGTCCGCCAGGCCCAGGGGGTGGAAGCGGAGCCGGTCGGGAAGCTGCTTGCCCCCGATCCATTCGAGGCACCGGGGCGTGGGGTCAAAGGCGTGTACGCAGACGCCGAACCGCTGGACCATGGCGAGGTCCCAGGAGATGTCGTCTCCCACGCCGAAGGAGTAGACCACGCTCTCCGGGCGGATCAGAGAGGGCACAACCCACCACCCGCCGTACTCGCTGCCGAGCCGGACGTGGTCGACGCGGACCTCGGGGGTGAGCCACAGGTCTTTGCCGACGAGGGCGCGGCCCATGCGGCGTACGCGGCGGGCGAGGTCTCTGATCGGGCTGGTCACGGTTCGAGCGTACGCGCGTGCTCAGGCCCGCACGAACGAATACTCCTCGAGGCTCTCGGAGATGCAGAAGAGCTTGAACTCGGCGCGGTCCAACAGGTCCAGCGAGGCTTGGGTGCGGCTGGGGCCGATCTGTGGGAACCTGTGGTGGTACTCGACCAGGAGCTGCCTGATGTTGGCGCGGGACGAGAGGATGTCCTCAACCACCTCGTACTCGGCGCCCTCGATGTCCATCTTCAGCAGGTCGACGTGGTCGTGCCCGAGCTCCTTCATGATCGTGGAAAGGCGCTTGACGGGGACCGTGATGGCCTCGCTCCCCTGGGCGCCCTTGACGACGGTGTGGGAGACGTGGTCGGGGTTCTTTGGCGCGTAGAACGTGACCGTGCCGTCGTGGGCCGCCAGGCCGTACTCGTGCAGGATGAACTTGGGCGGGAGCTTCTGCTGGCGGATCCAGCGGATGGACTTTGGCGTGGGGTCAAAGGCGTGGACGGTGCAGCCCAGCCGCTCGATGAGGGCGAGGTCGAAGGAGATATCCTCGCCGATGCCGAATGAATACACCACGCTCTCGGGGGCGAGCAAGGCTGGGGAGACGGCCCACCCGCCGTAGTCGCTTCCGAGGCGGACCATGGGGCAGGAGTGGTTGACGCGGCCCACGACCACCTTGGGGTGGATGACGGAGCCGACCCAGCGTCGGACGGTTCGGAAGACACCCATACGCTCACGCCCCTGGTCTGATGTTCCGCCGGCGCCCCGGGGATTCGACGCGACAGGGTACCACAATCTGGCGATAATCCACAGCGCTTGTCCGACCAAACCTCTTCAACACATTCCCGGACCCGGCCCCTGCGGATCGTGCTGCTGAACCAGCCCTTCTTCCCGGACGTGGTGGCCACAGCGCAGATGGGCAAGGACCTCGCGGACGTGCTGGCCAGGCGGGGTCACGAGGTCCACGCGATCGCCAGCCGCTCGATCTATGGAAACGCCGGCGCAACCCTGCCCTCGTGGGAAGTGGTCGCGGTGGAGGGCGCGGCCCAGCCGATCCGCGTGCACCGGGTCGGCGCGAGCCTGTTCGGCAAGGGGAGCCTCCCGGCGAGGCTGACGGACTTTGCGCTCTTTTATGTGCTCGCGCTCTGGAAGCTGCTGGTGATGCCCAGGCCGGACGTGGTGGTCTCGTTCACCACGCCGCCTCTCATCGGGTTCGCGGGGCTGCTGGCGAGGTTCTTCAGGGCCAGCCGCGCCGTGCACTGGATCATGGACCTGTACCCGGACGTGCTCGTGGCCTGCGGCGTGACGCCCGCGCGGGGCGTTGTGGCGAGGGTCGTCGGGTTCTTCTCGACCTGGCTCCTGCGCAGCAGCGACGCGAACGTGGTGCTCGGGCGCTGCATGGAGGAGCGAGTGCTCTCGCGGGGCGTGCGTGCCGACCGGGTGGTGCGCATCCCCGTCTGGGCGGACCTTCGGGGCATCGAGCCCGTGCTCCACGAGCAGAACCCGTTCCGGGTGAGATGGGCCCCGCAAGGGCAGTTCGTCGTGATGTACTCCGGCAACTTCGGCCTGGGGCACGACGCCTCGACGATCCTGGATGCGATCCTGCGGCTGCGTGAGCACAAGGATATCGCGTTCGTCTTCGTGGGTTCGGGCAAGCGCAAGGCCGAGGTTCTGGAGTTTGTAGCCAAGCACGCGCTGACGAGCGTCTCGTGGAACGAGTACGCGCCGCGCGAGCAGCTCGGGCGGTCTCTCTCTGCGGGCGATGTGCACCTGATCTCGCTCCGCGAGGGCGCCGAGGGGGCGATCGTGCCGAGCAAGCTCTTCGGCATCATGGCGGTCGCGCGCCCGTCGCTGTTTGTGGGCAACCCGAAGTCGGAGATCGCCCGCGTGCTCGGGGAGTGCGGGGGCGGCATCGTGGTGCGTGAGGGGCAGGGCGAGGCGCTCGCGAGGGCCATCCTCGACCTGAGGGAGGATCCCGACCGCCGCCGGGCCATGGGCGAGCGGGCCCGGGGGGCGATCGCGGGCCGTTACGACAAGGAAACCGCCTGCGGCCAGTGGGCCGACCTGCTGGAGCGGCTTGGGTAGGCCCGGCCGCCGCCAAAACCAAACCCGGGAAGCGGGTCCCGCCGATAGCAACGTTGGCGCTGTCCGAGCGCGCAGGAGGCTGACCATGGGCGCGGAGCGCTCTCTTTCGTGCGTGGTGCTCGTAGCGAGCGCGGGCCTGCTCGCGTCGTGCGGCGGGCCGGGCCAGCGCGCCACCCAGGACACCCCGACCCCCAACACCGGGCTCAACGCGCTCGCGACCGAGGGCGAACTCAAGCTCGCTTCGACGATCAACGCGGAGCAGGGCCCTATCACCGAGTCCGAACGCACCGACCTCATCGCGCAGGCGGTCGCGGACCTGCGGGCCTACCAGGAGCGGAACCCATCCGCGGGGTTGAGCAGCCTGACCGGAGCCGCGGTGCCTACCGACCTGACCTCTATTCTGGGCGAAACGCCCGCCCCTGAGCCCGTCCCGGCGCTCTCGCCTGAGGCAGAGCCCGCGCAGGACGTGCTGGCACAGGCCGATCAGGCGTGGGCGGCGGCGGTGCCCACCCCCACCCCCGCGACCCAGCCCCAGCTCGCCCTGGCCGAGCCGGAGGACCCGCTCGCGGAGCTTGCGTCCCGCATGGCCAGGCTGCTGCGAGAGCCCCCGCTTGGGAGTGAACGCCTGTCAGACGCGGCGGCCCTGGCGGCGATCGAATCCGTCAAACCGGGCGTGCTCGCGACCATTGAGTCGCCCACAAACGCGCTGGGGCCCAAGCTGAGCCCCGCGGACCTGCACGCCCTCATCGATGCCCGCGAGAGGTTGCTCGCCAACCCCACCGAGGCCAACCGCACGCTGCTGAAGTCGCTCGCGAAGATCGCGCCCGCGGGAGGGGTTCGCGTCTCCCGCGCCGTGCTGTGCAGGCGGGTCGAGGGGTTCGGCAGGTATGAGCCCCTGACCACGGACACCTTTGTCGCCGGGCGGCCCGTTCGGGCGATCGTTTACACGGAGCTTGACGGCTTTGTGGCCCGTGCGGCCAAGCCCGGAGACCCTGTGCAGGGCGGCGTGCCGATGGGCGAGCAGGTCTCCGTCGAGCTCACCCAGTCGCTCACGCTGTTTCACGATGTGGATGGGCTGCAGGCCTGGCACAAGCCCGCGCAGCGCGTGGTCGAGACGACCCGGGCCGCCCGGCGGGACTTCTACCTGATCCACACGATCGAGCTGCCCGCGAACCTTACGATCGGAAAGTACCGCCTGAAGGTGACCGTGGCGGACGCAACCTCCGGCGCGTCGGACGAGGTCACGATGCCGATCACGATCGTCGCTTCGCCGGTACCCAAGGGAAGCCGATAGGGGTTAGGCGAGGACCGCCCACGGAAAGCCGGGGGGCACGAGCCCGGGGCGGTTGTTGAGCCATCCAACCAACCACTCGAAGGCATCCACAAGGCGGGGCCCCGGGCGGTTGAACATCTGGTTGCCGTCGACGACCGCGACGCGCCCGGACTTCACGGCGGGCAGCGCCCCCCACCAGGGCAGGCCGGCGAGGGCACGTGCGTGCGTCAGGGCGCCGGCGAGGGAGACGCCGCAGGGCGCGATGACCAGCCACTCTGGCGCTGAGGCGACCAGTTCGTCGGGTGTCAGCCTGCGGGACTTGCCCGCGAGGCGCTGTGCGACCTGCGGGCCGCTGGCTGCACCGGCGCCCGGGTCCGGCCGGGTCGGGTTGAGGGGGTGGCGACCCCCGGCACGTTCGATCATCTGAACCGTCCAGTGCCCGGCACCGAAGAGAGGGTCGGTCCATTCAAGGAAGCCGACGCAGGGCCCGTCGTCGTATGGGTTCACAAACTCCGAGGCGGCGAACAGGCGCTCGCGCAGCGAAACGACGGCCCTGGCGCCTTCGTCCTCCAGGCCCGCCGCCCGGGCGATGCGGGCCACGTCGTCCAGCACGTCCTCGATGCCACTGGGGTTGAGGGTGAGGATCGTTGCGTCGGGGCATGAGTCCCGCACCGCGCGTTCCACGCTCGCGAGGTCGATGGAGCAGACGCCGCAGAGGGTCTGAGTCAGAATGACGTCCGGTTTCAGCGAGGCCAGTCGCTCCGCGTCCAGGGAGCAGAGCGAGCCGGCCTCCGCGATGGAGCGGCTGACGGAGGCGTCGATCTGGGCGGGAGTGCGCCCGAGCACCCGGGGAACGGTGAGAACCGGCACATGGCCGAGGCCGGGCGGGAAGTCGCACTCGTGGCAGCGACCCACGAGCTGGGACAGCCCCCCCACCAGAGCCAGAGCCTCCGTGGCAGAGGGCACGAGGCTGACGATCCGCGGGAGGGCGCTGGCGGGCATGAGGACTCCGATGGTTGCGGCCCGAGGGCCTATCTTTCACTCTATCTCCCACGATGCAGCCGAAAGCATGGTGGGCCGGTAGAGGTTGAGCGTCGGCGGTACGGAAACCGCCCGGCCCAAGGAGGATTCGCCCGTGCGCTCACAGGTGAACGCGATTCGGCGTCCGTTGCTCGTCACGTGCCTGGCGGGCTCGCTGTGCGCCGTGGCACAGGGGCAGAACAAGGCCGTGCCGATCGACGCGCCCAAGGGGGCGCCCGTCGCCCAGCCCGCGGCGCAGCCCGCCGCGCCCCCCGCGGACGCCCCGGCCAGGCAGGTGCCCGCCCTGGAGGGCGACCCGGACACAGTGACGCTGGCGGCGTTCTCCGAGCCGGTGGCGCTCAGTGCGCTCATCGAGATGGTCGCAACGACGCTGAACGTGAACATCTCGACCCTGGGTGACGTGCCCGGGACTGTCGTCTTCAACGCGCCCGTCGCGGTGCACAAGGACGACCTGCTGCCCCTGCTCGCATCGCTGCTGGAGCAGCAGCAGTTCACGATCGTGCAGGACCGGTTCGGGTGGTACACGGTGCACGCGTTGCAGAACGTGAACGCCAACCCCGGGACCGCCGGGAAGGAAGCGATGAGCTCCACCCGCGTCTTCCGGACGCCCAACATGCGCCCCACGGCGCTCAAGGCGCCGCTGGAGGCGGTGCTGGCCCCCGGCGCGCAGGGGGGGGCCGCGAAGCAGTACGCGTACGTGGACGACCTGGGCGTCATCATCGCCACGGACAGCCCGAAGAAGCTCGACGCGGTCAAGGACATCATCGACCGCATCATCGCGGAGTACTCCCGGATGGAGTACGTCCGCATCGACCTTGACCACATCACGGGCTCCGCGGCACGGGAGCGAGCGCTGCAGCTCGTCGGACAGATCGGCCAGCCCGTGGGCCGGACCGGTGGGACCGAGGCGGGCCAGGGCAACCAGCAGGTCGCAAAGTCCAACCAGGGCGTGGCGCTCGACAATCTGGGAGACCGCCTGACGACCGACGCGCAGGGGAACGCGCTGATCTTCCGCGGCACGCCGGGGGAGATCGAGCAGCTCCGCAAGCTGCTGGTGCTGATCGACGTGCCCAACACGCTGACGCCCCGGAGCTACGAGGCCGGGTCGTCCGCGGTCGAGATCGCGAACATCGCGCGGAACCGGGGCCTTGGTGAGATCGTGACTATCGCCAACGACCGCCAGTTGGGCGACGCGGGGTTCTTCAACAACCGGGGCCAGGGCAGCCAGAACCCGCAGGCGAACAACACGCCCGGCGTGGGCGGGCCCGTCATCGTGGTCGACGAGAAGCGCGGGCGGATCGTGTACTACGGCACCCCCTCCCAACAGGAGCAGCTCGCGGCCCTGCTGAAGGAGCTGGATACAGAGGCGGAGCAGATCGTGCTCCGCGTGCACAAGCTCCGCAACGCGAAGGCGGAGGACATCCAGGAAATCCTGCTGGGCATCATCCAGAACCAGGCCCCGATGGGCGATTCCCTGCTGCCGGGCGACACGCAGGGCAGCCGTCCGGGGCGGTTCAACGCGAACCAGCGTCAGCAGAACAACCCGTCGAGCACCGTGATCGTGCGGGACGGTTCATCCGGGGACGAGGGCTTCAGCATTGATTCCGAGCAGGCCTTTGTCATCGCGGACGTTCCCAACAACCAGGTCATCGTGAAGGCGCCCGCGGCCCAGCAGCCCGAGTTCGCCCGGCTCATCGAGAGGCTCGACCTGCGGCGCCCGCAGGTGTACGTCGAGGCGAAGATCGTCGCTGTCACAGCCGACGACCGGCTGCACACCGCCTTCGAGACGCAGATCATCAACGCCAGCGGCACCGGTGGCGTCTTTCAGCAGGGCTTCGGGCTCTCGACTGCGGGCACGGGAGGCACGCAGCCGATCCTCAACCCGCGCGTCGTCGCGGCGGGGCTCACGGGCTTCACCGGCGCCATCATCCGCAGCGACCAGATCCCCGTCATCATGACCGCGCTCGCCAACGAGACCGACTCCCGCGTCATCGCCAGCCCGCAACTGCTGGTTGACGACAACGAGAACGCCAAGGTCGCCACCATCGACAGCCAGCCCGTGCAGGTCATCTCCCGGGGCACCAACGGCCAGGGAGACATCGTGACCTCGGGCGAGGACGCGACCGCCGAGACGTCGCTCGATGTGACTCCCCACATCTCCGATGGCGGGTACATGAGGCTCGAGTACACGATCAAGCTCGAGAACTTCACGGGCGATGGCTCGCAGGGCCTCTCGCCCCCCAAGCTCACCAACAACATCAACTCCGAGAGCATCACGGTGCCATCGGACTCCACGGTGGTCATCGGCGGGCTGGTCATCGACAACAAGACCAAGACCGTCGCCAAGATCCCGCTCCTGGGGGACATCCCGCTGGTCGGCTTGCTCTTCCAGGACCGGTCCACCACCAACCGCAAGACCGTGCTCTACGTGTTCCTGACGCCCCGCATCCTCCGCGACCCCACCTTCACGGACCTGAAGCTGCTCACGAAGGGCCCCCAATCGTTCTCGGGGCTCAAGGCCGACATGCCCGAGCTCAAGCCCTCCGCGAGCGAGATCCTCTGGCCCGACGATGCGCCGCCCTCGCCCAAGTCCGTTCCCGACGCGGGGCCATCCGCCGACGCGGGCGCAGGACCGAGCCCCGACTGATCTCCCATGACCGGCAGCCGCCTCAACCCGCTCGCGAAGCGAGCCGCACCGCCGGCGAAGGCTCCATCGGGCCCGAGCAGCGGGGAGCTCGCGCGGATTTCGTCTCTGCTGGGGCCGCTCTCGCTCAGCCCCGAGCAGGTCAGGCAGTTTCCCGCGATCGAGGGGTCCGACGAAGAGCCCTGGGACGTGATGCTGCAGTTGCTGGCGACCGACGAGCACCAGGCGCTCGAGGCGTTGAGCAGGCGCACGGGCCTGGACTTCGTGCCCGAGCCGAAGGGCCACGAGTCCGCGACCAGGTTCTATGAGGTCGTGCCCCCGGACATGGCGAGAGGCCGGCTGGTCGCGGGCCTTGAATCCGACGGGCAGCGCATGACCATCGCGACGGCGCAGCCCCTGCAGCCCGCGGCGTTCCAGATGGTCGAGGACCTGCTGGGCATGCCCGTGAAGATCGTGCTCTCGCCCCGCGCGGGCGTGGCAAACCTGATCAACCGCGGGTACGAGCAGCGGCAGGACCTGGTCACCGAGATCATCGAGGAGATGCCGCTGGACGAGCGGGCCATCGCGTCTGCGGCGGGGGCCGCGGGCCAGGCGACGGACCTGCTGCAGCTCGCGCGCCAGACGCCCGTGATCCGGCTGGTCAACATGATCCTCTTCGAGGCGCTGCGACGGCGCGCCAGCGACGTCCACGTGCACCCGCAGGAGACCAAGCTGCTGATCCGGTTCCGCATCGACGGCATGCTTGTCGACGCCTTCTCTCCGCCCGCGTCGCTCGCGCCCGCGATCTCCTCGCGATTGAAGGTCATGACCGAGCTGGACATCGCCAACCGGCACTCGCCCCAGGACGGGCACACGTCCGTCCGCATCGGCAGCCGCAAGGTCGATATCCGGTTCTCCGCCATTCCCACGGTGTACGGCGAGCGGCTGGTGCTGCGATTGCTGGACCAGACCGCGACGCAGCTCTCGCTCGACGAGATCGGCATGACACGGCCCATGCAGACGCAGCTGCTGGACCTGGTCGAGCGTCCCACGGGCATCATCCTGGTCACGGGCCCCACCGGCAGCGGCAAGACGACGACGCTGTACGCGGCGCTCTCACGCATCGACCGCGCCAGCCGCAACGTTATGACCATCGAGGACCCGGTGGAGTATCACCTCGACGGCATCTCGCAGATGCAGGTGAACCCCAAGCGGGGCGTCACGTTCGCCACCGGGCTTCGTGCGCTGCTCCGCCAGGACCCGGACGTGATCCTGGTGGGCGAGATCCGCGACAACGAAACGGCGCAGCTCGCGGTCCAGGCCTCTCTCACGGGCCACCTGGTGCTGGCCACCCTGCACACCAACGACGCGCCCAGCGCGATCACAAGGCTCATCGACATCGGCGTGGAGCCGTTCCTCATCACCAGCAGCCTGCTCGCCACTGTCGCGCAGCGGCTGCTGCGGCGCACGTGCGCGGTCTGCGGCGGGACCGGCGCCGGGGCCGCTGGACGCTGCGAGGCGTGCTTCGGAACGGGGTACAAGGGGCGACTGGCGGTCTACGAGATCATGCTCATGACCGACGAGCTGCGCAAGATGACGGGCGAGCGGGCCGACGCCGTGAGGCTGTACGACGCCGCGAAGCGTGACGGCTTCCAGCCCATGCGTGAGGACGCGCTGACGAAGGTGAGGCTGGGGCTCACCGACGAGGCGGAGGTCTACCGCGTCCTGCACTGAGCCTAGTGCGAGCCCTCGGTGACCCGCAGGACTTCCGTCATGGTGGTGGTGCCGGCGCCGACCTTTCGCATGCCGTCCTGGCGCAGCGTGACCATTCCCCGCTCGATGCACGTGCGCCGGAACTCGGCGACGTTCGGGTTGCCGGCGATGATGTCGCGGAGCTGGTCGTCAACGACGAGCAGCTCGTAGATGCCCACGCGGCCCGAGTACCCGGTCTTGCGGCACTTGTCGCAGCCCACCGGCAGCCACATCTCGTCGTTGGCGAAGCCGTGGAGCGACAGAAACTCGGCCATGTCGTCCGAGGGCTTGCCCATCTTCTTGCAGTGGGTGCAGAGCCTGCGGAGCAGCCGCTGGGCGAGCACCGCGTTCACCGCGGCGCCGACCAGGAAAGGCTCCAGGCCGATGTTTACCAGGCGCGTCACGCTGCCCGGGGCGTCGTTGGTGTGCAGGGTGCTCAGCACCAGGTGGCCCGTGAGGGAGGCCTGCACCGCGGTCAGGGCGGTCTCCATGTCACGGATCTCGCCGAGCAGGATCACGTCGGGGTCCTGGCGGAGCAGGGCCTTGAGCGCGACGCCGAAGGTCATTCCCGCCTTCTCGTGCGTCTGGGTCTGGGTCACTCCCTCCAGGGTGTACTCCACCGGGTCTTCGACGGTGGAGATGTTCAGGCTGTTGCGGTCGAGCTGGCGGAGCGACGCGTAGAGCGTCGTCGTCTTGCCGCTGCCCGTGGGGCCCGTGACCAGGATGATGCCGTGGGGAGAGTCGATCTGTTTCTTCCAGATCGTGAGGGTGTCCTCCGCGAAGCCCAGGTCGTCGAGGTTGACCGAGATGGACTTGTCGTTGAGGATTCGCATCACCGTCTTCTCGCCCCCCACGCAGGGAAGGGTCGAGACGCGGAGATCGACCTTCCGCTGGGCGACGATGGCGCGGATGCGCCCGTCCTGCGGGATACGGCGCTGGTCGATGGCCATGCCGGCCATGATCTTCAGGCGGCTGGTGATCGCTGAGCCCATGCCCACGGGAGGGTTCAGCACCTCGTAGAGCTCGCCGTCGATGCGGAAGCGGACCTTCAGCTTCTTCTCGCCCGGCTCGATGTGGATGTCGCTGGCCCCCTGCTGCACCGCGAGCTGTATGATGTGGTTGACGTAGCGGATGACCGGGCCGTCCGCGGCCTCCTTGCCCGTGTCCACTTCCTCGGTCTGGGGCTTGTCCACCTGGACGTCGCCCTCCTGCACCTCCGCGAGGATCTGGTTGACGTCAACCGCCTCCTCCGGTTTCTCGCCCAGGATCTCGAGCGCGCCGCGCACGTCGAACGCGGGGATCGCGACCATCTTCACGGACTGCACGCCCAGGGCCGTGCGGATCTCGTCGAGGAGGAAGACGTTCTCGGGCTGGGTGGTCCCGACGACGACGCGGTTGCCGTCGGTCCGCAGCGGGACGATCTGGTTCTGTTTGCAGAAGGAGGCGGTGAGGCGCTGCAGCATCTTGCCGTCGAATCCGCCGTCAAGCCCCTTGTGAAAGTCGATCCGCTCGAAGGGGATGCCCGCGACCTCGGCGGCGGCCTTCTGAACCGCGATCTCGTCCGCACCCTGCTCGATGATCGCGTCCGCGAGCTTCTTGCCGGGCGAGGCCTTCACGACCTGCTGGGCCACCGTCAGCCGTTCGGAGGTGATGACGCCCTGCGCGACCAGCACCTGCCCCAGGTCATCGCCCTTGGTCGCGAGGGGCGCGGCACGCTGGTGCGCGGGCACCGCGGGCACGGGCGCGAGCGCGGCCTCGGCCTGGTCCACGCGGTGCTTCGGCGCCGCGGGCTTCGAATCTCCGGAGCCCTGAACCCCCAGCTCGTTCAGGATGTCATCGATGTTGTACTTCGCCACTCCCTGGCCTCCGGATCATGTTTGTTGGGCGCGGGCGCTCTAAGGGCGGCGCGGGGCTGGCTTCTGCACGCGCACCGGCGCACGCTTGGGCCCGGTGGTGTTCTCCATGGAGAGCGTGAACGCCATGCCGTCGGCCTCCAGCGCCACCACACGGCCCTCGATGCCCGTCACGACGAAGCCGCCGACCCGGTCGCCCACGCGCACTACCTGGTCGTCGATGCGTGCCAGGGGCGTCGCGCCCGACATCACGCTGTGCAGCTTCATCGCCTGCAGCGAGTTCAGGAGCTCCTGGCGACGGGCCTCGGCCCGTGCCGCGGCCTCCGCCGCCTCTCGCTCTTCGGGCGTCGGCATGTTCAGCGAGCCGTCGCCCGGGTCCACGACCGCCGCCTGCTGGTTGGCCATCATGAAGGGGGAGCGGCCCAGGTCCTTGAGCGCCACATCCAGAGGCGACTGCAGGCGAGCGAGGTCGGTCATGATGCGCTCGTAGGTCCGGGCCTTCTCGGCGTTGGGCTCGGCGTAGTCGACCTTGAGGTCGGTGAAGGTCACGCCCACGCGGGTACCCTCGCGGCGCATCCAGGCGAGAGAGCCCGCGCTCACCGACAGCACCAGGAGCAGGATGATCGTCTGCGCCGGGATGGTGCGATTGGGCTTGTGGGCCGCCAGCTCTTCGGGCGAGAGCCCGGGAAGGGGCGGGGGCTTTGAGGCGGAGCTGACCGCAAGCTGATTCGTTTCGTTGTTCATTGACGGCCTCCATCGACCTTGGGCGTGTCGGCCACCGCCATGCGATCATCCTGGAAGTAGATGCTGAGGGTGAACTCGGCGCGCATCTCCACGTCTTCGCGACCGACCGCGGTGATCTTCAGGTCGTGCACCCGCGTGATGCGGGGCAGCTTCTCGACCTGCGCGATGAACGCCCAAAAGCCCATGAACCCGCCCGAGACTTCCATCTCCAGGGGCTGCTCCATGTACATCGCCGCGGGGAGGGGCTTGCCCGACTTGATGGCTGGGCTCTTGAGGCCCGAGGCGACCGCAAGGTCGCTCACCTGCCTGACGAGCGCGTCCATGTCCTTGCCGCTGGGCAGGCGGGCCTCAATCGTCTTGATCGATCGCGCGATCTCCTCGTTCGCCTTCGCGAGATCGGTGTCGCGCGAGGCCAGCTCGTCGAGCTTGGCGAGGTACTTCTCTTTCTGCTCGCACTCGGCGACGTCGCGCTTGAGCTTGACGTTGGTGGGCCGGAACACCAGGAAGTAGCTGGAGACGGGCAGCCCGACGACCACCAGGCTCACGATCGCGGCGCGAAGTCCAAAGCCTGCCATGGGTCACTCCTTGGGGTTGCCGGTCGAAGGGGTCGCGGGTTCGGCGGCGCCGGCGACGGCGCTGGGAGTTTCGCCCAGCACCTCGGAGGATCGCTGCGCGACGAGCCTCCGGAGCGAGTCCGAGAGCGTCGCGGTGTCGAGGCTCGGGCGGATTGTCGCGGTGATCTGGAACTTCCGCACCTCGCGGTCGCCGTCACGCTGCTCGCGGATGTAGGGCATCTCCACCTTGTCCATCACGGGGCTGCGCTTGAGCGAGGCGAGGAAGTCCGCCACGTCGTTGTTGTTCGAGGCGGTGCCCTCGAGGGTGAGGGCGTACTCGAAGCGGGCGGCGGCGGGCTTGGGCTTCTCGGGCTCCGCCGCGGGCTTGCCCCCCTTCACCGCGTCGGCGACCTTCCCGGTGAGGGACTTGACCGCGGGTGCGTTCTTGGTGGGCGGCGGCGGCTTGGGGGGCTCGATGCGAGTGCTCTTGATCTGCATCAGTTCGAGCCTGGTGCCTTCCGGCACCCGCAGCGCGATCTCGCCCAGCACCGCCCAGCGGGGCACCTTCTCGATGAGGGCGCTGGTCAGCTCGGCCTTCTCCAGCATCTGGGCCTGCTGCGACTCCAGGCTCTTGAGCTGCGAGATCTTCGCGCCCGCGAGTTCGAAGGACTCGTTCACGCGAGACTTGCGCTCCTGCACGCCCTGAACGCTCGTCTTGGTCACCACGAAGGCGCCCAGCACGCACGCGAGGGTCACCGCGAAGAGCGAGAGCGTGAGAATGTTCGCCCGCGAGTCCGCGCGGGCCCGCACGTACTCCTCGGGAAGAAAGCTGTTCGGCGCGGGGGTTGGGTTCGCGAACGGGTTCGCCATGCTCCACTCCTCACAGGTCCGTCGGGCTCATGCACAGGCCCATCGCCACCGCCCAGGCGGGCTGAGGCTGGCCCGGGTCCACCCCAGGGCAGGGCTCGCCGCCCCGCCTTGCCAGCCGGGACAGGGGATCGGCCATGAAGCCCGGCAGCTTCAAGACCCGTGCCAGATGCTGACACAGCCCGCGGTGCCTGGCCTCCCCGCCGACAAAGATCACGCGGTCCATGCGGCGGCTAGGGTGCTGCGAGGCGTGATAACGAAGACACATCTGCACCTCGTCCGCCAGAATCTCGAGCGCTTCGTCGGCGCTGCCGCCCTCGGGCACCACGGGCGATGCCGGCTGCGAGGTGACCTCCGGCGAGAGCCCGGGAAGCTGGGGCGGCACGGCCACGCGCCTCTCAGCGGTCGGATCGACCACGCCCGCGATGGCGTTCGAATCCGGCGAGGCCGCGGCGGGCCTTGGGGGGGGCGGCGCCGTCAGGCCAAGAGCAAGCCGTTTCGTGCGTGCCTCCGCGGGCGAGCACCCGCAGGTCTGCGCGATGGCGCGGTCGATCTGCAGCCCCCCCACGGAGATGACCCGCGCGAAGGCGAGCCCCGTGCCGTGCGCGACCATCACGTTGGTCGTCCCCGCCCCGATGTCCAGATAGAGCGTGTTGTAGTCCATGTCCTTGTCGCGGCGGTGAATGCCGTCGAACGCGCGGAGCGTGGACGTGAACTCGCTGTGCATCCCCACGGGTTCCAGCTTGGCGCTCGTCAATCCGCGCACCAGGCGATCGATGAACTCGCGGGGCGTGGCGATGACAATGACCTCGGTCCGCCCGTTGACGAGCCCCACTTCCACATCACGGTGCAGCACCGAGAGCGGGTCGCACCCGAGCTGCGCGGGCATCGCGCTCTCGATCAGCACGGGCAGCGGGACGCCCTCCACACGAGTCACCTGAAGGTGCTTGCACATGACGCGCCAGTTGGGGATGGCGCAGACCACGCGGCGGCCCTTGAAGCCGCCTTCCTTCATCAGGCGTGGGAGCTGCGCGAGCTGGAACTTCAGCCTCGCGTTGTGGTCGGCGTAGAGCTCCGGCGGCGTTTCAACGCCCGCAACGCCGATCAGTTCCCCCCCAGACGCACCGCCCGACTGCACCATCTTGAGCGAGCCGACACCGAAGTCGATCCCCACTGGCGACACTTGGGGCGCATTCTTGCCGCCCAGGGGTGAGGCGAGCAGCTTCGACAGGCTGCTGAATCCGCTGAATGGGGAGATCTTCATCGGGCTGGTTCCGGCGATGCCGGCCAGGGGCGGGCATCCAGCCGAACATCGTCGGCGGCCTCGCCGCCCTTCAGGTCCGCGCGGTCGTTCCGGACCCCCGGGCCGGCCCCACCCGCGCCACCGGCGCACCCCGCGCTCGCGGCCGATTCAGATGCGTCCAATAACGTACGACAGCACCCCGAGCGCACCGGGGAGGTCCCACACCTGTGACCCCCGATCCCCGGTTGTGTTGCTGATCACGCGCAGCTCGCCGGCGGGAAGGCCGAGTCTGCGGCAGACGAGCACGACCGCGGCGCCTTCCATCCCCTCTGCCGCGGCCCCTGTCCGCCTCTCGATCTCCCGGGCCAGCGCGTCGGTCCCGGAGCACGTCGAAACCGTGGCAACCGGGGCCACGGCATCCGCGAGCGGCCTGAGTGAGTCGACCACGCCCGTATCGCAGGGCATGGCGACCCCCGTGGCATCGCCCGGCGGGAACCCCAGGGCCGCGATGTCGATGAATCCCTGAGGCGTCTGGGCGCCTTCATCGGCGAAGACCGAGGCGTTCGCCGCGACTACCGCCCCGAGGCGGAGGCCGGAGCCCGGCAGGGCCCCGGCGACGCCCACGTTCAGCACAGCGCCGTCCGAAGGGCGTAGCAGCGCCCCGCACGATCCTGCTGACGCCGCCTTTCCGACCCCCGTGACAACAAGGGAAAGCCCGGGGCCGAGTTCGATTCTGGTCCAGGGGGGGGGTGCGCTGAGATCGGGGCGGGAACATCCCGTGAGAACAGCCCGAGCCTCTGCCGGCGCGGCGACCACCAGCACCAGCCCGCCCTGCTTTGCGACGGATCGAAGTCCCTGCGGCATCTCGGTGAGGGTATGGGGTGGCGCAGGCCCTCCGTCTAGAATCAGAAACCGGTCGGCGTGGGGTTCGGTAGACCTCCCGTACGGCCGGTGTCCCCATTCCAGGAGCGCGTTGTGCCAAAGACCAGCAGCCGAAACAAGGGCGGCTCCCGGATAGTCCGAGCCACGCTGGCGCTCGCCCTCTGCGCGACAGCGGGCGGCCTCGTGGCGCTGCGCGCGCGGGAGCCCAAGCCGTCCGCCGCCGGGGCGCTCACGGCAGACCGGGCGATTGCAAAGGTCACCAGCTTCGAGGTGACCACGGTCGCCAACGGCGAGCTGGAAGCCAAGGACAAGATCGAGGTCCGCAACCCGCTCGATCAGGAATCGACCATCGTGCAGATCATGGCCGAGGGGTCGTGGGCAAAGAAGGGCGAGGTGCTCGTCCAGCTCAACGCGGACACCATCCAGCAGAAGGTGGACGAGGAAAGCCTGCGGTTCAAGTCGGGCGACGCGCAGCGCATCGCGGCGGAGAGCGCCTACCAGATCCAGGAGATCGACAACGCGTCGAAGGTGCGTCAGGCCGAGCTGAAGGTGGAGCTCGCGGAGCTGGCGCTGCGTCAGTGGGCCGAGGGGGACATCAAGAAGAAGCGGCAGGAACTGGACCTGATGATCGACAAGAGCGTGCTCGAGGTGGAGCGCATCGCCAAGAAGTACCTGCGGAGCCAGGAGCTGCTCGAGGAAGAGTTCATCAGCAAGGACGAGTGCGACCGCGACGAGGTGGCGTACATCGAGGCGATCGCCGCGTACCGCACCGCGACCGTCAGCCGCCAGGTCTTCGAGGTGTACGAGTACGAGAAGGAACGCAAGAGCAAGCAGAGCGATGTGGACGAGGCACGCGCCGAGCTGGAGCGGGTAAAGATCAACAACGTGATCGAGCTGGCGAACAAGGACGCGCAGCGCAGCAACCAGCGTTCGCAGGTCTCCATCATCGAGAACCGCCTGAACAAGCTCAAGGCCGATCACGCGAACACGTCGATCCTCGCCCCCTCTGATGGGCTGGTGGTCTACGCGAGCTCGATGGAGCGCTCGATGTGGGGAGGACGAGGCGAGGGCCCCCTCCAGATCGGCCAGCAGGTCTATCCGAATCAGCTCCTGATGATCCTGCCCGACACCTCGATGATGGTCGCGGCGGTCAAGGTCTCAGAGAGCCTTGCGGGCAAGATCCGCGCGGGGCAGTCGGTTTCGGTCCGGGTGGACGCCGCCGCCGGCGCTGTGTTCAACGGCAGCGTCGAGAGCATCGGGGTCATGGCCGAGACCGGGGGGTGGCGTGATCCGAACCTGCGAGAGTACACCGTGCGCGTCGCGCTCCAGACCGATCGCAAGGACCTCAAGCCCGCCATGCGGTGCGAGGGCCGGATCATCCTCGACCAGGTGACCGACGCGCTCACCGTCCCCGTGCAGGCCGTCTTCAGCGACGGGCCGGTGCAGTTCGTCTACTCCCCAAAGGGCAGCAAGTTCGCACGAACCCCCGTGCGTGTCGGACGACGCTCCGATCTCCTCGCGGAAGTCAAGGCGGGCATCTCCGAGGGAGACACCGTGCTCGTGCGCGAGCCGGCGCCGGGCGAGGTGCTGAGCGAGCCCTGGAAAAACGAAACCCTCGCCGCCATCGGCTACGCCATCAGCCCTGAGGGGCAGGTCTTGCCCGACGCCACGGAGGCTTCCGCGCCCCCCGGCGCACCGCCCCCGATGAGCGGCAGCGGCACACCCAGCCGCGGCGGCGGCGGTGGCGGTGGTCGTCCAAGAGGCGGCGGTGGTGGCGGCGGGGGATCCCGAGGTCGATAGGCGGCCCCGCCCGACCGACGCTGCCCAATCAAGAACTGTCAGCCGCCGGGTGGCGGGGGCGCCTCGGCGGGGCCCGGAGCCGTTGCCTCGGGCGCCAGCAGGTCTTCGGGCTTCAGGCGCAGGCTCGCGGCCTTCCATTCCGGAAGCTGGAAGGCCCAACCAGCCAGCGCCGTGTTCACCCGGGCGATCTCGGTGCCGAGCACCTCGGGCGGCGCCTCGGGCTGCCCCTCCGCAGGCGAGTACGACGCGCTGAACCGTGCCCAGGCGTTGCCGTCGCGCGTGACCAGCCGTCCCTCGATCACCAGGCCGTCGAAGCAGCGATAGGTGACCGTGACCCGCTCGGGCGATTCAAAGTCCACGCCAGCCGCGGGGGCCACGTCGTCCAGCGTCACGCCGCTGAGCGCGTTCGCGACGCGCGTCAGAACAAACTGGTCCTTGAGGCTCCGCCCAGACGGCATCGGATCAAGTGTGAACTCTCCCGCTTCCGACTTCTCGCGGCTGACCGCGAACGCGACCGGTGGCACGATCCCGTTCGGGATTCCGTGCACGATCGTGGCGCTCCTGACACGCTCCGGCCTCAGGTCCACGACGGACCGATCGATCCACGACAGCGGGTCCGCGTCCGCCCGAAGCTCCGCCTTCACGTGCAGCGAGGTTTCCTCCCCCTCGCGCCTGACGAAGGTGGTGGCGGCGGTCGCATCGGCGCCGCCCCCCCACTGCCGTTTGCCAACGATGAGCGACGCCGCCACGCCCGCCGCGTCCTCGAAGGTGATCAGCACGGAGGTGGACCCGGGCGAGTCCGGACCCTCGACTCCGAGCCTCGAATACAGATCTGGCTTGGAGGTCTTGGTCTCGATGACGGTGGCGTCGAGCACGCTCCGGAGGGCATCACTCACGAGCCTTGCGTCCGCCGGGTAGTTTGCCTTTGACTCCACGGCCCACGCCGAGCCGGCCCTGCGGATGACCGTGGACTTTTCCGCGCCGCGTACGCGCAGGGCGGTGATCCCCGCGGCTCGGGCCTTCAGATCGGGAAACAGCAGGACCGTCCTCGGGGTGGGCGCGGGGGCGGCGCCGGAGCGGACCACGAGGACCGCGCCACTCACCACCACGCCCGCCGCGACCACCAGCATGACCAGAGTGCCCACCTTCATGACACCACTCCCTTCGCGGCCATGGCGACGGACTCGGCCCGGCGGGCGCGCCTGTAGAGGCCCAGCCCGATCGCGAAGACCGTGACCAGGGCGGGCACGAGGGCCGTGTTGATGAGCTTGAGCTGCACGCCCAGGCGGTCGATGTCGTCGCGCAGGCCCTTCTTGACCTCTCGGAGCTTCTTGCGGGTGTCCAGGAGCTGGGCGCGGAACTTCTGCACCTCGGCCTCCTGCTCGGGCGTCAGCACCAGCGAGCCGCCGTCCGCTCCGGGCTGCTGGAGCTGCGCCAGACGCTCCTCTGTGTCCTTCTTCAGGGCCTCCAGGGCCTCTTCCTCGGCGAGGTACCGGGCCTGTGCGCGGCGTTCCATGTCCTGCACCGTCGTGAAAGGCCGCGTCGACTCCTCTCTCGCCCGCACGGACACGAGGTCCGTGCCGCCCGAGATGTTGTCGATCGCGCCGACTACAAAGTCGGAGTTGTCCGCGATCTTGGTGAGCACCTGCTGCCCGAAGAAGTTCTGAGGGCGTGCCCACAGCCCGTCGCCCAGCACATCGCAGTCCGCGATGAGCAGCACGTTCATGTCCTTTGCACTCTCCTTGAGAGAGCCCCCTTCGCCGACCTTGGCCCCCTCGGGGGGCCCATCCGGGAACGCGCTGGCAACCCGACCGCCCAACCTCGCGGCGAGGGTGAGCGCCTTGTCCCCCGCCGCAAAGGCGCGTGTCACAGCCTTGGGGTCGGGAGGAAACCCGATCACCTCCGCGGGCATCGCCATGGAGCGGGGCGTAGTCGTGACAACGGGCGTGACAAGGGCCGGCTTTGCGGCGCCCTCCTTCGCGCGGATGATCCCCGCGGTTCCGAAGTTCACCTTGGAGAGGTTGCCCGTAGAAGCGTCATCCCTCGAGAGCGCCCGCTTGTCGCAGCCGAGCCACACGAGGTACGTGACCTGCTCGGGGCGGCTGCCGGAGCGCATCAGCACGGGCTCGCCGAGCAGTTCGTCCGCCGCGACCATCCCCGCCGGGATTTCGACGCCCCAGGCACCCCAGAGTTTCGACAGACCCTGGGCCGAAGGCACGCCCGGGCTCCCCTGGCCCGCGGAGAGATCCGCTTCGCAGAGTGGGTCGGCGAAGATGATCGTCGCCCCGCCCGAGAGCACCCACTGGTCGATGGCAAAGACTGCGGCGTCGGAGAGCGAGGTCGGGTGTGCCACCACCAGCGCGGAGATGTCCGCGGAGATGGGTTCGTCGCCCGTGAGCGCCCGCACGTCAAAGGCGCCTTTGATCTCGTTCATCATCTGCCAGGGCGGGGTCTGCACGGGCTGCCTCGTGCGAGGGTCCATGGAAAAGCCGCCCTCCATCGGCAGGCCCGAGATGAGCCCGATGGTCCGCTTGGTGGGGTGCGAGAGGGTGTAGATCATCCGCGCGATGTCGTATTCGAGGAATCGCTCCTTGCGGGGGTCGAAGAATGGGATTGTCTCGCGCGTGTCGATGGTGTTCGTGCCCGAGAGGCCCATGTACAGCGACTCGCCCGCGGAGTTCACGGGCACCCCCGTCAGGCCGGCCCCCACCGCGGCGTCCTCTTCCTCCGAGAAGGGCTCCGGGTCGATGATCTCGAGGTTGATCTTGCCGCCCGAGGCCCGGCGGAACTCTTCGAGCATCTCGCGGACGCGCTGGGCATAGCTCTGCACCTCCGGGCGCCCCTGCGCCACGCCCGCGGAGTAGTAGAACCTCAGTGTGATCGGCTCGTCGGGCGCGCGCGCGATCTTCCGCGCCCCCGAAGTGAGCGTGAACAGCGAGCCCTGCGTGGCGTCGAGCCTCAGGCCCCGCAGGGTGCCGCCCGCGAGCATGTTCAGCGCCACAAAGAGCACGACCAGCACGACGACCGCCACGATCAGCTTGATCCCGCCTCGCATGAAAACCCCTCGGGTCTGACCCGTCAATCTCCCTTGCCGGCGTCGAGCAGCAGCCCGTTGAGCGTCAGGCACACCGCGATGAGCGAGCCGAAGAACACGATGTCACGCGCGTCGATCACGCCCTTGGCGATCGCGTCGAACCGCGTGAGAAAGCTCAGCGACGCGACCGCGTCCACCACGCTCGCGGGCGCCCAGCCCTTGAAGAAGTCGATCACCGCCGGGTACCCCGCCAGCAGGAACCCCAGGCACACCACCACCGACACAATGAACGCGATGACCTGCGACCGCGTGGCGGCGGAGACGCACGCGCCGACCGACAGGAACCCCCCCGCCATCAGCAGGCTCCCGACATACCCCGCGAGGATCGCTCCGTTGTCGGGCTCGCCAAGGAAGTTGACCGTGACCCACATGGGGAACGTGAGCGCGAGCGCCAGGCCGACGAACAGCCACGCCGCAAGGAACTTCCCCAGCACCGCGCCGGCGCGGGTGACGGGCAGCGTGGAGAGCAGCTCGAGCGTGCCGCCGCGCCTCTCCTCGGCCCAGAGCCTCATGGCCACCGCCGGGATGAGACAGACGTAGAGCCACGGATGGAACGTGAAGAACGCCCGCAGGTCTGCCTGCCCGGCGTCGAAGAACCCTCCCAGTTCGAACGTGAACACGCCGGTCAACGCAAGAAAGATCACGATGAAGATGTACGCGACCGGCGTGACGAAATAGCCCGCCAGCTCGCGACGCAAGATCGCCATGCAGCCACGCATCATCGGGAGGGCCCCCCCGTCAGGTCGCGGAAGACGTCATCCAGCCTTCCTGGTTCGAGCCGCATCTGGTCCACCTTCCATCCGCCGGCGCGTGCGGCACGCTCCACCGCCCCGAGCAGGTCCTTGCCCGCGCGGGGCAGCACCGTGTAGGTCGCCAGCTCTCCCGACGGCGTGCGCGAGGTGCCGAGGTCCTCGACCTGCGCCGCCTCAACGAGGCCGGCGAGCACCTCCAACGGGCTGGGGCCCGCCTGGGTTGCGACCGAGAGCGTGACGGCGCCGCGATAGCGAGACCTCGCCGCGAGCGACGCGGGCGTACAGTCCGCGACGACGCGCCCCCGCGCGATCACCACCACCCGCGTGCACACCGCCTCCACCTCTTCCAGGATGTGCGTGGAGAGCACGATCGCGCGCCCTCCCGCGCGCGCCATGTCGCGGATCAGCCTCCGCACTTCGTGCTTCTGGTTGGGGTCCAAACCGTCCGTGGGCTCGTCCATCACCAGCACGGGCGGCTGGTGCAGGACCGCCTGCGCCAGGCCCACCCGCCTCTTGAAGCCCTTGCTCAGCGTCTCGATCGGCTGACGGAGGACGCCCTCCAGGTGCGTGAGCGCCACGGCGCGGCCGACGGCGTCGGCGCCGACCTTGCCCGTCAACCCCCGCACCCGCGCACAGAACTTCAGGAACGACTCGGGAGTCATGTCCGGGTACGCCGGCGCCCCTTCCGGGAGATACCCGAGCCGCTCCTTCGCCCACAGCGGGTCCTCCTGCACGTCCCGCCCGCAGACAAGAGCGCGGCCGGACGTCGGAGGGAGATAGCCCGTGAGCATCTTCATCGTGGTGGACTTGCCCGCGCCGTTGGGCCCCAGGAATCCCAGGACCTCGCCCGGTCCGACCGAGAACGTCACGTTCTCGACCGCGGCGATGCGCGTGGACCCGGACCCGAAGTGCTTGGAGAGGCTCTCCAGCCGGATCAGACTCTCGATGGATTCGCCGTCACTCATGGCCTGTGGACCCTCACCCCGGCCAGAGGGCTCGCGCCGGGGCCCAAGTTGATATCCAGGATGCGAACCGGGCTCAAGTCCGGCAGGGACGATCCCGTCGGAACCCCCGGCGCAGGCCCCCCAAACCGATCGCAAGCAACAACAAGACAGAGACTTGCGTGGGCGGGCACGGCTTTGTTTGGCACCGTAGTTGGCGGAAGCACGAGTTTGCGGCGGGGCTGTCCCCCGCCCCGGGCCCGTGCCGCGTGGAGAGAGACACATGGCGCAGCTCATGGCAGACCCGCTCCCTGAAACGATGTTCACCCTCAGCCGCGTGGGGGACATCGCCGTGCTCAACGTGACCTGTCCGGCGATCCGCGAGCGCCAGGCCATGGTGCTGGGCCGCTACCTCGCCGAACTGACAGCGCACACCGGAGGACGCATCGTGCTGGAGGTCGGGGGCGTGGGCTCGTTCTCGTGCGCCTGGATCAACGAGCTGCTCTCCGTCACTCGGCGGTGCCGGGCCATGGGGGGCGACCTCGTGCTCCTGGGCATGCCCCTCCGCGACTGGCGCGTGCTCGAGACCACCGGACTCGCACGCCACCTGACGCTCACCCGCTCCCGCACCGACGCTCTCAACCGGCTCGGGGCGGGAGAGGTCGCCACGTGGCGGCTCGCAGTCGCGCGGCTGCTCGATATCCCCGTGGGATCACGGGCAGCCTAACACAACACGATCAACGAACCTCGCGAGCGCTGCATCCGAACGGGTGCTGCGCTCGTAGTTCGCATTGTGCACGCGCATTCCGGCGGGTGCGTTGTATCTTCGGTCGTTCAGACCCGATAGGCACCTCAGATGTGTCGACTCCCGCTCTACGGTTTTCGGACTCTTGGCCTGCTCGCGCTGTGTTTGGCAGCGGGACAGGTGTGCGCCGCGGACCAGTCAGAGGTTGTCACGCCGCGCGAGGGGTCGCTCCAGCTTCGCACGGGCGAATGGACCCCGGGTGACGCCGACAACCTGCTGAGCGCGGCCGCCTTTGAGCGCGGCACCCACCACGTGATCTCGCTCGATGGACCAATGACCCCCGACCGGCGGGCGAGGCTGGACGCACTCGGCGTTCGTCTCAAGGGCTATCTCCCCACGCACGCGTACATCGCCTCGCTCGATGGTGCGGTGCCCGCGGCCCTCGGGGATCTTGGCTTTGTTCGCTGGGCCGTTCGCTTCCGTGATGAATGGAAGGTCGCGCCCAGCGTCGCGCAGGCGCGGGGCTGGGCGTGGCAAGGTGACCACCGTCGGGCGATATCCGCAGCGGGCAATCAGTGCCTGCGCGTCTGGCTCTTCGCCGGCGCCGACGACGCGGCGCTCCGCGCGCTGGTGAAAGCCACGCCCGGCGCCTCCATCCGCTCCGATCAGACCACCCTCGGCGCTCGCAGTCTGGGCCTGATCGTTCCCATGGGGGTAGAGCACGACCTGGCGGCGCTCGCAGCCGTCCAATGCGTCGAACCCGTGCCGGAGTACGCCGATCGGAGTAACGCGACCACGCGCTGGGTCGTGCAGAGCAACGTGCAGGGCGTCACACCCTTCTACGACCGGGGTATGACCGGCGCGGGCCAGGTGCTTGGCATCATCGATTCGGGCGTCGCCATCAACCACTGTGCGTTCCTCGACGCGGCAAACCCCATCGGCCCGCTTCACAGGAAAATCCTCGCGTACAACGTCACGCCCTGGTACGGACTGCACGGCACGCACGTCGCCTGCACCGCGGCGGGCGACGACGGAACCACCGGGAACACCCGGGGCGTCGCCTACGGGGCCAAGATCGTCTACAACACCCACCCCGATGGCACCGAGCAGAGCATGTTCGATCACTTCGCGCTGCACCACACCCAGGGCGCGTTCATCCACACGAATAGCTGGGGGACCGACGCCTTCCGTGATTACGACGGCGGCGCCCGAGGTGTGGACGCCTTCACCTACCAGTACGAGGACGACCTCGTGCTCTTCGCCGTCACCGACCTCATGCCCCTGGTCATGAACCCGGAGAACGCGAAGAACTGCGTTGCCGTCTTCGCCACAAGCCAGTCGCCCAACCAGGGAAACTGGTGCTTCGGCGGGTCGGCACCCACGCTCGACGGCAGGCGCAAGCCGGAACTCGGGGCGCCGGGCTGCTCCATTCTTTCCGCGTCCGGCAGCACCGGGTGCTCTACGTCCTCGCAGAGCGGAACGTCCATGGCCACGCCCGCTGTCGCCGGCCTCGCCACGCTCATGCGGGAGTACTACAGCCGGGGCTTCTACCCGACGGGCGTCGAGAATCAATGGGACGCGTTCGTGCCCAGCGGCTCGCTGCTTCGTGCCTCGCTGGCGAGCAGCGGGGCCGACCTCACGGGCGTTGCGGGCTTCCCGAGCGTGAAGGAGGGCTTTGGGCGCGTGCTGGGCGACTCCGCCGCGTTCTTCCCGGGGGACCAGTCGCGCACGCTGATCCGCGACGTGCGCACGACGAGCGCCGGCGCGCTCCAGACTGGGCAGGAGTCCGTGGCCCGCGTGTGGGTTGAGTCCGCGTCGACGCCGCTGAAGGTCACTCTTGCCTGGGCGGACTTCCCCGCGGTGGTCAACGCCTCGTTCACCCCGGTGAACAACCTCGACCTGCACGTGACCTCGCCCTCGGGCGTGGAGTACCGGGGCAATGTGTTCGCCGGCGGCGTTTCGCAGCCGGGCGGCGCCGCGGACGCGATCAACAACCTCGAGGTCGTGCTGATCACCGCTCCCGAAGTCGGCCTGTGGCGGGTGCGGGTCGTGGGCGCCGGCGTCAACGAGGGGCCCCAGGGCTACGCGTGGATCGCCACCGGCGCCGTGGTCGACGGCGGCTGCCTGGGCGACTACAACCATGACGGCAACGTCGACCAGGACGATGTCTCGGCCCTCATCCAGGATGTCGCGTCGGGCGAACCGTCCTACCTGCCCAACTCGCCCGACATCAACGAGGACGGCAACGTGGACCAGGACGATGTCTGGACGCTTATCGGCATTATCGCGGGCAGCGGCTGCGACTAGGTGGCGCGGGCCGCGGCGCGCTTCTCACGCCTTCTGCGGCGCTCGCTGACGACAAGGTCCACCGCGCGGGCGATGGCCTCGTCGAGTTTCGCGTTCACCAGGAACACGTCGTAGACGCCCGAGGCGCGGGCCGAGGTGATCTCGCTCTTGGCCGCGGCGAACCGGGCCGCGATCAACGCCTCCGACTCCCGCTTCCGCGACTGAAGCCGCGCCAGCAGGTCGGCTTCGCTCGGCGGGAGGATGAAGACCGCGAAGGCGTCGGGCAGGTGCTTCTTCACCTGGATCGCCCCCTGCACGTCGATCTCCAGGATCACGAGGCGCCCGCGCTTGATCTGCTCGTGCACCCAGGCGCGGGGCGTGCCGTACTTCTTGCCGTAGACCCCGGCGGACTCCAGAAACTCGCCCGAGGCCCGCAGCCTCTCGAACTCCTCGTCGGTCACGAAGTGATAGTCCACGCCCTCGACGTCCGCCCCGGTTTTCGCCCGGGTCGTGCACGACACCGAGAAGACCGACCCGGGGATGGAACGCTCTACGCCCCGCGTGATCGTCGTCTTGCCGGCGCCGCTGGGCCCGCTGATGATCAGCACCAGCCCGTCGTCGGTGTCGGTCGCGAGGCGATGGTCGTTCATGCGGCGACTGTACCCCGCCGACCGATACAACGGCATGAGGTTGCTGTTCCTTCTCCAACCCGGGGCGAACTCCCGCAGCATCTTCCAGGGCCTGATCCGGGGCTTTGCCGACGCGGGGCATCATGCGATGGTGCTCGAGCTCGCGCCGTTCTGGAACGCATACGCCCGCGAGCCCGCCCGGAAGGAAGCGCTCATGGGCGAGGCCACCCGCGCCCTCGCGGACCTCATCCGCCGCGAACGAGCCGACGCCACGGTCGCCATGTGGGGCAACGGCATCTCGACGTTCGCCGGCGGCATGGCGGCGGGCCGTCCCTCCACCGTCTTCGACGTGCTCGGCGTCCCACACCTCCTCTACTGGCTTGATGCGCCACACTGGGCGGCGCAGGGCAGCGCCGCCTCGCTCTTCGGCCATCCCGCGATCGCGGGCCCGATGCTCCTCCACGCGGTCAACAACGAGGGCATTGCCCAGGAGATGACAGCGGTGCTCGGCTTCGGGCGCACGGTCCCGATCGCCTACGGCGTGGACACGCGCGTCTTCCGCCCTGAGGCCGCCCCCGCCGGTGAGGCGGAGTTTGATCTCGTAGTCTCCTGCGGCCCGGGGGACCCGCCCCCCACCGCCATCGAACTGCGTGAACTCGAGAGCGATGCACCCGACATGCCCGCGATCCGCGCCGAGCGTGCGCGGCTCGCGGCGGGCGAGATGCACCGGTTCCAGAAGACCGACGCGGATCGGCGTCTGCTCGCGCTGCTTCTTGAATCGCAGATCTGCACGCCCCACGCGCCGATGCTGGCGCGCACGAGAGAGATCGCACGCTCCGAGGCCTCGCTGGCCGGCGCCGTGTCGGCGCTGCTGGCGGACCCTGTCCGATGGGTCGGGGCCACCGGCGCGATCCGCGGGGTGGATCAGTCCGCGCGGGCGTTCACCATCGCGTGGCTCTCGCGACGCTGCCGCATGGCGGTCTTCGGCGCCGCGAGCGATGCCTGGCCCATCACCGCGACGCGAGCGGGAGAGATTCCCTTCGAGCGGATGACCGAGTGGTACGGGCGTGGGCTTGCGGGCCTGAACGTGATGCGCTGGCAGGACGACGTGGGGGTGAACATCAAGCCGCTGGAGATCGGCGCTTCCGGGCGTGCGTGCCTGTGCGCGCACCGCGTCGGGATTGACGGGCTGCTGGAGCCCGGGCGAGAGGTGATCACCTTCGACACGCCGGACGGCGCGCTCGGTGAGCTGCGCGAACTGCGGGACTCCCCGCCGCGAGCGGCGGAGATCGGAGCCGCGGCCCGGGCGCGCATCGAGCGCGACCACACGTGGGCCGCGCGGGCAACGACGCTCGCCACGGCGCTCGCGGGCGTGCGTGGCGGGCAGGCGCCGACGCGTCAAGCTGTGATGGGCTGAGCGTGCGAGTCAGGCCGCGGTGTACCTGCCCCGCGAGACCTTCCTGAAGAGATTCTTGTGCTTCAGGAGGCACGCGTTGACGATGGTGCGGAAGTTGTCCGCGCCGGTCTTGTAGCCCGCCGCGACGACGGCCTTTGCGGCCTCTGTCACGCCCATCGTCTTGCCGTTCAGCACCTTGTGCAGGGCCGCGGACAGGCCGCCCTCGTTGGCCTTGCGCGTGCGAGCCGCGACGGATCGGCCGCCGCCTCGCGTCCGGCCCGCGCGGGCCGGGGTCGACTGGCCTGCCAGTTCGGCGATCTGCGCGTCCAGCTTCGCAGCCTTGGCGAGCAGCGCGTCGCGCTTGCGCACCAGCTTCCCGACGCCACGCTGGCGGCGTTCCATCTCGCGCCGGAGATCAGCAATCGAAAGAGCGGTCAGACCAGCCGAGGTTCGCTTTGCCACTATGCAACTCCAACCCCCGCAACATGACCTTGTGCCGTGCGGACCCGCAACGGCACGCTCATACTATGTCCCGGGATGCGGCGTGCATAGCAATCCGGCGACAGATACGGGCGCGCGGCCCGTGTTATGTGCTCTGGTCAGTGCACCTTGACGCCCAGTCGCGTCATCAGCGAGTCAAAGTGGTCCAGGCCGTAGAACTCGAGAGTGACGCGCCCCCTCTTCCCGCGGCGGTCGGTCACAATGGAGACTTTCGTCCCGAGTTGTTGGCCAATCTGGCGCTGCAGATCGCCGAGCACGGCGAGGCGGGCCTGATCACGGTCGCTGACCGGGGGGATCGGCTTCTGTGCGGGGCCGGCCTTGCACACTCGCTCGATCTCGCGGACGCTCCACTGCAGCTTGACGGCCCGCGCCGCGAGCGCGACGCGAGAGGGGCCCGCGGGCGCCGCCAGCAGCGCCTTGCCGTGACCGGCGCTGAGCGAGCCCCCCGAAATCATCGCCGCGATCTCCGGCTCGAGCTCTGTCAGGCGGATGAGGTTGGCGATCGTGCTGCGGTCGAGGCCCAGCCGCTCGGCGAGGTGCTGGTGGGTGAGAGCGCATCTATCTCCTAGAGAGCGCAGGGCGTGCGCTCTGTCCATCGCGTTGAGGTCTTCACGCTGGACATTCTCGATGAGGGCATGCTCCGCCGCCTGCTCGTCGGTGAGAGTCTTGAGAATCGCGGGGATGTGCGTGAGACCGGCTTCGGTTGCGGCTCGCCAGCGGCGTTCGCCGGCGACCAGCTCGTACCCCCCCACCGTTCTCCGCACGAGGATGGGCTGCAGGAGCCCGGTTCGGCGGATGGAATCCGCGAGTGCGGTCAGCGTCGCCGCGTCCCACGTGCGGCGGGGCTGGAAGGGCGACGGCGAGATGGACGCAACCGGAATGCGAACAACGTCCGATAATAGTTCGTCTTTGGGCGTTAAAACCGCCGCCGAATCCGGGGGAACTGGTTCAACGGTGGCCGGCATGTGCACGGAAACTTCTGCGGGACCATTACTTAGGAGGCTGTTCAGTCCGCGGCCGAGCTTGCGAGGTCGTTCCGAGCCCTTGCTTGTCGCTTCCATGCTGTTCTCCTGCGCAGGTTGCTGGATGGCGACAGTATCATGCCGCACGACCATGAATTGGAATCGACCGAATGGGAACTGGCGGGCTGACAATTGAGGTACTCGCACGCGGCGTTGCAATGGCCGGAGGGTGGGTGCTGCTCTGCCGGAACCGCAAGCACGGGTACTGCTACCTCCCCGGAGGACACGTGGAGTTTGGAGAGCCTGCGGCGATTGCGTTGGCGCGGGAGTTCGAGGAGGAGTGCGGTCTCAAGGTCAAGGTGGGGGGGTTCTGCTTCGCGCACGAGCAGGTCTTCAGGCAGCGCGGGAAGCTCAGGCACGAGGTGTCCCTGGTGTTCCACGTGGAAATTCCCGGGACTCAGGCGGGAGGTCCCCCCGCGCCTGTTCTCTCGCTTGAGGAGCACATCGAGTTCATCTGGCACCCCCTGGCGACACTCGGCGAGATCGAGCTGCTCCCCCACCATCACGCCGACTGGCTCAGCCGGGGTGGTGGGGCGTGGATCGAACAGGTCTAGCGCGGGCACCCCGAGCGCGGCGTGTTCCACGTGGAACGCCGCAGTGTCACCGGCGAGTCCCGTGCAGCGCCATGGATGCCGTGGCGGGGGGGGCCCCGGTCCTGCCGCTATTCCTCTGGCAAGATGGTGACGTCGTCGGGGCGGATCACGAGCCCGATCTTGGCGCCGGGTCGAAGGGCGTCTGAATCCCCGGGGTTCAGGACCGACGCTCGCAGCGTCGGTCCCCCACTCACACGGGCGGAGAGTTGCACGGACTCGCCGAGGTACTCAGACTCCGTGACCACGGCATCAAGCGATCCCGCGGCCCCGGCGAGCACCGGGGTCACGGATTCCGGTCTCACGGCAAGCGTGACCGGTCCGCTGGAGGCGGTTGGGAGGCGCAGGCGACCTAGGCCGAGCGCGAGCGAACCGTCCGTCGCCGTGCCCGATACGATGTTGGTTTCCCCGAGGAACTCGGCAACGAACCGGCTCCGCGGCCTGCGGTAGAGCTCGCGCGGCGGCCCCAGTTGCTGCACTTCTCCTGCGGACATCACGGCGACCCGGTCCGCCATGCTCAGCGCTTCCTTCTGATCGTGCGTCACATACACCGTGGTTAGACCAGATGACTTACAGATGCGACGGATCTCGGCCCGCAGCTCGTGGCGGAGCTTTGCATCGAGATTCGAGAGCGGCTCGTCGAGCAGCAGCACCGCTGGGCGGATCACCAGGGCCCGGGCCAGCGCCACTCGCTGCTGCTGCCCGCCGCTGAGCTGTGTCGGCTTCCGCGACTCATAGCCTTCCATCCGTACCGCGGCGAGGGCTTCCTTCACCCTTGTGGCCTTGTCGATACCTGACAAACAACGAACATCTAGGCCAAACGCGATGTTCTGGGCCACGGTCATATGGGGCCAGAGCGCGTAGCTCTGAAAGACCATGCCCGTGTTGCGCTTTTCGGGCGCGAGGTGGGTGACGTCGCGGGCGCCGCCTGAGTCCGCGAATGAGATGCTGCCTGAAGTGGGCTCGATGAACCCGGCGATCATCCGGAGCAGGGTGGTCTTGCCGCAGCCCGAAGGGCCGAGCAGAAAGAACAGCTCTCCGGGCTCGATGGAGAGCGAGACGGCGTTCACTGCGGTGCTGACACCCCGGCCGCCGAGCGCCGGGTACGTCTTGGTGATCTCGCGGACGGAGACGGCGGTCTTGGTGAGGAGGGTCTCGTCAGTCACGGGGCCACAGGGTATCGCGCTTTGGAGAGCGGTGGGGGGGAGAGGGGCGCGAACTCACGCCGCGAGCCAATGCCCCGCAGCGGCCCCGCCCAGACAGAGCACGACCGACACGCCGACACCCAACATCGCACCGAGCACCTCGCCCCGCTGGACGAGGAGGACCGTCTCGCCCGCGAAGGCGGAGAACGTGGTGAACCCGCCCAGGACGCCCACGATGAGAAGCGAGCGAAGGGCATGGTCCGGGGGCGAGCCCGCAAGGCGGCCGAGCACCAGGCCCGCGACGAAGCAACCCAGGACGTTGATGGCTGCGGTGGGCCAGGGCGACTGCGCGCCCATCCAGCGCACGAGCGCGAGCGAAGCGAGATAGCGGAGGACCGAGCCCGTCGCGCCGCCCAGCGCCACCAGAAAGACGTTCGTGAGCATGGCGGAGGATACCGCGCCGTCACGCGGGCCTCAGCGAGGCGCCGACGCGAGCACTCGCATGACCTGCTCGAAGCGTCGGGCGAAGGCCGGCCCGTCGCAGAGGGGCGACGCGCGGACGGTACCCCGCAGCGACGCGCGGAGGGCGTGGCGTCGGGCCGAGTCCGTCGCGAGGCCGGCCACGGCGCGGACGAACGCCTCTTCGTCCGGGGCAACGAGGTCCGCGAGGCCCGCGGCGGAGAGGAGGCTTGCCCCTACCCGGGCGGCGTGAACGCGTCCCGCGAGCGTGACGACGGGGACACCCATCCACAGGGCTTCGCAGGTGGTGGTTGTGCCGTTGTAGGGCGTGGGGTCGAGCGAGATGTCGATCTCGTGGTACGCCGCGAGGTGATTCAGGACGCCCTCGCGGGGGGGAACGATCAGAAGCCTCGCGCCCTCGAGCCCCGCGGATGCAAAGCGGGCGCGGATGTCGTCGCGCAGCTCCGCATCCTCGAAGTTGACCGACTTGAGCATGAGGACGGAGCCGGGGACCGCGAGCGTGGCGAGGGTCCACAGGCGGATCGTACTGTCGGTGATCTTCTGCGCCGCGTTGAACGAGCCGAGCACGATCGGCGAGCCCGGCGCACGGGGCGCCGGCTCGGGCGCGTCGGCGGGCGGCGCGTAGCACAGAAAGCACGGGTCCAGGCGCACGAGGCGCTCCGTCGCGAGCGCGTCGGCGGACCCGGGCGGATCGGTGATGGAGTCCACCAGCCGTGCTGCGATGGAGGAGAGGCCCGTGGTGTTCGGGTATCCGATGTAGGAAACGCCGACGGGCGCCGGGCGCATCTGCATCACGGGCAGGCAGTGCCCGTGCGTGAGGCCCGAGAGCTCGACCAGCACATCGGTGCGGTCGTTGAAGATGGCCTGCGCGAGGTGATTGTCGTCGAGGGTGTCGGCGGCCCTCCACGCGCCCGCGAGGGGCTTCAGGCGCTTCGTGACGTGATCCTCGACGCGGTTGGTGTAGTAGACGGTGAGGCGCACCGCGCCCGGGTCGTGGTGCCGGAGCAGGGGCTCGATGAAGTACGACACCGAGTGCTGGCGGAGGTCGGGGGAGAGAATCCCGACGCGCACGGGCTCACCCGGCCCCGGCGCCGGGTGGTACGGGACAGGCTTGGGCGGGTGGCGGCGGGCGAACCAATCGCCCACGCGCCGGTGGGCAGCGAACGAGTCCTGCGGGGTCACGTCATCGCGGTAGTTGAGCACGAGGGCGGCTCCGATGAGCGCGTTCACGTCGTCGGGCGATTGCGAGAGCAGCAGCTCGAGCGCGCGCGAGGCCTCCTCGGCGCGGACGAGCCTCAGGTAGCACCCCGCGGCGACGCCGGCGAGGCCCGGATCAAGCCCTCCGCTCCGCATGCACAGCGAGAGCGCTTCGTGGAAGCGGCCCCGGTCAAAGAGAAGGGCGGCGAGCGCGGCGCGCGGGGCGTGGTCGTTCGGCGCCAGCGCCAGCGCCTCCCGGTATGACGCCTCCGCCCTCGCATGGTCTCCCGCGATCGAGTGCAGGCGCCCCAGGTCCAGGCGGGGCTGGGGGTGGTGGGGGAGGAGTTTCGCGGCAAGAGTCGCGTAGTGCAGCGCCTGCGCGGGCAGGTTGCACTGGTTCATGACCATCGCGGCGAGGGTGGCGACGCGGGCGTCGCGCGGGTGGGACTGCGCGAGTCTCTGCGTCAGCACCCGGGCCTGCTCGAGCTTGTGCTCGCCCACGAGCGTGCGGATCTGCGCGACCTTGGCTTCGAGCTGGCTCATGAGGTGGTTCCTGACCGCCCCACGCGGCGCATGATCTGGATGAGCGCCGCGTCGAACCTCGCCGCGAAGGCGGGCCCGTCGCAAAGAGGTCCCGACGCGAGGGCCGGCCTCAGGCTCTCCCTCAGGGAGTGGAGGCGTGGGGCGTCCGAGGCGAGCGAGGAGGCGACGGAGACATAGGAGTCCGGGTCTGTGGTCACCAGGCCCGAGAGCCCCGCGGCGGAGAGAAGCGAGGCGCCGACGCGCGAGGCGTGAACCCGTCCGGCGAGCGTGACGACGGGCACGCCCATCCAGAGCGCTTCGAGGGTGGTGGTGGTGCCGTGGTAGGGGAAGGGATCGAGCGCCACGTCCACGCGGGAGTAGAGCCCCAGGTGCTCGGACTGCGATCGCGTGGGGGGCGAGACTTCGAGCGAGGCGGGGTCTCCCCCGGCCCGGGCGAAGCGAGCACGCAGCATGTCGCGGTCCTCCGGCTCTGCGTAGTGCACGGCCTTGAGCAGCAGCGTGGAGCCGGGCACGCGCGACAGCAGGCGAGCCCAGAGGGCGAGCAGCTGGTCGTTGATCTTGGCGGCCGCGTTGAAGGAGCCGAAGGTGACCCTGCCCCCCGGGCGCGACGCCGGAGAGACGGGGGGCGATCCGGCGGGCGGCTCGAAGCACAGGAAGCAAGGGTCGAGACGCACCAGGGACTCGACGCACAGGGTGTTGCTCTCGCCGGGCGGGTCGGTGATGGAGTCCACAAAGCGCACGTCCACCTGCTCAAGACCCGTGGTGTTGGGATAGCCCAGGTACGTGGCCTGCAGGCGCGCGGGGCGGCGGGCCAACACGCCCAGGCTGTGCCCCGCGGTGTGCCCCGACAGGTCGATGAGCAGGTCGAGGGAGTCGGCGGCGATGCTCCGGGCGACGGAGTCGTCCGAGCGGTTGCCCATGTCGCGCCACTGCGTGCACAGCGGGCGGATCACCGCGGTCAGCGAATCCGCGTGGCGGTTGGTGTAGTACGCGTACAGGTCCATCGCCCCCCGATCGCGGTGCCGGAGCCAGGGGAGCAGGAAGAACGCGACCGAGTGGGTGCGGAGATCGGGGGAGATGATCCCGACGCGCGGGCGGCCCGAGGTGCGGGGTGCGGGCGTGAGCGGCGGGGGCGAGGCGGAGCCCAACAGGCGAGCGAAGGTGCGATGTGCATCGCGCACCTCGTGCGGCGGGGCGGCGGGCGCGTAGTTCAGCGCGAGCGCAAGCTGGCTGGCGATGTCGGAGCTCGTCGGGTCGAGCCTGAGCGCCGCGGCGTATTGGGCCACGGACTCCTCGACGCGGCCAAGATTGAGCAGGCAGGTCGCGCGGAGCGAGAGCAGCGGGGGAGTTGGGGGGCCAAGCGCGAGCGCCGCCTCCGTTTGCGCGAGCGAGGCGCCGTAGCGGCCGGCGTCGGCGAGGGCCTGTGCCGCCTGGAACGGGATGGAAGGGTCGCCCGGGGCAACAGACGCCGCGGCGCGCAGGCTGGCGAGAGCCTCGTCCGTGCGACGTTCGGCGATGAGTAGGCCCGCGAGCGTGGTGTGGGCCTCCGCGGAATCGGGCGAGAGCGAGACCAGGCGCTGCGCGTGATAGATGGCCTGGGGAAGTTCGGCGAGGTGGTAGTGGGTGAGTGAAGCGAGGGCCGCGACCGCGGGTTCTGCTGGGTGCTGCTGGGCGAGCCTCTGCACCAACGGACGCGCCTGCGAGTGCAGCCCACGCTCCAGGAGCGACCGTACCTGCGAGAGCTTGGCGGCGAGTTGGGGAGAGGGGGCGGGCATCGGTGCATCCCCGCTCATGGGACGGCGGCGACGGCGCGGGCCGGCAGGCCCAGCCGGGCACGCACCAGCGCCCGTGCCAGGGCGTCGGCACGCTCGAAGTCTTCGATCGAGCGCAGCGGCCCTTGGGGCACGGTGTCCAGCGCGTCCGAGACGACCTCGGTGATCCGGCCGAAGGGCATGGAGGGGGTGGCCAGGAAGTGCTGCACGGCCTCTTCATTGGCCGCGTTGAGCACCGCGCCGGACGTGCCCCCGGCGCGGATCACCCGGTACGCGAGAGAGATCGCCGGGAAACGGTCCGCGTCGATGGCCTCGAACTGCAGGCCGGAGAGGGAGGCGGGGTCCAGCGGCTTCACGGGCCCGGCGGCGCGCTGGGGCCAGGTGATGGCGAGCTGGATGGGGCAGCGCATGTCAGCGGGGGCGAGTTGTACCAGCGTCGAGCCGTCGGCATACTCGACCATGGCGTGCACGAGCGACTGCGGGTGGATGACGGCGTGCAGGCGGTCGGCGCCCACGCCGAAGAGCCAGTGGGCCTCGATGAGCTCAAGAGCCTTGTTCATGAGCGAGGCGCAGTCGATGGTGACCTTGCGCCCCATGGACCAGGTGGGGTGACGCAGCGCCATATCGGGCGTGGCGGCGTGGATGCGGGCTTTGTCCCACGTGCGGAACGGGCCGCCAGAGGCGGTGAGCGTGACGCGGCTCACGCCGGCGGGCGTGGCGCAGGGCGGGGCACCCAGGCCCCACGCGGAGGCAAGGCACTGCCACACGCCCGCGTGCTCGCTGTCGATGGGCAGCAGGTGCGAGCCCGAGCGCCCGGCGGCGGGGATCACGAGCTCTCCCGCGGCGACGAGCGTTTCCTTATTGGCGAGCGCCACGTCACGGCCCAGTTCGATCGCGGCGAGCGTCGCGGGCAGGCCCGCGACACCGACCATGGAGGCGACCACCAGGTCGCAGTCGACCTGCCGAACGAGTCTCAGCGCGGAGTCGGGGCCTGTGAGGGCGTGAGCCGGGAGTGAGGGGTGGCCCGAGGCGAGGGCGAGGTGGGGCACGTGGAAGCGCTCGGCCTGTTCGAGGAGCAAGGGAGCGTTGGAGCCGGACGCGAGCCCCACAACCCGGAACCGGGGGGAGTGCTGATTCAGGCGGGCGATGACGTCGAGCGTCTGGGTGCCGATGGAGCCAGTGGACCCCAGGATGATGACGCGACGCTCCGGCATGCGGGCCAAGTGTAGAGCGGGCGGGCGGGGAACTTTCGGGGCGCGGGGAGGGAGGGGGCGGGACTGCGGGCGAGGGGCCGCTACGATTCCCGGAGCCGGGGCGGGCGCAGCGCCCGTGGCAACCGAGCACAGGGAGATCGGCCATGGCAGTGAAGACCCGAAGCCGTCCGCGCACCAGCAGCACGCCCCGGGGTGGCGGGGCCCGCAAGGCCAAGCCCGCCAAGGCGGCCTCCGCGCCGAAGAAGCCGATGAACGGAGTCGCGCGCACAGCGGCGAGGGCTCCGAGGATCGACGTCAAGAAGCTCCCCAGCCTCGCGCTTCGGCACATCTGGTCGGGAGAGGCCGAGATCCCCTCAGAGCCCCTTGTCTGGGTGAACGGCAGGCTTGTGCCCAAGAACCAGGCGATGGTCAGCGTCTACGACCACGGCCTTCTCTACGGCGATGGTGTCTTCGAGGGCATCCGGGTCTATCGCGGGAAGATATTCAAGTGCCAGAGCCACATGGAGAGGCTTTACCGCTGCGCCGAGAAGATCCACCTGCGCATCCCCGTTGAGCCCGAGCAGATGGTGCAGTTACAGCGCGACTGCATCGCCGCGAACAAGCTCACCGACGGGTATATCCGTCTTGTGGTCACGCGGGGCTACGGCACGCTGGGGTTGGACCCGCGCAAGTGCCCAATACCCGGGGTGGTCTGCATCGCGGACCAGATCAGCCTCTACAAGCCCGAGTTCTACGAGTCCGGCATGCGGGTGGTGGTCGCGAAGCGGCCCAAGACGCCCATTCCCTGCCTGGACCCCCGCATCAAGAGCCTCAACTACCTCAACAACATCCTCGCGAAGGTCGAGGCCATCGAGCACGGCTGCGATGAGGCGATCATGCTCTCCCTGGACGGCTACGTCACCGAATGCACGGGCGACAACATCTTCGTCATCAAGAACGGGCGCATCTTCACGCCGCCCGTGATCAGCGGCGAGCGAGAGTGGGGCGGCCTGCTCGAGGGCGTGACGCGCCGCTTCGTGAAGGAGGAGCTGGCGCCGATGTGCGGCATGGCGGTGGAAGAGAAGCTGATGCGCATCGAGGAAGTGCTCGAGGCGGACGAGGTGTTCCTGACCGGAACCGCGGCGGAGATGATCGCCGTGACGCAGGTGGACGACACGCGGATCAGCGACGGCGAGGGGCCGATCACGAACAAGCTGCGGATGAAGTTCCGCGAGGTCGTGACGGGCGACGAGATTCCGGAGAACTAGGGGACAACGGTGAGCACCCGGGCCGGCACGGAGGCCGGCGTGATCTGTGGTGAGGCATTGGCGCGGGCCGGCGTGCCCCACGGGTTTTCCGAGCGCGCCGGGGGCGTCTCGCGGGGCGTGTTCTCGTCGCTGAACTTCGGCAACCCGATGGACCTGTCGGGCGACGCTCGCGACCCGGTGTCGCACATTGAAGAGAACTTCCGGCGTGTGCTGGTGGCGATCGGCGCACCCGGGCGCGAGGTGGTGCAGGTGTACCAGGTGCACGGGGCCGCCTGCCGCGTGTTCAGGGAGGGCGGGCCTTCGCGCGATCTGCGGCCGGAGGGCGCGCGGGACTTTCGCGCCGATGCGCTCGTGACGGACGATCCGTCGAGGGTGGTCGCGGTGCGCGTCGCGGACTGCGCGCCGGTGCTGATAGCCTCCTCCGACGGGCGCGTGGTGGCGGCGGTGCACGCGGGATGGCGGGGGGTGATCGCGGGGGTTGTGAAGGCGGCGGCGGAGGCGATGCGAGGGCTCGGAGGTCCGGCGGCGCTGGCGGCGGTGGGGCCCTGCATCTCGAGGGACGCGTTCGAGGTCGGGCCCGAGGTGCTGGCGGAGTTTGTCCGCGTGTTCGGCGACACAGCGCCGATCACCGAGCGGCCCGATGGCAAGGGGCTTGTGGACCTGCGCGAGTGCCTGAGACGCCAACTGGTGGAGGCCGGCGTCGCGAGCCCGGACGCTTTGCCAGGGTGCACATTCGGGGAACCGGAACGGTTCTTCTCGCACAGGCGCGAGAAGGGGCTGACGGGGCGGATGGTGGGGCTGATCGGGCCCAGGGCCTGAGAGGCTACACCGTGCCGTACATGCGGTCGCCCGCGTCGCCCAGGCCCGGGCAGATGAAGCCGTGCTCGTTGAGGCGGTCGTCGATGGCGGCGGTGTAGAGGCGCAGGTCCGGGTGGTCTGCGCCGAGCCTCTTGATTCCCTCGGGGGCCGCGACGAGGCAGATCATGCGAAGGTCACGCGCGCCGGCCTCGCGGAGAATGTGCACCGCCTCGCTGGCGCTGCCCCCGGTGGCGAGCATGGGGTCCACCAAGATGACGGGGCCAGCGTCGATGTCGCGCGGGAGGCGGCGGAGATACACCGCGGGCTTGAGGGTTTTTTCGTCGCGCGCCAGGCCCAGATGACCCACGCGGGCCTCGGGCATCATCTCCAGGATGCCCTCGGCCATGCCGAGCCCGGAGCGGAGCACGGGCACGACCGTCACGCTCTTGGAAAGGCGCGCGCCGGTGGTGCGCTCGACTGGCGTCTGGACCTCGACGGGCATCACGGGCAGCTCCCGCGTGACCTCGAAGACCATGAGGCCGGCGATCTGGTAGAGGAGCGCGCGGAACGGCCGGTGGCTGGTCGCCCTGTCGCGGAGGTAGGTGAGCTTGTGCTGGATGAGGGGGTGATCGAAGACGACCACGTTGGGGAAGGTCTGGTGGGCGCGTCCCATGCGGGCAGGATAGCGGGGGCCGTGCCTCGCGCGGGAGAGCGGCCAACAATCGCGCATGGACCAGGACCGGCTGGACGCACTGGCGCTCGAGGCGGCGTACGAGCAGGCGCTCAAGTCTTCCCGCGAGGGGGGCATCCCCATCGGCTCGGCGCTCATGAACAGGCGGGGTGTGATCGTGGCGCTGGGCCACAACCTGCGGGTGCAGAGCGGCGACCCCACGGCCCACGCCGAGACCGTGTGCATCCGCAACGCCGGGCGCAGGCGAGACTGGCACACCCTGACGCTCGCGAGCACGCTCTCGCCCTGCGCGATGTGCACGGGCACGACCATCCTGCACCGAATTCCGCGGGTGGTGGTGGGGGAGAACCAGACCTTTGTCGGGCGAGAGGACTGGATGAGGCAGGAGGGCGTGGCGCTGCGGCTGATGAACGACCCGCTGTGCACCTCGCTGATGCAGCAGTTCGTTGCGGCCCATCCCGAGTTGTGGGACGAGGACGTGGGCGTGCCCGGGGCGGACTAACCCGGGCGTGCGGTGCTGCCGCGGAGCGACGCGGCGATCGAGATCTCCTGCAGTCGGACACTGGCGCGGTCGAGGGATTCCTTGGCCTGGTGCAGTTCGTCGGGAGCGACGCCCTTCCAGTCGGCGGTTGCGCGGGCGACCAGGCCCCGCAGCCGGGTCATGCAGGCGGAGAGCGAGTCGCGCTCCGGCGGAGGGAGTTCGCCCGAGAAGCGGTCAAACCGCTCGCCGATCCACTTCAGGTCGAGGTTGCTGTTGGCGATGAGGTCCACGATGCGGTGGCGGGTCATGTCCTCGCGCGCGTGGGTGACGCTCTCCTGCTCGATCCGGTCGACCTCTTCGGGCGTCAGGCCGTGGTTGGGGATGACCTGCATGGAGGCGCGCCTGCCGCTGCGGCGTTCGAGCGCCGAGACGCCCAGCACGCCGTTGGCGTCGACAAGGAATGTGATTTCAAGCTGCGGGATGCCCGCGGGCATGGGGGGCAGCCCCCGCAGGTGGAACTCGCCGAGCCTGCGGCAGTCTGCGGCCATCTCACGCTCGCCCTGAAAGACCGTGAGGCGGAACGCGGTCTGGTTGTCGACGCTGGTGGAGAACATCTCGGTCGCCCGGGCCGGCACGGGCGTGTTGCGCATGATGACCTTGGCGACGGCGCCGCCCACGGTCTCGACGCCCAGCGAGAGCGGGATGACGTCCAGCAGCAGCGTGCCGCGGCGGTCGCCCGAGAGCACGGCGGCCTGCACCGAGGCGCCCAGCGCGACGACCTGGTCGGGGTCGAGCGCGGTGTAAGGCTCGAGGTTGAAGCACTCGCCGACACGACGGCGCACCAGCGGGATGCGCGTGCTGCCCCCGACCAGCACCGCCGCGTCGAGGGGCTTGCCGGCCAGCTCGGTCTCCGCGGAGGCGAGCGCGATGCGGCAGCGATCGATCGTGCGGTCCACCAGCGGCGTGATCAGCGACTCGAACTCCGCCCGCGTGAGCGTGCGCTCGTACACACCCGCGGGCCCAAGGTCGATGCGCACGGGCGCGGTCTCGTGCTCGGACAGCCGGATCTTCACCTGCTCCGCGAGCGAGATCAGTCCCTGGGTGGACTCGGGCGCGGGCGCCGCTCCGGTGCGGGCCAGTATCTCCCGGCGGAAGAGGTCCGCGACCAGGTGGTCCGCGTCGTCGCCCCCGAGTCGCGTATCGCCCCCGACAGCGAGCACCTGGAAGAAGAACGGGTCTTCTCCCTCGGCGGGGGTGAGGCGGAGGATGGAGATGTCGAAGGTCCCGCCCCCGAGGTCGTAGACCGCGACGTGCCGGGGAGTGCGATCGGCGCTCGACAGTCCGAGCCCGTATGCGAGCGCCGCCGCGGTCGGCTCCGGCACGAGGCGCACCGCTTCGAGGCCGGCCAGTCGGGCCGCGGTGCGCGTCGCCTGACGCTGCGCGTCGTCGAAGTACGCGGGCACGGTGATGACCGCCTTGCGGACCTCTCGGCCCAGGTGGCTCTCCGCGAGCAGCTTGAGGTGGCGCAAGACGGCCGCGGAGACTTCCTCCGGGCTCAGAACGAGGTCCGCGGCGCCCGGATCGCCGGGGAGGCGCACGCGGCACGTGCCCCGGGGGCCCGCTTCGACGGCGTAGGAGAGAAAGGGCAGGTCGGCGCCAACTTCGGCGAGCGAGCGGCCCATGAGGCGTTTGACGGAGAGCACCGTGTGCCGGGGGTGGGCGGTCGCGTCGCGCCGGGCGTCGGCGCCCACCACTGTCGTGCCCTGCGCGTAGCGCACCGCGCTGGGGACCAGCGGGCTCCCGGAGCGGTCGGGGATGGTGCGCGGCCCCTGCGCGTCGCAGATGGCGACGAGGCTGTTGGTCGTGCCCAGATCGATGCCGATGATCGGTTCGTGGCTCACGCCGGGGAGGGTAGCGCCGGGGCAGGGCCCGACCGCTCCGCGCTATCCTGCGGCATGGTGAGCGTGTACTTGAATGGCGCGATGGTTTCGGCGGCGGACGCGAGGGTTTCGGCGTTTGACGCGGCGCTGCAGCACGGCGTAGGGCTCTTTGAGACCATGCTCGCGGTGCGCGAGGCCGCGGGGCCCGCGCGGGTGCTGCACCTGCACGAGCACCTGGCGAGGTTGCGTGGTTCCGCGCTCGGGCTCGGGCTGGCGCAGACGCTGCACCTGGGCCCGCTGGGGGAGGCGGTGCAGCGGACCGTGGCGCACGCGGCGGGCCAGTCACCCGACCAGAAGCGCTGGCGCGTGAGGCTGACGCTCACGGGCGGGGATCTCAATCTGCTGGCGAGGCCGGGCGGTGCGCACCAGCCGACCCTGCTCATCGTGGCGCAGCCCGCGACGGAGTATCCGGCGGCGATGTTCGAGCGCGGGGCGCTCGTGCTGCTCGCCGACCTGCGCGTAAGCCCGCTGGACCCGATGCAGGGGCACAAGACCCCGGCGTACTGGGGCAGGCTGCGCGAGCTGCAGGCGGCGGCGGCGAAGAAGGCCGACGAGGCGCTCGTGTTCTCGATCACGAACCATCTTTGCGGCGGGTGCGTGAGCAACGCCTTCGTAGTGAAGGATGGCGTGCTGATGACCCCCATCGCGAGGGGCGAAGAGGAGGAGGTGGCGGCGGGCGACGACGGTCCGACGGATGCGCCGCTGCCACGCGGGCCCGCGGGCGCGGTGCTGCCCAGCCCCGTGCTGCCCGGGGTTGTCAGGCGGTGGGTGCTGGACTGGGCGCTGTCGGAGGGTGTTCCCTGCCGACGAAGGATGCTGACTCTTGACGACCTGCTGGCCGCGGACGAGGTGTTCCTGACGAACTCATCGTGGGGGGTGCTGCCCGTGGCCGGGCTTGAGGCGCACCGAGTGGGGCAGGGCGTCGGGGAGGTCGGACGGTCGCTTGTGGAGGCGTGGGGTGAGCTGGCGACGTAGCCGGATCAGGTGGAGCCGACGAGGGCTGCGTTGGTTGGGAACCGCTTGAGGGCGGCGAGGAGCTGCTCGACCTGCTGGTGAGGGTGCATCTCGAGGAGGCGCCGTCGCAGGGCGGACATGGTCTTGAGCTCGGGCTCGGAGAGGAGCAGGTCCTCTTTTCGGGTGCCGGAGGCGGCGAGGTTGATGGCGGGGAAGAGCCGGCGTTCGCTGATCTTGCGGTCGAGGATCAGCTCCATGTTGCCGCTGCCCTTGAACTCCTCGAAGATGACCTGGTCGGCCTGGCTGCCGGTGTCGACGAGGCAGCTTGCGATGATGGTGAGGCTGCCGGACTCCTGGGTGTTTCGCGCGCTGCCGAAGAGCTGGCGGGGCACCTCCAGGGCCTTGTTGTCCAGACCGCCGCTGAGCGTGCGGCCGCCCGTGGCGTGGCGGCGGCTCTGGTTGAAGGCCCGCCCGAGTCTCGTGAGGGAGTCGAGCAGCACGACGATGTGCTTGCCGGCCTCGACCATGCGCTTGCAGCGATCGATGGTGCTGATGGCAAGCTCGACGTGGCGGTCGACGGTGTGGTCGTTGCTGGAGGCGATGACCCGCACGCGCGAGGGCGTCGGGGGCGCCGGGGCCGGCTCGTCCCCGCCCTCGCGAAAGGCGGCCTCGCCCCGGGCGAGCATCTCACGCCCCATCGCGTCGCTCCGCACGCTGACGAACGTGCGACGGAAGTCGGTGACCTCCTCCGGTCGCTCGTCGATGAGCAGCACGACGACCTCGATGTCCGCGTGGTTACGGAGCACGGCGGAGGCGATGTCCTTGAGAAGCGTGGTCTTGCCGGCCTTGGGGGGAGAGACGATGAGGCCGCGCTGGCCTCGCCCGATGGGGCAGAAGAGGTCGATGAGGCGGCAGGACGACGGGCAGCCGGGGTACTCGAGCGTGAGGCGTGGCTGGGGGTCGATGGACGTGAGCTCTTCGAAGCGGCGGGCGCCCGGGGGGAGCGTCAGTGGCTTGCCGTCAACGTCGAGAATCGCGCCCGGCTGCTGGGGGCGGTTCTGCGTGACTGTGGGGGCGTGCTGGGCGTGGGGTCCGCCGCCACCACCTCCCCGGCGCCTGCGTCGACGGCGTCTCCCGCCGTCACCATGTCCGAAGTTGTGCACTCACGAACTCCCGCGGGATCGATGCGTAGGACGCATGCGCCGGAGGCGAGGCGCCATCCGGACGACACTTTGAACCGGTTCACTCGCCGGGCCTGATGGTCAGGCCGGGGCCGGCCTCGAGGGGCTGGCCGAGAATGGACCCTTACGGCGCGACCCGGGCCCGAACAAAGAAGCGGCCCAATCGCGACCTTCTGCTCGTATGAGAACGAGAATGGGACGATAAGTCAAGCGACGGGGGAAGTTGGCACTTAGAATGCCATGACGAGTCCCCGCCCGCCGTAGGGCCGGGCACGCGTCTTTCTCCCTCTCTATCGCCGTGGGTCCGTGGTATTTAACACGCTTCACATCAAGGGTTTGCCGGTTTCTCCGGGCATTGTTATCGGGCGGGTACTCGTGGTGGACGACGACCTGCGCCGGGTTTCTCGCAGGCAGGTATCCGAGAGCGGCGTGGCGGGGGAACTCTCCCGTCTGGAGGGGGCCGCCAAGGCATCGATCGCCGAGATCCGGCAGGTGTACGAGCAGGCCGAGCGTCAGATGGGCGCGGAGGCCGCGAAGATCTTCCTGTTCCACATCGGCATGCTCTCCGACCCGGCGTTCATGGCGCAGGTGCGGGCGATGATCGAGCAGGAGCGGGTGACCGCGGACTACGCGGTGTCGCACGTGCTGGCAGCGTTGGCGGACCGGTTCCGGGCAACGGGGGACTCGGTCTTCGCGACGAAGGTGAATGACATCGAGGACCTGGGCGAGCGGATGCTCAAGCACCTGGTTGGCGTGCGGGCCAGCCGCATCGCGGAGGCGGACGAGGGGACAATCGTGCTGGCGCGGGACCTCACACCCTCGCAGACCGCGCTCTTTGACCGCACGCGGATCCTGGGGTTCGCGACGGACCTGGGCGGGCAGACGAGCCACACAGCGATCATCGCCAAGGCGTTGGACATTCCCGCGGTGGTGGGGTGTAAGACGCTGCTGAAGCACGCGAAGGACGGGATGCGCGTGATCCTGGACGGCGACAAGGGCGCCGTGATCCTCGACCCGGACGACGAGCAGGTCACCGAGTACACGAGGTACATCGAGCAGGCGAGGATGTTCCGGGTCTCGGCGGATGAGATCGCGAGCCTGGAGCCCGTCACAAGCGACGGGCACCACATCACGGTCCTGGGCAACATCGAGCTGCCGGAGGAAGTGACGAAGGTCCTCAGGCAGGGGGGCGAGGGCGTCGGGCTGTACCGGACCGAGTACCTGTACCTGACCGGGACGACCGAGCCCACCGAGGGCGATCACTTCCGGGCGTACGCACGGTGCGTGGAGTTGAGCGGCGGGCGGGAGCTGGTGATCCGGACGATGGACCTGGGCGCGGACAAGTACACGCAGGCGCAGGAGGAGATCCCCGAGCGGAATCCCTTCCTGGGCTGCCGCAGCATCCGCTATTGCCTGAAGAACACGGCGATGTTCCGGAGGCAGATCCGGGCGATCCTGCGGGCGAGCGCGGACGGACCGATCAAGATCATGTTCCCGCTGGTGACGACTCTCTCCGAGCTGCGTCAGGCGAAGTTCCTGGTGCGGGAGGTGATGGAGGATCTGGAGGAAGAGGGCATCGCCTTCGACGCGGGGATCAAGATGGGGATGATGGTGGAGGTGCCGGCGGCGGCGATCCAGGCGGAGGCGTTCGCGCGGGAGGCGGATTTCTTCTCGATCGGCACCAACGACCTGGTGCAGTACACGCTGGCGGTGGACCGGACCAACGAGCGGGTGGCGTCGCTGTACACGCCCGCGCACCCGGCGGTGATCCGGCTGATCCGGGATGTCAGCCGCACGGCGCGGCGGCACAACGTGCCGCTGTCGTGCTGCGGGGAGTCGGCGGCGGACCTTGAGTTTGCGATGCTGCTGATCGGGCTCGGGGTGCGTACACTTTCCGCGTCGGCGGGGGCTCTGCCCAATCTCAAACGCTTCATCCGGAGTGTGAGTGTCGATCAATGCGAACGCGTGGCGCGACAGGCGCTGGCGCTCGATTCCGATGACCAGGTCGCGCGATTGCTCCGCGACCGGGCTCGAACGTTTGTACCCCAGGCCTTTGACGGACGTTCCGTCGACTGACCGGGGGTGAGTGGAACATCGGCCTGCTGCGCGGTATCGCGTCGGGCCGGACAAGCCAGCCGCTTCTCCCCGGGCGCACCGCGCGCGGGTGATCGGAAGCGGGGTCGCCCGCCCCGTGTGCAGCGCTGATGGCGCCCGCGGGGCAGAGGCGACGGACCCGGCGCCAGCCCCCAGGGGCGCGCCGGGTGCGGGAGGGCCGAAGAGGGCCCCCGGTCTGAAGCTTGTTCGCGCACGCGAGCCCTCGGGCATGGCCGATCCCGGCGAAGAACGCCGGGTGTGCGCGGTCTTTTCGCGCGGAAAGCAGTCATGTCCGAATCGAGAATGATCATTAACTATGTCCCGGGCGAAGAGTGCCGGGTCGCCATCGTCGAGGACGGCAAGCTCGAGGAGCTCTACGCCGAGCGCTTCGCCCAAGCCTCGCGGGTGGGCAACATCTTTGTGGGCAAGGTCGTGAACGTGGAGCCCGCGATCCAGGCGGCGTTCGTCGACTTTGGCGTGGGTGACAACGGGTTCCTGCACGTCACCGACCTTCACCCCCGGTACTTTCCGGGCGAGGAGGAGACCGCCACCGAGAGCGTGGGCTTCAAGACCCCGCGGCGCGAGAGGCCACCGATCCAGGCGGCGCTCCGCCGGGGCGACGAGGTCATCGTGCAGGTTCTCAAGGAGGGTGTGGGCACCAAGGGCCCGACGGTCACGAGCTATCTCTCCATCCCCGGCCGGTTCCTGGTGATGATGCCCTACATGGACCGTGTGGGCGTGTCGCGCAAGGTCGAGGACGAGGATCAGCGCCGCAAGATGCGCGAGATTCTCGACCAGCTCGACCTGCCCGAGGGCTTCGGCTTCATCCTGCGCACCGCGGGCTTCGAGGCCACCAAGACCGAGCTGAAGCGCGACCTCGCGTACCTGCAGAGGCTGTGGAAGGACATGGACCGGCGCCTCAAAGTGGGCGGCAAGCCCCGGCTTCTCTACAGCGAGAGCGATCTGCTCGTCAGGTCGCTCCGCGACATGATGACCGCCGACACCACCGAGGTCGTCATCGATCACGAGATCGCGCTGCGGCGCGCCGCGAAGTTCATGAAGATCGTCTCCCCACGAGGGGCGGCGAAGCTGATGCACTACCCGGCCAAGACGCCCATCTTCCACGCCTTCGGGGTGGAGCGGCAGATCGCGTTCATCCATGCGAGAGAGGTGCCCCTGCCCAGCGGCGGGCGGCTGGTCATCGACCAGACCGAGGCGCTGGTCGCCATCGACGTGAACTCCGGCAAGAGCCGCGAGAGCCGCAACAGCGAGGACAACGCCTATCAAACCAACATCGAGGCGGTGGACGAGATCTGCCGCCAGCTCCGTCTTCGCGACATGGGCGGCATCGTCATCAACGACCTGATCGACATGCGGCATGCGAGCCACCGCAAGGACATCGAGAACCGGTTCAAGGAGCGGCTCAAGCGCGACCGGGCCAAGTCGAGCATCACGGGGATCTCCGAGTTCGGCATCCTCGAGATGACCCGTCAGCGCATGAGGCCCAGCCACGAGAGCGTGCACTTCACCGACTGCCCGATCTGCCGGGGTCGGGGCGTGCTCCAGAAGCCCGACTCGCTGGCCTCCGATGCGCTGCGCGACCTGGCGGCGGTGCTGGACGTGGACCGGGTGCACCGCGTGGAGATGGTGGTGGCCCCGCGCATCGCGGGAGAGCTGCTGTCGTCCAAGCGGGCGCTGCTCAGCCGCATCGAACGCTCGCACGGCAAGCACGTGGACGTGCGTGTGAGCGAGACGGTCTCTGTGGACCGCGTGACGTTCTATGCGTACGACGAGCAGGGCCAGGACATCGACACGCAGAACCTGCCCCAGCCCAAGAAGCCCCGCGACCTCGTGCCATTCGTCGACCCGACGGAGGTGGGCTCGGAGTGGGCGATCGACGAGGCGGAGGAAACCGCCGCCGCGACCCCAGAGCCGGAGCCCGAGGTCGAGCCGGACGTGCACCCCATCGAGCTGGATGAGTTGCCCCCCGAGCCTGATGGAGAGGGTGCGGGGGGGGGCGAACCGGGCGAGGGAGGCGGGCGTCGTCGTCGGCGTCGTCGCCGGCGCGGGCGGGGACGTGGGGGCGAGGGGTCCGGCGAGCGAGCCCCGGGAGAGCAGACGCCGCAGGCATCTCCCGCGGCGGACTCGGACACCGAGGCTCCGCGCGGAGACGACGCGGGAGAGAACCAGTCGGGTGGCGGATCAACGCAGGCCGGGGAGGGCGCGCCCGGCGAGGGAGGCGGGCGGCGTCGGCGCCGCCGCCGTCGTCGTGGTCGCGGGGGCGGCGGGGCAGGTGGTGAAGGCGATGGCGGGCAGGGCCAGGACCGGGCGCCAATGACGCAGCGGGCCGCCCCCCAGCCGCGGCCCGCGACCCCGGAGACCGGGGGCGATTGGGGCGATGACGGCGGCGGGCCCAAGGACGCGCCGCAGGCGGCGGAAGCAGCCTCGATGTCGCAGCCGCACGCAGATGAACCCGAATCCGAAGGAGAAGGCTCGGACGACGCCGAGGGCGCCGCGCCCGGTTCTGATGGCGGCGAGGGGCAGGCTGGCGGAGGCGAGCAATCGCAGGGCGAGGGAGGCGAGCGTCGTCGTCGTCGGCGGCGGCGGCGGGGCCGGGGCGGCAGTGGCGGCGAGGGTCGGGGTGACGGCGGGAGCGGGCGTGGACAGACGCCCCGTCAGGACTCCCGTCCCGAGCCGCGTGAGCGCCCGCCTGCGGCCAGAAAGCCGGAGCCGGCGAGCGAGCCCCAGCGACCCCGGTCTCTGTACGGCTCCAGCCGACGCAAGCTGAACCCCAGCGAACTGAACAAGAGGCCAAAGCCGGAGTGAGCGTGCGGGCTTGACGCGACGTGTATCCTGCCGGGAGAACCGGAGGCCCTGTCATGCTCATGCTCTCGCTGCCACTGCTCGCGTCGATGCTGGCCCTGCACCCCGAGCCGCCCGCGAGGGTGGACATCGTCGGGCTGCGCGCGGCGCTGGAAGCGGCGCCCGAGGCCGGCGAGGGCGTTCTTGTGTGGCTGCCCACGGCCCACGCGGGCGACGAGCCCTTCGAGGCGTGGAGTTCGCCGGTCATGGCGCCGGAGCTCGGCGCGAAGCACCCGCAGATACGCACGTACGCCGCCCGGGGCCTGCGCGAACCGGGCGTGACGGCGCGGATCGATCTGTCGCAGAACGGGCTGCACGCGATCGTGCTCCGGGGTGGGCGGGGCGAACTGCTCTCGGCGGTCCCCGGAGACCCCGGCCTGGTGACGCGCGGGCTCGTGGGCCGGGGGTACGAGGGATGGGAGTGTCTGGTGCCCGCGGGCATGGGAGCGGGGGCCCCGGTGTGGTCGGAGCGAGGGCCGCTGACGCTGCGCAGGCTTCGGGCGGCGGTCGCATGCACGGGCGAGTTCACCACGGACGCTTCGGCGGCCCAGGGCCGGGCGCCGAACCTGGCCGACGGGCTCGCCGCGGTTGTGACCATGGTGAACCGCGCCAATGCGCTCCTCGAGCGGGATGTCGCGGTGAGGCTCGAGCTCGTGCCCAACAACGACCTGCTGATCTTCCTGAACCCGGCGACGGATCCGTACAGTGGTACGAACAGCGGGGCCAACCTGTCTGCAAACATCTCGACGTGCTCATCCCGGATCGGGAACACGAACTTCGATATTGGCCACGTGCTCACGCGCATCCCCGGGGGTGTCGCGTACCTGCAGGCGCCGTGCACGAACAACCGCGCGGGGGGCGTCTCGGGGCTGCCCCGCACCGACACGGGCGACCCTTTTGACCCCCAGGTCCTCATGCACGAGCTGGGCCACCAGCTCGGGGCCAACCACACGTTCAACGGCAGCATCGATAGGTGCCTCAACAACCGCAACGGGTCCACTGCGTGGGAGCCGGGCTCGGGCACAACCATCCTGTCGTACGCGGGCGGATGCCCGGTCGGGAACGTGCCGCCGGGCGACAACATCGTGATCAACCGAGACGTGATGTACCACTCGGGGAGCCTGCTGGAGATGCGGGCCTGGCTGGCGGGCGGCGGGGCCACGTGCGGGTCGCAACTGGCGGTCGCCAACCAGGCGCCCCTGCTCGACAGCATGCCCCCCGCGACGGGTCTGGCGATTCCCACCGGAACGCCCTTCGAGCTCTCTGCGGCGGTGAGCGATCCGAATGGTGACGGGGTGACGAACTCGTGGGAGCAGTTTGACCTGGGGCCACAGCAGCCGCTGACGGGCGCGGACAACGGTTTGTCGCCCCTGTTCCGGTGCTTTGCGCCGCGGGCCGAGGCGGCACGGGTGTTCCCGCAGTGGAGCGATATCTTGGGAGGCGTGGCAACCCCCGGGGAGCGATTGCCCCAGTTTACCCCCGCGACGCGCAAGTTCCGCCTGGTGGCGCGCGACAACTTCCCCGGCGCGGGCGGAGTCACGATCTCGCACAACATCGAGGTGCAGGTGGTTCAGGGCACGGGGCCGTTTGTTGTGACGGCACCCGCGACGGGGCAGGTCAGGACAGGCAGAGGCACAGTCCGCTGGGATGTCGCGGGCACAAGCCTTGCCCCGCTGAGCGTCACGCAGGTGAGGATTGATCTCTCGCTTGATGGCGGCGCCACGTTCGGGACCGTGCTCAGCGAGAGCGAGCCGAACGACGGCGAGGCTTCGGTGGACTTCCCCGCGGCGGACGCGGCGGCGGCGAGAGTCCGCGTGCGGGCCATCGGCGGCATCTTCTTCGCGGTCTCGGGCGAGTTCACGTTGCTCGCGTGCGAGCCGGACTACAGCGGTGACGGCACCGTGGACCAGGACGACGTTTCAAGGCTCATCTCGATCGTCGCGGGCGGGCCGAACGACCAGGGCCTGGACCCGGACTTTAACCGCGATGGCGCTGTGGATCAGGATGACGTCACCTCGCTTGTGCACACGGTCGCGGGCGGCGGCTGCCCTTGAGACGAGCAGCCGCAGGCAATCAAGGCTGAACGCGCTCGGGCGATTGTCGCACAATTATGTGTGTCGAGCGGGTGATGCCCCGCGTGAGGGACAATACCCAATATCGCTCGTGGTGCGCGCGGGGCGTGCCCGCGATGCCCCTGTTGTGTCGATAGTCCGCGTGACGACGCGTTCCGCAGCGGAGCGGGGGCCGAGTCGCCGGGGATGTCATTGGTGAGCGATTTCGAACCGGAAAAGAGCCTTGCCGCCGCATTGGGCAGGATCGTCAGCGCCTGTGGACGCGTGCTCAAGCTGCCCGGGGCTCCTACACCGGACTGGTGCGAGCGTGCGGCGGGGGCGCTGGTCGTGCTCGTGCCGGATGGCGGGGTGGTGGTTGCACTCGCGAGGCTCGGGGTGAACGGGCGCGTCGTGGAGGTGGTGAGCGCGGGGGCCGCGACCGGCGCGGCGGTGCTCGCCGCGCCCGGCGCGCTGGCGCTGCGGGCGGAAGTGGGGCATATCTGCAACATGCAGTGGGCTCCGGACGCGTTGCGACCCGTGTGGGACTGGCTTCCCTCGGCCCGTGTTGTGTGCGGGGCCGCGACGCTGGAGGGGGGCAGGGCCGCGGTGCTCGCCTCGGTGGCGAGCCCGACAGCAGGGGAGCTGCTGCACGCGGTGCTTTCCGAGTTGATGGGACCGCTCGCGGAGGCGTCGAGGCGGACGTTCGGCGACGGGGTGCTGAGGCACTCAGACTGGCTGAGCCCGCGCGAGCAGGAGGTTCTTTCGGCTCTCCTGCTGGGCAAGTCCATCCGCGAGATCGCGATTGAGAGCGGGCGGAGCGCGCACACCGTGCACGACCACGTGAAGAACCTGCACCGCAAGCTGCACGCGAACTCCCGGGGCGAGCTCGTGGCGCGAGCCCTGGGCTACATCGAGCCCTCTCCCGGGCCCGAGACGGCCGCCCCGGGATGAGGGGCTACTTCGGGTGTGCCAGCGCGGACTCGACCTTGCGTGCCAACCTCGCCTCGAGGTTGGTGTCACGGGTGACGGCGACCGCGTAGCCGAGCCACACGCCCCGGTCGGAGAGCGCGGGGTCGCGCGAGATGGTGGTGAGCTGGATGGATCGCGGGTTTGGACGAACGCCGGGCGACTGAACACGAGAGACAGTGACCGTCACCTTGGCGCTCACGGGCTCACCCTCCGCGGGAGAGGGCTCGAAGGCCACGCGGACCTCGCGGCGCTGGCGGTTGAACAGGTCGGAGGTCTCCTGCGCGGGCGAGGACTGCTCGGTGTCCCAGGGCGTGGCCCAGCCCGCGGAGGGCTTGGGCAGCGTGGTGATGACCCCGGCGCGGGCGTCGACGCGCTCGATGTCAAAGCCCGAGTCGCGGAGCACGGAGCGGGTCGCGACGAAGGCGTCGTCGTAGCGGCCCGCGGGGACGGCGAACTCGCCCGTGCCGCGGGCGGCGCACCCGACCATCCATGCCGTGGGCAGGAGCAGGAGGAGTCTCATGGGGTCAGCGTAGTCGGGGTAGCGCGGGCGATACGATCCGCCATGCGCCACCTCATGCTCATGTTCGTCGCCCTGGTCGAGGGCCTCGGCCTTGCGGCGCCCGCGTTCGCGCAGGAGGCCCTGCTCACGCTCAAAGTCCCCACGCTGTCCTGCGAGGGGTGCCGCTCGTCGGTGGAGGCGGCGCTGCAGCCGGTGAAGGGCGTGCGGGCCGTGGACGTGAACCTGACCACGAAGGTGGTGCGCGTGTACATGGACGAGGGGGGGCGGGGCGCGATGCGCCGGGTGGTTGATGCACTCGCGGTGCACGACAAGAAGGTGACCGAGCGAACGGAGGCGGCGTTTGACGGGGTGCGGGGCGTGCCGAGGCAGCGGCTGGCGATGCTCTCTCGCGGGGTGACGCTCGGCGCAGAACCGACGCCCGCGGCGGACCTCTCGGCGCTCCGGGGGGCCGGCATTTTGCACGTGCGGCTCGCCTTTGAACCGGCGAAAGTGTGGGGCGCGGAGTCGCGCGGGCTGCGGACGGGCGAGGTGGCGGCGTTGAAGAGTGCCACGGCCGCCGCGCTCGACGCGGGGCTCGGAGTGGTGCTGGTGGCGGCGGCCGCCGACGCACCCTGGGCCCGGCCCGACGATCAGGGCTTTGTGATCGAGGTCGAGCGGATGTGGGCCGAACTGGCGCGGGAGATGGCGAGCCTGGACCCGGCGAGGCTGATGTTCGAGGTGGCCGGTATCGGGGCGGCGGCGCCTGAGGAGGAGCATCGCGCAGCGGCGCAGCGGGCGCTCGTGCTTGGGGTGCGTGAGGCGGCGCCGGAGCACACGGTCGTGCTGTGGGCGCCCGCGGACCGGCGGGGCGGGGCGGGTGTGCTCGCGAACGTGGTCTACGCCTTCGAGTGGGAGTTTGGCAAGACGGCAGGGGACGGCGCGGCGAAGGTCGCGGCGTGGGGCAAGGAGCAGAGGGCGCCGCTGTACTGCCGCGCACTTGGGACGCTGGCCCCGTGGGATCAGGCCGGGGGCTGGACGATCGAGAAGGCTGTGAAGGATCTGCAGACCCGGGGCATCGGCTGGGCGACTCCGGGCTTGGACACGCCCCTGGGCCCGGCCAGCGGCGGGGCTGGGGCGCGCCGGGTCGAGCCGGCCCAGCGGGCCATGCTGGGCCTGACGCCCGCTCCCTAGGGGCACCCCATGCGCGAAGATGACTTGCTGGCACACGTCTATCGGCGGTCTTCCGACCTGGAGCGGGCCTTTGCGTGGGTCGAGGCAGGGCCGGGCGACGACTGCGCGGTGGTGCGCGTGGGCCAGCCCCGCGTGCTGCTCAAGACAGACCAGATCGTTGAAGGGAGGCACTTCGTTGCGGGCACGCCCACCGCGATGCTCGCACGAAAGGCAATCGCTCGGCCTCTCTCGGACCTTGCGGCGGCGGCGGGACGGCCTCTGGCGGCGCTCGCGGCGGCTGTGCTGACCCCGGCCTGGCGCGGGGAGCGGGCCAACGAGCTGTTCGACGCGCTCGCGGGCGTGGCCCGGGGCTTTGCCTGTCCGCTCGTGGGTGGAGACATCGCGATGGCGGAGAGTGGGCCATTGGTGCTGACCATCAGCATCGTGGGAGAGCCGCACGCGGCTCGGGGGCCTGTGACCCGGCGCGGGGCGCTCCCGGGTGACTGGCTCTATGTGACGGGGCGCGTGGGGGGCTCCTTTGGAGAGGGCGGGCTGGGCCGGCACCTGACCTTCGAGCCCCGACTGGCGGAGGCGAGGGCCCTGGCGGACACGCTGGGTGAGCGGCTGCACGCGATGATGGACCTGTCCGACGGGCTGGGCATCGACGCCGGGCGGCTGGCGCGCGCGTCCGGGGTGCGGATGGAGATCGACGCCGGCGCCATCCCGCTCGGGCCGGGGGTGGAGGGAGTCGAGCGCGCGATCCGGGATGGCGAGGACTACGAGCTGCTGTTCGCGGCGGCGGGCGAGGTGCCGGGAGTGGTCGCGGGCACGCCGGTCACGCGCGTCGGCCGCGTGGTCGCGGGTTCCGGTGCCGTGCTCGTGAGCGCGCGCGGCGCTGTGGAGGTGTCGGGGCAGGGCTGGGACCACGGCGCGAGATAGGCGCATCTACCATGCGGTCCTCATGAGCGGCAAGGTCATCGTGGTTGGGGGCGGGATCGTGGGGGCGTCGTGCGCGTACGAGCTTGCGCTGCGGGGCTGGCGGGTTGTGCTGCTGGACGCGTCGCGGGTGGGGGGCGGGTGCAGCCAGGGCAACTGCGGCTATGTGTGCCCCAGCCACGTCTATCCGCTGGCGAGGCCGGGCACGATCGCATCGACACTGCCCCTGGTGTTCAGGCGGAACAGCCCGTTCGCGGTGCGTGCGAGGCTCGACCTGCCGTTGCTCGCGTGGTTCAACGCCTTCCGCTGCTGCTGCACCGAGGCGCAGGTGGACGCGACGATGGGCGCGCTGCACGACCTGCTGGCGGTTGGGAAGGCGCGGTACGAGGAGGTGGTCCGCGCGGAAGGGATCGACGCGGAGTATGAGCAGAAGGGGTGCCTGTTCATCTCAAAGGACGAGGCGCACCTCGAGCACTTCGAGGCGGACAACCGCCGCATGACCGAACGGTTCGGGTACGGCGCCCGACGGGTCGACGGGCGTGCTCTGGCGGCGCTCGAACCAACGCTGCGCGAGGGGTTGGGTGGTGCGTGGATGTTCGACTGTGATGCGCACCTGAGGCCCGACCGCTACATGGCCGGGCTGCGGGTGGCGCTGCTCCGCCGGGGCGTGGTGGTGTGCGAGGGCACGCGGGCGATCGGCATCGATGGCGGGCGCGGGGTCGCCACCGGCGTGGTGACCGAGGGCGGCATCCTGGAGACGGACGCGGTCGTGATCGCGACAGGAGCGTGGACGCCCGGGCTCGCCCGGAGCATCGGGGCACGCCTGCCCATCGTGCCGGGCAAGGGTTATAGCGTGACGCTGGCGGGCGCCGAGAGCCTGGCGAAGCACCCGATGGTCTTTGAGCAGCACCGGGTCGCGGTCACGCCCTTCCGCGGGGCCGTGCGCATCGGGAGCACGATGGAGTTCGCGGGGTTCGACGCGTCGATCCGCGACGAGCGGCTGAGGCTGCTCACGGACAGCGCGTCGCTCTACTTCAAAGAGCCGGTGCGGGCGACGCGCGAGGGCGCGTGGTTCGGTTGGAGGCCCATGGTGCCGGACGGCAAGCCGTTCATCGATCGCGCTCCGAAGTACCGGAACGTGATGGTCGCGGCGGGCCACAGCATGATCGGCATGAGCACGGGCCCCGGCACGGGCCAGGTCGTGGCGCAGATGCTGAGCGGGGAGCCCCCCGCGTTTGATCCCGGGCCGTTCCGCATCGGCCGGCGGATGGGTTAGTACGAGCCGCGGTCCGGTGGGTTGATGTCGTCCTGCTCCTGCTGCCAAGTGTACTGGTCGACGCGCTCGACCTCTGGCATGAAGTAGGGCGAGGGGAGCGAGGTCTGCTGGGAAGTGTGTGCGCGGGCGTGGACGACATGCCAGGGCTCGGTGCCGCCCTCGAGGCGCACGGTGACGAGCTGGTAGAGCATCTTGCCTTCCGGGTCGGCGCCGAGTTCGGGCATGGGACGCAGCACGTCGACGATGGCGGTGTTGAAGCGCATCCACACGCGGGTCACGTAGAACGTGGGCTCGCCGGTGTGCGCGACGTCGGGCGTCATGGGGCGGCACTCGGGGCCGATTTCCGCCGCGATGCGCTCGTAGTAGCTGCGGCGCAGGCCGCGGGGAAGGTTGACGACGCAGGCGTAGGGGACGATGGTGCTCGCCTGGTCCTTGGCGCTGGCGGCCTCGAAGTTCAGCGAGCCGGGCGGGTAGCGGTTCGCGACGTACTGGATGCTGCGCACCATGGCGGTGGCGGCGGCCGGCTGGTTGGGGCTCTCGGGGATGCCGCGGGAGGTCGGGATGCCGGGTGAGGAGACGTACTGCTGGCAGGCGGCGGTGGTGAGGCCGGCGCAGAGCATGGCCGCGAGGCCGAGAACGCGGGTTGTGTGCGGGGCGTTGTTCATGGCGCGAGACTGTAGCCGAGGGGCTGAAAGAGGCCATCCCCGGCGCGGGCGATACGATGCGCCATGGAAGACGGCCAGAAGCGGTTTGTTCTTGGGGTATCGGGGGCGTCGGGGGCGTGCTACGCGTTGAGGCTGCTGGGGTTGCTGCTCTCGGGCGGGCACGAGGTGCACCTGGTGGTCACGGAGTACGGGAGGCGGCTGCTCGCGGAAGAGGCGGGGATTGACGCGCTGAGCTGCGAGAGGCTGTGTCCGGGCGTGGCGGCATGCGACGGCGTTCTAGTGGTGCATTCGAACAAGGACGTTGGGGCCGTGATCGCCAGCGGGAGCTTTCTCCACTCGGGGATGATCGTGCTGCCGTGCTCGTCGGCGTCGCTGGGCGCGATGGCGACCGGGAGCGGGAGCAACCTCCTGTGCCGCGCCGCGGCCGTGACGCTGAAGGAGCGCCGGCCCCTGATCGTCTGCCACCGGGAGATGCCTCTGAGCCTGATCGACATCCGAAACATGGAGACGCTGGCGCTGGCGGGTGCAACGCTGTGCTCGCCCAACCCGGGGTTCTATCTCGGGCCGGCGCGCGTCGAGGACCTCGTGGACTTTGTGGTTGGAAAGGTGCTGGACCTTCTGCACGTGCCGCACGAGCTCGCGACGCGCTGGGATGGCTCGAGCGGACTGTCCATGCGGCGGACCTAATCCGGGACCTGAACGGACGCGGGGTCGAAGTGGGGTGGGGGCAGGCGGAGGTCGAGCGATTCCAGTTCGCGGATGATGGCCTGCGCCACGACCAGGTTCCGGTACCACTTCTTGTCCGCGGGAACGACGTACCACGGCGCGTGGCGCGTGGAGCAGCGGGAGATGGCTTCGGAGTAGGCCTTCATGTAGGCGGGCCAATGGGCGCGCTCCTCGATGTCGCCCAGTTCCATCTTCCAGGCCTTGAAAGGGTCGTGGATGCGCTCGAGCAGGCGCTCTTTCTGTTCCGCCCTGGAGATGTGCAGGAAGAACTTGAGGATGCGCGTGCCGGAGGCGTGCAGCAGCCTCTCGAAGTCGTTGATCTGATCGAAGCGCGCCGACCAGGTCTTCTTTGGGACCAGGTCGTGTACGCGAACGATGCCGACGTCCTCGTAGTGCGAGCGGTTGAAGACTACGGACTCGCCCCGGCGCGGGCAGCAGGCGTGCACGCGCCACAGGAAGTCGTGGCCCAGTTCCTCGGGTGTGGGGCGCTTGAAGGAGAACACGCGGCAGCCCAGCGGGTTGACGCCGGCGAAGACCTTGCGAACCGTGCCGTCCTTGCCCGAAGCGTCCATGCCCTGGAGGATCACCAGCAGCGCGTATCGCTGGTCGGCCCAGAGCTGCTGGACCAGCGAGCCAAGGCGGGCGCTGAGTTCCGGAAGCGCCTGTTCGCCCTCGTCCCTCGACGCGCCCGGGGTTGTCCCCGGGTCGACATCGTCCAGGTTGACTTCGGATCCTGGTCCGACCCTGTGGCGAGAGAAGAGGTCCATGCGCACAGCCTACCAGGGGGCTGGTGCGGGTAACGCCTACGGGCGACGGGCGTAGGTAGACTGCGGGCACGGGACGGGGCCGAAACAGCGAGATTGGGGGTCCGGTGCGAGCGTTGCGAGCGGGCATGGCGACTGTTGGGGCTGTCTTGGTGACGTGCGCGCCGGGAGCGCGCCATGCGGCGTGGGCGGGCCCCCTGGACCGCGCGTGCGTGGATCGCTCGGCGCACTGGGTGGTGCACGTCAACACCGAAGCGTTGGCGGCGTCGGAGGTGGGCCGGGTGCTCCTCGCGGACCGTGAGGGGCCGGTGGCCCGAGCCTCCGCGAGGATCGAGGCGCTCTTTGGGCTGAGGGTCGATCGCGATGTGCTGGGGATGACTTCCTATGGGGTGGGGTCGGGCGGCACAGTGACCGTGCTCGAAACTACCTCCAAGGCCGGCGACCTGGGCGAGCATCTGACGCACGCGGGCGTGCTCGACCTGAAGGCCGCGACCGAGGGTGGCGTTGCGTTTCTTTCCTGGGTGCTTCGGGGGGAGATGACGTACGCGGCAGTCAGGCCTGGCCAGGAGCGAGGCCGCAACCGCGTGGTGCTCTGCGAGTCAAAGGAGGCCCTCCTCCGTGCCTGCGCAGTGATGGACGCATCCCTGGGCGAGGCGGCGTGGCCTCAGCCACTGAACGCGGAGCCCCGAGCCGCGTCGTTCGTCTTTGCCGCCGTCGGACGCGCGGCGGGGACGGAGAACGAGATTGCGAAGGGCCGGTTGGGTCTGGCGGCCGGCGCGACGCCCGTTGCGGGCTCACCGTTCGCCACCGAGGCGATGGTCTTTCGGGCGGCGGAGGAGCTCGTTCTGGACGTGGGCCAGGCGGACCTCGGGCACCCGGAAGATTCGGGCGATCTCTATTTGAGCCTCAATCTGCGGGCAGAGAACGAGGAAACCGCGCAGGACTGCGAGGCCGTGATTAGGGGTATGTTTGCATCTATGGCTCTTCAGGCGAGGGAGAAGCCGGAGCTTGCGCCGGCCGCGACCCTCGCGCGCAGCGTGCGGGTGGGGCGTGAGGGACCGCGTCTTTGGCTGAAGACGGAACCAAGAGTCGAGGTTGTCGTACAGTTTCTGAACGGGTTGCGAACGCGGCAGGAGGCGGTAGCATCTGAAGTGGGTGAAGGGAGCTGAGTGGCGGCAGCAGCACGACAGACCACGGGGACGCCGGAGCTGACCGAAGTGTCGGGGGCGACGTCGGAGCAGCTCGCGGTGCGGGCGGCTTCCGGGGACGTGATGGCGCGGCGCTGCTTCGGGGAGCTGGTGGAGCGGTACCACGCCAGGCTGTTCAACTTCCTGCTCCGCCGGGTTCGTTCGAGGCACGACGCGGAGGACCTGACGCAGGAGACCTTTGTCCGGGCGTGGAACCGCATCCGCTCGTACAACCCGACGTGGCGGTTCTCGACGTGGCTGTTCACGATCGGCTCGCGGCTTGCGATCACCCACCATCGGCGCAGCCGTGACCCGGTGGGCGGGAACGTGGTGGAGGGGCTGAGCGAGCGGGCGCCCTCGGAGCGGCGTGCTCGTGGGGGTATCTGGGCGCTGGCGGCGGCGTGCCTGACTCCCGAACAGCACGAGGCGATCTGGCTTCGGTACGTGGAAGAGCTCGCGATCGCGGAGATCGCGATGGTGATGAACAAATCTCAGGTGGCGGTGCGGGTGTGTCTGTTCCGCGCCAGGCAGGCGCTGGCCGAGCGACTGCCCGCGCCAGATCAGCAGGACGTGGATGCAGCGCCGCGGGTCGCCGCGGCCCTCGCTGGGGGCATGTGATGGGCAGGCAGCACAGAGGTTCGCGTTCTCGGAGCCGGCACGCGGAGGTGGAGAGGTTGCTCTCACGGACCCCGCCTCCATGGGTCGACCCGTCCCCAGACGCGGCGGCGTCCATCGAGAGATCCATCGACGAGGCGACGCAGACGCCCATTCCGATCGAACTTCCCTGGCTGCGCCAGACACGTTGGGGCGGGCTGGTCGCGGCGGCGGTGGCGGTCGCGGCGGTCGGCGCGTTTACCTACGTCATCGGGCATATGTCGCCGGTGCCGACCTCGGCGCCGATCGCCCTCTCTCTGGCGCCGGAGCGGCCCCTGGTCGTCTTTCCCGCGGAGAGCGTGGTGACGCCCGGGGCTCAGGCCGAAGCGCGCGCCGCCTCCGTCGCCTCGCGAGTCGGACGCCCGCTGGAGAGCGAGATGGAGCTTGTGCGGCGTGACACCCAGCGCGCGGTCGGCCAGGTCTTCTCGAGGCTGCCGATCTTCGAGCCCCGCTGATCCGCTCAGAAGAAGTCGCTCATGGACGGCGCGGGGCCGGCGAAGATGGCCCCGGCTTGCGCGAGCGTCTCGTCGCTTCCCTGGGCGAGCCCGGCGAGCCGCGCCTGCGCGGGTGACAGGAATGACGTGTAGATCGCCGCGAGCCCGCGGATGTCCAGGCTCAGCACCGGCCCCGAGCCGCCCCGGGTGACCCTTGCGGCCCCGCCCTCGACTGAGAGGGTCCAGAGCCCGGCGTTGGAGGCAGCGGTCTCGTCACGGACGTCGACGACGAGTGTCGCCGAGAGACCGGCCGGGTAGCCTCGTTCCTGCAGGGCGGCGGGCACGTTGCAGACGCGGAGCATCCAGGGCTCGTGGAGCGTGACGGCGCCGTGGTGGTGGGGCATCAGCAGCGCCAGCGGGTGCGAGGCCCCGGCGTACAGCACCACGTCGTCCGCCATGGTTGCGAAGCCCGCGAGGAACGTGGAGAGAGCGGAAGCCGCGGCGGGTGTGGTTGCGACAAAGTCGTTCAGGATCAGGTCGTGGTGGCCGTTCTCGGGCTTGGGCTGCTGGCGGAGCGCGAGGTAGCCATCCAGCGACCCATCGGGGCCCCGCACGCCAAAGCCACGGAAGACATCGCCCTGGTTTTTCCAGATGCGCGACCAGCAATACTCGGTCCGAACGAGCGAGCCCTGCTGGGCCGGGGAGGCTCGCTCGTAGCAGGTCCGCGCGGCGGGCATGTCCGCCTCGGTGAGTGGCGAGACCGGGGGGGAGCCGCGAACTCTCGCGAGGTTGGCCACCGAGATCCGGTGCGAGAAGCGGCAGCCGGCGGACTCGTAGCCCACCTGCCGGTACAGAGGGCGGGTGGAGGCGTAGAGCGTGGAGAGCGCCACGCCTTCCGACGCGAGCTCGGCGACGACGCGGGACATCATGTCCCGCGCAAGTCCCGCGCCGCGGTGCACGGGGGTGACAGCGACGCCCGCGATCCCGACCATGCTCACCGCCCGGCCGCCGAAGTGCTGGGCCATCGGGATTCGGAGGGCGCAAGCTACGGGCCGCTCCGACTCGCGCAGCACACGGATGTTGGAGGGTGAGTGGGTCCGGAGCCACGCCTCCGAGGCGTCCGCCGTGCCCGCGAACGCATCGATGATCAGCGAAACCAACGCCGGAACGTCTTGATCTTGGCTGGGAGAATACTCGCGGGTCATGGTGGTGACTCCGGGTCAGGAGGGGTGGACGAACCCGAGGTGCAGCTCGGCGTGGCGGAGGTGGAGCGCAATCCACTCTTCGTGCGTCAGGGGGCCAAAGACGGGGTTGGGCGCCGTCGGTGCCGACCGTTCCAGCCGGTCGAGGGCGGTGCGGAGGCGGGCCAGGGCGGAGTGCGCGGGCGCGTCGTCGGCGCCCACGGTGCCGCCCTTGATGCCGGGAATCTTGACGCCGGCTGGCAGGCCGCCCCTGAGCATGGACCGCTTGCGCAGGCGCAGGAAGGCCTTGATGAACCAGGGCGGGTTGCTGAGCTCTGGCGGGTAGCCGTCGTAGGCGAACTCCATGAACGCCGCGAGGTGGGAGAAGTTCTGGCCCGCGGTCCAGTTGCCGCTGGTGCGGAGCGAGCCTGCCGCGGTTTCGAGCGTTACCAGATCGGCGCGAAGATCGGCGAGCGTTGCGAAGTGAAGGCGGCGGCGGTCGGCGACCTTGGCGGTGTCCCTTGCGGCGTGCGTCATGTGGTCACCAGGTTGCCGGCCTGCAGCAGTTGTTCGGCGGCGTGACGCCAGGTCCAGCCCTTCGCAACGAAGGCGGGGCCGGCGGCCCGGGCCTTTGTACGGAATGTCTCGTCTTTCACGATGCGCCGGATGTGCGATACGTAGTTCTCGAAGTTCGGCCGCAGCACCATGCCGCCGGATTCGCGGTGGACCTGTGTGCGGCTGGCGACTTTGAGCGCGAACTCGCCGGTCATGAAGTCATCGGACGAGCCGCCCGAGGTGCAGATGACGGGCACGCCGCACGCCGCGGCCTCGAGCGCGGGCATGTTGAACCCCTCGGCGAGGTAGGGGCAGACGTAGGCGTCGGAGGCCTGGTACAGCTCCGCGACCTGAGCCATGCCGAGGGAGGCGCCGATGTACTGCACGCGGGAGAGCAGCCTTTCACGGAGATCGGGCGGCAGGCCGCCGCACACGCGCTCCACGACCTGCGAGGACGTGTAGAGCGCGTCCATGCCCTTGATGGCGAGCGTGAGTGGTGGGATCTCGTCGGCGAGGACGAGCATGGCCTCGAGCATCGCCTCGACGTTCTTGTTCCAGCCCAGGGAGCTGTTGTGGAAGAGCACGAAGCGGTCTGTCCAGCCCAGGCGTGCGCGGATGGAGGCGCGGGCGTCGGGCGCCGCGGGTGAAAAGACGCCCGGGTCCACGGCGCAGATGACCATCGCCATCTGCTTCGCCTTTACCCCGCTCCTCAGAAAGCCCTGCTGCGACCACCTGGTGCAAGTGACGGCGGTGTGGCCCGAGTCCGCGACTGCTTTGGAGATGGGCAAGGCGCCCTTGACGAAGTTGTTCGGGACGATGCCGTACTCGGCGGTGCCGAAGACGAGCGTGCGGGCCGCGGGGCTCGGAGAGTAGTCGTAGGGGAAGGCGATTCGGGCTAGGAGGTCCGGCTTCAGGTCCGGGGGCGGCGCGGGGATGGAAGCGATGCGGGCGACCTGGGCCTCCGGCAGGATGGTGCGATCGGGCGTCCATCGGGCCTCGGGCCGGGGCGCATCGAGGAAGTAGACGTCGATCCCGGGGCGATGGCTGAGTTCGAGGGCGAGGTACATCGCCCACAGGGAGTAGGAGTGGGGGAGGAATCGCCAGCCTTCGATGACGACGGAGGGCATGAGCGGGGATGGTACCGGGGCCGGCGCAGCCGCACGCCCGGGGCGTCATTTTGAGGGCATGTCGGACGCCGGGGGCGTGACGGGCCGATGATTGTGGCCATGCCGAACGCGCCAACCGAGTATCGACGCGAGGAGCCGCGGACCCCGGACCCCGGCTCGCGGACCATGGCGGTGGTTGCGTGGGTGGTTCTGATCGTGCTGGTGCTTGGCACGGTCCTGGTGAACCAGTCGGAGCTCTTCGCGCCCGCCCCGCCCGCGGAGACGGTGCGTGAGATCGTCGCGCCGGGTTCCGAAGAGTTCACGCTGGTGGCCAAGGCGATGGTCAAGGTCGCCTACGTGCCGGGCGTCGGGAGCGCCGAGACCCGGACGGCCTACCTGGGCAACGTGCGGGACGCGGCGAAGAAGCCCGTGGACCAGCTCCGCGCCGCGATCGTCGCCTGGGATCTCGCGGGCGAGAAGGAGGCCCAACGGCTGCTCGACAAGCTCCAGAAGCAGGAGGCCAAGGTCAAGGAACCCTCGGAGGTGGTGCTCGCGGAGATCGAGCTTGTGAGGCGGATGGTGACCGAGGGGACTGCGGCGCTGAGCGAAGAGGAGAAGGCGGGCCTCAAGGCTCGGCACGGCTGGTTCGCGGACCTGGCCATGACCCGCGGGCTGAAGGAGAGTGACCCGGCGCGGGCGGCGGTGCTCAGGGGAGGGGTAGGGATCGTCGTGACGGTGCTCGCGGGGATGTCCCTCGCGGGCATCGCGTTCGTTACAGGGTGCGTGATCTGCGTTCTGGCCATCGTCGGGCTCTCGAAGCGGCGGTTCAGGCCCGCGTTCGTGCCCCCGGCGCCCGGGGGGAGCGTGTTCGTCGAGACGGTCGCGGTCTTCGTGATGCTGTTCCTGCTGGTGATGAAGATCGGGTTTACGGCGGTGGTCGCGGCGATGCCCGAGCCCCCGGAATGGATCGACGCCGCCGGGCTGCTCGCGCAGTGGGCGCTGGTGGTGGTGCCGCTCTGGCCCCTGCTGAGGCGGGTGTCGTTCGCGGACCTGCGGGCGCGGATAGGCTGGCACAGCGGCAAGGGCGTGATGCAGGAGATCGGCGCGGGGATGTACGCGTACCTCGCGGGCCTTCCGCTGCTGGCGTTCTCGATGGCGGTCTCGGTCGTGCTGATGCTGGTGTATCAGCTCATCATGTCCGGCCTGTTCAACCGGCCGGAGGCCGGGCCGCCCCCCAACCGGGTCGCGGAGATGATCTCGTCTGTCTCGGGCTGGAAGCTGGTGCTGCTCTTCTCGCTGGCGACGATCTGGGCGCCGCTGGTGGAGGAGTCGCTCTTCCGTGGCGCGTTGTACCGTGCGCTACGGACGGGCATGGGGGTCGTGTGGGCGGGGCTCTTTTCCGCGGTCGTGTTCGGTGTCATGCACGGCTACGCGTTCTTCCTGCTGATGCCCGTCATCACGCTCGGGTTCATCTTTGCGCTCACCCGGGAGTGGCGTGGCAGCCTCATTGGCCCCATGGTGGCGCACGGGTTGCACAACGCCTCGGTGCTGACGCTGGCCATCATCGTGCTGCGGGCCATCGAGCAGTAGAGTTGGGTGATTCTCGGACCCTTCTGTGGCCCGCCCCCCGGCTCTTGGCCGATGGATGCCGGCGGAACGCTCTACGAACCGGGGGCGGCCCGCGGGACGTAGGAGTCTTCCGGTCCGCATGAGCCAGGAACCCACAACCCAGGACCCGCCCCGCAGGCCGCTGGCCCTGGCGCTGGTCAAGCTCGCGCGCCCGCACCAGTGGGCCAAGAGCGTCTTTGTGCTGCTGGGGCCGCTGTACGGCCTGCGGGAGTACCGGGGTGAGTGGAGGGACCTGGCGATCGATGCGATGCTCGCCTCGGCCTCGTTCGCGCTCGCGTCGTCGGCGTGCTATGTGCTGAACGATCTCGCCGATGCGCCGCTGGATCGTCACCACCCCCGCAAGAGACTGAGGCCGATCGCGCGGGGCGAAGTCACGACGGGTCAGGCGGCGGTGTTCGCGGCGGTCCTGGCGGTGGGTGCCGCGGGGCTCGCGCTTGCGTCGGGCGGGTGGGTGCTGGGCGTGCTGGTCGCGGCCTATGTGGCGAACGTCGTCGCGTATTCACTGCGGCTGAAGCACGTGGTGATCGTGGACGTGATGAGCCTGTCGCTGGGGTTCGTGCTGCGGGTCGTGGGCGGGTGTGCCGCGGCGGGGATCGCCCCCAGCACGTGGCTGCTCAACGTGACGCTGTTCTTCTCGATGTTCCTGGCGCTGGGAAAGAGGCTGGGAGAGCGGCGGAGCCTGGGGGAGGGCGCCGGGGCGGCACGCCTTGTTCAGAGGTCGTACACGGACGAGCTGCTGCGGATGCTCGTGGTGGTGACCGGGGTCGCGACGCTCGTGACGTACGCCGCGTACATCGTGGGTCGGGCGGATGCGGGGGCGGTCGTGAGGCTCTGGTCGCCCGGGGGCGACGTGAACGTGCTGTGGGTGACGCTGCTCCCGGCGACGTACGCGCTGCTCCGCTGCATCGTGCTTCTGGAGCGAGGGGAGTACGACGACCCGACGGAGCTGGCGACGCGGGACTGGCCCACGCAGGGCGCTGGGGTGCTGTTCGTGGTGGCGTCGGTCGGCGCCGCGTTGTGGCACCGCCTCGCGGACGTCTAGCGCTTCGCGATTGCCTTGAGGAGCTCGATCTCACCCTGCCTGGCGAAGTCAACGGCTTCCGCGAGGATACGGGCGGACTCCTGCGGGGCGTGGAAGCCCATGGAGTTCTCGGCGGAGATGAAGTCAAGCCTCCACTGCGCCTTGCGCTGCAGGGCCCGCGCGGGGGCGAGTTGCTCGTCGGTGGCGCCGTTCGTCCTGGCCTCGGCGATGGAGTTGATGAGCGCGAAGACCGCCTGCTCGCCCCGGTCCAGGAGGCCTTTGGTGCGGTCCTGGATGGCCTCGACGCGGCTCTTGATCTCCGTCTCTGTGTAGTTGTGGCAGGTCTGGCAGGCGTGAGCCACGTTCAGCATCGGGCTGCGGACGTGGTGGTCGCTGATCTTGATCGCCCCGTCGCGCTTGTAGGGCATATGGCAGTCCGCGCACGAAACGCCCGAGCGGGCGTGGATGCCCTGGCTCCAGAGCTCAAACTCCGGGTGCTGGGCCTTGAGCGCGGCGGCGCCGCTGTCGGCGTGCTTGAAGTCCGTCCATTTCACCTCGTCGTAGTACGCCTCGATCTGCTCGACCTTCAGGCCCTTGTGCCAGGGGAAGGTCACGAGCTTCTTTTCGCCCGCGAAGTAGTACTCTACGTGGCACTGGGCGCAGGCCATGCTGCGCATCTCCTGGCGGCTGGCGTCCAGGTTGGGGTCGTACGGGCGGCTCCTTGGGCCGGTGCGCCATCGTTCCACGCTCGGGAGGTGCGGCACGGGCTCGGCGGAGGAGGCGAGGGCGCGGATGCCGTTCATGAACCCGGGCCGGGTGACCCGCAGCGCCATGGTGGATGGGTCGTGGCAATCCAGGCACGTGACGGGGTGCTCGACGAGCTTGCTGGCCTCGGCGTAGGGCAGGCCGCAGACCTGCTCGAAGCCTTTCTGAATCTGCTCCATGCCGGCGGCGCTGGTGGCGGAATCATCCAGGGTGCCGGGTGCGCCGGCCTTGATGCCCTGCTCGCGGTAGGCCACGACGTTGCTGGCGTGGCAGTGGAGGCAGGCCCCGGGCTGGGGCTTCTGCTTCACGCGCTCGGTGTCGCGCTGGTCGCTGAGCATGTAGGCGTGCCCACGCTCCTCGCGGTAGTCGATGGCGAAGGCGTAGCCCCTGAAGATGGCGCGCCAGACAGGGTCTTCGTCGAGGTGCTGGAAGGCCTCGCTCCCGCCGTGCTTGGTGCGCTGGGTGTCGACGGTGCGGAGGTAGCTGTCGTACTGCCTGGGGAAGTTCTTGCCCCACTCCTTGGCGTCGACAGTGGTTTCCTTGAGTTCGGTGAGGGCAAAGGTCGTTTGTTTGGCCTCACGCTTGCGCTGGGCGATGTTCTCACGCATCAGCATGACGCCGACGGTCGCGCCGGCGACGACGATCATCGTGAACCAGTACAGGCCCCAGGAACGTTTGGCTGGTGTAGTCATGGGACGGGTCTACTTCCTCGGGCCGTGCCCGACGTCTGAATGGCAGTGAACGCAGTTGGCGGGCTCTCCGCGAGAGAGGCTGTGTGCCGTGATCTGCGCGACCATGGGCTCGTGGCAGCGGACGCAGTTGTTCTGGACGACCTTGAGGCTTCCCGGGGTGATGCGGATCGGCTCGTGGAAGTCCTGGAGCGTGAAGCCCTTGCTGTGCCTGAAGCCGTGCTCGGCCTTGACGAAGTACTTGCCGACCGGATCGGGGGGCACGTGGCAGTCGTTGCAGGTCGCCCGCGCGTGGTGGCTTCCCTTCTGCCAGCCGTCGTACTGATCACGCATGATGTGGCAGTTCACGCACGCCTTGGGGTCGTTGGAGAGATAGCTGGTGCCCTCGGCGTAGTCAAATGTGCTGACGGACAGGCCGAGAAAGAGCCCGGCGAACACGGCAAGCGAGAGCCCGGCGAGGCTCAGCCCCGGCCAACCGGCCGTCGACGCTGTTCGGGTCCCGGTCATAAAACAGATATCTGCGTCCACAACTAGAGTCAAAGTTGTGCGTTGGCTAGACGAGCACTCCCGTCAGAATGAGAATCGCCATCCCAAGGTATATCAACGTGCCGCTGGCGTCCATGAGCGTGGCGACCATGGGGCTGCTCGCGGTGGCGGGGTCGATGCCGACCCTCCGCATGACGAGAGGGAGGGTTGATCCCAGCAAGATGCCCCAGAGGACGACGCTGAAAATCGAACCGGCGACGCTGATCGCAAGCCACTGGGCCCACTGAGGATGGCGTGCGTCTTCGGCGCGGGCATGCCCAATGAGCGTGAAGAACTCCACGCACAGCCAGCCCAGCAGCGCGAGTGTACCTCCGAGCAGGAGGCCGGAAACCAGCTCCTTGCGGACGATGCGCCACCAGTCGCGCGGGGTGACCTCGCCCAGCCCGAGAGCGCGGGTGACGAGGGTGGCGGCCTGGGAGCCGGAGTTGCCGCCGCAGGAAATGACCAGTGGCAGGAACATGACAAGGACGGCGGCCTTGTCGAGCTGCTTCTGGAACCCGCCGAGCACGATGATGGTGATGGTCTGTCCGATGAAGAGGGCCGCGAGCCAGACCCCTCTCTTTTTGAACATCTCCAGGTGCCCGGCCTGCATGTACGGCTCGCTGAGGGCCGCGACGCCGCCGAGCTTCTGGATGTCCTCGGTTGCTTCTTCCTGCGCGACGTCCGCCACGTCGTCGGACGTGACGATGCCGATGAGCGCACCGCGGCTGTCGACGACGGGGAGGGCGTTGCGGTCGTAGCGGGCCATGAGCGAGACCGCGTCCTGCTGGGGCTGGTCGCCCCGGAGCGTGACGAAGCTGCGGTTCATGAGGTCCTCGATGCGGGCCCCGGGGGGCGCCAGCAGCAGGGATCGCAGGCGCATGTCGTCGATGAGGCGGCCCTCGTTGTCGATGACGTAGACGACGTTGATGGTCTCTGCGTCCCGGCCGTACCGGCGGATGTGGTCCAGCGCTTCCGCGACAGACCAGTCGGGCCGGAGGCGGACGTAGTCGGGAGTCATGAGGCGGCCGACGCTGCGGGGCGGGTATCCGAGGATGGCCTGGGTGACCTTGCGCGACTCCGGGCTGAGCGAGGCGACGAGGCGCTGGCAGACGTCCTCGGGCACTTCGTCGAGGAGGTGGACCCGGTCGTCGGGGGTCATGGCCTCGATGACGCGGGAGGCTTCCTCGTTTCCAAGTTGTGTGATGAGGTGTTCCTGCGCCTCCGGAGACAGGTAGGAGAAAACTGCGGCGGCGTCGTCGCGCTGCAGGAATCGGAAGCAGACGGCGGCGTCGCGGGGCTCGAGGCCGGTCACGACGTCCGCGACATCGGCGGGGTGCACGGCGTGCAGGGCCTCGCGGAGCTCGCCGAACCGCTGAGAGCGGACGAGTTCCTCGACCTCCGGGATGAGCAGTTCAGCGGTAGGAGTCACGGGCAAGCCTACCCCGGAGGCGTTGGGTGAGGCGAGGCGGGGTGCAAGTTCGTGGCGGAAGGCATGGAACGCGGGGGCTCGGGTGTGGTAATCTTCACACCTCACCCCGGAGGGGGGCCGCCCGGAGTCCGCTCCGGGGGATTTCGGACTGGACCGCACCTTCGCGCAAGGAACAAAGCCATGACTGGGACCATCCGCCTGTGGTCGGCGATTTCGGTGTTCGGAGCGATGGCGCTGCTGGGCGCCTGCGAGAAGAAGTCGCCCGCGCCCGCGCCGGGGGGGGGCGGTGGCACCCCCGCGGCGTCGACGCCCGGGGAGATCACCATCGGGCACTATGGCTCGCTGACGGGCGCCCAGGCGACGTTCGGGAAGAGCACGGACAACGGCATCAAGCTGGCGGTGAAGGAAGTGAACGCCGCGGGCGGAGTGACGGTCGCGGGCAAGAAGTACACCGTCCGGCTTGTGAGCGAGGACACCGAGGGCAAGCCCGAGAAGGCGGGCACCGTGGTGACCAAGCTCATCACCAAGGACAAGGTGGTGTGCGTGCTGGGCGAGGTCGCGTCCAGCGTCTCGCTGCAGGGTGCGCCGGTGTGCCAGGAGTACGGGGTGCCGATGATCACTCCGAGTTCGACGAACCCGGACGTGACGAAGGTCGGCGACATGATCTTCCGCGTGTGCTTCATCGACCCCTTCCAGGGCGAGGCGTGCGCGAAGTTCGCCAGGGGCGAGCTGAAGGCGGCGAAGGTGGCGGTGCTCTTCGACCAGGCGTCCGCCTATTCGGTGGGCCTGAAGGACGAGTTCAACAAGGCCTTCAAGGCGGCGGGCGGCGAGATTGTCAGCGAGCAGGCGTACACGCAGGGCGCGAGCGACTTCAACGCGCAGCTCACGCGCATCCGCGAGAGCTCGCCCGACGCGATCTTCATCCCCGGCTACTACAGCGACGTGACGAACATCGCGCTGCAGAGCCGCAAGCTCGGCATGAAGATGCCCCTCCTGGGCGGCGACGGCTGGGACAGCGAAGAGCTGGGCAAGAACGCGGGCGAGTCGATCGAGGGGTGCTTCTACTCCAACCACTACGCCCCCGACCAGCCCACCGAGGAGATCCGGGCCTTCGTGAGCACGTACAAGGCCGACTTTGGCGGCGTGCCCGACGGTCTCGCGGCCCTGGGCTACGACGGCGCCCGGCTGCTGTTCGAGGCCATGGGCAGGGCCAAGAGCCTCTCCGGCACCGACCTGCGTGACGCCATCGGCCAGGCCAGGGGATTCAAGGGCGTCACCGGGGCCATCACCCTCAACGACCACCGCGACGCGGTGAAGAACGTCGTGATGGTGGAGCGTCGCGGCGGGCAGTGGGTTTTCCGCGCGTCCATCGAGCCCAAGTAAGTCATCCCTCACGCGGCGCGCATGGACCAACTGCTCCAGACGTTGAAGGACGGCATCGCCATCGGCAGCCTGTACGCGCTCATCGCGCTGGGCTACACGATGGTGTACGGCATCCTCAAGTTCATCAACTTCGCGCACAGCGACGTGGTGGTCCTGGGGGCGTGGCTCTCGCTGCTCTTCGCGAGGAAGCTCGAGGCCGTCACGGGCTGGGGGGCCCCGCCGTGGTGGGCCGGCGCGCTCGTGCTCATCCTGGCCATGGCGGCATGTGCGCTGGCGGGCTTTTGCATCGAGCGGCTGGCGTACAAGCCCATCCGCGGGGCGCCCAGGCTCAACGTGCTGATCACGGCGATCGGCGTTTCTCTCTTCCTGCAGAACATGGGCCAGCAGGAATGGATGTTCGGGACGCGGCCCGCCAACATCCCCGCCCTGGTGAACGACGCGACGCTCTTTACAGTCGGGCGGGTGAACTTCACGCTGCTCGACGCCGCGGGCGTGGGAACGGCGCTCGCGCTGATGGTGGGCCTCGAATGGCTGGTGTTCCACACGAAGATCGGGCGTGGCATGCGGGCGGTCAGTCACAGCACCGCCACCGCTTCGCTCATGGGAGTTCCCGTCAACCGCGTCATCAGCACGACGTTCGTCATCGGGTCCGCCCTGGCGGCGGCGGGCGGGTTCCTGTGGGCGCTCAAGTACAGCCAGATCAAGCAGACCGCCGACACGAGCTGGACGCTGCTGGGGTTGAAGGCGTTTGTCGCGGCGGTCGTGGGGGGCATCGGCAATGTGCGCGGCGCGATGCTGGGCGGGCTCGCCATCGGCATGCTCGAGATGTTCGGGGCCGCGTATCTCTGGTCGAGCATGACAGACGTGTACGTGTTCGGTCTGCTCATCGCGGTATTGCTGCTGAGGCCGGGCGGGATCCTGGGCAAGGCGGTTGTGGAAAAGGTCTAGCGTGAACACTTCCGCGGCACAACTCCGGGAGCGGTCGCGGGCGCTGGCGCCCGGCGTGGGCCTCTCGCTCGCGCGGGGTGTGGCGCCCCTGGTCGCCTGCCTCGTGCTCGCGGTCGCGCTGCAGATCGCGGTCCGGCCACTCATGGGCGACTACGCGGCGAAGCTCGTGCTCGACATCGGCGTCGCGGTGATCCTTGCGGTGTCACTGACGATCGTGAACGGGTTTACGGGGCAGTTCTCGATGGGCCACGCTGGGTTCCTCGCCGTGGGCGGGTATGCCTCCGGCGCCGTCACGTACTACGGATCGCTCAAAGTCTGGGGGTCCGCGGCGACGCACGGCGGGCTGCTCTCGGGACGGCCCATGAGCGTGGACCCCTCCACCCTTCCCCTCATCGGGAGCGGGGACCTGCTCTTCGTCGGGGCGCTGCTTGTCGGCGGGCTCACGGCGGCGGCGCTGGGCCTGATCGTCGGCCTCCCCAGCCTGAGGTTGAGGGGGGACTACCTCGCCATCGTCACCCTCGGCTTCGGGGAGATCGTCCGCGTGTGCATCCAGCAGACCGGGCCGGTGATCCGCACCGCGGCGGAGGCGGCCCAGGTGCCCGCGTGGAAGCTCGCAACCTCCGTGGGCGGGGCGCTCGGGTTTACCGGCATCCCGAAGTACACCAGCCTGTTCTGGGTGTGGCTCATCGCAGGGATCACGATCATGGTCGCGTACCGGCTGAAGCGGAGCACGTACGGGCGCGCGTTCCTCTCGATCAGGGAGGACGAGATCGCCTCGGAGGCGATGGGCGTCAACACCACGAGGTATAAGGTGTGGGCGTTCGTCATCTCCGCGTTCTTCGCGGGGATCGCGGGCGGGCTATTCGCCCACACGCTGGGTGTGGGGCTCTCGGCGGAGGCGGCGGGGTTCCTCAAGAGCTTCGACATCATCATCATGGTCGTGCTTGGGGGCCTGGGCTCGGTCAGCGGCGCGGCGCTCGCGGCGATGGTCGTCACGCTGCTCCCCGAGTGGCTGCGGGGCAAGCACGTGGGCCCGGTGGACCTGTCGCAGTACCGGCTCGTGATCTACGCCCTCGCGCTCATCCTCATGATGATCTTCCGGCCCAAGGGCCTGCTGGGAGTCGCCGAACTGTGGGACCGGTCGCTCTGGACGTCGCTCGCGGCGAGGCTGAAGCGCCTCGCGGGCGGGAAGGGCGGTTCGCGGTGAGCGGATCGGATGTCATCCTCGATGTCCGAGGCGTTTCCAAGTCCTTCGGCGGGCTGAAGGCGGTGCAGGACTTCTCCCTCTCGCTCTCGCAGGGGGGCCTGAAGGGTCTGATCGGGCCGAACGGGGCCGGGAAGACGACCGTCTTCAACCTGCTGACCGGCGTCTACAGGCCGGACGCGGGCACGGTGCGCCTGGGCGGCGCGAACCTTGTCGGGCTGCGGCCCTGCGCCATCGCCGAGGCCGGCATGGCCCGCACATTCCAGAACATCCGGCTCTTCGGGCAGCTCTCCGTTCTGGACAACGTGAGGCTTGCCTGCCACCTGCGATCCAGCGGCACGATGACCGGGGCGGTGCTCGGGTCCGTGTTTGCGAGGGGGCAGGAGCGGGCCATGACTGAGCGGGCCCGCGAACTGCTGAGGCTGTTTGACCTCGCCGATCGCGAGGATGAGGAGGCCCGCAACCTGCCCTACGGCGATCAAAGGCGGCTGGAGATCGCGCGGGCGCTCGCGACCGGGCCGGCGGTGCTGCTGCTGGACGAGCCCGCCGCGGGAATGAACCCTCAGGAGAAGGTGGAGCTGAGGCAGCTCATCCGGCGCGTGAGGCAGGAGTTCAAGGTCACGATTCTGCTCATCGAGCACGACATGGGGCTGGTGATGGACGTGTGCGAGCGGATCGCCGTCCTGGACTACGGGCAGGTGATCGCCGAGGGCACGCCCGCGGAGGTGCAGAGCAACCCGCGAGTCGTCGAGGCGTACCTGGGCGAGGCCCCGGCGGAGGCGGGCCATGCTTGAGGTCCGGGACATCTCGGTGGCGTACGGGGCGATCAAGGCCCTGCACGGCGTCAGCCTCAGCGTGGCCAAAGGCGAGATCGTGACGCTCATCGGATGCAACGGCGCGGGCAAGTCCACGACGCTCCGCGCCATCTCCGGGCTGGTGAGGCCTGGCTCGGGCGACATCCTGTACGAGGGGCGCACCCTGCGGGGGGTGGCCCCGCACGAGATCGTCAGGCTCGGGCTGGCGCATTCGCCCGAGGGCCGGGGCGTCTTCCCGAACATGACGGTCTCGGAGAACCTGGACCTGGGCGCCTATGCCCGGAAGCGCTCCGAGCACGCGCAGATCAGGGAGGACCGCGAGAAGGCCCTGGACCTGTTCCCCCGGCTGCGCGAGAGGCTGAAGCAGAGTGCGGGAACGCTATCGGGGGGCGAGCAGCAGATGCTTGCCATGGCTCGGGCGCTGCTGGCCAGGCCTCGGCTGCTGCTGTTGGACGAACCAAGCCTGGGCCTGGCACCCCAGATTGTGCAACTCATCTTCAGGATCATCCGGGAGATCAACGCCGCGGGCACGACGATTCTGCTGGTCGAGCAGAACGCGCACATGGCGCTCCAGGTGGCAAACCGTGCCTACGTGCTTGAGGTCGGGCGGGTTGTGATGTCTGGGGACGCGAAGGAGCTGGCCCGCACCGACGAGGTCAGGAAGGCGTATCTGGGCCACGGGTAGGTTGTGTTCGCGTGCGCAGCGTGGTGAGAACTGCTAGACTGACCCTTCGCGGATCGCGGGTCGCCGAAGCTGGGGAGCGTGGGGACGTGAGCACAGGACTGAGCAACTCGTTCGTCTTTTCCCCCCTTCCGAGGGAGATGCCCGCCGGGCTGGGTGCGGCGCCGCTCTTCCCCCACGAGACAGGCACGCTCCGGCTGAGCGTGGTCGTGAGGTTGGAGCCCCGTGGCGGGGAAGGCCGGTTCATCGTGCTCCGGGAGACGCTGGACGCGCGGGTATATCTCGGCTGCACCGCGGACCGTGCGGGGCGCGTGCGGGAGTGGCTCGAGCTCTGGGTGCAGGACGTCTCCGGGCTCGCCCAGGCAACGGTTTCCTACCGCGAGGCCCTGAGCAACACGCTGCTGGATGCCAGGTGGGCGAAGCGGTGCGAGCTGCTGGCGAAGTCGGGCGGGCTGGTCGCCACCGGGTTTGAGAACGCGCACCCGGCGCCCGTGCTCATCGACGTCAAGGCCCTTGCCCCCGTCGCGGCACGGGACGCTCAGGGGGCGACCTGGGCGCTGTGCACCGACGATGGGCTGCTCTCCCGGAAGCAGACGCCGGCCTACGGCTCGACGCTTGGTCGGCACCTCTTCCAGCCTGCGCTCGGGGACGAGACGCCCCTGCTTCCCGCGGACCTTGCCGATGCCAGGGCGCTGGGCGCCCCCGCGGGGTGCGAAGCTCTGAACGCCGGCGGCGGACTGATGATGGCCCAGCCCTTTGCGCCATTCGGGTATGAGCAGGTTGTCGATGCCCTCTCGGGCGTCGATGGCGAGGCCGGCCCGGCGGACAACGTCCTGCAGGTTGCGGCGGCAGCCGCGAGAGGGGTTTCGGGCAGCCTCAACCCCGCCGGGGGGTGGCTCATGCTCTCCGCGGCGGGGGCCCCCGCCAGGCTCGTCGAGTCCCTCCACGTCAGGCTGGCGCTCTTTGCGCAGGCGGCCGCGGCCGTGCGGGCCCATGTGAGCGAGACCGCGGCTCCGATGCTGAATGTGACCGGACGGAGCTTCCGCGTGTCGTTCTCCGACGGCGCCGGCGCTGTCCCCCTGTGGTGGACCACGCGCGTCTCGCTCGTGGAACCGGGCGAGGGTGTCGAACTCGCCATTCCCTCCACCGCGGCACGGTACTTTGTCGCCGGCAAGGGCTCCGGCCTGTCCATCTATTCGCCCGCGGCGGTCTCGGTCGCCGGCACGGGCCGGGGTTGGCTGAGGCTGAGAAACGTCGTCGCAGGCGACGCCGGCGGCGTGATCCTGGAGGGAACGCTCTCGACGCAGGACCGTGTGATTCCGGGCAGGAACGACCTTGTGTGGCTGCGATGCTCCGTGGGCTCCTCTCGCGTCGATCTCTACGCGACCGTGGACGCCAAGGGCTCGATGGTGCCGGGCGAGGTACGCCTGAGGACGATCCCGCAGCAGTTCTCGGAGGACATGCAGCATCGGCTCAGGCAGGCGCTGGGCGTGCCGATCCCGGACGTCACGTTCGAGATCGTGCCGTTGCTCTCCTCGCCCTGCGACCTGTATGCGCTGGGCGTGCTGGGCGTGAGGACACTGCTCTCGGGTCCCGGGACCCCGCTCCCGGTGGCGCTGGACGAGCTCTTGAGTCTGGCCGGCGCCGCCGCGAAGGCCGCGGACAGCGGCGAGACGCTCGAAGCCCGGATTGGAAGGCTGTTTGCGACCGAGAAGCGCTGGGCCGAGTCCCTCGGGCCTCAGGTGCTCCTGCCGGGCGTGGCAGCAGCGGACGCGGCAGACGTGATCCCGCCCGCGCTCTGGCACGGCGTTCTGGCGGCGGTTGTTCGGTGTTTCACCGGCCTGGGGCCGGACAGTCGGTGCAAGGACTTCGGCGACGCCCCGCAGGGCGGGCTGCACAGGGTCTTTGACGGAGTGATCGACGACCTGTACGCTCTCCTGACCGCCTGCCGCACGCTCATCGTGAGCGACTACGGATTGAATGCGGAGGTGCGGGGCGTGGTCCAGGCGTGTCTTCAGTCGAACAGGTAGAGATCGTGGTCTGACAGGGTCCGAAGCAAGACAATCCACGCTGCCGGAGGTCGGGGCGTGCGACTCACCAGGAAGGGGTTCTCAATGAACATGCTGACTCGCGTAGCGATGGTGGTGGTGGCGGTGGCGACGGTGGTCCTGGCGACCGGGTGCCAGCAGAGCGTGCGCGGTTGGAAGGGTGACCTGGTCATCACGCCCGACGCCAGCCTCCGGGACTCCTCGGGCAAGATGCCCCCCGTCGAGGTGGACGTCGTGGCCATCAATGAAACCGATGAGATGGTTCGCGGCTACCCGGTGGACAACTGGTTCTCCGGCGAGGACAAGCAGCGTGCCTCCTGCGCCCCGTACACCAAGTCCCTCGCCTTTGGCCCCGGCGCCGAGAGCGCGATCGTGATCTCCAAGAGCGATCCCATCTGGAAGAAGTGGGAGGAGCGCGGCTACAAGGACCTGGTGGTCTTTGCCACCGCCCGCAGCATGCGGGCCTCCCCCGGCGGGTTCGACGGGCGCCGGAAGGTCATCCCTCTCACGAACGACAAGTGGGACGTGGGGCAGATCAACTTCGAGGTCAAGTCCAGCGGCGTGGAGTGCCCCACGCCCATGAAGATCCAGAAGTAACCCACGCCAAGAGCGGGCGATTCCGCGGGACAACATGCCGAACTTCGGACGATTTGAGGCCTACGACGAGTTTGGCTCGAGCGGGCCCTACGCGGTATGGCGCGCCCGCCCTGCGGGCACCGAAGGCCCGGGCCCCGCGGTCGTCAAAGCCTGCCTCACGCAGGACATGCTCGCTGATGAGCAGGTCGTGGAGAGGCGCGCGGCGAGGTTCCTGGCTTCGGCGGAGTTCCAGCGCGGGCTCGCGGGCGACGGCTGGGCCCCGATCAGCGACGTGGGGCGGCTGCCCACCCACGCCTACTACATCACCGAGTGGTACCCGAGCACGCTGGAGCGGGTGATCGAGGCCCGCAGCATCGCGGGCCTCGCGGAAGAGGACCCGGTCTCCGGCGCCAAGGCGGTTGTACACCTGATCTCAGGGATCACCCAGGGGCTGGAGCGGGTGCAGGCCGCGTCGGGCCGCGGGCACGGCAACCTCAAGGCTACCAACGTGCTCCTGAGGCTCGGTGACGATGGCGACCTGGCCGGGGCGGGAGTGGCGCTCGCCGACCCTGCGCCGCCTGAGACCATCGGGTCAGATTCGGTGCGCGACGACGCGAGGGCGATCGCCTCGCTCATCCACAGGCTTGTGACCGGGCGCCCCGCGCCCGGGGCCGGCGCCGTGCAGGTGGGGCCGGAGTGGTCCAGGCTCGGCTCGCCCGGCCCGGGCGAGGAGCTGAGGCGAGTCTGCGAGGCGCTGCTGAACGTGCAGGCCGGTGCCGCGCCGCCAACGCCCGCGCAGGTGAGGGAACAGCTCGCGGCGTGCCTCCGCGCCAAGATGGTGCGGAAGAAGAGCCCGGTGCCGCTCGTCGCGTCCGTGGTGGGCGTGCTGCTGGTGGGCGGGGGCGTGGCGGGGTACTTCCTGACGCGGCCCGATGAGCCCAAGCGCAGGCCCGGCGCCGATCCGCGAGAGCCGACGCCCCAGGCGTGGCAGGCCACCACGACCAAATTGCTGCAGGACGCGGAGAGCACAATGCTCACTGTCCGGCCCTGCATGACGGACGACCAACTCGCGCGATCGGACGAGCTCGGGCGGCGCCTGGCCAAGGCCATGGAGGGGCTGCCACTTCTGGCCTCGGCGGCATGGCCCCAGGGAGAGGGTGAGGCCGTCCTCGCGGGCCGTGCGGCGATGACGAAGCAGATCGAGGAGGCGGAGGCGGAGATCGGCGCGGTCAAGGCCGCCGCCCTGGGTCTCAAGACCGAGGTCGGCGACTGCAGCGAGGAAGTCGACCCGAGGCGTCCGGATCGCCAGCAGTGGCTGACGGAGCGTGAGGCGAGGCTCAAGGCGCAGATCGCGGCAATGACGACGGAACTTGCGGCGGAACTCTCGGCAGCGCCGGACGAGGCGCTGCGGGGGGCGGTCACGGGCCTGACAGACCAGGCGACGGCGATGGTGCAGAAACTGGACGCGGTGCGTGCGCAAGAGTGGCCCACGGTCTCGGCGGGTGGCGACTCGGAGGCGATCAAGGCCGCGCGCGAGTCCCGCGCGAGGATCCGCTCCGATGTGCAGAGTCTGGCGAACGAAGTGGGGCAGGTGACGCAGGCGGCGGAGAAGACGCTCCGGGACAGCCGCGATCGGGTGAAGGGGTATCTGGACGCCCGTTCGCGCGACCGGGACAAAGTGTCATCGTCGGACAGGCTCCGCGAGGCGTACGCGGTGGCGATCTCGGCGGTGAAGCGCACGGACCCGACGTGGGCGGAAGCCAAGGCGAAGGCCGATGCAATTCAGGCATGGATCGGCGCAGTCGACCGCGAGCTGGCGATCGACCTCCAGGTGGCGATGCCCCCGGGATCGCAGGTGCGTCCGGACCCTGCGGGCCGATTCTTCAGCCAGGCGAGAGAGCGTGCGATCGAGGCGGCGGTGAGGCCGGTCGAGGACCGCGGCGGCATCCCGAACTCCGAGGCGGACCTGGCGCTCGCAACCAAGGAAAAGGCGGCGCTAGTCGCGCTCGCGGAGGAGATCCGCACGCTCCTGGGCCAGGCCGGGCGCATCGAGCAGCTCCTCGCGCGAGCGAGCGGTTACGACGAACCAACGGACGGCGCGAGCGTGAAGTCCCTGCTGGAAGCGATCGAGGGCTCGCCCCGGCTCGCGGATCTTGAGGCCTCGGTCGAGGTGGTGGTCGAGCGCGCCAGGCGACTGCGGACCGCGGCCGGCACTTCGGGCGTCGTGCCCGCGTCGGCGGGGCTGAAGGACACGGGTGGGGACCCCGCCCGCGCGTCAGAGGCCATCACGTTCTGGCGCGCGCTCCGTTCCGCCGGGTATCCGGCCGATGCAGCCCAGATCGCCGAGGCCCCGGCCCTGGTGAACCAGCAGCTCCTGCCCGCGCTCCGCGGCATGGGCGACAAGGCGCGGGGTGAGCAGCTCGCGAGCGAGGCCGTCGACGCGATGCGCGGCGCCTGGTTCGCATTCGTGCACGAGAAGGCGGGCGGCGACGCGGCCTCCGTGGACGCGGCGTTCAAGGCCTCCGAGGCCTATGGCCTCAGCGAGCAGGACCTCAGCGCAAGGCTCGAACCTTTCGCCAAGTTCAACCGCGAGCGATGGAAGCTGCTTGCGACCCTCGACAGCGTGGCGTCCATACCCGACCGCAACCAGCAGATCTCCCGGCTCCAGCAGCTCGCGGCGGGGCTGCAGGGAGCGGCGCAGACACTGGGCGTGGGCGGCCGGGCCGACGTGCAGGACCTCTTCACGAACAAGCGCAAACTTGCCCCGTATCTCGCGGGCAAGTTCTCCAACTTCGAGGAGGTCGGTCCCGCGACGCCGGGCGCCGCTGCCCGCTGGAAGATGGAGGAGCAGGACGAGGACAACGGCCTGTGGGCCGTGTACAGCCTGGGGGGCCACCGCCTGCGGTTCCAGCGTGTGGGCGAGAGCGAGGAGCCCGCGAGCTTTGTCTGCACGACAGAGGTCAGCGTCGGCCTGTTCCAGAGCGTGATGCAGACCGGCAGTGCCTGGCAGGACGTGCGGGGCAAGCTGACGATGCTCCCAAAGAACGATCAGCGCAAGGGGCCACGGGCGTGGGTCTGGGACGACGCGGGCCTGGCGATGGGCGTGAGCCAGCCGACGAGCGGTGCGGACCTCAACGGCCGGGGCTGGTTCCGCGTGCTCCCGGGGGACATCAACGCCGCGAATGGCCCGCAGGTGGCGCTCTATCCGCAGGGGAGAGAGCCCCCGCCGCCTTCCGCCGCGAGCCCGGTGAACTACGTGTCGACAGACGGCGCGCTGTTCATGGCGGCACTGATGGGCTGTCGCGTGCCGACGGTCGATGAGTGGACCCAAGCCGGCGGGGCCGGTGGGGGCGCGGCGAACCGTCGAGACAGCGTGTGGCAGGGGCAGCACGCCCACTTGCGTGCGCAGCTCGATGCGGCGCCCGAAAAGGACCGGATGAGCCTGCAGAACAACCTGCCCTGGCCCGGCGCGGACATCTTCACGCCCCCGGAGGCGGCGCCCGCGCCCGCGGCCGCGGACGGCGACCCCGCGGTTGCCCAGTCAGACTCGACGCTGTGGTTCCAGCCCGTGACCGAGGGAACAACCGCGTTTGAGAATCTCGAGGGCAACGTGGCGGAAATCGTGCTGGCCAACGAAGCCGCGTATGTCCGGGCTTCCGTGCCCCCGAAGGAGGGCCTGCTCGGAGCGATCAAGTCGGCGGTCAAGTCGGCGGACGTCCGTGTGGTGGGCGCCTCGGCGCTCTCTCCCGCGGGTGTGTCACCATCGACGCCCTACGGTGTGAAGAGTGTGAGCGCGTACTGGTCCGATGTCGGGTTCCGCCTCGCGTTCTCAGCAAGCGCGGGCGGCGGTGGGGGTGGACGCCTGGCGGAAAAGCTGCGACGAATCCTCACCATCGACACGCCGTTCCTCACCCGCACCGGCGGGTGAGCGCATCAGCGGTCGGAGTTGGAGGGGACGGAGGCGGTGGCCGTCGAAGCGTCTTTCTTCCGCGCCGCGACGGTCCGCGTGGTCTGAGTCTGTGAAGCCAAGGCGGCGCCGAGGCCGTCGCTCGCGGCGATGTTCCCACCCTCGCGGTGCCCGAACGTGAAGATGCCAAACCCCGAACCACGGGAACAGCCGGTTCCCGTGAGGCAGACGAGCGCAAGGCCTGCCCCGAGGGTGAACATGCGGGCGCGATGGATCATTGGGAGTCCTCCTCGTGAAATGGACTCATCGACGGTCCGCCGGGGAGGCCGGAGGGGCTTCGAGGAGGCTCGCCGCGGAGGGGGTTGACGGTACCGCCCGTCGCGGTTGTGCGGAGCGGTTGTCGGACTGGGCGGACGAACGGGAAGGAGATGTGTTGCTGGGCGGGGTGCCCGTCCGGTAAGATGGGTACGCTGTACCCAATGGCGTCCCGTCGGGGGCGGGGTTGTGGCGTGGCACTTGCGTGGGAGGAGGCGGGTTGATCGAGCCAACGAGCGAGACGGGCCGCAAGGCGATGACGCTTGCCAATCGGCTGCGCGTGCTCTACGCGGAGCTGTCGGACCAGACCGGAGACATGCGGGGCGAGCAACTGCGGGACGAGGTTCAGCGGGCGCTTTCTTCCCTGCAGCCCAGCGCGCGGGAGCCCTTTCTTCAGGAACTTGTCCGCCAGTTTCCGTTGTGGTCTGCGAGCGATCGCGACCCCGCGCCGGCGCCGCCGCGTCCGGCACCGGTTTCCGCCTCGGTGCCCGCGGTCTCGGAGCCCCGGGACCCCAAGTCCGTCGCGGAGAAACTGATCGAAGTGACCAAGGGTCTGGGCGAGGCCGAGAAGCAGCAGATCGCGGCGAGGCTCAGCGTTGCCGGGCTGCTGCCCAGGCCGACGGCCTCTGCGGCTGCCCCGGCGGCGGCCGGCCCCAGCGGCGCCGTGAGCGCCTCGGGGGCGGCGGACCTTCGGAAGCACCTGGGCATGCCCGCCGATGCGCCCATCGACGCCGGCAAGGCCGTGGAGCTGGCGGCGGTGCTCGCGGAGTTCGTCCTCAAGCTCGAGCCCTACGCGTGCATGTTCTGGAAGGACATCGCACCGGACGCCAAGAACCAGGTCTACCAGACGCTCAACCGGGACCTGGGCAAGTTCATGTCCGGGGATGAGAAGGTCACCAAGGAGGCGGTCTCCAAGGGCGTGTTCAACCTCCGCAGCCTGGTGTCACTCCTGCTCAAGGGCGTCTCCGACGCGGGCAAGCAGTTCTCGCGCGATCACATCTCCCGATTCTCGGTCGACGAGATCACAAAGGCGGCGGGCCCGGGGACCCTGATGACCAGCAAGGACGTGCTCTGCTGGAAGCAGTATGTCAGGCAGATGGAAGGAGTGGACGCGGCGTCGTTGGAGAAGAGGCTCAAGTCGGTCATCGCCAAGGACGTCGATGCCGGTCTCAGTCAGGTCATCAAGTGAGTCGGGCGTGAACCACGCCTGATTTGCGCCCGAGTCATACCCGTCGGACGGCCCGAGCGGCGACGACTAGAAGGACTTTCCCATGTCAAGCATCGGACATGTTCACTGGCACGAAGGGCTCTTCCTGCAGCCCCACCACCTCCAGACCATGCACCGCGACCTCCTCGAGGGCTCGTGGCGAGAGCGGAGGCTGTCGTGGGCGTTTCCCTACGGCGTGACCGAGTTGCGCATCTCTACCGACGCGCTGGAGAACATGCTCATCCGGGTTGACCGCCTCCGGGCGGTCATGCCCAGCGGGCTGGAGATCGACGTCCCCGGCAACGCCGACCTCCCCGCCCTGGACATCAAGAGGGTCTTCCAGGCTTCGTCCGGGTCGTTCCTCGTGGGCCTGGCTGTGCCGGTGTGGCAGTCCACCCGGGCGAACACGGTCGACTCCGGTGGTGGCGGGCTCGGCGCACCGGGAGGGGCGGCCCGCCGCGCCCTGCAGGACGAGGCGAAGGTGAAGAGGCTCTACCGCGTCGCGGAGATCCAGAGGCCCGACGAGAACACGGGCGAGAACGCCCAGGCCATGATGGTCCGGCGGCTCAACGCCCGGCTGGTCGTGGAGGGCGAGGACCTCAGTGATCTCGAGGTGCTGCCTCTCATGCGCATCATGCACTCGGCGGAGGAGCAGACGCTTCCGCGGCCTGATCCCTCGTTCATCCCTCCGTGCATGGTGCTGGGCGGCAACCCGACGCTGCGGAACATCGTCCGCGACCTTGCGAACGCGGTGGACGCCAGCCGCAAGGAACTGGTCAACCAGATGACCCGCGGCGGGTGGGTTCCCGAGAACATCAAGGGCCCGCAACTGCTGATGGTGATGAGGCTCCGCACGCTCAACCGGTTCGCGGCGACGCTGGCCCCGCTGGTGAGCGGCGGGGTGGGTGTCGCCGGGACGATGAGCCCCTTCGACGCGTACCTTGCGCTGCGGGAGCTCCAGGCGGAACTCGCGGCCCTCACGCCCGATCGCGACCCCTTCGAGGGGCCCAAGTACGACCACGATAACCCGGGCGCCGTGTTCATGGAGATGGACAAGCGCATCCGGCCCCTGCTCCGGGGTGACGTGCAGAAGCGGTTCCTCTCCCTGCCTTTCACCAAGGACGGCGCCGCCATCTCGTGCGCGCTCACCGAGGAGCACCTCACGCAGCCCAACGCGTACTTCCTCGGCATCAAGACCAAGGCGGATGCGGCGGTGCTCGCGAAGCTCGTCGAGGACCAGGACAAGTTCAAGCTCATGCCCAAGAGCATGGTGAAACTGAACATCTATGGCATGAAGCTGGTCGAGGACCGGCACCCGCCCCTGGAGCTGCCCAGCGCGAACGACCTGCACTACTTCCGAGTGGAGATGGCGCAGAGCCAGAAGATGTGGGAGCGGGCGGCGGGCGAAAAGGCGCTCGCGATCCGCTGGCCCGAGCTGGAGCCCTTGGATTACCAGGACATCAGCCTCTACATGACCGTGCCCTGATGAAATCGCCGCAGTGACGCAAGGCGGGCCCGGTTGCCGGGCCGGAGGAACGCATGAACCTGGTCGAGATCTGTGAGCCGCTGTTTCAATACGTCTGCCGTCTGAACCGCGTCGGCCGCAAGGGCGGCCGGGTGGACTACGGCACCGTGCGCGCGGAGTTGAAGGCGATCTTCGTGGACATGAAGTCGAAGGCGGACGGGGCCGGCCCACTCTCAGGCGCGTACGCGGAGGTGGAGCAGGTGCTCGTCTTCTTCGCGGATTCGATGATCCTCAATAGCAAGCTCCCCCCCGGGTGGAAGCCCCTGAGCCACGAGCGGGGCGAGCTGGGGTTTGAGGAGAAGTTCTGGGACCTGCTCGAGGACACGCTCAAGGACCCCTCCGACAGCGCCACGCAGCGGCTGGGGGTGTTCTATGTGTGCATCGGGCTCGGGTTTACGGGGTTGTACACGGGCCAGCCGGACTACATCCGGCGCAAGATGCTCGAGATCTCCGCGAGGCTGCGCGGCATGATCGACGCGGACCAGGCCGGGCGGATGTGCCCCGACGCGTACGACAACGTGGACACGCGCAACCTCACGCAGCCCCCCAACCGGAGCATCGTGGGGATGCTGATCGTGCTGGTGGTGATGGTGGGCGTGCTGCTGGTGTCGTACGTGAAGCTGTTCCAGGACTCGAGCAGTCGGCTGACAACGTCGCTGGAGCACGTGCAGAAGGCGGGAGAGCAGACGGGCGGGTGAACGGGGCGAGGCCGGGCGCCTCCGGGCGGGCTCGGATAGAGAAGGAGTGTTCGGATGCTGGGCAGCTTTGCCAACCTCCCAAGGCCGGTGCAGGCCGTGGTGATGCTCGCGTCGGGCGCGAGCCTGACGTCGTTCGTGCTCGCCGCGGTTCCGGGGCCGTACCAGAGCTTTTTCATGTACGTCACGATCGGCATCGTGGCGGTGGTGGTGCTGCTGGCGCTCTTCAAGCTTGTGCTGATGCTGCGCGACAAGGCCAAGAGCGGCCCGTTCGCGAGCATGCTGAGCAAGGGCGCCAGGGGGGCCGCGGACCCCGCGCTGAAGGCCCGCATGGATGATCTGCGCCGGAAGTTCGAGGAGGGCGTCACCACGTTCAAGCAGGCGGGCAAGGACCTGTACAGCCTGCCCTGGTACCTGCTCGTGGGCCCGCCGGGCTCGGGCAAGACGGAGGCGCTGCGGCACTCCAACGTGGGCTTCCCGCCGGGGCTGCAGGACCCGCTGCAGGGCTCGGGCGGCACGCTGAACATGCACTGGTGGTTCACGAACCACGCGGTGGTCATCGACACCGCGGGGCGCATGTTCATGGAGGGCGCCGACGAGGGAGGCGGGTCCGAGTGGCGAGAGTTCCTGAAGCTGCTGAAGAGCGCGAGGCCGAACTGCCCGGTCAACGGGCTGCTGCTGGTGATCTCCAGCGAGAGCCTGCTGAAGGACGGCGCGGAGAAGATCGAGCAGACCGCCGGGGCGATCGCCCGGCAGCTCGATGTCGTGCAGCGCACGCTCGACGTGAGGTTCCCCGTCACGGTGGTGGTGACGAAGTGCGACAAGATCATCGGGTTCCGCGAGTTCTTCGAGCACATCGGCGACCCGAACCTGCAGCACCAGATCCTTGGATGGAGCAACCCCTCGCCCCTGGACGAGGCCTTCAAGCCCGATCAGGTGGACAAGCACCTGGAGTCCGTGCGTCAGAAGCTGATGAAGCGCCGCATGGGCCTGATCCAGAACCCCGTGCACACGACCGACGCGAACGCCCGGCGCACGGACCAGATCGACGAGATGTTCGAGCTGCCCGACAACCTGGTGCGGATCGCGCCGAGGCTGCGCCGGTACCTGGAGATGATCTTTGTCGCGGGCGAGTGGAGCCCCAAGCCCCTGTTCCTGCGTGGCATCTACTTCACGAGTTCCATGCGCGAGGGCCAGGCGCTGGACGTGTCGCTCGCGCAGGCGCTCGGCGTCGACGTGGAGTCCATCCCCGGCAGCCGCGACTGGGACCGCGAGAAGTCGTACTTCCTCCGCGACCTGTTCATGTCGAAGGTGTTCAAGGAGAAGGGGCTGGTCACCCGCGCGACCAACGTCAGCAAGGCGCTGGCGAAGCAGCGCGCCCTGCTCGTGGGCGGCGCGATCGCGACGGCGGTGGTGCTGGGCGGGCTGACCGTGCTCGGCTACTTCCAGTTCAACGCCTCGCTGGGGCCGCCCAGCAAGACCTGGTCCGCGGTGCGGGGCGCGATGGTGGGAGACCCCGGGCGCGACATCACCCCTCTTGACCCCAAGGAGACGAGCCTGATCGCGCGGTCCACCGACGCGGGCGGCACGGGCTGGGTCTACCAGGGCCGCAAGGACTTCACCAACCTCGATGTGCTGGGCTCCGACATCGTGAACCCGCTGGAGCTGATCGTCGAGACCGGGTCGTACAAGGCCATCGACCCACCCCTGATCGCGCGCCCCGCGGCCCCGATGCTGGGATTCCGCAACTCCTTCCTGGACTCGCAGGAGGCGGCGCACCGCAGGGTGATCGAGCACACCACGCTCAGCCCGCTGCTCGAAGCGGCCCGCAGCCGCCTGGAGCAGGAGAAGGACTGGGGCCCCGACGCGGTCGCGGCGCTGGCGCAGCTCATCCGGGTGCAGACGTACTCCTACAAGTCCAAGCCGGCGTTCGACGAGGGGCCGAGCCTCGCCGATCTGAAGGACGCGGCGAAGGACGTCCGCCTGCCCACGGACCGGGGCGAGATCCCCGCGATCGACGTGGACGCGCTCTTCCGGTACGTGCTCGGGCCCGCCGCGGACGAGGCCAAGGGCTATGCGGGCGACCGGAGCAAGGTTCGTGAGGCGGTCAAGCGGGCCTATCCGAACGGTCTGGGCGCGATCGAAGTCTCAGCGCTGCTGGGCGGGAAGGACGAGACGAACCGGCGCGTGAATGAGCGTGCCGCGGCCAACCTCGCGGAGCGCATGCGCACGGGCGGTTCGCCTACGGGCGACATGGGCGCGCTGCTCATGCTCCAATCCGGGCTTGCGGAGTTTGCCGCTGCCGAGGCGCAGCTCCGCGCCCACCCGATGCTGCGCGCCGGCGCGACCGGGGCCGCGGGCCTGCCCCGCACCGTGGAGCAGTACGACACGTTCGCCAAGGAAGCGGGTGCGCAGTTCAAGCGCCTTGCCGACGCAAAGGCGAAGGTCGATCAGGCTGTGACGAGGCTGGGCTCGAAGGCGGACAACCCGCTGGACGCGCTGACAGCCGCGGGCGAGCAGTGGGAGCGCGAGGCGGGCTCGTTCTTTGACCAGCTCATCCAGCAGCTCCCCAAGGGCCTGGACACAGGCCTGGAGGGCAAGGCGGCGGAGCTCGCGGAGAAGGCGTTCAACGAGCGGACGCCCGAGGAGCTGAGGTCGCTGCTCACCAAACTGGTGGAGCACCGCAGGACTGTGGTGGCGGCGGTCAAGGCCTCGCTGGAAGCCGTGCGGGCCGACGTGCAGCGTTCGGCGCCCCTCGCGGTGCCGGGGCGCACCTCGGCGCAGGTCGACGCGCGGGCCTACGCCGCCCGGTACGCGCTCTACGAGCTGGGCTCGGGAGAGCTGACGGCGGCGGCGCAGCCCGTGGGGGCGGTGACCTCCGTGACAGCGAAGATCGACCAGATCGACGCCGGGCCCCGGCGCGTGGGCGAGCAGGCGCAGCCGTGGCTCTCCTGGACACCCGCCCAGGCCGGCCTCAAGGGGCTCGCGCCCGACCAGGTGACCTCGCTCACGACCGATCGCGACGAGGCCGAGCGGCTGGCCCGTCGCGTTTCGGAGATCGCGGGTGCGCGCCGCGTGTACGAAGCCATCCGCCAGGCGATCGCCGACTGGCCCAAGGACGTTCCCGCCCTCCGCGAGCGGGTGAAGGCTCTGGCAGATGCGAAGATCGAGGGCGGCGCGCGGCGGGCGGAAAGGCCTCGGCTGCTGCTCACGGAGATGAAGGACGGCGGCGAGTTCGACCGCGTGTACTTCGTCGAGGCCGGGCGCGAGGTGATGGGCGACTGGGCCCGCGTGAGGACGCTCATCGAGCCCGCGTCGGGGGCCGAGCGCCAGGTGATGGACGCGGAAGCGCTCAGGGGCGGTGGCTACCTCGCGGCGGGTCGCGTGACCGAGGACTACGTCGTGGAGTATGCCCGCTACTGGCGTCGCCAGGCGACGGACGCCACGCAGGTGAGCGTGAACACCTGGGCGGATTTCGCCGGGCAGATCGACGACATGATCCCGGACAACATCGTCGATCTGAAGCAGCTTCAGGACGTGACGACGGCGGCGCTGGACTCCATCCCGAGCGTGCTCATGGCGCCCGCGGCTCTCTCGGATCACAAGACCGACGTGGCCAAGGCGTTCGGCGGGCTCGCGACCGAAGCCTTCAGCCGCGAGGGCGCGATCCGCGATTCGCTGCGCAACTGGCGGCGGCTCGCGGGCGTGCAGGGCGGTCCCGAGGGCGCCGTCGGGCTGCTGCGGGCGTCGTACAACGCGGGCGATGCCCAGGCGGAGTACTTCGCGCAGTACGGCAAGGGCGTCGCGTACTGGGATGGCGTGGTCCTTCGGGGCGTGGAGTTGCTCACCGAGGCGACCCAGGGCGACATCGCCCGCGCTCAGAACCTGCTCATGTCCTCGAACAAGGCGCCGCTGTGCTTCGGGCCGGCTTCCATGGGCGACCTGAGCCCGGATGAGCTCCGTGCCGTTGCCGCCGCGGCCTCGAAGGTGGCCAGCGGGAGCGGGGGCACCGGCACCACCGTCAAGCCCTCCGCGGGCATGGACCCTCGTGTGAACGACCTGCTCTCAAGGCTGTTCGGGGCGAACTTCATCAAGGCGACGGCGGAGCGGCAGACGTGGTTCACCCGCCTGCAGCGGGTTCTGGATTCGGTCGCGGGCAAGGACCCCGTCCGGCTGAGCCTCAACCTGCTCTCCGATGCGCCGCCCCAGGGCGCCGCGGGCAAGACGCTGGCCGCGGACAGCGGCTACAAGTTCGCGGCCCTCTACGTGAACGACAAGAAGGTGGGCGAGGCGTTCAACATCTTCAGCGCCTCGACGATCCCCGCGGACAAGGCCAAGGACCTGGTTGTGACTCTCCCGGCGCAGTCCAGCTTCATCGGGCTCTACCGCGAGGACCCGGGCCGGACGGATCGGGCGCCCGACGAGCGCATCGCGCTCCCCGAGCACTGGAGTCTGCTGGGGGCGATGCTCAAGCAGGAGCAGAGCGATCGCGTTGGGCCCGGCGTGTGGCGAGTCATGGCCTCCAACAACACCATGTACCTGTGGCTGACCATCAAGATCGAGCCGGACGTGCCGGCACGGGCCGACTGGCCCAGCGTCAGCACGTGGCCCGGGCAGTGAGCGGGGATAGAAAGGACTATCGGAGTGGGCAAGGAAGGGCCTGTTCGGAACGCGCGCGTGCACCTGGCCGCCTTCGGGAAGCACCCGGGCTGGGATGATCACATCGAGGAGATCGGGCTGGATCACGAGGATCTGGTCCGGATCAAGCGGGAGCTCTACGCCGAGGGGCTGGCGGGCAACATCGACTCCGGAGCGTGGGAGAAGCTCCCGGACGAGCAACGCCTGCCCGCGTTCAAGCACCTGTTCTACTGGCGGCGTTCCGCGGGCCTGGTGATCGGGCGGATGTGGTCCAGCCGCGACGGCAAGGGGCGCACCAAGTACCCGATGGTTGTCTGCGCCATGGTCGAGGGCGTTCCCGACGCGTGGGCCATCCAGCACGTGCTGCCCCGCCTGGAGCAGGTGGAGGCCAAGTGCGTGCAGACCGGGTCCGCGGAGCTTGTCAGGCTTGCGATCGGCGAAGCGCGGCGCGGGCTCGAAGACCAAGCGGCCCTGCTCGCCACCTCCGCCGCCAGCCAGTCGGGCGATGACGCAGGGCTCATCCGGGCGCTCGTGACGAGCCCGGCCCTGAACATCCCCGAAGAGACCGGGGGCGGGCTGACCCGGGTGCTCTACGAGATCGACCGCGAGATGGGCGAGTTCAAGGGCGGCGCCGGCGCCAAGCGCACCGCCTCAAAGATCGTGGGTGAGGCCGGCGCCCAGCACATCCGCGTTCCCAGGTGCCTGCAGCCCGGGGGCGACGCCGCACGGGCCTGGATGCTCCTGCTCGCCCAGGACATCGCGGACGCGACATCTATCTTGGTCATCGAGCCCATGGACGCGGCGTTCGTGGACATCATCGTCGGCAACCCGCGCCCACAGCAGTTCTTCTGCGTCAGGGCCGGGGACAAGGGCCTCGCGCTGACTTCCGAGGTGCCCTACACGATCGATCCAGCCTTCAAGGCCTCGGCGTCCGAGCGTGTGAAGGCCTGGAGCGCCGGCAACATCAGGCTTGCGGGCCGGCGCGGGTCCGCGGTGGGAAGCGCGCCCGCCGAGGTGGCCGGTGATCGCAAGGGTTTCCCCCGAGGAGTGCTGCTTGCGGCGGGCGGGGTCATCGCGGCGATTGTCCTCGGTGTCGGGCTCTGGGCCGCGCTCTCGGGCGGACCGGGCGAGCCGGATCCGGCGCCGGCTCCGGAGGGACCCGGTCAGCAGGGCAACAGCACGCCGGTTCCGATTCAGCCCGCGAACATCGAGAAGCCCACTCCCCCCAAGCCCGCGCCCAGCTACGGGGCGGACGATCCGCGATCGGGCTGGGACATCGACGATCAGGTCACCCGCGCCCGCGCGCTCCTGGCGGCGCTGGAGGTAGAACTCGCCGCGGAGGGTCTGAAGCCCGATCCGGCGGTCAAGACCCGCATCGACCGCGCCGTCGACCGCGCCGACAACTTCGTGCGGAGCCGGGCGCTGTCCGCGGCGTCGCGCGATGCCATCGTGAGCGACATGACATCCGTTGATGGCGAGGTTCGTGCGGTGATGACGCAGCTCAAGAGCGATATCGACCGCAGCCACGAGCGGGTGCGGGCCTTCCTGGACGAAGAGGCGTCCCAGGCCCAGGTGAAGAGCGAGGCCCTGAAGGCGGCTTGGAGCACCGGGCTGCGGGCCATCGACCACACGAAGGGTTGGGAACATGCGCGCGCGCGACATGCTGCCGTCGTTGCGGCGCTGAAGGAGGCCGAAGGGCTGCTTGCTTCTTCGGGCGAGTTCAAGGCCCCGACGCTGGCGGAGGTGCAGACCCCCGCGCTTACGGCGGTCATCGACGCTCGGCGCGAGAAGGCCATGCGGGAAGTCGCGGCCGCCGCGGGCACGGGCGACTCGGCCCGTTCGGGTGACGCTGCGCGTGAGCTCGCGACCTGGACGGAGGAGGCCCGCGCGTTGTTTGCAAAGGCCGGGAAGATTAGCCAGCTCCTGGGCGGGGGTTACGCCTGGGCCGAAGCCGCCCCCGGCGGTGATTCCATCAAGGGACTTCACGAGCAACTCTCCGGGATGGCGGGGTGGGACGACTTCTCCGCGGCGCTCGCCGGGCTGAACGCCCGCTGCTCCGCGCTCAAGGACATCGCGGCGGGCGAAGACCCCAACGCGCTGGTCGGGACGATCCGCAAGTCTCGGGCGGACCTCGCGAAACTCGGCCTCTCCGAGGCGAGCACCGCGTGGGGGAGGCTCGCCGAAGTTCCGGGTTGGCCCGCGAAGGCGGACGACGCGCGCGAAGCCGCCAAGGTGCTCAAGGACGACATGCTACCCCTCATCGGGCGCGAGCCCGGCGCGGAGCGGCGCCGGGAGCTCGAGGCAGGCGCGAAGCAGGCCGGGGCGCGGGTGTGGGGCCGGTTCGCGGGGACCGCCGCCTTGGACGCCCAGGGGGTCGACGCGGCGTTGGAGACCCGTGGGGCGCTGGGCGCGGACGACCTGGTCGAGCAGGGCGTGCCGGACTGGGCCCGGTTCAATCTGGCACGTGGACGGCTCGCAAGGGCCGTGGACGCGGCGGACGCCCTGCCCGGGCGTGCGCGGGTGGACGCCATCCGGGCCGCCATGGAAGGCTTCGTGGCTCTTTCGTCCGCACTTCCGGTCGCGGCCACGGGCGAGGCCAAGCAGTTGGTCGGTGCGATGAAGGAACTGCTCGACTCGCCCGGGGAGATTGACCTGGCAAAGCTCGGTCCTGGCGGGGCGGGCTTCGAGCTCGTGTCGTCGGACGCGGAGTCGGTGGTGTACCGACTAGGGAGCACTCCGGTCGAGTTCCGCCGTCTGGAGCCGACGGGCGAGGGAGTGTCTTTCGTCTCCACCACCGAAATGTCGGTGGGCGCGTTCATTGACCTCGTCGGGGGCCGGGCAGAGGAGTTCCGGACCATCATGCCAAAGTCGGACGCGGGGGGGATCGACCCTCGCGTGGGTCCGCGCGTGTGGGGATGGCAGGGATCCTCTCTCGCGGTGAGTTCGCCCGCGGGCCCGGGCGACCTGGGCCAGGGCTGGGTCCGGATCAAGACGCAGATGGCGGGGCGCGAGTACTACCCGGCCGGGATGAAAGTCGATCCCCCGAGCAGGGATCACCCGATGCAGTACCTCTCGCCGCACGCCGCCGTGCTGGCGGCTCGCCTCGCCGGGTGCCGCCTGCCGACGGTGGACGAGTGGACGGCGGCAGGAGGAGCGGTGGGAGCAACGAACCTGCGAGACGCGTCGTGGAAGAAGGTGCACGATCACCTTCGCCAGTTTGCGTCTTCGGGGCCGGAGTTCCCGGGGGCGGGGCTGTTCTGGCCCACCGGGGTCACCCGCAAGAGCCCTCTCGACGACGATCAGCCGGCTGTAAGCAACGATGACAACCTGGTTTGGTTCGCACCCGTCACGGCTGGGGAAGGCAAGTTCAAGCACCTGGCCGGCAACGTGGCGGAGTATGTGACCCATGAGGCAGTGGATTGGGAGAGCGTGGTAGCGACCCGAGAGGCCGTGGACGGCGCTGTTGGAAAGGGCGAAAAGGTGCGGATCGTGGGAGGTTCGGCCCTGTCCCCCGCGGATGTGAAGCTCGATCAGGCCTACCCGCTGACCCCCCAATCGCGAGAGGGGTACTCCGATGTCGGGTTCCGTCTCGCGTTTGGCGCCCCGAGGGCGGCCGCGGCGGCAAGCACGGCCGAGCGGGTCCGGAAGGCGTTGACCGCATCGGGCTACCTTACTGGGGAGCAGCGCAAGTAGTGCGCGGCATCGAAGAGAATACCCGCTCCGCTTGACGGTGGAGCGGCCGTGATCTAGGTTGGGTGGAGTTATTCAGCGCCCTGAGGGGGTGCGATCGACGTTCGGGAGGGGTTGGCCCGGCTCGACCTCTCGGTGATCGCACCGCCTTGGCTGTCGCATGGGTGCGATGTCAGAGAAAGAAGGTACTGGGATGAACAATGAGCGAATGGTGGGTTCGTCGGTCCTCGGGCGGAGCGTCGTCGCGAGGCTGCGGAACCGCTGGTGGTTGACGGCGGTGGGGGCTCTGTGCGTGGCCGGCCCGGCGGTGGCGCAGCCCAAGGAAAACCCCCCGCCGCTGGACGTGAACGCGATTCAGCCTGCCGAGAAGCCCAAGGCGCCCGATGCACCCGAGGCAAAGGCGGACGCCACCGCCCCCGCTGCGGCTCAGGCCCCGGCGGGCCCGGACGTCGATCCTCAGTACGACGGCGAGCGGTACCCCGTGAGCCGGTTCGTGCTGGAATACCGCAGCGAGCACCCGGAGCACATCCCGCTTGAGGATCTCGCGAACGAGGTCGTTACGCTGGGCGTAACCGCCGGCGGGTACGCCGAGCCGCGCGAGGGCATGCCCTCCGTGGACATGCGGATCGGAGACGTCGTGGAGGGTGCGGGCGGCTCGTTCTATCGAAGCGGGCTGAACTCCGTTGCCAAGGCTCTGGCCCGGGGCCTCACGAAGCGGGGCTTCATCGGCCACTTCGTGGAGTTCCATCCGGAGGACATCGACCCCGCGACCGCCGCGGACAAGCGGGGCGGCGCCCGCGGCGAGCTGCGTCTGCGCCTGTGGACTGGCAAGGCGGCCGAGGTCCGCTCGATATCGTCCGGCGACCGTCTGAAGGCATACACCGGGGGCGACCCGGCGCTCCGCATCAACAGCGACGACCCTGTTCAGGCCCGCATCCGCGCGACCTCGCCGGTGCAGGCGGGCGAGCTGCTCCGCAAGGACTACCTCGATGAGTACGTCTTCCGTCTGAATCGGCACCCGGGCCGGCGCGTCGATATCGCCCTCTCGCCGGGCGAAGAGGACGAGGCGGTCGTTGTGGACTACCTCGTGCAGGAGAGCAAGCCCTGGTCGATCTACGCCCAGATCAGCAACACGGGCACCAAGACCACCAACCAGTGGCGCGAGCGATTCGGCTTTGTGCACAATCAGCTCACCGGGCACGACGACATCCTCAGGCTGGACTACACCACGGCGGGCTTCGACGCCTCTCACGCCGTCGTCGCCAGCTACGAGTTCCCGCTCCTGTCCGACCGTCTGCGGCTGCGGCCCTACGCGTCGTACACCGAGTTCGACGCCTCCGAGGTCGGTCAATCCGGGCTGGACTTCAGCGGCCGGACGACCACCGCGGGTGTGGAGGCCACAGGGATCCTCTTCCAGAGCCGTGAGTGGTTCCTTGACGGCACCGCGGGCATCCGCGGAAAGAACGAAGTGGTGGAGAACCCCTTCGGCGGCGAGGGGGACGAGGTGTTCTGGATTCCCTACGCCGGCGTTGAGCTGACGCGTGACACCGAGTCCGCGTACACCTCTGCGGGCCTGGTCTTCGAGTACCACCCGTCCAACTGGGGTAACCCCGACCCGGTTCAGATCGACCTGCTGGGCCGCCCGTCGGTCGACCGCGAGTGGCACGTGCTGAAGTTCCACGCGGACCAGTCGTTCTTCATCGAGCCGCTCATCAACCCCAAGGGCTTCAAGGGCGACGCAGCGGCCAAGGGCCCCAAGTCGCTGGCGCACGAGATCGTGCTGTCGGTGCGGGGCCAGTACGGGTTCGACAACCGCCTGCTCGCGAGCGAGGAAGAAATCGCGGGCGGCATGTTCAGCGTTCGTGGCTATCCCGAATCGGTCATCGCGGGAGACAGCGTCATCATCGCGAGCGCCGAGTACCGCTTCCACGTGCCCAGGGCGTTTGGCACGCAGGAGCCCGGCTACCTGATGGGCAAGAAGAACGACATCTTCGGCCCGGACTTCCGCTGGCAACCCCAGTCGGACTTCGGACGGGGCGATTGGGACTGGGTGCTCAAGGCCTTCTTCGACGTTGCCCAGAGCAGGGTGAACGACAAGCTCGCGGGTGAAGAGGACTACACGCTGGTCGGCGCCGGCATCGGCACCGAGCTGCAGTGGAAGCGGAACTTCACGATGAGGCTGGAGTGGGGCTTTGCTCTCGAGGACGTGGACGATCCGGCGAACGAGGTCGACGCCGGGGACAACGAGATTCACTTCCTGATCACGGTGCTCTACTAGCAATCTGTCCGGGTGTGGCGCTCCGCGGCGGCGCGGGGCGGGTACGAGAACGAAACCGAACGCTCCCCCGCGGCGCACATACAGGGCCCGGTGGAGGGTGGAAAAGAGGTCTGAGATGGGCAGCAACACGATGTCGGCCAGGACGGGCAACGCCGCGAACCTCGCGCTCCGCGCGCAGTCGTTCACGCAGGGATGGTTCGCGGGCGTGGGCCGCGGGATGGGCTGGTCCGCGGCACTGGCGGGCGCCCTGATCGGCTCCGTGTGCGCCGAGGCGATCGCCGGCCCCGAGGGGGCGCAGGTTGTCCGCGGGCAGGTGAACATCACCCGCAACGGGGCGGACACGCTGATCCGCGCCGGCAACAACAGCATCATCAACTACCGCAGCTTCGACATCGCCCGTGGCGAGTCGGTGCGGTTCATCCAGCCCAACGCGAACTCCCGAGTCCTCAACCGCATCAACAGCGCCGCGCCCACCCGCATCGACGGCTCTCTGATCGCCAACGGCCGGGTGTACATGGTGAACCCCGCGGGCGTGATCTTCGGCCAGAGCGCCGTGGTCAACGTGGGCGGGCTCTACGCCGCCGCCGGCAAGCTCTCCAACGCGGACTTCCTCCGCGGCATCGACCGCTTCACCGATCTCTCGGGCCAGGTGTCGAACTACGGCACGCTGACCGCGGACTTCGTGACCCTCGCGGGCTCGGGTGTGGCAAACGCGGGCCAGATCATCTCTCCCCAGGGCACCGTCGTCATGGCCTCTGGCGAGGACGTGATGGTGGGCGAGCGCTCGGGCAACCTGTTCGTCAAGATCCAGGGCTCGGCGGCTCCGCAGGCGAGCGCCGGGGCGGCGGTCGAGAACACGGGCAGCATCGCCGCCGCGCGCGTCCGCATGGGCGCGGGCGACATGTACTCGATCGCGGTCCGAAACGCCGGGCGCATCAAGGCCAAGGACGTCCGGATCGAGGGCCAGGGCACCGGCGAAGTGCGCGTCTCGGGCGAGATCGACGCGTCCTCACCCACGGGCAAGGGCGGGCAGGTGCGCATCCTGGGCGAGAAGGTCGGCGTGACCGACGCGACCATCAACGCCTCCGGCGCCACCGGCGGCGGTACGGTGCTGATCGGCGGCAACTTCCAGGGCCGGGGCGTCGAGCAGAACGCGGAGCGCACCTTCGTTGGGTCCACCACGCGCATCGACGTGAGCGCCACCGACAAGGGCAACGCGGGCACCGCCATCGTCTGGGCCGATGACATCACGCGGTTCCATGGCGAGGTCAAGGCCACGGGCGGCGCCCGGGGCGGCGACGGCGGGTTCGTCGAGGTCAGCGGCAAGCACAACCTTGCCTTTACGGGCAAGGTCGACACCCGCGCCCCCGATGGCCGCACGGGCACGCTCCTGCTCGATCCGGACAACATCACGATCCAGACCGCCGCAGGCGCCGACGACAGCCAGATGAACGTGAACGTCCCCTCGGGTGACGCGGCGGACGTCATCAACTTCGACGACGGCGGCGCCACAGACTTTGTGATCGGTCGCGGCACCATCCAGGACGCCACCACCAACGTCATCCTTCAGGCCAACGTTGACATCACGCTCAACACCGACATCACGATGAGCAACGACGGCGTCGGCATCATCATGCAGGCCGGCGACGACATCATCCTCAACAATGCCATCACGACCCGGGGCGGCGAGATCACTCTCATCGCCAACGACAACACCAACAGCACCGCCACGGGCGATGGCCGCATCCAGATCAGCGGCGCGCTGGACACCAGCGGGAACAACCAGAGCGGCGGGAATGTCAGCCTCACCGTCAGCGGCGGGACGGGTGCCATCACCCTTGCGAACAACATTCTCACGCGCGGCGGGACCGTCACCCTCGCCGGGCCGGTCACGCTCTCGGGTGCGACCCGAACCATCGATTCCACGGACGGCGGGGCGGCGGCGGCGGGCGCCGCGGTCGCGTTCAACTCCACCGTCGATGGCGGAAGCAACCTCACCGTCGACGCGGGCACCGGCGGCAACATCACTTTCTCCGGGGCCGTGGGTGGAACCACCGCGACCGACAATCTCACCCTCACGGGCAACGGCATCTCTCTCGGCGCGGTCACGACGGATACCAACGGCGACGTGAGCGTGACCAACGGCGGGGCGCTCACCGTGGGCGGCGCCATGAACCTCGGCGGCACCTTCACCCAGGGCGGCGGCGGCACCGTCAACCTCGGCGGAGACATCACCACCTCGAACGACGACGTGACGATCGCGGACAACGTGACCGTCACCGCCGCCTCCGTGACGATCAACTCCGGCACCGCCACCACATCCGTCGGAGTGGTGGACGTCGCCGCCAACGCGCTCACGATCCGTGCGGACAACATGACGTTCACGGGCGGCAACGAGAGTATCTCGGGCGCGGGCTCCGTCACGCTGGACGTCTTCACCGCGGCCCGCGTCATCAATATCGAGAACGGTGCGACCGGGCTGGACATCTCCGCCGCGTCGCTGCTGGTCTTCGACGCCGCGCTCGGCTCGCTCACCATCGGCTCCACGAACGCGGGCGACCTGACCGTGGGCGGGGCGACGACCTTCAACGGCAACACGACGCTCATCACGGGCGACGACTTTGACAACACCGGCGCCATCACCGCCACGCAGCTCGCCGTGCAGGCGGCTGATTCCCTTACCGTCACATCGAACATCACGGCGTCGGCGTCGCTGTCCCTGCACTCGGGCACCGACGGCTCGGGCAATACGACGTTCAACAACATCGTGATCGACTCGCCCTCCATCAGTCTTCGCGCCGGAAGTGGTGCCGGTTCGACCGCCTTTGTGGACGCGGGCACGAACACGCCCACGTTCCAGAACGGCGGCGTGACCAACCCGACATCATTCTCCTTCCGGCAGGACGCCACGGTCTTCGAGTCTCAGCTCCCCGGCACGCTGCAGTGGGGCGCGGGCGACGCGACGGGCATCGCGATCACGGTGCAGTCCGACGGCGGCAACGTCGACCTCAGCCTGGGCGCCGACCCGACCCAGCTCGACAACTCCGCCCTCACGCTGATCACGGCCGGCGCCAACCGATCCCGCATCCTCTCCGACCTTGCGCTCGCTTCCCTCAGCGTCACGGGCAACGCCACGGTCTCCGCCAACGTCACAACGCCAGGAGGCACCGTGTCCTTCGGCGGGCCGGTCCTGCTCGGCGCGAACGCGACCATCGATACGACCAACGGCGGCGCCGTCGCCGCTGGTAACGACATCTCCTTCGGCTCGACCGTCGACGGCACTACGGCCTCGTCGCAGGGCCTCACGGTCCGCGCGGGCACGGGCGGCAACGTCACGCACACGGGCGATGTGGGCGGCACCGCGCAGCTCGCCGCCTACAGCATCACCAGCGCCAACGACTTCACCGCCGCCGCCATCACCACCACCAGCTTTACACAGGTCGCGGGCGGCGGCACGACGACGATCACGGGCCGCCTCACCGCGAACGGCGCGGGCGGCGTGAGCCTCACCGGCACCAGCTTCGCCCTCTCCGGGGGCGTCGATACCGCGACCGGCGGCGCATTCACGATCGACAACTCGGGCACCGCGACATTCAGCGGCGGGGCCTCGGGCCGCCTCCTCCTCGACGGCGCGTTCAGCAAGAATGGCGCGGGCGGGGCCAGCGTGGGTGTTGACATCAGCACCACCGACGACAACATCTCGTTCAACACCGGCACGTTGACGATGACCGCCGGCGCAACCTTCGGCGCGGATACCGCGACCGTCACGCTCAATACCACGAACCTTGCCGGTCAGAACCTGACCTTGGTGGGGAATGGCATCGACTTCGCCGCGGGCGCGGATTCCATCACCGGCACCGGCGCGGGCGCACTCACCCTGCAGGGCGCCACGGACGGCACGAGCATCGGCGTCGCGGGCGGCGCCGGCACGCTGGACATCAGCACCACCGACCTCGCGGCCCTTGCCGACGAAGCGGTGGGTTCTCTGGTCATCGGGGCCGCCTCCGGCACGGGCACCGTCACGGTCGCGGGGGGCACGTTCCGCGATGCCGTCACCTTCCGCTCGCCCACGTCGGGCACCGTCGCGGTGACCGGGCTTGTTACGGGCAGCACCGGCGACGCATCCATCACCTTCTCGGCTCCCACGATCACGCTCGGCGCGAACGTGGTCACCGCGGGCGCGGCGATCAACGTCGGCACCGCCGCGGGCCACGCCGCCAGGCTCGACGCGACCATTCTGCTGGATACGACCGACGGCGGGAACGTCAGCACCGGCGCGAGCGTCGCCTTCGCGGGCACGCTCAACGCGCTCGCCGCGGGCACGCAGGGCCTGACCATCGACGCCGGCACCGGGGGCAATGTGACCCACACGGGGGCTGTGGGCGGCGCCACGGCGCTGGGGGCCTACACCCTGACCAACGCCGACGACTTCACCGCCACGGGCGCTGTCACGGTCGCGACCTTCACCCAGACCGCCGGCCAGGGCACCAGCACGTTCAACGGCCTGCTCACCGCCAACGGCTCGCCCGGCGACGTCAACCTGGCCGGCAACGCCGTCACCTTCAACGCCGGCGTCACCACGCTCAACGGCGGCATCCTGAGCGTCACAAGCTCCGGCGCTCTGACCATCGCGAACACCGGGCTCTCCCTCGATGGCGCGTTCACGAAGCTCGGCGCGGGCAACACCGTCCTGGGCGCCAACATCACCACCACCAACGACGACATCACCTTCGGCGGGGCTGGCGCGGTCAGCCTGACCGCGGCGTCCACGCTCTCCGCAGGCACCGGCACGATTTCCATCGGCGCGGCAGACCTCGACGGAAACAACTTCACCCTCGCCGCCGACGAGATCGACTTCACGGGCGCTGCCGACACCGTCGTGGGCAACGGCTCGGGCACCCTGACACTCCGCGGTGGGTCGGCGGGCACGACGATCGGCGTGCTCGACGCCGTCTCCACGCTCGAACTCTCCGCGTCCGACCTTGCGGCCCTCTCGGACGAGGTCGCGGCGTCGATTGTCGTCGGCGGTGCGGGCGTCAGCGGCAACATCACGATCGCCTCCGCTGTGGCCTTCCGCGACGCGGTCACGTTCCAGACCACGGGCGGCATCTCGGTCGGTGGGTTGATCACCGGCTCCAACGCCGACTCGGGCGTGACGATCGATGGCGGCACAGTGGACCTCGCCGCGGGCATTGCCACGCAGGGCGCGGCGGTCTCCATCACCGGTGCCACCACGCTCTCCGCGGATTCGACGATCGACACGACCAACGCGGGCAGCGCCGCGACCGGTGCGAACATCGCGCTCAACTCCGCGATCGACTCGGCCTCCGCGGGCTCGAACACGCTGTCGCTGGAGTCCGGCAGCGCCGGCGACATCACGCTCGCCGCGGTCGGCGCCACCACCAGGCTGGGCGGCTTTGAGATCCTCGGCGCGAACGACGTGACCGCCCAGGGCATCCGCGCCACTGTCATCAACAACACCGTCGCAGGCACCGCCACCTACGCCGGCGCTCTGGATACCACCTCGCTCGCGGGAATCACGCTCTCGGGTGCGGGCGGGCACGACCTCGCGGGCGGGGCAACGACGACCGGCGGCGGCGTCTTCATCGCCGATGCTTCCGGCACCCTGACCGTCGGCGCCCCGGGCCTCTCGCTTGACGGCTCTTTCACCCGCTCCAACGGCACCACCTCGCTCGCCGGGAACATCACGACCTCCAACGACGACATCAACTTCAGCGACGCGGCGTCCACCGTGTCGCTCGCGGGCGACTCGGTTCTCACCGCGGGCACGGGCACCATCAGCCTTCGCGGCGTCGTGATGAGCTCCCAGAGTCTCACGCTCGCCGCGGACGCCATCGATCTGCTGGGCGGCAACGACTCGGTGACCGGCGATGGCACCGGCACCCTCACGCTCCGCGGCGGGTCCGACGCCACGACCATCGGCCTCGCGGGTGGCGCGGGCACGCTGCAGCTCTCCCAGGCCGACCTCGACGCCGTGACCTCCGGCGCGATCTTCGAGATGCTCATCGGTTCCGCGACGGGAACCGGAGACATCACGGTTCCTGTGGGCGGGGTCTCGTTCAACAACGACGTCCGCTTCCTGGGCGACACCGCGACGCTCGTGCTCAACGGCCCGATCACCTTCGCGAACCCCACGGGCTGCCTGACGTTCGACCTCGCGGTCGATCTCGGGACGGACCTCACCGCCTCCTGCATCGTGTTCAACGATGCGCTCACCATCACCGCCGCGGGCATCGACCTCGCCGTCGGCACCGGCAACATCGACTTCAACAGCACGGTGGACGTGGGCGCGTTCGGGTTTGACGCCACGGGCGACGACATCAACTTCGCAGGCGGGGCGGACAGTGTGACGGGAACAGGAGCCGGCACGGTCAGGCTCACCGCGGGCACGGTCGGCAACATCCGCGTCGGCGCAGCGGGCAGCGGGCTGGTCATCACCACGACCGATCTCGCCGCCTTCGCGGACGGGTTTGGGTCGCTGGTCATCGGCAACACCGCCGACGCCAACACCATCACGCTGGGGGCCGCGACCTATCGCGACCCGGTGCGGTTCGAGACCACAGGCGCGGGTTCCATCAACGTCACCGGGGCGCTCACCGGCACCGGAGATGCGTCCTTCGCGTTCGGCGGGGCCACGAGTCTCGGGGCGGACGTCTCCACAGCCGGGGGCGACATCGACCTCGAGGGCACGACGCTCCTCAACGCCGATGCCGCGCTCAGCGCGGGCGCCGGAACCGTGACCGCCAGCGCCGGCCTTGGGCTCGACGGCAACGACCTCACGATTTCCGCGGACGCCATCGACTTCGCGGGCGGGGCGGACTCTGTCGGCGGTGACGGCTCGGGCACCCTCACGCTGCTCGGCGGCACCGCCGCCACCAGCATCGGGGTGGGTGGCGACACCGGCACGCTGCAGATCGACGACACCGATCTCGCGGCCCTCGCGGACGGCGTGGCGGGCCAGATCATCATCGGTCAGAGCAGCGGCACCGCGGACATCACCGTCGGCACTTCGACGTTCCGCGACGCCGTCGTCTTCCGGACCGGTTCGCTCAACTCCGTCGTGTTCAGCGGCCTGTTCACGGGTGCGACCGGCGATGCGAGCGTGACGGCGGAGGCCGGGGCCGCTGTTCTCTTCGCCAACATCGTCACCCTGGGTGGGACCGTCAACCTCGACGTCGCGACGACGCGCCTCGGCGCGTCCGCCACGATCGACACCACCTCCGCCGGTGGGGCGCTCGCGGGCGCGGACATCACCTTCGGCGGCGCCCTCCGCTCCACGGACGGCTCGCAGGGCATCGTGCTCAACGCCGGCACCGATGGGGACATCGGCATCACGGGCGCGGCCGGCTCGACCCGGCTTGCGGGCTTCACCGTGCTCGGAGCTGGGACGCTCTCCACCCAGGGCGTCCGTTCCACCTTCATCGACGTTTCGGTCGGCAGCACGGCCACGTACGCCGGGCTGCTCGACACCGACAGCGCGGGCGGCATCGGCCTCCACGGCGCGGGCACGCACACGCTCTCGGGCGGCGCAACCACCACCGGCACAGGTGGCTTCACCGCCGACGGCGCCGGCCTGCTCAACATCAACACCGCCGCCCTGTCGCTCGACGGCGCCTTCAACCGCACGGGCGGTGCGACCAGCCTGGGCGCCGGTATCAGCACCACGGGCGACGCTGTGTCCTTCGGTGGCGACGTCACGGTGACCTCCGATCTGGCCATCAGCACGGTTGCTGGCGGCAATGTGACGGGAGCCACGGTGACCTTCGCGGGCGCGACCGACGCCGACGCCGCGGGGCGTGACCTGTCCATCGACGCCGGCACGGGCGGAACGGTGACCTTCGGCGGCGATGTGGGCGCAACCCAGGCCCTGGGCTCGCTCACGGCGATCGCGGACACGTCCACCACCTCCATCTTCCTGCAGAACGTCATCACCACCGGAGGCCAGAGCTACACAGGCTCGCTCCGCCTCGCGGGTGACCTCACCAACACCGGCACGGGCGACATGCTCCTCGCTGGGCCGGTCGAGCTCATCTCCGATGTCTCCATCATCAACTCCGGCACCGCGGGCGACGACATCTCCATCACCGGCGCTGTGACCTCGGACGCCACGGCTCGTGCCCTGACGCTTGGTGGCGCCGGCAACCTCGGCAACGTCACCCTGCTTGGTGCGGCGGGCAGCCCGAACGCGCTCGCGAGCCTCACCGCTGTTGGCGCGACCATCACCGCCAGCGGCGTGGCCTCCACCGGCACGCAGAGCTACACGGGCGACCTGATCGCCAACGGCGATCTCTCGGGCACGTCCATCAGCGTCACCGGCGATCTGCTGGTGGGGGTTGACCTGACCGTGAACGCCAGCACTTCGTTCGGCGTTGGTGGCACGGTGAACTCCGAGGCTGCGGAGTTCAACGATCTCACGATCAACTCGCCGAACATCTCGCTCACCGGCGTCGTCGGCGGTGTGGACGCACTCGGGGCCATCACCACCGACGCCGGGGGCTCCCTCGCCCTGGGAGGCGGGGCTGTTACCTCCCGCGATGGCCAGACCTGGGGCGAGAACATCACCCTCGGCGCGGGCACCACCTTCACAAGCACCAACTCGGGCGACATCCGGTTCAATGGCACGGTCGACTCCGATGGCAGCGCCCGCGACCTCGTCGTCAACACCTCGGGCGGCTCCTTCTTCACCCAGGCGCTCGGGAACACCTCCGTTCTTTCGGACTTCGCGACCGATGCGGGCGGGACGAGCACCTTCAGCGCCAACGTCTCCGCCGGGAGCAGCATCTCCATCGGGGACGCCGCGATCCTCGCCGGCAATCTGCTCTTCACCGCGCCGGAGATCGAGTTCGCCGGCACCATCGATTCCGACGGTACCGCTCGCGACCTCACGCTCAACGGCAGCAGCAGCGTGGCGCTCGAGGGTAACGTCGGGGCCACCTCCGTTCTCTCCACCCTCGCCATCACCAGCCCAAGCATCAGCCTCCGGTCTGTGTCCACCACGGGCACGCAGAACTACGGCGGGTCGGTCACGCTCAACGGCATCCTCGCGTCCTCCGGCGCTGCGGACATCGTCATGACCGGTGCCCTCGCCTTGGGCGGGGACAGCTCCATCACCACCGCCGGCGGAAACATCAACATCTCGGGCGAGGTGAACTCCATCACCACGCCCTTCGCACTCACGCTCAACGCCGGCGCGGGCGATGTGATCCTCGGCTCGGATGTAGGCACCGGCAACGCCGCCAACCAGGCACGCCTGGCGTCGTTCTCGGCCACGGGCGATGCGATCACGCTCCGCAACGTCCGCACCAGCGGGCTCCAGTCCATCACCGGCGCCACGGTCTCGCTCAACGGCAACCTCACCGCTGTCGACACCGGCCCCATCTCCATCTCCGGAGCCCTCACGCTGCTCGCGGATACGCAGATCGTCGCGAACAGTGGTGCGGTCCAGTTCGGCGGCACGGTCAACTCCGACGGCACGGCCCGCGCCCTCACCGTCACCGCCGGCGGGAGCGAGGTTCTCTTCTCCAGCGGCGTCGGCACCAGCAACGCCCTCAGCACCCTCACGCTCGCCGCGACCTCCGCACGGTTCGATGTTTCCGACAGCGGGCAGCGCCTCGTCCGGACCAACGGCGACCAGACCATCAACGCGGCGGTCGTGCTCGGCAGCGACATGACCTTCGACGGCAACGACATCACCTTCGGCGGCACCGTCAACAGCGCGGACGCCACGCCGCGGGCCCTGACCGTCAACACCAACACCGTCTCGGGCGATACCGGCGTCACCACCTTCAGCTCCGCCGTCGGCACCGTTAACGCACTGCTCAGCCTCAACACCAACACCGAGGGCATCACGATGGTGGGTGCCAACATCACCACCACCGGCGGTATGACCTTCGCCGATCCGCTGCGGCTTACAGGCAACTCCGTGCTCGATGGTGGGGACGGCGCTCTCTTCTTCCGTTCCACCATCGAGACCGACTCCGGCGCCGCCAACGACGCCGACCTGACCTTGCTCACGACGCTCGCCGCGGACGCCGACACCATCCCGATCAAGTTCGGCGGTAACATCGGCGTGGGCCGGCGTCTCCGTTCGCTGACCATCGGGGCCGATCGCGCGACCCCGCAGCGGGCCGCAACGGCGGTGATGAGCGACGGCTTCGACGCGAACGGCGTGATCGCGGGCAGCAGCTTCCAGACCACGGACAGTTACACGATCAACACAGGCACCGGCGGCTTCGTCATGGGCCGTGGGCAGAAGCTCACGGCGCTGGGCCGCCTCAGCATCCTCACATCCGGCGCGGTCGTCCTCAGCGACCTCACCAGCCTGGGCGACATGACCGTCCGGGGAACGTCCATCGCCATCAAGCTGAGGCCGGGCGGCACGGTCTTCGACAACATCTTCCAGACCACCGACCAAACAGTCACGGACCTCAGCGTGGATTTCGTCGCCGCCGGCGAGATCGCCTTCATCGATCTCAGCAGCACGCTCATCTCGCCCACGCTCATCGCCTTCGGCGACGCCCGCGAGCCGACGTTCGCCACCAACTCGGGCAACCGTCCCATCAACCTCAACGGCTTCAACTTCCTCCAGTTCACCGACGTCAATGGGCCTCTTAGCTCCGCGTTCTTCGTTGATCCGCGGACGGGCAACGGCGGGCGCCTGCTGGGCCTCGACATCGTCGCCAAGGGCCCACCCGTGGACGACCTGGCCACCTCGATCGCGGGCGCCATCCCGCGCGACACCGAGAGCCGCGAGAACGCACCCCCGGTCACCATCTCCGCCGCGTTGCGCGAGCCGCTGCAGGAGATGGGCATCTCGGTCCGCGACCTCGAGTTCACCGAGCTCGTCGAGTACCTCGTGGGCCGCGCTCTGTACCGCGACCTCCCCGGAAAGCCCTCGCCCAAGCCCGAGGACATCCGCGTCACGGTCAACCGACTCGCCTCCGAGCCCGTGCAGGCGCTCATCGCGGCCTACCGCGGCCTGCTCTACAAGGAGACCACCAACCCCGACGGCACCACGGAGCTGGTGCCCAACCAGGACGCGGTCCGCACGTTCCTTGAGGACGCGTGGAACGTCTACGCCGAGGAGGCGGGCGACCAGGCCTCCGGCAAGGGCTTCGCGGCGTGGCTCAGCACCCGCGGCGCGAGCGCCAGCCCCACGGAGCGAGAGGCCGCACGGATCTTCGACGGCATCCGCGACGTGCTCGAGAAGATCTCGGCCCTGGGTCTGTCCCCCGCCGAGGCCCGCATCCCCCGCGATCGCCTCTTGGGCGAGCTCAAGCCCCAGTCCATGACCGACGAGCAGATGCTCGAGGCGGTGCAGATCGAGGCAGAGCCCCTCGCCATGCGTTGATTCTCACGGGACGACCGGGGATACCCGGTCCTCCCGCTTTTCCCCCAGGGCGTGGTGCCCGGGCGTTGAAGATGGGCGGTGCTCCGTGGGTGTGATCAACGTCGAAAGCCTGACGAAGGCGATTGAGGGGGAGAACCCCTGCGGCGAAAACCTGCGCTGGGACCGCGGCTTTCTCGAGCTCGAGACCATCGCCAAGGGCAAGGAAGAGACACAGTTCCAGGCCGGCGAGGAGCCCGACTGGCGCGAGGTCCGTGACAAGGGTGTTGAGCTGCTTGGGCGGGGCCGTCACCTGAGGCTCGGCGTCCTCATCATGCTCGCGGCGATCCGGCAGGAGGGTTACCCGGGCCTGCGCGATGGCCTCGCCGTACTCCGGGGTTGGCTCGGACAATACTGGGACACCATCTGGCCGATCCTGGACGCAGAGGACAACAACGACCCGACAGAGCGCGTGAACTCGCTTGCCGCGATCGCCACGCCCCTGTTCACATTCGGCGATACGACCAAGCTGCTCGACCGGGTGTACGAGGCACCCATCTGCGAGTCCCGCCAGCTCGGCATGTTCTCGCTGAAGGATCTGGCCATCGCCGCGGGAACGCTGGAAGCGCCCGCAACGCCCGAGGGGCAGGAGGCCAAGCCCCGTCCCACGCTGGACATCATCGACGGCGCCTTTGCTGAGACTGACAAGGAGCGGCTGGAAGAGCTCGCCAAGGCCGCGGAGGACGCGGACGGTCACCTCGACGTGATCTCGAACATCTTCACCGAGAAGTGCGGGCACGGCGTCGGCCCCGACGTCCAGCCCCTCCGGACGATCCTCAAGGACGCCATGACCCAGATCCGACGGCGGCTAGGCCATGAGGTCGGGGAGGAATCTGCGGCCAGCGGCGGCGAGAGCGCCGAGGCCGGCGCCGAAGAAGGCGGGGCTATTTCGGGGAATGTTCGGACCTCGCGAGATGCGCTGGGTGTATTGGATAAGGTGATCCGGTATTACGAAGTGAGTGAGCCGAGCAGCCCGGTGCCGCTTATTTGCAGGTGCGCACAGAGGATGGTGGGGAAGAGCTTCGAGGAAATCTCGGCGACGCTGACGCCGGATGTGGTCACGATGTTGAAGAACATCTCGAATCCGCCGGCGGTGGAGTGAGCGGCGGGAATGGGATGGAGTTGATTGTCTAATTGTGGTACTCTGGAGCCTCGATGGGGTAGGCGTCAGGCTGGGTCGTCCGGGCGACGCGTCCCACAAGGAGTGAAGCATGGCAAAGGCGAGCAGCCAAAAGTTCATCGCGCGTAACCGCGCTCCCCGTGTCCAGATCGAGTATGACCTGGAGCTGTACGGCGCTCAGAAGAAGGTCAACCTCCCGTTCGTGATGGGCGTGATGGCGGACCTCTCGGGCAAGCCCGCGGAGGCGCTGCCCGGCGTCGCGGACCGGAAGTTCCTCGAGGTGGACGTCGACAACTTCGACGAGCGCCTGAAGAGTTGCAAGCCCCGCGTGGCGTTCCAGGTGCCCAACACCCTCACGGGTGAGGGCAACCTGAGCGTGGACGTCACGTTCGAGAGCATGGACGACTTCTCCCCCGCCGCGGTCGCCCGCAAGGTCGAGCCCCTGCGGAAGCTTCTCGAGGCTCGCACGCAGCTGGCGAACCTCCTGACGTACATGGACGGCAAGAGCGGCGCCGAGGACCTGCTGGGCAAGGTGCTCCAGGACCCCGAGCTGCTCAAGAGTCTCGCCGCCGCCCCCAAGCCCCAGGAAGGCTGATCCGGACCCCCGCAACTCGCACGTAGGCCCAAGAAGGAACCATCGATGTCGCAAGCGCAATCAGGACTTCAAGGCATCCAGTTCGGCGGGAGTGAGCTGGAATCCCTCCTGCAGAAGGAGTTCAAGCCAAAAACCTCGAACGCCAAGGAGGCGATCGAGTCCGCCGTCAAGACCCTGGCCCAGCAGGCCCTCGAAGGCACAAAGCTGGTGTCGGACGACGCGGTCAAGTCGATCGAATCCATCATCGCCGCGATCGACAGGAAGATCTCGGACCAGGTGACCGCCATTCTGCACCACGCGGACTTCCAGAAGCTGGAGGGCACGTGGCGCGGGCTGCACTACCTCGTGAACAACACCGAGACCGACGAGACGCTCAAGATCCGCGTGATGAACATCTCCAAGAAGGACCTGGCCAAGACCCTCGGCAAATTCAAGGGCACGGCGTGGGACCAGAGCCCGATCTTCAAGCAGGTGTACGAGGCCGAGTACGGCTCGCCGGGCGGCGTGCCCTTCGGCGCGCTCATCGGCGACTACTACTTCGATCACACGCCGCCGGACGTCGAGATGCTCAGCGGCATGGCCCAGATCGCCTCGGCGGCCCACGCGCCGTTCCTCGCCGCCGGCAACCCGACCCTCATGAACATGGACACCTGGAACGAGCTGTCCAACCCGCGCGACCTGACGAAGATCTTCCAGTCCGCCGAGTACGCCCCGTGGCGGAGCCTCCGCGAGAGCGACGACGCCCGCTATCTCGGACTGGCGATGCCCCGCTTCCTGGCCCGCATGCCCTACGGCGCCAAGACCAACCCCGTCGAGGAGTTTGCGTTCGAAGAAGACACCGCAGGGGCCGACAGCGGCAAGTACACGTGGGGCAACGCCGCGTACGCGATGGGCGTGAACATCACGCGCTCGTTCAAGCTCTACGGCTGGTGCGCGCGGATCCGCGGCACCGAGTCGGGCGGCATGGTGGGCGGGCTGCCCTGCCACACCTTCCCGACCGACGACGGCGGCGTGGACATGAAGTGCCCGACCGAGATCGCGATCACGGACCGACGCGAGGCCGAGCTCGCCAAGAACGGCCTCATGCCGCTGTCGCACTACAAGAACACCGACTACGCGGTGTTCATGGGCGCGCAGAGCCTCCACAAGCCCGCCGAGTACGACGACCCGGACGCGACGGCCAACGCCAACCTCGGCGCCCGACTGCCGTACCTCTTCGCGACCTGCCGCTTCGCGCATTACCTCAAGTGCATGGTCCGCGACAA